>DATMMW010000040.1:0-332100 GCA_035569555.1 Candidatus Dormiibacterota bacterium | reverse complement strand
TGGATGGCTGTGGAGAAGAAGTACGAGTTCGATGGGCCGAAGGGAAAGGCGAGCCTGCTCGACTTGTTCGAAGGCCGCCGTCAGCTGATTGTCTACCGCGCCTTCTTCGAGCCCGGCGTGTTCGGCTGGCCCGAGCACGCCTGCCGCGGCTGCTCGCTGGGCGCCGATCAGGTCGCCCACCTGGCCCATCTGAACGCCCGCGACACGACGCTCGCGTACGCCTCGCGCGCGCCGCAAGCTGACATCCAGCGCCTGAAGGCTCGAATGGAATGGGATATGCCGTGGTACACCATCACGGACAGCTTCGACACCGACTTCGGCGTCGCCGAGTGGCACGGCACGAACGCGTTCTTCCGCGACGGCGAACGTATATCTCGCACCTACTTCATCAACAACCGCGGCGACGAGGCCATGGGGAGCACCTGGAGCTATCTGGACATGACAGCACTCGGGCGCCAGGAAGAGTGGGAAGACTCGCCGGAGGGTTATCCTCAAACTCCACCATACAAGTGGTGGAACTGGCACGACGAATACGCAGCCGACGGCTCGGTCGACCCCAGGTGGAACAGAGTGGTGGAGAATGCCAAGGTGACGTTAAACCTCAACGATTAGTGCGGTGGCGCACGCCATCGCTAACGTCGGAAGCGTGCTGGTGGAGGAGGAAACCCTGTTTCTATAGGTGGGCAGGGAGGCTTCTGGACGAGTTGTCGGCAATCCGAAGCAATCTGTATCGGCATATGCGGATCGGTAGCGACAAATCAGCTTTGGGTGGTGATCGCAATTGCCCCTTGCGGCGGGCTAACCGAAACCTGACCCACTACTCCGCCTGTTCCCTTGACAATAAGTAACTATTCGTTATACTTACTGCATGAAAGCGCCTGTCCACAGCAGGCGCTTTTTTCTTTTATGGAGCTCGCTCAACAATCTTCGGAGCAAGACTTAATCTCTTTATCGCTGAAAAATTAGAGAAATTTGAAGACGTGGCGTGTAACTCATTCAAAATCAACATTTACAGATGATTTCCGCGTTTTAGCCGAGATTGTCTGCCCGCAACTATCTTTAGAATGAACACTTACAAAAAACAGGGGGGTAGGGTGCCCCTCTGTGGAATCAATACCTTGCGGACATCACAAAGAAACAAAAGCCCTCTTCGACAAAGTCGAAGAGGGCTTTAAGCCTCGCAGGAATCTCTTACTTATACCTTCACGAAAACGATCAGAAGCGTGAACAGCACAAGAGTCTCGATAAATACGAGCCCAAGAATCATCGGCGTGAACATGCTCTTGGCAGCGCCTGGATTACGTGCGATGCCTTCCATGGCAGCCGCGCCAACCTTGCCCTGGCCCAGGCCGCATCCGAACGCTGCGATACCCATGCCGAATGCAGCCGCAATGCCTAGAAGGCCCTTGCTGCTGCCGCTTGCCGCCGCGTCGCCGGCTTGCGCAAACGTAACTGGTGCCAGCAGGAGAACTCCCGCAAGCGCCGTCAACATCATGCCCAACTTCTTCATTACTGCCTCCTTATGATTGCCGCCAGTGGGTGGTTCCCGGACACCGTGCAGCCGGGCTCACGCTGAAGCAGCAGATTGCCGGCAGATGCAGCCGGCAAAACTCTTTAATGTTCTTCCGCCGTCGCCATCCCCAAATAGACCGAGGGAAGAACCGTAAAAATAAAAGTCTGGATAACGGCCACAAGCAAATGCAATCCGATGAACAGAAGAGGGATGAGGGCGGGGAATATTCCAAAAACCACTCCCAGCACTGGTGACTTGTGCCATCCCCAAACGGAAATTCCGGTTAACAAACCGAGGAAGAGTCCGTAAATCGCGTCGCTGGCAAAGATATTCGCGTAGAGACGCACAGTCAAAGAGAGCAGACGGGCCAGCGTACTGATTATTTCTACCAGAAAAATAAGCGGCGCGATCCACGGCGGACTACCGCCGCCAAAATTCTTCAGATAGTGCACGGGCCCTAGATGATGCACGCCCTGGTAGTTGAAATAAAGAAACGTCAGAATTGCGCAGGCGAGCGGCACAGTTTTTTCACCGGTTGGCGCCGAGAAAAGCGGAAACAAACTCATTAAGTTGGAAAAAAGAATAAAGATGGAAATGGATCCCACAAACGCAATGAACGAACGCGCGTGGTGCCCCGCAGCATCGTCCAATGTATCTCGAATACCTACCCGCATCGGGTTGGTCAGCAAAAGTTCTGCAATCTGTTGCATCGCTCCGGGCTTTTCAACCGAAAGCCGCATGCGGAGAATCAGAGCAAGCAGAGTCAGAATCACAAGCACCAATAGCGCCATCACAACGTGTTGCGGAATCGGCAAATTCGGATCTTCGGGCTTCAGATGAAGCGCGTTCAGCACCGCATTCGCTAGCGGGCTCAACAAATGATTCACAAAGACTGTTACCGGACTGACGTGTTCTTCCATCGGCTCTCTTGCCCTCTTGAGCTAACTTCTCACGATGCAGGTTTTGCAACTTCCCACACACTTGCCGCAATTGTAGCGGCGCCGAGCGCACACAATCCCAAGCCTATGCTCACCAGTGGAACGTGCAGATAAGTAAAAATAACATACACGCCCAGGGCGAGCAAGATGTAGCGGAAAGCCATGAGGAGATACGTCGGCACAGCCGAACCCTTTGCATCATCCCTATTTTCAATAGCTTCCGAAGAATTTGACGCTGATTGAGACGCGGCGTTTCTGCTAACAGATTGGACCATCGCCAGCATTCCTCGCTTCAGCCAGCGAAAGTTCAACCATCCCAGCACCGTACCGCAAACAATGCCTTTCGCCCAGTCAGGGCGGTGTAGAAAAGCTGCAACAGCCGCAGCTGCAAGACCAAGTACCACCGTGAGCCACGCAATCCGTTGCAAAACATGCTCGCCGGGAAGTGCAGCGTCCGTAGTCGCGGAGGAATCAGCCATCGCTGTTGAGAATCTCATCGCGGTCGCAGGCGTCGAACAACTTCGCTCACGCCACCTGCAAAACCAAGGCTGCCGAGAATGACCATCATCCACGGCGCGGTGTGCAGCCATTTATCGAGCAAATAGCCAACTAGACCGCCGACAACGACCGCTCCAACAAGCGTAAACGGCAGTTCCATCGCCAGCGCGGACTTCATTGTCATGTCGCGCGTGTCTTTTTGCGCTTGCGTCAGTTTCGAGGAATCATTGGGATCGTCGGCCATTTCAAGATTATTTTTCAAATAGGAGTTCGCCGGCGCGTTCGGTGGCTTTCACAACAGCTTTGATTAGCGTGACGCGCAACTTCCCTTCTTCGAGTTCCATGATGCCATCAATCGTGCAGCCTGCCGGTGTTGTTACCGCATCTTTCAAGAGTGCTGGATGATCGCCTGTTTCGAGTACGACGCTTGCTGCACCTTTCATCGTCTGCGCGGCAAGCAAAGTTGCGACGTCACGTGGCAAGCCGACTTTTACGCCGGCTTCAGCGAGCGATTCCAGAATGATGTACGCGTACGCCGGTCCGCTGGCGGAAAGCGCCGTCACTCCGTCCATATTCTTTTCATCGACTGCAACTGTGCGGCCTACAGCGTTGAACATCGCCAGTGCAATTTCCAGATGTTCCGGTTTGGCGTGCGCGCCAGCGCAAATTCCCGTCATTCCACAGCCCACTGCCGACGGGGTATTTGGCATCGCGCGCACGACTGGAATTTTCTTGCCAAGCCGCTCTTCGAGATAACTTGTCGGCACCGAAGCAGCCACAGAAATCACCAAAGTTTTTTCGCTTAACTCGGGCGCAATTTCCTTCAGCACGTCCCCAACAACCTGCGGCTTCACGCCCAGCAAAATAATATCTGCGTCCTTCACCGCTTTGCGGTTTTCGTTTGTCACGCTGACACCAAGCTCTTTCGCCAGCGCTGCAGCTTTCTCGCTATGCTTCACCGTCGCGGTAACTCGCTTCGGCGAAAAAAGCCCCTGCTTCAAATACGCCCGCAGCAAAATCCCGCCGAGCTTCCCCGCCCCCAAAACTGCCAACTTCTTGTCTGAAAGTTTTTGTGTCATGGGTTCCCATTCTTGATTACGCTGCCTCTTGCGTCAACTTTCCTTTTTCTCTCCAGCTCCGTGTTGCGGCCTGCCCCTAAGATGTAGGGAACATGCCAACTGATGTGCCTCGAGAGCGCAAGAAGGGCTTCGTCGGTTTCGTTTACCGTGCAATCGGATGGACGCTGGAGATGGTGATCGAGTTCCTGGTCCGGTTCGCGGGAAAGCGTGTGCGCCGGACCGACGCACCCTGGCTGACTTGTCCACTTGGCGATTCCGAATTGATTGGTACCGGCATATACGAACGCATCGGCCGTGAAGAAAATTTGGAACTCAAGAATGTTCCAAACGCTGGATTGATCGCTGACTTTGAAGTTCTTCGAGGACCTTCTTTCAATCCGGACATAGTTCACCCGCGCGTTCGGCATTTCTACGAACATACGGCGCAGTATCAGCTGGAAGCTTGGAGCGAAGTTGCAATGGTAGGGCGTTTCTTTCTCTGGCTGCTGGTCGAATTCATCAGCCAGAGAATGGACCAACTGAATTTCCCTCTTTCGCCGATGGAAATGGCGCGCGGCATGACGAGCCAGATCATTCAGCTAATCAAGCCAACTACAGGAGAACTGGTTTATACGGGCTGGCTGCGGAGATTGAAATCGTCGGGCTCGGTAATGTTTGCCGGAATTTATTCCGTCGCAAAAATTCCCGGCGAAAACAACGCGTGCGTAAAAGTGACTTTTCCCGATCGCGGCAGCGCGAATGTTTATCTTTTGCCGATCAATCATGCTGATGGGTCATTTGGCCTTGAATCCCGCGGAGGAAAATTCGGCAAATCCGGTTTCTATAGACTCGTGGACGCCGGAAACGACGCGTGGCACGTACGGAATTTTACGACTTTACATGAAGTGTTTCGCGTTTACGAAGACCAGGAGAAGTTCCTGCGCACGGATCACACGATCTCTTTTCTAGGAATGACGATCGTGCGGCTCCACTACAAAATTACCCTGGTTACACCAGCCGCCTAGTCGTGGCGGGCACCGTGGATGATGGCGATGGAGTGAGGCAAGAGATCGGCGAGAGTATCGAGGGATTCGACGGCGCCTTTGGGACTTCCCGGCAAATTCAAGATTAGGGATTTGTGGCGCACGGCAGCGACGGCTCGGGACAGAATTGCGCGTGGCGTTTTTTCCATTCCTTTGCGACGCATTTCTTCGGCGAATCCAGGAACAAGACGATCCGCAACGGCCATCGTTGCTTCCGGAGTGGAGTCTCTCGGACTCAAGCCTGTACCGCCCGTAGTGAGAATTAAATCCACGCGGCCGGAATCGGCTAGTTCGCGGAGTTGCTCACGAATACTTGGCGGATCATCGGCAACAACCAAGCTCGACTTAATTTCCCAGCCGAGTTCGCGACAGCGCGCGATAACGGCGGGGCCGGATTTGTCTTCACTTTTTCCAGTGGAAACAGAGTCGCTGATGGTGATGACTGCGACGCGGAGCGGAGCGGGATCAGACATGTTGGAAACTATTGCGTTCCGACTGGATCGCGATTCGCTTCGTCCATGAGGCGCATCGCTTCCATCAAAAGGCCGGTGGTATTACGCGTTGTGGTCGTGCGGGTGGAAGCGTTGGCGGCATTAAAATCAATTTCAAATTCACCAGCAGACCAAAGCAAAACCTTGTAAACAGCGTCGTCGCCTTCCGTGCTTCCCATTTTCGCATCGCGGCACTGGCCAGATGCAAAGAAAAGCTCGCCCTGCTCGCCGTTGTGATGAACGATGAGCCGGCAGGATTTTTGGCCCATTTCAAGCGATTGCATGAGATCGATCATGCTCATCTCTTCGAGGCGTCCCTGAATCACGCCAGGGCGGGACGCACGCTTCTGCAATTTTTCGAGATGCAGGCGATCTACGACTTTCTTTGTGATACGGACGAGATCTTTGATCAAGAATGGTTTGGCGATGAAATCTTCGACACCATCCACGAGCGGACGAAGGCGTTCTTCAATATCCGCGCGGCTGGCCATGAACAAGAATGGAATGTGGCGGGTCTGCTCGCGGCCACGCAGTTTTTCAAAGAGCTGGCGGCCATCGAGGCCGGACATTTTGTAGTCGCAAAGGATTGCGTCCGGTGGGTCGTCGATAATCTTGAGCAGTGCGTCAGCGCCATCCGTCGCGACCATGACTTCACAGTGCGACTCCAAACCCTTCACAACGATATCCCGCACAAGCGGATTATCATCGGCAAGCAGCAATCGAACCTTTGTGCCGCCTGCCGGAGTCATCGCTTCCCTCGTCGCGCGAATTTGGAAGCGATGTCTGCGTCTCTGAGGAAATCGCCGCTCTTACCCCCGGTCTTTTCCAGGAGATAAATGTCGGTAATCTCGATGCCTTTATCGAGGGCTTTGCACATGTCGTAGACCGTGAGGGCTGCGGCAGTGACAGCTACCAGGGCCTCCATTTCGACGCCGGTCTGGGCAGCAGCCACTACGTGGGAGCGTATCTCCACGCCATTCTTGCACAGGCGAGCAGTCACATCAATGTGGGTGAGAGGGAGTGGATGACAAAGAGGTATCCATTCGGCAGTACGTTTGGTGGCGGCGATACCGGCGATTCGGGCTACTTCGAGAGGATTGCCCTTAGGATTCTTTAGTTTGCGGACTGCGTGGAGGACAGCGGGCTTCATTTTGACGAAGCCCTGGGCTCTGGCGGAGCGGGTGGTGACGGCTTTGGAGGAGACGTCGACCATTTGGACTTGCCCGCGTTCGCCGTAATGAGACAGTCTGGGCATTGGCTTAAGTCTAGCAGGTCAGTGCTAAAGAACATCGTGGCGTGACAGGACAGAGATGGGTTCACCACACTCAAACCGGCTGCGGTCGGCGGGAATATAGAGGAAGCAATTGGATTTTGCTACGGCGGCGAGGTCGCCAGAGCCTTGCCAGGGGATGGGTCTTACGGTTGGGATGCCGTCGGGCCATTCGAGGCGAGACGGGAGAAAGTGGGCGAGGCCGGTTTTTTCCTGGAGAGGTTCGCCGAGACGAGCTTCGAGGAAGGCGAGCGGTTTGGCTTGGGCGCCCGAAAGAAGTCCGAGAGCAAGAGATACGAAAAGTTCAAACGTGACCATGGTGGAGATGGGATTTCCCGGGAGCCCGAAAACCGGTTTGTTTTGGCAGATGGCGAAGACGGTAGGTTTGCCGGGACGGATGGCGACGGCGTCGAAGTGAAAGTCTGCCCCGAGATCGCGGAGAACTTTTTCGACGAGATCGTACTTCCCTGCCGAAACTCCCCCGGAAAGAATGAGCATGTCTTGCTGAAGGCCTTGCACGATTTTTTTGTGGAGGTCTTCTTCGGTGTCTCTGGCGTTGGTGAGGACGACCGGTTCGCCGCCGTGAAGCGTGACTTGCGCGGCGAGAGAGTAGGCGTTGCTATTGCGAATTTGAAAATCGCCGGGTTTGGTTTCGGCTGGGACGACTTCATCGCCCGTAGAGAGAATCACAACTCGCGGTTTGCGATAAACCTCAAGTTCAATAGCGCCAACTTGTGCGGCGGCTGCGATTTCCGCGAATCCCATTCGCATACCGCGGTTGACGAATGGATGGCCGTTGGCCGCTTCTGAACCTCGCTTCACAATGTGCTGACCCGGTGCGATGGGACGATCAAAAACAATGGTGTCGCCTTCGGTGCGGGTGTGTTCGATCATCACGACGGCGTCGGTGCCTTGTGGGACGGCAGCACCGGTCATGATTTGGACGCACGTGCCGGGTGCGACGGAAATTTGTGGCGTGTCGCCAGCTTTGAGTTCGCCAATGAGTCTTAGCTTGGCGCCCGGAACGATATCGGTGGCGCGGACAGCGAAACCGTCTCGGATAGAACGGTCGAAGGGCGGGTAGAGGCGATCAGCGCGGACTTCTTGAGCAAGGGTGCGGCCGAGGGAATCGCTAAGAGCAACAGACTCTGTTGGACGCGATGTGGCTGGAGCGATTCGCGAGAGCTGTCCGATGATTTGTTTTCGAGCTTCTACGAAGGTCAGCATGGAGAACTAGTTTAGGCCCGGACGGCCCGCTTCAGAAAGCGGGCCCTACAAAGTCAGAAGAAAAGATGGCGACGTAAAGTCGCCGCAACAACAGAGCCACATTTACAAAACGCCATTGCAGCCAAATTTCGGCTACAGCCAGCGGGCGAGGAGTGTGCCTTCAGGGACGATAGTGGCGTCGCGTTCCGGGCCGGTGGAGATCATGCCGATTTCGACTTGGAGAAAATCGCCGATAAAGCGCATGTAATCGAGCGCGGCCTTGGGCAATTTTCCGGCGTCCTTCACACCGTAAGTTTCCTGTTCCCAGCCTGGAAGCGTTTCGTAAACCGGCGTGACATGCTCGTACTCTTCGGCAAGCGCGGGCATTTCGTTTAGCGCTGACCCTTTGTATTTGTAGCTCGTGCAGACCTGAATTTCGCGCTGCGTATCGAAAACATCGAGCTTGGTGACTACGAGCGAGTCTATTCCATTGATCATCTTTGCGTAGCGAAGAACGGCAAGATCGAGCCAGCCGCAGCGGCGCGGGCGTCCGGTGACGGCGCCGAATTCTTTGCCGCGTTCACGAATTGCTTTTGCGTCAAGGTCCGGCATTTCCGTGGGAAACGGACCGCCACCGACGCGTGTGGTGTACGCCTTGGAAATTCCGAGCACGTGTTTGATTTTGGTTGGAGGCACGCCGACTCCAGTCGTGGCGCCGCCGGAAATGGCGCTGGAGCTGGTGACATAGGGATAGGTGCCGTGGTCAATGTCAAGCATTGTGCCCTGTGCGCCTTCAAAAAGAACAGATTGCCCGGAATCGAGCGCGTGATTGACAAGTTCGGCCGTATCGCAGATGTAGCCGCGAATTTTCTCGCCCTGCTTGAGCGTTTCTTCCACATCGTGAGAGAAATCAATGTCCGCGCCGTAGGCACCCTTGGCGAGACGATTTTTTTCGGCGACGACGCGCGCCGCCTTTTCGCGGAAGAGCGTAGGATCGAGAAGATCGCACATGCGGAGGCCACGGCGCGCCATTTTGTCTTCGTAGGCGGGACCAATGCCGCGCGATGTTGTGCCGATTTTGTTTGCACCGCGCGCGCCTTCCGCGGCTTTATCCAGTTCGCGATGATACGGAAAAATGAGATGCGCGCGATTGCTGATGTGGAGACGACCCTTTACGTCGATGCCTGCGGTGGCGAGCGTTTCGATTTCCTTAACGAGTGCTCCGGGATCGACGACTACTCCCGCACCGATGACGGCATGCTGCTTCGGGCGCAAAATACCGCATGGAATGAGCTGAAGGACATGCTTTTCCTTGCCGATGATGACGGTGTGTCCGGCATTGTGGCCACCGGCAACGCGCGCAATGTAATCGAATGAACCGGCGAGATAGTCGACAACTTTTCCTTTGCCTTCATCCCCCCACTGCGCGCCGACGACTACGACAGATTTCATTCACGATCCTCTTTTTTAGGCCAGGGTTTGTAAGTACAACTTCTTCACCTCAGGGCTTGCAAGTGCAAGCCCTGAAACCCTGGAACCCGTCTTTGCCACACCGTTCCCTTCACATTTGCGAAGGGGAAAATTTCAAAAGGAAAAACAAACAAGGAGCAGACAGTAAGAAATCGTACGCTGGCAATGCGCCCAACGCAAGCAGGCGTATGCAAGCGAAATTGAAGCTCCGATGTTGCGCGGAAATCCAGCCGCGGATATGCTGCCCGCGCGAGGGATGCTATGAATGGGATGAAGGTCACAATGCTTGCAGTGGTGCTGGGAATTTTGCCGGTTCGGATGCAGGAAGCGGCTTCGGCGGGCGGGTACACTGTCAAAGTCGAATTTGAGAATGAGCAGATTCGCGTGTTACGCGTACATTATGCGGCGCGAGCGAAATCTCCGATGCACAGCCATACCGGGCGCGCGGTTGTTGCGATCACTGGCAGTCATTTGCGCGTGACAACGTCCGACGGAAAGGCGCAAGAGACGCAGCGGCACCCTGGTGAAATCTATTGGGGAGACAGTGTGATGCACTCGGCAGAAAATTTGACGGATGCGCCGCTGGAAACCATCGAGATTGAAGTGAAGAAAGCGAGCGCGCCGGGAGTTCTTGTGAAAACAGAAAGCGTCGATCCCGCATCGATAAAAGAGCCGGTGCCTGTGGAGAAAGAGCCGCATCATCATGTTGTTCTGCAGAATCAATATGTTCGAGTGTTGGATGTGCTGTTTCCTCCCGGGGATCCGGCGCTTTTTCACACGCACAGTAACGACAACGTGAGCGTCGCGTTGAGCGGTGATAAAACAAAGTCGCAACCGATGGGTGGTGAGTGGAGCGCGCCGGAGGATGTTGTCCCAGGGCGCGTGGCGTTTCACAAAGCGCAAGGCCAGCCCTACACTCATCGCGTGGGAAGCGCCGGGACGCAGCCCTTCCATGTTATTGATGTCGAAATTTTCCCTTAGGCTTTAGAAATCTGGCGATAGCGGAAGCAGGTCACGAGATGGTCATTGACCATGCCGGTGGCTTGCATGAAGGCGTAGCAGATGGTTGAGCCGACAAAGCGAAAACCACGTTTTTTTAAGTCTTTGCTTAGGGCGTCGGATTCTTTTGTTTTCGCTGGGACTTGTTTGTGGAGTTTCCAGGCGTTTTTAAGCGGCTTGCCGCCTACAAATTGCCAAAGATAAGAATCGAAGCTGTCGAATTCCTCCTGCACTTTTAGGAAGGCGCGTGCGTTGGTGATTGTAGAGTCAATTTTCAAACGGTTGCGAATAATGCCCGGGTCGCTTAACAACGTGCGCACTTTTTTCCTATCGTAGTGGACGATTTTGTTGACATCGAAATTGTCGAAGACTTCGCAGTATCGGACGCGCTTAGCGAGAATGGTGTCCCAACTGAGGCCTGCCTGGGCACCTTCGAGGGTTAGAAATTCAAAAAGCAAACGGTCGTCGTGAATCGGTACGCCCCACTCGTCGTCGTGATAGGGGATGTTGATTTCTTTTTGCGCCCAGTGGCAGCGGATTTTTTCTTTCATGGCGAGGCTCCGGACGAGATTAGTAACGGAAAACGTGACCGCGTTCCAAGAGAGGCTCTTCAAAGATACGCCAGGAGATCAAGGCGATTACATAGGTAAGCAAGGCGGCGAAAACCGTGACGGCAGCGCCAAGAGGCGTTGAGATTTTGGGAGTGGCGCGGAGAAGAACTGCGTGGCATGCAACGTTTGCGACGATGTGAATAAGGTACATGCAATAAGAGACCGCGCCGATCTTGCGAAGCAGAGACCAGCGCGCGACAGAACTGACCGGGCCGCCGGGAATGCAGAGTGCAGCGAGTAAAAGTGTGACGTAAAAAAAAGCGACGACGGAATAGCCCACAGCCTCAAAAGCGAAGGATCGCTGATAGGGCGACCATACCCAGAACGCGACAAAGCCGAGAAAGAGAAGGAAAAGGAAGAGGTAAATTGCGCGTGACTTATTTTGCAGCCAGGCGCGCGCGTTTTCTTCACGCCAATAGAGAGCAGCGAGCGCTCCAACGGCGAGAACGTCGGCGCGGGTAAAGGTGAGCTGGCCGATCAGGCCGGCGTTGAGAATTCCAGTTTTCAGCAGGACGATGCGGAGGAGCGGCTCGAGGAGAATCACGCAGAAGAGAAAAATCTTGTACGCCTTACGGGGAAGAAAATAAACAAGAAGCGGGATGACAACGTAAAACTGCTCTTCGACGGCGAGCGACCAGGTGTGATCGAACCAGGCACCCGCGAGATTGTGAAATTTGTCGAGATAAAAATTCTGAAGGAAGAGGTAGTGGTTGTAGACGAGATAGCCAAGAGGCGGCATGTTGCCGGAGTGAGAGAGCGCGAGGAGATATTTTCCTGCGAATCTAACGATCAGGATGTAGGCGGTGATCCAGGCAAAGTAGACGGGAATGATGCGAAAAATACGGCGTGCGTAGAAGGTGCGGAAATAGCGGGGCGAATCTTTCACATCGAGCAGAATCCCTCCGATGAGGAAGCCTGAGAGGACGAAGAAGAGGTCAACGCCCGTGCCGCCGAGAATCACGAGGCGCTGGAGACGATCCACGACGCTGCCAGCGGGCGCGCCACCCTGGATGGAGATGTAGTGAAAACAAAGGACGCTGAGAATGGCGAGGCCACGGATTCCATCGAGTTCGGGAATTCGAGAGCTGGATTGGGCTTGCGCCATAGGCCGCGAAAGAAATTAGCAAGGCAGCAGGATGGCGGTCAACCGGACAGACAAAAGGCGTGTGGAATTTCAGTCCCACACGCCTCGTGAGTCTTAGTTCAAAAACGGTTCAGCCTACGTGGCGATCAACAGCTTTCGTGATCTGATCCTTGGGTACCGCGCCGACAATCTGCTCGACCACCTGGCCGTCCTTGAAAACCAAAATCGTCGGAATGCCACGAATGTTGTAGCGACCTGCGGAGTTCATCGCTTCGTCCACATTGAGCTTCATGACCTTGATTTTGCCCGCGTATTCGTTCGCGACTTCCGCGACCGTCGGAGCGAGCATATGACACGGGCGGCACCATTCCGCCCAAAAATCGACGAGTACGGGCTGCGATTTGCTGGCCGTAAGTACTTCGCTTTCAAAATTTCCATCGGTTGCTGCTTGGATGTTTTCCGCCATGTTCTTTAGCTTCAGCGACTTGGCCGTTAGGCCGCCGCTTGTCTCCTTTTGTTCGCTTAATTAGATGTTGCAACAGGCATTTGGTTACGCGCCGGCCGCCCCAGTCCCCTTGCCGCCCTCGCCGCGTCGTAGAGAGCTACGTACTCGGCTGCAGGCGTTTTCCACGAATAATCCTTGACCATCCCGTTCAACTGAATGCGCTTCCAGATGCGCTCATCGGAAAAATGATGGAGCGCTTGACGAATCGTGTAAAGCAACGCACCGCCGGAATAATCCCAGAACTTGAAACCGGTTCCTGTACCGTGTTCCAAATCGAATGGTTCAATTGTATCGTCCAATCCGCCCGTGGCGCGAACAATCGGCACCGTACCATACTTCAAACTATAAATCTGATTCAAGCCACAAGGTTCGTAGCGCGAAGGCATGAGAAACATGTCGGCGCCGGCTTCAACTTTGTGCGCGATGGCGTTGTCGTAAGCGATTTTGACGGCGGCACGATCCGGGTAGGCGGAAGCGAGCGCGCGGAAAAGATCTTCGTAGCGGCGCTCGCCAGTGCCGAGCACGACCAGAGACAAATCTTCTCGCATGATTTCGTGCGCGACTTCAGCGATGAGGTCAAAACCCTTTTGGTCGGCGAAGCGGGAAACGATTCCAAGAAGCGGACGGCCTGGAACTTCAGGCAAACCAAAAACTTGAAGAAGATCCTGCTTGCAAGCGAGTTTGCCGGTTAAATCCTTCGGTGAATATTTTGCGGGGAGATACGGATCCTTGGCAGGATTCCACGCGGCATAGTCCACACCGTTTAAGATCCCCACGAGACGATCGCCGCGACTGCGAGCGACGCCGTCGAGACCATAGCCATACTCGAGAGTCTGGATTTCCTGGGCATAACGTTTGCTAACGGTGGTGACGTAATCGGAGTAGACGATTCCGGCTTTAAGAAAATTCACGTTGCCGTAGAATTCGATTCCGCTGGGATTGAATGTAGCTAGAGGAATTCCGGCGCGGTCGAGGACATCTTTGCCGAATTGCCCCTGATAGCCCATGTTGTGAATCGTGAAGACCACGGGCATATCTTTCATCACGGGATCATCGGAATAGGAAGTCCGCAGAAAAACAGGAACGAGAGCGGTTTGCCAATCGTGACAATGAATTATGTCGGCGGGCCAGACGTGCTTAGCGATTTCGATTGCGGCTCGGCAGAATTCACTGTAGCGCTCTGCATTATCCCAATAATCGCCCTGTTTGCCGCCGTAGATACCATCGCGATCAAAGAAAGGCGGGTCATCGACGAAAAAATAGCGCACGCCGTTGAGTAAAGTACCGTCAGCTACTGCTGGAAAACGCAAGCGCGAGCCAAGCGGAATGGTGAGACTGGGCATCACAATCGCAGTGGTTTTTGTGCCGCGATAGCGCGGGAGAATCACTGCTACTTCGTGGCCGCGGGCCACGAGTGCTTTCGGAAGGGCTTCAACTACATCGGCGAGGCCGCCCGTCTTGGAAAACGGCAAACCTTCTGATGCCACAAAGAGGATTCTCATGCGCGTTTTTGTCTTGAATTACGCTATCGGACCCCTTCGGGCGCGTCAAGCGGAACAAGAAGATCTTTCCTTTTCCCGGTGACCATCAGGTGATTCGCGTATAATTTTCGCACAAAGACAAGGCGCTATTTTCGATGAAGCTTCTTTTTCTTTATGGTCTGCCGGGCACAGGCAAACTCACTATCGCGCGTGAGCTGGCCGAACTCACCGGATACAAACTGTTTCATAATCATCTGGCAGTCGATCTGCTGCTTTCTGTCTTCGAATTTGCCAGCACGCCCTTCATCGAGCTGCGCGAATCCATCTGGCTTTCCGTTTTCGAAGAGGCCGCTTCCGTTCCCCTTCCGGCGCTGATTTTCACCTTCAACCCGGAAAATTCCGTCCAGCAAAGCTTCATTGAGAATACGATGCGCATCATTTCTTCTTTCGACGGCCAAGTATTGTTTACCGAAATTACTTGCGATCCCAATGAACTCGAGCGGCGGATAGATATGCCGGAACGGAGAAACCACAAGAAACTCGTCTCACTCGAGCTTTTCCGCAAATTGAAAGCCGACGGCGTTTTTGATTCTCCCAAACTGCCCGAGCCCCACCTCGTTTTGGACAGCACACACACATCTCCGCGCGAGAATGCTCACAAAATCGCCGCAAAATTCTCGTTACATGTTCTCGGCCAGCCTCATCCGGCTAACTGATACACTTCCCTCTCGATGGCGCGCCAAAGACTCGGTCAACATTTTTTAGCGGACGAAAACTGGCAGGAACAGATCGCGCGCGAAATTGGCGTCTCGCGGAACTCCCAAAATTTTTCCGTGCCGGGTGAGGCGAAAGATTTCTGCTGGATAGAAATCGGCGCCGGCCACGGCGAGATGACGCAACATCTCGCTGCAACTGGCCGTCCAGTTATCGCAGTGGAATTGGACCCTCCACTGGCCAAGCGACTCAGCCAAATGGCACAACATCTCTCAAACCTTTCTGTTCAGCACAGCGACGTGCTGAAAACCGATTTGCGTAAATTGGCTAGTGGACACCGAATCAAAATCTACGGGAATTTGCCTTACTACATTACATCTCCAATTCTTCATCACTTTTTTGAATTTGCCGACTCGATCGACGAGATTCATATCGTCATCCAGCAGGAAGTTGCGTTTCGGCTGGCGGCACGGCCAGGAACACGGGATTACGGATATCTTTCCGTCCTCACTCAATATTTTTCGTGGCCAACAATTGCGCTGAAGATTCCACGGGAAGCATTTCAGCCGCCGCCGGAGGTCGGCTCCGCGCTGGTCAGCATGAGATTGCCAGGAGAGAAGGCCAAGTTGCAGCTTACTAGTGAGGAAAAGTTTCTGGAATTCGTGAAATTGTGCTTCGCGCAAAAAAGAAAAATGCTCGTCAATAATTTGCGTGCAATCGCAGAGCCGAACAACACACGCGCAATACTGACTGGATTGGGTCTGTCGCCAGGCGCTCGAGCTGAAGAATTAGGTGTGAGCCAACTGAGCGCCTTATTCAGCGGCTTAACCAAGGCTACCTAACCTAGGCGAAGTAATACAAGAAAACGGGATTTCAACACGTAAGTCAACGGGAATACTACTCAGGATTTCGGCTGCGAAGAGTTCAAACGATCAGGGTAATCGCTCATAATGCCGGCAACACCAGCAGATGCGAGCATGCGCATGTGCGCGGGATGATTGACAGTCCAGCAGACGACCTGGAGATCGTTGCGTTTGGCTTCGGCGATCATAGCGGGCGTGACGAGGTCGCCGCGTACGGCGAGCTGGCGCGCGCCGATTTCGAGAGCTTTTTCGATGGGCTTTTCAATCTGGCCGTCGTAAAGCAAGCCCGTCATTAGCGTGGGTTCCGCTTTTCGCACTGCGCTAACAATGGATGCATCGAACGAGATGACGACTGTTCGCGCGATTTCGCCGGATTCGCGCAACGCGCCGATCAAAGCGTGTTCCCCACCCCAGGAACCTTGAGGCTTAATCTCCAAATAAAAAACAACGTCGTGGCGTTTAGCGAATTCAAGAATCTCTTCGAGCGTGGGGATGCGCTCTCCGGTGAAAGAACTGGCAAACCAGGAGCCGGCGTCGAGGCGGCGCAATTCCGCGAGAGTCAAATCGTGAACTGCACCCTGACCGTTCGTGGTGCGATTTACAGTTTCGTCATGTATAGCGACGAAGCGTGCGTCGCGGGAAAGTTGCAGATCGGTTTCGATAAAACTCATACCCATGGCGACGGCTTTGCGAAACGCGGCCATGGTGTTTTCCGGAGCGTACCCTGAAGCTCCTCGGTGCGCGATCAGGAGCAATTTAGAATGCTCCTCGCGGTCATCTGCAACAACACTGTTGGAAGAGAAAAGTTGTGTTTTGGTGCCGGCATTTATTTCTTATGCTAGCATCCGTTTCGCCCTCCCGCATGCACCCTTTTTTATTTCACAGCGAATCTAACTACCCAGGAAGTAAAACGAAGTTCTGAGGAGAAAAAGCCATGTTTAAGAAGATCCGGGCCCTTCTTTTTGGTGCAGCACTCGCACTGAGTCTGGCGAGCGTACCTTACTCCGCGCAAGCAGCGAACAGCGCGGGACAAGAGCCGAAACCGGCAAACAAATTGGTCAAGGAAGTGCGGCACGAGCTCGTAATGCTGCCGTACTACTCGGTTTTTGACAATTTGGCTTACAAAGTCGAAGGCGACAAAGTGATTTTGATGGGACAAGTCGTGCGGCCAACCTTGAAATCGGACGCCGGAAATGTCGTGAAGTCCATCGAAGGCGTCGCAAGCGTGGACAATCAGATTGAAGTGCTGCCGAATTCACCGATGGACGATCAGCTTCGCCGCGCGCTCTATCGCGCGATTTATGGCGACAGCGGACTGTTCCGCTACGGCGTAGCCAGCGTGCCTTCCATTCACATCATCGTGAAGAATGGCCACGTGACACTTGAAGGAGTCGTAGACAACGAGGCGGATAAGAACCTGGCGGGCCTGCGATCAAACGGCGTGCCGAACGTGTTTTCCGTCCAGAACAATCTGGTAGTCGCAAAGTCCTAAACACTTCGCTGCGGGAGGGGCCGTTGCCTCTCCCGCGGATTCGCTTCGCGCTTAAAACGTAATCGAAGGCAAGAAGGCGCCAGCCGGTTCGTTGTAAAGCCCCATGCTCATCAGGGTCGCGGGCTCAATCACGCGCAAACCCTGTTCCAGGCACCAACGGAATAGTGCCGCATTGCGCGTCGGGACGAGAATTCCGGGTCCGAGAAATTGCTCTGCTGTCGAAATCAGTGCCTGAAGATCGCGATTGTTCTCTGCGACGCTATGTCCAAAAAATCCCATAGCTGATACGTATGCTGTGATGCGCCCGTCAAACTCAGCCAAGCGCGCCGCACCCATGGCAATTCCGTCTTGTAGTTCCCCTCTGCGGTCGTGGCCGTGTACTCGCCGGCAGAGCGCGCTGCACTCATCCAGATCCTCGTTCGTCGCTGCTCGTACCACATATCCTGGAGGGATCTTCCGAATCGCCGGGCCATTCATCACGGAAAGCGGTTCCTTTGGATCGAATCCCAATTTTGTGTAGAGGGAGAGCGAGCGATTGTTAAATGCCATTTGCACCAGACGGATTCCAGCCGCTTTTTGTTGCGCAGCCCGCTCCATCACGGCGAGCATCAACTGCCGTCCAACGCTTTTGTTCTGCACCGCTGGATCTACCGTGATTGGCCCAACTCCTGCAATCCCCGATCGTTCGTCCAGACAATTGCTTCCAACCGGTCTCCCGTCCAGTTCTGCCACGACGCAATAAAACTTTTCATTCGAAAACATCCAACTCAAAACCTGATTCGCCACTTCGACATTCGGAAAGTCAGGTGGAAAGTTGTGATGCCGGTTCAGCGTTGTAAACGCTTCGTAGCAAATCAGTGCGCATGCGGCTACGTCGCTGATATGCGCCTGCCGCAATCGTAGTGAATCGGATTCTTTAACAGTGGAAGTAGCGTTCATACACCACCTTGTTTCATTTCGTTCATGGCAATGACGGGACCGGCCGCATCTTACTCATTCGCTATCCGCGTACGCGCGAATACCATACGCGGAGTTCATGAATCACGCGCGAGGTGTCGTCCGCCTCATGCTCGCGTTATACTTTCTTATGTCTATGCGCAAACGAAATTCGCTTCCCGGCGCTCGCTTCGCTTACCTGCTCGTTTTTCTCTCATTCGTGGCGGCAGCAACGCCCGCACAGGATACTTCCTGGCAGAAAGAGATTGACGCGTTCCGCGAAAAGCGTGCCGCCGGATTACAAAAACCGGACGGCTGGCTATCGCTGGTTGGATTGGAATGGCTGCAGCCGGGAGACACAAGCGTAGGTTCAGCGCCGGACAACAAAGTGAAACTTTCGGCGGCATGTCCCGCTCATTTGGGAATTTTTCATCTCGAAAATAATGTGGTGACGTTGTTGCCCCCGAAGGACGGCTTCCCTGCTGGTTTAACGGTAGGAGGCAGCGCAGCGAAACAGCAAGTGCTTCGTACCGACGCGGAAAACGACAGCAACAATCCTCACTTGATGATCGGGACGCTGAATTTGTATGCAATCCGGCGCGAAGACCGATTTGCTTTGCGCATTAAGGATTCAAACTCACCAACGCTTCAGCAATTTCACGGGTTGAAGTGGTATGGGCCTGACGCGGCGTATCGGGTTACCGCGAAATGGATTCCCTACTCGCCTGCAAAGACGATTTCGCTGGCGACGCTTGTGGGAACAAGCTATCCGGCGCCAGTACCTGGCACTGCTGAATTTGTTTTGCAAGGTAAGGCGTACAGGTTAGAACCGGTGCTGGAAGATCCCAAAAGCACGGATTTGTTTTTCATATTGCGAGATACGACGAGCGCAACCACGACATATGGAGCTTGCCGGTTTCTTTATACGGGATTCCCTTCCAACGGGCTTGATAAACCAGGCGAGCTAGTTCTGGATTTCAACAAATTGCAAAATCCTCCGTGTGCGTACACACCCTATGCGACGTGTCCTTTGCCGCCGCCCGGAAACAGGCTTGCGGTTGCGTTGCCCGTGGGAGAGCAGCGATATCATGACTAGGGCCTCAAATCGATGAGCACAGCATCTCCAAGCAATCCAAGGCGCGCAGGGGACGATCCGGCCGCGCGCGAGAAATTGGTCGCGCTACGCAGCGCGCTTCTGCGTTTGCACAAATCGCTGATTGATATGGAGCGCCGCATTTACGAGAAAGAGTTTGGCGCGGTGAATACCGGCGAGTTTTTCCGGCTCGTGGTGGACCATCCGCAATTTGCATGGCTTCACAATATTTCAGAGTTTGTGGTACGGCTTGATGAAACGCTGACCGGCGAAGCAGCGGTGATGCCAGCCGATGCAGATACGGCGGTATCCCTTGCGCGAAAGATGTTTTCGCCCACGGCAAACGGCGACGCTTTCCAGAAAAAATATTTTGACGCAATTCAGAGCGATCCGAACGTCGTGATGGAACACGGAGAGCTGGCACGAATGTTTTTGGCGGACGATGCGCAAAGCGCGGACGGGAAAAACTCGTAATGGGATTTGCTTGGGACCAGGTCGAAGTGAAACACAACGAAACGGCACATCGCTTCGAGGCAGAGCTGGAAGGACTGACTTCGGTGCTGGTTTACAAGATAGTTCCAGGCCGAATGCTGATTCAACACACGGAAGTGCCACAGGAGCTGGAAGGCCGCGGACTTGCGGCAAAGCTCACGCGTGTGGCGCTCGAATATGCGCGCAGCAAAAAGCTGGAAGTTGTCCCCGCATGCTCTTACACAGCTTCCTTCATGGCGAAGCACCCGGAATATAACGACCTGCTTCCTCCCCCGCGATGAGTGCTGCAGCGTCTTCCGGCCGTTCGCTGGCTTACCTTGCGCTTATTGGCGGGGTTCTATGTATTGCGTGGTCGGCGATCTTCGTTCGTTGGACGGACATTCCCGGGCCAGCGTCAGCGTTTTACCGCTTGTTGATTCCTGCGTTCGTGCTTGCCCCAACTTGGTTATTTGATCGAAAGACGCCACGGGTTGACGGGCGAACGCTTGCGATTATTTGCGTCGGTGGACTTTTCTTCGCACTGGACCTGGCGTTTTACAACACTTCCATCCTGCAGACTTCGGCCGCGAACGCAACGCTGCTGGGAAATAACACTCCGATTTTCGTTGGGCTGATTACGTGGCTTGTGTTTCGAAAGCGGCCGAGCGCAGCGTTCTGGCTTGGATTGGCGCTCGCCGTAGCGGGATCGTTGGTGATTGTGTGGGGAGATTTGGTGCAGCGCGCGCATTTGGGGTGGGGCGACGCGATGGCGCTGGCAGCATCGGCATGCTTTGCAGTGTATCTGATTGCGACCGAGAAGGTGCGTGGCCACACAGGCACACTGGTGTTTTTGCGGCTGGCGATTATGTCGAGCGCGGCGTTCTTATTGATATTGAATTTAATTCTACGGGTACCGCTGGGTATTCCGTCAGGGCACTCCCTTGCTGCGCTCGTTGGATTAGGTTTGGTGTCACAACTGGGCGGGTATTTTGCGCTGACCTATGCGATGGGACATTTGCCGGCGACTGTGACTTCGGTTTCTTTGCTCTCGCAAGGCCCACTGACGGCAGTGCTTGCGGCGTTGCTTTTGCAGGAGCCGTTGACCGCACCGCTACTCGTTGGCGGGGCGCTGGTGCTTCTGGGGATTGCGCTTGCGAACCGATTAAAAAGTCCAGAACAAGAAGCCAATGCGGCTCTTTGTGAGGCAACGGAAGCAGCGCAAGGTGAAACGAGCAGGTAGTTCGCGCGTCAAAGAGATCAAGAATTCCAGGCGAGCCACAAGCCGGCATGAGCACCAATCTCCAGACCGGGCAGTTTTACGGAGCGACGCGGAAGCGATTCGAGACCGCAGGACTTGTTCTGACAGAAGTGCACCACGTCCACGGACGCAAGCTTCCCGTTCATACGCACGAGTCCGCCTACTTCGGCCTGCTTCTGGATGGCGGGTATACGGAGCGATTCACGCAAAGAGCGACGGAGTACGGCCCCTTCACAATTGGATTTCATCCACCGGGGCTGACTCACGAAGATGAAATTCCAGTCTGCGGTTCACTCATGTTTTGCATTGAGGTACGGGATATTTTTTGGCAGAGAGCGCGGCAGTACATGACGGCGCCAAAGTTCACGCCAGATTTGTACGGAACGATGACGACCTGGCTCGGAGTCAGGCTTTACCAGTCGTTTCGTGCAGGGACGCTGGACGCTTTGCAAATGGAGGAGATTTGCGGCGATATGCTGGAGCGGTGCGCGCAGGTGAACCTGAATAAGGAGCAAGCATCGCCGGAGTGGGTGAAACGGGCACTGGACTTGCTTCACGGATCGTTTCGGACTCAGATTACGCTCGACGCGGTTGCGGACGAACTAGACCTTCATCCCATCCACCTTTCGCGAGTTTTTCGAAAGAAGCACGGCTGCACGATGGGCGAGTACGTGAACCGGCTGCGCGTGCAATTCGTGTGCGCAAAAATGTCTCAGGGATGGCCTGCTCTGGATGAGATTGCTTTGTCGGCGGGATTCGCGGACCAGAGCCACATGGGTCGAGTGTTCAAGTCCATTGTGGGCGAGACGCCGGCAAAGTTCAGAGAATTTCTCCATAATGCGGCACACAACTTCGCTATAAGTGCCGCTAAGAAATAACTTAAAAAGTCAGTTTTGTTCTAGACGAGGAACCAGTACGGGCGCATTCTAGCCACACCGCAAAACCAGGAGAAAAAGAATGAAGAAAGCTTTCAGTTTGGGGGCGTGTGTTGCTCTGATGGCAGGGATTGCAAGCTGGATGGGACAATCGCAACCGAGTGTGAGCGCGGCGGAGACAGTAGGTGCACCGCAGTACGCGACAGACGGAAAGCTCGTGCGGCCAACGGGATACCGGAAATGGGTCTACTTGTCTTCCGGATATGGTATGAGCTATTCGGACAATCCGACACCAGACGGGCACTTGATGTTCACAAATGTATTTGTAACGCCTTCTTCGTATGACTACTACGTGCAACATGGAACATGGCCAGACAAAACGATGTTTGTGCTGGAGCTCTATGGCTCGGCGTCGAAAGGCTCGATCAACAAGCACGGTAATTTTCAGAGCGAGTTTATGGGGCTGGACGTAGAAGTTAAAGACGAAAAGAAGTTCGAGGACAAGTGGGCCTACTTCGGATTCAATGCTACGGAAGGCTCATCGGAAGCGACAAAACCAAGCAAGAACGATTGTTGGAACTGTCACGATCAAAACGCAGCCGTGGAACATTCCTTTGTGCAATTTTATCCGGAGCTTCTGAAGATCGCCCGGAGCAAAGGCACGATCAAGCCGACTGTCCATCTGGAATAAGCCCAAACGAATCGCGCTGGCTCTGAAGTACGTTCGTGGTATCTCCACAAAGCCAAAACCTGCCGTGTGACTTCAAATTTAGAAGTCACTTCGCGTTACTTAGCAAAAATTGACGTTCAATTCAGCGCCGCGCTCTGAACTCTTTTCGTTCTGAAACGTCTCTCTCGAAGAGTGGCCACGGTTCTTCGAGGGTACGCACATGATCCTTAAGATTCTCCGTTCCACAGTTTTCTTCCTACTCGTTGCCGCACAACTTCCCGCTCAGATGAATGTAACCCCCACTTCCAGCGGGGCAACGGAAACGACCCGATACGAGATTCCCTTCGACTATACGGAGGGATTCATGATCATTGTTCGGGGCGCGATCGGCGGACATAAAAATCTACACTTCGTGGTGGACTTTGGAACAACGGTCACACTGATTGACCGCGAGTACGCTCCCGCGCAGGCAGCCGGAGTAAAACTGGAAGTGACTCATTTCGCCAATTCAATCCAGTCCACGGATGTCGGAATTAATCAGCTAGAGCTTGGGGAGATGATCATTCCTGATTTTCGAGCTTTCCTTGTGGATCTGTCGCAAATCCCAGCGGTGCCACAAGGGATAGCAGGAGTGATCGGCTTGGACGTGCTGGAGCGGCAGAGTGTGATGGTGGACTTCGCGGAAAGGCGGCTGGTGTTCGGGCCTACGGCGGGGGGAGAACATAAGGTTCCGCTGCTGAAGTGCGAAGTGGGGTATGCGGTGGATGCACAGTGGAAAGGGACGCCGGTGAAGCTGGCGCTTTCGACGGGAGTGGAAGTGGTAACGCTGGATCAGGATCGGATGAAGACGAAGCCGGTCAAACTGAATTCGCTGAAGCAGGGAGCCCTGAGTACAAACTATACGGTGACGCCAGTCTCGTACTTCGAAACCAAGGACATGCGATTGAGCGACACGAAACTGGAAGGGCCAGGAGTGTTGCGCAAGATGAGCTGGCCGTACGCCAAGGATGCGTTGGACGGCTTCCTGCCATTGCTGGCGCTAAATGCGGACCGAGTGACAATTGATTTCGGGCACGCTGTGTTGTCTTGGGAGGGAACCAAACTTGCCAAGGCCAGGACACGCCAAGTGAACGTGCCAGCGCAATCGTTCACCAACCACTGAACAATTCACTTCACGGCAAGAGCCAAGATTTTGACATTCGTGCCGTCCGGATCCGTAATGTAAACGGATGAGGTTCCATCGCGATGCGTTTTGGGTTCGCCGTGTGCGCCGGGGTCACCCAATATGGCGATGTGAGGAGGGTGTTGCTCCGGAATGACGAAAGCCAGGCGGACATTGCCGAATTCAAGCAACGCCCAGGTTGCGTCCTGATAAATAACTTTGCATTTGAAATGGGTGGTGTACCAGTTCACGGATTCCGCGACGTCACGCACGCTTACCGCGACGTGGTCGAGCGTATCGAGTGCAGCTTTGTTTGGCGTTTCGCTCATGCTGTGAGTTCTCTCTGAATACAAATTCCCTATACCTTTATTTTACCTGAGGTGGTTCAGCACGGCTCGATTCATCGCCCGCCTTGTCATTTCACTTCTCTCTTGCGAAACAATCGAGGCAGAGTTCGACTGCAAGGAAAGCGATCGTTGTTCCACAGAAGCACTTTGAAGACTGTGATAGTTCCCTCCCCTCGACAAGCAAAGTAGACTTTCTTGTGTGTCGCTTAGAATTGGGGGCTGTCCATGAGACGGTTTCTGTTTGCCTCTGCTGTGCTCACTCTGGTCTTTGCGAGTTCCGTGGCCGCGCAAGAGCAACCTTCGGCGCCACCAAATGCTACCCCCACGAATGCAACAAACGAGGTATCGCCAAAGCCGCGGCCCAAAATTGGAGTCGCGCTGGAAGGCGGTGGGGCTTTAGGACTCGCGCACATTGGCGTGCTGCAATGGTTCGAAGATCACCATATTCCAGTGGATTACATTGCGGGAACGAGCATGGGAGGACTCGTCGGTGGTTTCTATGCCACCGGCAAAAGTCCGAAGGAACTGAAAGAAATCGTGGAGGCGCAGGACTGGGACATCATTGTCGGCGGTTCTACTCCCTATGAGGACCTCTCCTATCGAAGAAAAGAAGACAGCAGAGCATTTCAGAACAAGATTGTTTTGGGCTTGAAGAAAGGAGTGTCGCTGCCAGCCGGGCTGAACGCGGGCCATCAAATCACTCTGCTTATTGATCGTGAGACGCTGGCCTACTCTAAATTGAAGTCGTTCGATGAGTTGCCGATTCCCTTTCGGTGTGTGGCCACGGACCTCGTGACGGGAAAAGAGGAGGTATTTGGAGAGGGGTCTTTGCCGCGCGCGCTGCGTGCAACGATGTCCATTCCGGGAATTTTTTCACCAGTGCGCAATGGAGAAAAAGTCTACGTAGATGGCGGCCTCGTTGGAAATTTGCCGACGGACGTGGTGCGGCAAATGGGAGCCGATGTTGTCATTGCAGTGCACCTGGAAACCGCACCTGCCAAACCGGAAGAGATCCAATCGCTCTTTAGCGTACTCGGCCGCTCGATTGACGTGGTAATTCGCGAAAATGAGCTTCGTGGGCTTTCGGGGGCTGACCTGATCGTCAACGTGAATCTGCGTGACTTCAGTTCGATGGACTATCCGAAGGCGGACACGATCATCAATAAAGGCGCTCGGGCTGCAGAAGCAAAACAGCAAATCTTGAGCCCGTATTCGCTGGACGACGCGAAATGGACCGAATATTTGCAAACGCGCGATGGACGGAGACAATCGACGGTTCCCGTGCCCCAGTTCGTGAAAGTGGAAGGAACGGATGCAAATACCGCGAAACACATGCAGGAGTTTCTGAGTTCGCTGGCGGGCAAGCCAATCAATGGCGCAAAGCTAGACCAACTGCTGACGCGGCTGACCGGATTTGGGAAATTCGACTGGGCAGGCTATTCCATTGTGAAAGACGGGGATCAAAGCGGCTTACTGATTACAGTGCATGAAAAGAATTACGCGCCACCCTATCTGCAGCTTGGATTCGAAGTGGACGGCTCGGAAAGCGGCGACGTGAATTTCACGCAAGCCGCGAGGCTGACGTTTCAGGACAAGTTCGGATACCGGTCCGAGTGGCGCACGGACATTCTGTTTGGAAATACGTATGGAATATCGAGCGAACTTTACAAACCACTGACCGCGGTGAGCCGATGGTTTGTTGCGCCAAGGGTGAGTCTAAGCGATGCGAATTTCAAGATTTATCGCATGAACGATCCGCTTGCGGAATACCGGCTGGATAGAGCGAGCGTCGGAGCAGATGTTGGATTCGGCTTTGGCCGATTTGCAGAAATACGCGTGGGATATGAGGTTGGGTATTTCAACGCGAAGCTGCGGCTGGGCACTCCGGAATTTGCTTCGGTAGAAGGTCGAACGGGAGATGCACGACTGGCATTTTTGATAGACCACACGGACGATCCAATTATCCCCCGGCGCGGCTACAAGTTCGACACCTTGTTTCGCTACATAGACACAAGCCCCGGTGCAACAGAGAATTTTCCCGCGATGGACATGCGCTTAGGCTATTTTCAGCCAATCTCAAGGCCTGGCTCGATTTTCTTTACTGCGGAAGGCGCAAGCACTTTTGGATTTAGCCACACGGGAATTCCGCAATATTTTCTGGGCGGACCCGGGCGATTGAGCGCTTACGGCACCAATGAATTATTCGGCAATCAGTATTACGTCTTCCGCGCAGGCTATTTGCACGATCTGTTCACGTTGCCGCCATTTGTTGGAAAAAAGATTTATGCAACGGCGTCGTTTGAGTTCGGAAAGATGTACGGGTTTACAAATCAAAGCAGATTTCCCAGTGACATAGCCGCGGGTATTGTCGCCCAGACTGCACTTGGCCCGATTTTTCTTGGTGGAAGCGTGGGCGAATCAGGTCATGAGAAATGGTTTTTTCAGTTAGGGCACGTCTTTTAGGGGCAGTTCGCACGCCTTAAACAAAGTGGTTGAATAGATTGTTGAGCGATTCGGACAGCGTCGGATGGGAAAAAACAGCGTTTTGCAGCACGGTGTAGGGCAGCTTGCCCATCATGGCGATCTGAATTTGCGACATGATTTCACCGCCTTCGATGCCAAGCACTGCGGCGCCTAGTATCTGACCCGTTTTTGCATCTACGATGGCTTTCATGAAGCCGCGTATCTCGTCAATTTCCAGAGCGCGCGCGACATAGCTCATTGGCATCTTGGCGACACGGATTGAGCGATTCTGTTCGCGGGCCTCCGTTTCGGAAAGACCGACGCGACCGAATTGAGGATCGATAAAGAGCGTGTACGGAACGAGCCGACCCGCAGTGGAAGCATTTCCTTTTTCAAGCAGATTAGTGCGGATGATCCGGAAATCATCATAAGAGATATGTGTAAACGCGGGTCCGCCCTTGATGTCACCGAGGGCGTAGATGTTTTTTACGGAAGTCTCAAGCCTGTCGTTGACTTGAATGAATCCGCGAACATCCGTGGCAACTTGCGACGCGGAAAGATTGAGCGTGTCTGAGTTCGGAATTCGCCCGGTAGCGACGAGCAAGTGTGATCCTTCGAGGTTTCTCATCTTGCCGCCGGTGCGAATTTTCAGATGAATACGCGAACCATGTCGAGCTGCTTTTTCCGCACGCGCGTCGAGTAATATATGGATTCCGTCTTCCTTGAGAATTTCGGCAACGGCTTCGGCGACGTCGGGATCTTCTCCAGTAAGCAAACTGCTGCCGGACTGAACTATCGTGACGCGGCTACCAAGCCTGCGAAAAAGCTGGCCGAATTCGAGTCCAATGTAACCACCGCCCAGCACCAAGAGATGTTCCGGGACGACATTCAATTCCATGATGGACGTGCTGTCCAGAAACGGGACGTCTTCGAGACCGGTGATTTTCGGCACGGATGGACGACAACCCGCGTTGATGAAGAAACGGTCCGCTGTGAGTACGCTCTCCTGGCGCTTCTTATTTTGAACAACAATTGAATTTGGCCCTGTAAACTCCGCTTGCCCAAATATCAGATCCAGATTTGCCGTACGCTCGATACGCTTTTGGCTTCCACCCCGAAACAAATTCACGATGTCACGTTTGCGTTTGCGCACGCGGAGCATGTCAATTTTCGGAGAACCAACATGAACGCCATAATCGGCGGCACGTCGCGCGAGGTATGCGACTCGACCGCTGGCGACCATTGTTTTGGTTGGAGTGCAACCTTCGTTGATACAAGTACCACCCACGTGTTCGCGCTCAACGAGCGCGGTGCGCATACCCGCACCAGCAAGCGCCTGAGAAAGCGGGGTTCCGCCCTGGCCAGAGCCTATGACAACGGCGTCGTAGCGCGCTGGCTGCGATGATTTTGAGGCTGGCATGCGTTTAGAACCGAGTAACAACGAAGAGTGCGCCTCCGATAGCGACGGCGTCTTCCAAAACCGCTATCACAAAATCGGGGCACTTTAATGCTTTCACAGATCGAGTGCGAGCAAGAAACCCTCCAAAACCGCCCGCCAAAGCTCCAGCCAAACCAAGCACAGCGCCGGCCCAGCTTGGTTGGTGTCCGGCAATGGTAATGCAAGCTCCGCATAGCATGCCAAGCACAATTCGCGCGCTCAAACCCAGGGGAGCAGTGCGATTTGGCGAAGAAGGGAGTTTGTCTGCAATGAGTTCGCCAATTGCTGCAAGCGTGAGGATGATAACGGCGGGTTTGCTGGCGAGGAAATGCAAGCGAGAGGCATCTAGATCAATCCAATGAAGAAGAGCGGCCCAGGCAACAACAGCAGGTGGCGTCAAGCATCGCAACCCAACAAAGATGCCGATCAAAGCTGCTAGAAAAAGCCCATTCACTCTTTTTACTCCGAGCGTCAAGTTGCCTTTGCCGGTGGCATTTGTCAAGCAAGCGCGTGAAAAAACAGGGATTTAGTTGAAAAGTATTCCCAGTTGCTCGAAAAAACTGACTCGCCGTTTGCAATTCCGAATATGAATAAATAAACGCACTGGATTCATCGAATTGTAACAAAGCTTTCGTATAACGCAGGCTCCCAGACCGGCAATTTCCCGCTCGCCGGCTTACAGCACTCATTTTCAAGGAGCCTTATGGCTACAATTGCGTCGCCCACACCTGCTGCCGTGCACGAGAAGATGTCGAAGGGGCCGGGCCTTATCGGCACGTTGATTTTTGTCGCCGTGCTAATAGCAGGCGTCGTTTATATCGGCTGGAATCTTTCGCAAGACCTGATTTCGCTGCACGCGGGTTCGGCTCTGCCGTACATCCTGCTCGGCGTAGCGCTATTTGTCGCGCTCGGGTTTGAATTCGTCAACGGATTCCACGATACGGCAAACGCCGTGGCGACCGTGATTTACACGCATGCGATGGAGCCGCACATGGCGGTCACGTGGTCGGGCTTCTGCAACTTCGCGGGAGTCGTAACTTCGACGGGAGCCGTAGCTTTCGGCATCGTCTCGTTGCTGCCGGTGGAGTTGATTTTGCAGGTGGGCAGCAGCGCAGGCTTTGCGATGGTGTTTGCGTTGTTGGTAGCAGCGATTTTGTGGAACTTGGGAACGTGGTACTTCGGCCTGCCAGCTTCAAGTTCGCACACTTTGATTGGTTCGATTATCGGCGTCGGCATTGCAAATCAGCTGATGTCGGCTCGCACGGGAACCAGCGGTGTGGATTGGGCGCAGGCTGCAAATATCGGGAAGTCGCTGCTGATTTCGCCGCTTGTGGGATTCGTTTGCGCGTTGCTGCTCTTCCTGACGATGAAAGCACTGATCAAGGACAAAAAGCTCTACGAGGCGCCGGAAGGAACGGAACCGCCGCCATTCTGGATTCGCGGATTGCTGATGCTGACGTGCACGGGCGTGAGTTTCTTCCATGGTTCCAATGACGGCCAAAAAGGCATGGGATTGATCATGCTGATTCTGATAGGCACGGTTCCAACCACGTATGCGTTGAACCATGCCGTAACACCGCGCCAGTCGGAAGATTTTATTGCAGTTTCCCGGCAGGCGGCCGACACGCTCAATAAGTATGTGGAAGGTCAGGCGGTGATCGGCGATCCTCGCGACGAAGTTACGGAGTTTATCCGCACGAAAGAATTTACACCAAACACGATGCTGGCAATGCGGACGCTGGTGAACGATATCGGCACGGAAATGGCGCTCTTCAAGGAACTTTCGAAGGTTCCAGGCGATAAGGTACGTAACTTCCGTAATGACATGTATCTAGCCAGCGAAGCTCTGCGGATCATGCAGAAAAGCGGCAAGCCTGTTTTGGCTACCGCGGACGTGGCCGTGCTGAAGAATTACAAAGGACACGTTGATAAAGCGACGAGATTTATTCCACTTTGGGTAAAGGTCGCGGTAGCTCTTGCGCTTGGCTTGGGCACAATGGTCGGATGGAAGCGCATTGTGGTCACTGTCGGCGAGAAAATTGGGAAAAATCACCTGACGTACGCACAGGGAGCGGCGGCGGAAATTACGGCGATGGCGACGATCGGCGCGGCAGACGCGTTTGGCTTGCCGGTCAGTACGACACACGTCTTATCATCGGGAGTCGCGGGAACGATGACGGCGAACCACTCGGGATTGCAGTGGTCCACGGTGAAGAGCCTTTTGATGGCATGGGTGCTGACGCTGCCCGTCGCGATGTGCCTGTCGGGAACGCTGTTCTGGACATTCCGAAAGATCTTCTAGCTCGCGGTTTGTTATCAGGCGCTGCGCTGATCCATGCGTTGGCGAAAATATTGCTTCCAACCTTCCGGTAGAGCGGCGACGTTTAGCGCGCGTTCGATGGAAGTGAGATCCATCTTGTCGTAGCGCTTCGTTACGTAAAGACGAGTGATTTCCGATACAGGGACGGCATTGGGATCGCGGCTGAGGAGATTCATTTCGTCGCCAGCGCCGACTTCTCCTTCGCGCACGACAGCTAGATAAAAACCGGTGCGACCGCTGGCGAGGAATCGCTTCACCATATCGTCCGATTGAAATCGCAAACCAAGCTTGTAACACGGCATACGAGGCTGCGTGACTACGGCCTGCGACGTGCCAATGGCAAAGCGATCGCCGAGGTGGATAGAGTCTTCAAAGAGTCCATCCAACGTGAAGTTTTCCCCAAACACGCCCATCGGCAAATCGTGACCGGCTAATTCTCTCTTCCAAAAGTCGTAGTGCTGCCGCTGGTAGCAATAGACGGCTTTGTCTTTTCCGCCGTGAACATTGAGATCGGCCTGAGCGTCGCCTTCGAGATTGAGGCGACGAAGCTTGATTCGCCCCCGCACCGGCTCTTTGAAGATTCCGGTAGTGACCTGGCGGCCGTGCCAAACAACTTCGCGCGGAAGGCCTACATTGACGGAAAGCAATTTCATTCCACGAGCTTGCCACTTCATGGCCTACTTTACTACCGATAGAGTGACTCTCTAGAACGCGGGGTCTGGAATCCATGAAAAGGGTGCTCCGAGCGCGGCGAATTTTTCCGTTGGCAAATTCTTGATTCGTGCTATTCTGCGAAAAGTCCTACCTAAGGGAGGACGACGTCATGCGGCTAAACAAACCTACGGGCCGTTTTGAAGCGTTGCCGGTGCAAAGGCACTCAGGCAGCGGTTGGATGTCGTCCGTTCACGATCGCTAGTTCCTTTTGCAACGGCAATTTTCGTAAACATAATTCAGATGCGCGGCGAAGTCTGCCGCCTTGACGCGTATTTTTTGAAATTCGCGTAAACCGCGCTCTTCGCGTTTCGACGCGCGAGGAGCCATTCCGAAGCGTATTGCGCTTCTTAGAAAAAGAAAAAATATGGTCACGATTAAGGTAAAGGATGGAACTCCGGAAGGCTTGGAGCCGTTGTGCTCCACATGCCGCTCGGCGCGTATCGTGAAGGGTTTCAGCGCTTCGCAGATGGAGTTTTACTGCGGATCGAGCTACCCGGAGCGGCGCGTGCCTTTTCTAGTCGCGGAATGTTCTGCCTATGACGACAAACGCATCGTCAGCAGACGCGATATGGAAAGAATTGCCTGGATCTTGGTTACAAAAACCGCGGGACGCAGCATCGGCTTCGTTACCGCGGAACAATTCCAGGAAATGGAAGACGGCGATAAGGAGATTCTTCCGGCTGCGTCCATCGAACCGAAGTTGAAGGAGTGAAGGGTGAGTTCCAATGCAATGAATTACAAAAGAGCTCACACAAATAATTTGCGGTGATTTTTGAAGGAGGATGTCATGCGAAACGAACATCAGTTTGAGGATGGTTGCTTTTGAGCGAAGCAGTAAACGGAGAAAAGGATTCCCCTCGGAAACGAACGTGAAGCGTGGGCACCGCGTGGTTCACGGCGAAAAAGAGCTCGTGGAAAAACTCGGGCGGAATGATCCGTGCCCGTGCGGTTCCGGAAGGAAATTTCAAGCGGTGCTGCCTGCAGAGCGGAAGCTATGACGGCAGCAACCGAAATCACTTTTTTCCGGGAGTAAGCGAAAAAACAACGCGCAACGTGCGGAAAGGAGGAATCATGAGTGTCATTCAGTGGGCTTCATTTGCCTGGAAGCGGCGCGTGTCGTTGTGCGCCACTTGCATTTGGGGAACCGTGCGTACGGGAGAGCGCACGAAGGAAGTGGAAACCTTCTGCCGCTTGATCAACCCGAACACCGTGGTTCCCTTTCCGGTGCGTAATTGCACGGACTACAGCGACCGGACCGTGTCCGCGGCGGAACCGAAGCCGGAATCGCGCAGGTTCGGTTTCGTCAGTATGGATGCGCTTCGTGTGCGTACTGGCGAAACAGTGGAAGTGATTCCGCTGGAAGGTTCGTCTGACAAAAACAAATAGCCAACCGGGAGTTTGCCGCAGCATGGTGGCAGGCTCCCGTTGTGTTTTTGACAAATGCAATCGATTTCCTGAACCCTCTTGAGTTCTTCACGCGTATCTCAGAAAATCCGCGAAACGCTCTGCAACTTGGATGATTTCATCTCCGCCGGTAATTCTGGAGAAATGTTCAGCGTAGTCGGAAGGAACACCAGCAACCGTTCCTGCAATCTGTCCGGTGATTGAAGCAATGGTATCTGTATCGCCGCCCGTCTCAATCGCTTGAGCTATCACAGTCGATATGGACCGCTCTGCGATAAATTGTGCGCAGTATAGAGCTAGCGGTACGGTGTCCACTACCCATCCACTCGAACCGAATTTCGACGCGAGCTCTGACGGGTGACCCTTTAGCGGGAGCAAGTCTTTTATCCGATCACGCACGGCTGAGTCCGGCAAAGATTCTGCAACCACAGCCAAGAAGTTTTTCTCGCGTGACCAAGTGCCAACGCAACCGGCCCGGATCGCCACCACAACGGCGAGCGCTCCGATGTAAGCCTCGTCATTGTGATGGGTGATTCGACAAACATCCCGAATCACTGTCCTGTCGGCAGGGTTAGCTGGATCTAAGAAGAAGGCCAACGGTGCTATCCGCATCGCCGCACCGTTCCCGGCGGAATACTCGCCCCGGCTTCCTGCCAGTGCCCAATGTACTCCGGCAGCCAAATCGCGCAAGGCCTTCAAAGTACTTGCACCCATCCCGTTGATACGTCCTGCTGTAAACCATGCTGCGAAGCAAGACGCGACGCGTTCGGCGTAAACACCACGGTTTTCGATGATTGACTCACAGGTGGCCAAGGTAAGTTGCGTGTCATCGGATACGGATGAACGCGAGGGAACCTCAAAAGCCACGTGACTTGGGCTTCCTTCACAAGGTCTTCCCCACGCGTCCCCTAAAGCACCCCCGAGTATGCAACCTAATACTTGGTTTTTCTGCTTGAGGTAAATTTCCATCGAGGCTAACGATTCATTTCATCACGGATTCAGCCGCAAGTTCGCAATAAACGCGCAACCAGAAACTGACCCACTACCGAAAAAAGACAGCTCTTGACTTTCGCTTTTTGTTCGCTATACTGCGAGGCGGTAGAGGAAAACGGGAAGCGGCCCGCACTGGGTAACTGGGCGGGGGAAACGTAGCGCTTGGCTCTATTGCCTCCGAGGCTCAACGGGCTAAGCGCTACCCGTTGAACGTAACACACCGTTTTTCCGCCGGGAGCATTGCCATGGAAGCTTGTGTCGAAACCGTATTCCCCGCCCTGAACCCAAATGCTATTTCGCTGCCAGAGGCGCCTGTACAGCCCTCACAGGCACACCCAGCGCCTTCCTGCAGCGGTCCGGTCCCAAACATTGTCCATGTGGACGTGGACGCGTTCTTTGCGTCCGTCGAGCAGGTGCTGAATCCGAAGCTGCGCGGCAAGCCGGTGCTGGTGGGGCGCGGCGTGGTGGCTTCGGCGAGTTACGAAGCAAAGCTGCAGGGCGTGAAGACAGCGATGACCTTCCGCGAAGCGATGCAGCTTTGCCCGAAGGCGATTGTTGTGCCTGGCCAATATGAGCACTACGCCGATTACGCGGAACGCGTGCGGCGGATACTGGAGATGTATACGCCGGCGGTGGAGACCGCGGCGCTGGACGATTTTTATCTGGACTTTGCGGGCACCGAGCGGCTGTATCCGGATTTTCGCGGCACGCTGCTGCGACTCCAGATGGAAATTTTTCAGCAAACGGGATTGAGCGTGTCCGTGGGAGCGGCGCGGACAAAAGTAGTGGCGGCGATTGCGTCGCGGCTGCAACGGCCGCGTGGATTTAAATTGATCGCTCCGGGCACGGAGCAGGAATTTCTTGCGCCGCTGCCAGTGGAGAAACTACACGGCATCGGACACGTACACGCTTCGATGCTGGCCGAGCGTGGTGTAACGACCATTGCGGAACTGAGCCGCGTGCCGCGGCCTGCGCTGGAAGCGGCGTTTGGCGAAGTGATCGGCGGACAAATCTGGGAGCGCGCGCGCGGACTCGATGGCCGCGAAGTGATGCTGCCGGCGACGCCAAAATCCATTTCGCGCGAAACGACCATTGAAGGCGGCACGATTGATACGGAATTTTTGGGCGGCTTGATCGAATATCTTTGCGAGCGTGTCGGCTCCACGCTGCGCGACTATGGACGGCAGGCGCGGTCCATCGGCCTGCGCATTCGTTATGTGGATCATTTTTCCGCGCATCAGACGCTACGGCTTATGAAGCCGAGCAACGATGAACGCGCCTTGCACCAAACGGCGATGGAACTTTTTGAGAAATTATTCACGCGCCGTGTGGCGGTGCGGCTCGTCGGCATAAACGTGGTGAATCTGGATTTGGATCGCCGGCAAAACGAACTTTTCGATAACAATGCGAACCGGCGCTGGTATTTGAACCGCGGCGTGGACAATGCACGTAAACGCTTCGGCTGGAACGCGCTCTTTTACGGCAAAGGCCTGCAATTGCGCGAGCACTACGCCAGCAAGCCGGGCGGGCTGGTGCTTTCCACGCCATGTTTATCGCGATAAACATTCTCTGAAACTTTCTTCCTGATTCCCTACCAAACAAACCGAGTTCACAGGCGTGTATGTTCGTTCACCTCGATTGCCACAGTCATTATTCGTTTTTGAGGGCGGTGCCATCGCCAGAGGAGATTATCGCAGCGGCGGTGGAGGCAAGCATGCCCGCCGTTGCGCTGACGGATACGAATGGCATGTATGCGGCGATTCCCTTTTATAAAACGGCGCTGGAAAAAGGCATCAAGCCGATTGTTGGAGTGAAGCTGGATGTTCAATGCCGAATAACGAACGCACCGATCGTTCTATTGGCGGAAAACGCAGAAGGATACAGCAACCTTTGCCGGCTGGTGACGTTGCGACAGATGGGCACGGCTGCACCTAGTCCAAAAACAACTGACGTGGAGAACGAAGGGAAGCCAGTACCTTTCGCAGAGCTAGCGCAGTACAGCAAAGGAATTATCGCGCTGGTGTCACTGGTTAGAACAACGAGCAATGCGAGCAAGGCTCATGACTACGACAACGCCAACGAATGGGTTGGTTCACTTCGAGAAATTTTTGAGTCGAAGTTCTACCTCGCGGTGCAGCGCCTTTCACCTGGCGATGGCCGATTGTTTCGCGAAGCGGAACGCATTGGCCGGGATTTAAACATTCCGCTCGCCGCAACCAACAACGTTCATTTCATAAAACCTGAAGAGCATTTGCATCATCGCGCCGTGAATGCAGTTCGCGTGGGCGGATTGCTCACGACGGTCGGCGCCTCGCTCTCTCAAGAATCGAGCAAAGCGGAAATCACCACAGGTGAAGCGTGGTTTAAACCGTACACGGAGATGAAGCGTTTGTTTCCGGATCATCCGGAGCTACTGCGCGCAACGCTGGAAATCGCCGAACGCTGCAACCTGGAACTTGAACTCGGCAAATTAATCTTGCCGGAATTTCCCGTGCCGCAAGGCGAAACACCATTTTCCTATTTGTGGAAGCTCTGCTTTGACGGCGCTCAGCGTATTTACCGGCCTGTGACGCCGGAAGTGCTTTCGCGATTAGCGCATGAACTGAACGTAATCGAAGAAAGAAAACTTGCGGCGTATTTCTTGTTGGTATGGGACATCGTGGAAGAAGCAAAACGGCGCGGGATTCCGGCCGTAGCACGAGGATCCGCGGCCAGTTCGATGGTCACCTATTGTCTGGGCATTTCGCGCGTCTGTCCGCTGCGCTGGGGATTGTATTTCGAGCTATTCCTGAATGAGACGCGCGACGACTACCCCGACATTGATATCGATATTTGCGGAGCACGGCGCGACGAATTGATCGATTACGTTTATGAACGCTGGGGCGCCCAAAGCGCGGAGCAAGGCCCTCACGTGGCGTCGGCCCGGTTAGGGCCGCATGTAGCAATGATCGGAAGCTTTGTCACCATGCATGCGCGCCTTGCCGTACGCGAAATCGCAAAAGTATTTGGCGTGCCTCCCCTGGAAGTGAACCGCTTCACCAAGCGGCTGCCACATTGTCCCGTTCGGGAAATTCCACAAGCAATCCGCGGCTTGCCGGAATGCCGCGACCTGCCGGTACATGAAGAGCCATGGAAAACAATTTTGCAAGTAGCTTTGAAACTGGATGACGCACCGCGGCATCTGGGGATCCATCCGTGCGGGACGGTGATCGCCGCGATGCCGCTAACGCAATATTTACCGCTGGAGCGCGCCGCGAAAGGAATCATCGTCGCGCAATACGACATGGATGCCGTAGAAGCATTGGGCCTGATCAAAATGGATCTGCTCGGCCAGCGGGGCTTCACGACAATGTCGCTGGCGTTGGACAACATTGAAAAACGGGCAAGAAACGGAGAAGAAGAATCAGAAGTAAAGGGCATTGCACCGGACGGAGTAACTCCGTTACCGAAAGCAAGGAATATCGATTTCGACGCGATTCCGGAAAACGATCCGGCAACATGCGAAGCAATTGCCGCAGGGAAAACGTTGGGCGTTTTTCAAATCGAATCGCCCGCCATGCGCGGCATGCTCCGCATGATGAGCGCAAAAACGCTGGAGCAAGTTGCTATCGCGCTGGCAATCATACGGCCGGGCGCAGCGGAATACGGTTCCAAAGAATTATTCGTAAAGCGGCTCCTCGGAAAAGAAAAAACAATCTATCCGCATGAATCCCTGGTGCCGATTCTCGAAAGCACAAAGGGCGTTTGCGTTTATCTGGAACAGGCCATGCAGATTGGGCAAGCAGTCGGAAGCATGTCGCTCGCAGAAGCAAATCAAGTGCGAAAGCTATCTGGAAGTTATTCCGGCAGGGCAGATTATGAACGATTGCAGGGCGAATTTGAAAAAGCCGCGGGAATAATGGGCCTAACAAAGCAGCAACGCAGTGAATCCTGGATGATGGTTGAAAAATTCGGGGCTTTCGGATTCTGCAAGGCTCACGCTGCTACGTACGCAGACATCTCTTACCGCATGACCTACCTGAAAATACATCACCCTGCGGAGTTTCTGGCAGCAATGTGCAGCGCCAGCGCCGGCTTCTATCATCCTTCCGCTTACGTCGAAGAAGCCAAACGTTTGGGCATCAAAGTGTTGCTGCCTTCAGTGAATCATTCGCAAATGGAATACACCGTAGAACCACGGCCGGATGGAGGCAAGGCGCTGCGCATCGGATTGATGCAAGTACAGGGTTTACGGACGGAAACGCTCACCAACATTCTGCACGCACGAAATCATGCCGGCCAATTTCGTTCGCTCGAAGATTTTCTCGAACGTGTCCCCGTTGAATGCGACGAGATCGAAGCGCTTATCAAGTGTGGCGCATTTGATGAAGTGGACGAAGGCCGCCACTTAATGAGGTCCGCTCTGCTCTGGCAATGGAATTTTTACCAGGCGCAAAAAACGCCCAAACCTGCAACCCTCTCTACTTCCCTCTTTGGTGATTTAGCAAATCATCGTTTGACGAAGATAGCTTTACCTGAGGACACGCCAGACTATACTCGCGAACAAAAACTGCGTTACGAACGCGAACTCCTTGAAGTTTGCGTCAGCGGCCACCCGCTCGATTTTTTGCCGCGCGACGGCGAGCTTTGGAGCGATGAATTGCCCGCTCACGTCGGCAAACGCGTAACGCTCTGCGGCTGGGCGGTGACACACCGGCATGTCGGCACAAAAAATTACCGCGACATGATGTTTCTGACATTGGAAGACCAGCGCGGTATTTTTGAAACCGTGCTCTTCCCCGATGTTTACGATCGTTATGGCGGGCTTGTATATGAAATGCGCACGTTCAAAGTAACCGGCCGCGTTGAACCCAGTGGGCAACTGAATTGCGAATCCTTGGCCGCGCTAAAGCCCGAGAACCACTGAAATGCACTTCTACCCGCGAACAAGTCGCCGCGAGAAGCCGGCTGAGCCCGCAGATGGGCGCCCTGCGGGCAGTGCCGAAGAATGGCTGGGCAGAAACCGGAGTGGAAAGCAGCGTCTTTGGGAACGGCTGAATCCGCGTCACAGAAAAGCGCTGCGCCTGCTTGGCGAAGCGCTCGCCGCTCAGCAGAATCACGCGAGATTGGACGATGCTACGCGGGGAAAACTCAGCCAGCTGCTGGCGGACGTTGAGCACCTTGCAGCCCGCGCTGCCGTACTGCTTACAGAGGTGGCTCGCCGGACACGTCCGCGCGAGTGAATCTTGCAGCCAGACTGGCGCGGACGCATACTCAGCTTATGCGTATTTCTGCGAAGAACGGTGCCTGCGGCCTGGCTTTTGCCATTGCTTCAGCAATGGCGGCGATGCCGGCGTCAGCTGATGAAATCCGCCTCAAAGACGGCAAGAAACTCTACGGCGTGATCGTCGCTTACGAAGACAATATGTTCAAAGTCAAAACCGACTATGGATATGTGCTCGTCGAAAAGGACAAGATCGCCGCGATCGTGCCAAATTCTCCGGCTGGCCAGCCAAATGATTCGAAACCTGCGGCTCAGCCCGCAAAAACAGAGACTTCGCCTGCGCCCGAATCAAATCCTGCGCCGAACTCGGGCAACACGACGGAAGTTTCCGCAAAAAACAAAATTCCGAACACCAGCGTTCGCCCCGCGATTCCATCAAATGCATCAGCGACAAATGCCGCTGCTCCCAATATCAAGACTCCTGCACCCGCGGCAAACGGAACGCTGGCATCCAGTGCCACTCTCCCTGCTCCACCGAAAGATGAGCCGCCGCCAAACAAGGAAGAGATCCAGGGCAATCAGTACACGAATTTCACGCATGGCTTCCGTATGTACAAAGCGCCGAGTTGGCAGCTGATCGAAGACGCCCGTAAAGCGCTGCCAAATGCAATCGTAGCAATGGGCACATCAAACGAATCCACGCTGATGGTAGTTGGCGAGGAAAAAACGAAGGAGCCGCTTGAAGCTGCAGCTTCAGGAGTTGAGAAACGCTTGCGCGAGATTTACGACAACTACCGCCTGATTTCCCAACGCAAAATCACCGTCGGCGGCATGCCGGCCGTTGAATACAAATATCGCGGAATGGCAGACAATCACGACTGGTCAGGCACTTTGGTCGTGATTTCGCGCGGCAAAGACGTTCTTACAGCCCTGGGAATGACTTTCGCGGACAGCGACCTGATTCAAATTCAGGAAAACGTGATTTCGCGTTCCATTTCGAGCCTCGACTTCACCGTCAAAAACTAGATTTTTCAAAAACAATTCAAGCGAGTTCGCTCGCCGGAAACGCACCGGAGAGTCCCCAGTTTTCCAGCACGAAGTTGTGTCCGTGAACCTGGCCCTGTCCGGTTGCGATTGTGAGCTTTCTCTTGCGGACGTCATCCATAAATGACGGTCGCGCAAAATCCGCCACGGCATTCGCAACGATTACACGCAAATCAGACTCAGCCATTCCGGGGCTTGATTGTTGCTGAATTTGGTTGAGGGCGGTGTTTTTGATCCCTCCGTCCTGCACGTGAATATCGAACGCCAGAGCAAGTCCAAGCTCGGACTTGAAACCCAACATTTTTGCAGTGGCGATCGCGGGAATTAAATAGTCCTGGTTCACGTGGCGTAGCTGTTCCGCTTGCACTTCAGGAAAGGAGCCGAACACTGCAAACATCGTTCGCCACGATTGCACAAGGCTGCCATTTGGCAGCGTGTGCGCATTGGCCCACGCAGTTTGTTGATCCCTGGAAGCCGTCATCAACTGAAGGAGTTCTTGCTTGCTCGTGCCAAACGCTTGATCCAACAATTGAGGATTCGAAGCATTGATTGCTTGCACGATTTCCTGAATTTCACCCGCGGTCAACGTGAAACCGATAATTCCCCAAGTCAGCAACGCTCCATCAAAATTTCCCACGGCGAGTTCAAAACCATGCCCTTCGAATGCTGAAGTGAGCTGCAGGGAGCGCTGGGCAACAGGAGGAACGGCCGATTGCATCAGCGCAGGCCACGTCGAGTCATCGATATTTCCAGATGCCTGGAGTCCGTTCGCTTGCTGATACGCTTGGGCAGCCGCCCCTGTCTTGTTTCCGTACCAACCGTCCGCCCCTTTGGTGTCAAATCCAGCTTTTGTCAGAGTGGATTGCACCTGTTTAACAAACTCTCCGATTGCTCCCACGGCCAATAGTGTTCGCATGATTTTGCCTCCAGCAGCGGGACACGGCTCAGTCAAAACGCGGCGAGGTGGCAGGAAATGCGTTTCTGCGCCGAGCTTATAGGTCGAGTTCCCGAGTGGTTCAAGCTAGTAGTGAGGCAGGAAGGGTAAGCGTTTCACCAGGGCATTACTTCGGTCCTTGCGAGCTACATCGTGCAATTTCGATCGTGCAGGAAGTGACTTTGTTGTTGGATGCGTCTAGTGAGCGCTGGAGTCGGCTTCTGAACCCTTGCGATGTTCTCGAATGAGTCCGATAAGTGCTTGCGCGGCGCGGGGCAAACTGCGGTCACGCCGATAAACCAGACCAAGTTCGCGCCAGAGGTCGACTCCTTCCACGCTCAAGAGTTTCACTTCACCTGCTTTGATCTGATCCTTGGCAAAACTTTCGCTGATGAAGGAAACACCCGCATCGGCCCCGACGAAACGCTTGATCATGCCGATGCTTGGCAATTCCATGGCGACGTGCACACGAGAACGGTACGGCCGAAACAACTTGTCTAGGACCTGGCGCGTAAATCCGGTGCGCGGAAAAATCAGAGGCTGCGATGCAACTTCTTCCAGCGTCACTTTCGAACGCTGCGCCAGCGGGTTCCGGACACTGACCATGAAACGCAGCCGGTCTTTATAAATGCTGTGCACTTTCAGATTGGGCGATTTCAGGGGCAGCGTCACAATCCCGACATCCACGGAACCGTCTTCCACACGCTGCAAAATTTTGTGGCTAAAATTGCGATAAATACTGATGTGGACCTGCGGATAGCGCTTCTGGAACTCCGCAAAAATGTCCGGCAAAAGATAAAGGCACGTCGCTTCATTCGCGCCGAAGACAACGGGTCCTTGAACTACGTTTCCACGATCTGCCACCACCTGCACCGATTCATCGCGTAAACGAAGGAGTCTTTCCGCGTAATCGAAAAGCACCTCACCGGCGGGTGTCAACTCAACAGACTTCGCCGAGCGATCCAGAAGTTTCGAACGGTAAGCCTGCTCCAATTGGCGGATTTGCGCACTCACTGCAGATTGAGAACGAAACACTTTTTGGCCTGCGCGGGAAAAACTCTTCAGTTTGGCCACATAAACAAAAGTTGTCAGTTGGTCAAAATCCATAACCGTCCGTTCAAGCGTGGATTATATCGAATTCAGTATGCCAAAAGCAGAACAAAGAGCGTTCAGGCATGAATAGCCTGAGAAACAGCGGAGACAGGAACAGTCACCTGCTGCACGGCATCCACAAGACCAAGTGCGCCTAAGTGAGGAGCCCAGGTTTTTTCTATGCTTCCCTGAAAGTGCAGTGGCTGCACTCGCATAAGCCCGATCGAACCGCGCCGGGACAGCAATCGCGCAGCACGAGGACTCTGCGTCAAATTCACATGTTCCAGCAGAGTTCTGCGCAACCACGCTTCTTCCGTTGCTTCGACTTCTTCCAATTTCACAAAGTCCTTGTGGAGCACGTCTTCTGCTTCTGCTCGCAAGACATAAGCAAGTCCACCCGTCATGCCCGAGCCAAAATTCAGGCCGAGCGGCCCAAGCACAAGTACGACGCCGCCAGTCATGTATTCACAACCATGCTGTCCAACGCCTTCTACAACTGCAAGTGCTCCGCTATTACGAATCGCAAATCGCTCTCCCGCACGTCCCGCGACAAAAAGCTGGCCCGAAGTCGCACCGTACAATACGGTATTCCCCGCCAGCACATCGCCTCGGCGCGAAGCACTCGGTCCCGAAGAAATAGAAATCGTACCGCCGGAGAGCCCCTTGCCGACGTAGTCGTTCGCTTCGCCGTTCAGCTTCAGCGTCATGCCTTCGCAAACAAATGCGCCAAAGCTTTGTCCAGCCGCCCCAACAAACTCATGAACCGAATTCTCTTCGGAAATGTTCTTGAACGCTAGCGCGCGCATTCTTTCGCCGCTAAGTCCAGCGCCAACGCTGCGGTCAGAATTACGAATCTGCACTGGAGCAGTTGCAGAGAAATCCATCGCTGGCATAACAGGAGTTTCGCCAACGGCGGCATGCAAACCGGGAGCCTGTTGCGGCGCAATCCGGAACGACATATCGGATTCAAGCGCCAACGCCGGCGTTTCTGCATAATTCACCGAACGCGGACGCAGGCAATCGTAAGCGCCCTTCAATTCCACAAGCGAATGCGCGCCAAGTTCAGCAAGTTTGTTGCGGACTTCCTCGGCCAGCGCGCGGAAATAAGCCACCACCATTTCCGGTTTTCCGTTGAATCGCATGCGCAGCGTCTCATCTTGCGTCGCGATTCCCACGGGACAAGTATTCAGATGGCATTGCCGCGCCATCACGCAGCCGATTGCCAAAAGTGACGCAGTACCAAAACCAAATTCGTCCGCGCCGAGAATGGAAGCGATCAGAATGTCGCGTGAAAACTTAAGTCCCCCGTCGACGCGCAGGGCGACACGCGAGCGCAAGCCAGCACGAACTAGTGTTTCGTGTGTCTCGCGCAGCCCAATTTCCCACGGCAAGCCGGTATTTTTGATGGAAGTCAGCGGCGATGAACCTGTGCCGCCGTTATGTCCGCTGATGGTAATGACATCCGCGCCGGCTTTTGCAACTCCGGCGGCAATAATTCCCACGCCGGCGCCGGAAACCAGCTTCACACCAATGCGCGCATGAGGATTCACTGCCCGCAAATCGTGAATGAGCTGGGCAAGATCCTCAATGCTGTAAATATCATGATGCGGCGGAGGTGAAATAAGGGGAGTGCCCGGCGTCGCATGCCGTATGCGTGCAATATACTCGGTAACTTTCTTCGCAGGAAGCTGGCCCCCTTCTCCGGGCTTCGAACCTTGCGCCATCTTGATTTCGAGCTCTTGCGCATGCACCAAATAGTTCGCAGTAACGCCGAACCTGCCGGACGCCACTTGCTTGATCTTGTTCGCAGCCTCAGGTTCTTCTGTATAAAGCTTTGGGTCTTCCCCGCCCTCGCCCGTATTGCTTCGGCCACCAAGCATGTTCATCGCGAGCGCCAGCGTTTTGTGCGCCTCAGGGCTCAGCGAGCCGAGCGACATCGCCTGCGTGCTGAAGCGTCGCACGATGGATTCAAGCGGTTCGACTTCCTGCAATGGAATCGGATCGGAAACGACCGTCTCCAGCAAATCACGCAGAAAAACCGGCCCTTGCGCATCGGCCAGCTCTTCAAACGCGCTGTACTTCTTCGCATCCGGCGCTTTTACGTGCGCATGAATGCGACGGACAACTTCCGGCGAATTAGCATGAAGCTCGGCGCCCTTGCGGAAGCGGTAAAGCCCGGCATCGTGCATCTCTTCTGATGCAGCCGCGAACGCGTTCGCATGCATCTTCAAGTAGTCAGCCAGCAACTCGTCCAATGACTTTTGCCCGGCAAAATCCGCGGCATCTTCAAAAAAATCGGAGCACAGTTGTTCGGACAGTCCGACAATTTCAAAAAGGCAGCTATTGCGATAGCTCGCCAGCGTGGAAACACCCATTCGCGCCAGCACTTTGCGCAAACCGGCAGTAATTGCGGTGCGTACATGCGTCACCCCGCCAGATTCTTGAGCTTCCGCAAATTGTTCGGCGAGGTAGGGCACAACAGCACTCGCACCGGCCGCGATTAACAACGCGATGTGATGCGTGTCAAACGCCTGCGCCGTCTCCACAACCAGCGGCACATCCGCATAACCATCCTCAACCATGCGCTTCCAAAATGCCGCAGTCGCAAGCAACGCCGGCAGCGTCGCATGCTCCGCGTCCACTCCTCGATCCGAAAGGAGGAAGAGCCCCGGACGCGCTCCGCCACTCAGAGGGGTAGTCAACTGAGCGACTGCGCGACGCGCTCCCGGGACTCCTAGTTTGGAGGGAAACGAAAATGGTTCGCGATGAATGGGGCTGGACGCTTCCAGTAATTCTTCCAGCTCAGCTTGCGTAAGAATCGGCGTGGGCAGCGCAATTCCCTGTGGCAAACTCACTTCGAGCGACATCACATGCGTTTCACGCAGCGGATCGATCGGAGGATTCGTCACCTGCGCGAAACGCTGCTTGCAGTAATCCCAAAGCGTGCGCAGTTGCGAGGAAAGAAACGCAGGCGGCGCGTCGTCGCCCATGCTCCAATCCGATTCCTTGCCGTGCAGAAGCCCCGAAAAAAGAATTTTGTATTGATCGTCCGACCAACCGCATGCGGCGGCGACGCGTTTCGGCAATTCCACCGCTGGATGAGGTGTAGCAGACGCGGCAACTCCAAGCCTGCGGGTCTGCGGGGCAGGCCGCCGCGACTGCTGCGTCGCCAGCCGCTTCAAGATTTCTCTCCAGCGGAAAAGCGTTCCGGTCGCGGGGTTTGCAACAATCATTTCGCCCGGGCCAAGCCGTTGCCGCTCGGCGATGCGCGACTCTTCAAAATCAATAAGGCCGGTCTCCGATCCTGCTACCACCAAACCATCGTGAGTAACTGTGTAGCGCAGCGGACGCAATCCGTTCCGATCCAGTTTTGCGCCGACGACTTGCCCATCAGAGAAGATGAGCGCAGCAGGCCCATCCCACGGCTCACTGTGAAGCGAAAGCGCGGAAAGCGCGGCACGCACATCACGGGAGAGCAGTGGATCGTTTTCAAAAGCGGGTGGCGCCATCGTCAGCATCGCTTCTTCCGCCGAAAAGCCCTGCAGCAGCTTCACCTCAAATCCATTGTCGAAACTCGCCGAATCGCTGACATTTTGCTCCAGCGCGTGGAACCACGGCCCAACCGCCAAGTCGTTGCGAATCTGCCGCTCTTTGGCCCGCAACCAGCGGCGATTGGAAACGATAGTGTTGATCTCTCCGTTATGCGCTACGTGGCGGAACGGTTGCGCCAAATGCCAGGACGGCGACGTATTCGTCGAATAGCGCTGGTGGAAAATTGCGAATGTCGTTTCGTACGAAGAATCGCGTAGGTCTGCGTAAAACTGAGGAAATTGCCACGGCGTGAGCAAGCCTTTGTATACAACCGACTGCGAAGAGAGCGAACAGATGTAACAACGGGCGGGCATGAGAGACTCAGCCCGCTTCCGCATCAACGCAAGACGAGGTTCAAAACGCGTATCGCTGCGCGACGGATGAAACGGTGCGACGAAAAACTGCCAGATCTCCGGCATCGTCTCCAGAGCACGCCGCCCCAGACAGCCAGGATTCGTAGGCACTTGCCGCCAACCCAGAAGCCTTAGCCGTTCGGTTTCCGCAGCTTCCTCAATGGCTGCACGCGCCTGCGAAACCTCTTCCGCCGGCAAAAATGCCACACCAAGACCAAAGTGTTCCGGAAGTTCGATTCCTTGTTCGGCAGCTTTCAAGGAAAAAAATGCGTGAGGAATTCCAGTGAGTAGCCCGGCCCCGTCGCCACTTGCACCGTCGGCATCAACTCCGCCGCGATGCGTCAGTCTTTCAAGCGCGTTCAGAGCATATTGAACAATGTCGTATCGCGCAGCTCCGCCTAAACGTGCAATAAAGCCCGTACCACAGGCGTCATGATCGGGATGGCCCCAATTAGGGTGGCGCTGCCCCATATGCAACGTTTATAGAGGTCGGAGCAGGGGTATGTACAACGCAGAAAATTGATTTACTGAATTGAATTTCTTGCAAGTGACGTTTGCCGGGCTTGGTGACCCTTTTTGGCTAGAATTTCGTCACTTCCGTAAACTGGAAACCATTGATTTTCATCGCCGGAACCACCATTTCGAACGCTTCTTCACCCGTGGCGCGCACTGCCGGGCTCATCAATTCCACGTTCCTAAGCATCTCCAGCACGGACTGATTGAACCTGAAATTCCGGGCAGCGGTTGTCACTTTGCCCTTTTCCACACGGAAAAGACCGTCCCGCGTCATCCCGGTCATCACTTTTTCATATGGGTCCACTTCCCGGATGTACCACAACCGCGTCACCAGAAGGCCATGATCGGTGGATGCAATCATTTCTTCGAGGGATGATTCTCCCCCGGAAAAAACCAGGTTCATGGGAGCTTCGCCGTATTCGTTTGGCAAGGCAAATCCGTGGCCGGTCGGCTTTTTCCTGGCGCGTTTGGCGCTTGCCCGGCTGTAAACCAGACTCTGGGGCACGCCTTTGTCTACCAACCTGACGCGCTGCCGCGGAACTCCCTCGCCATCAAATGGCACTCCCAGTTGGCCGGAATGATAGGCGTCATCCCAAACCGAAATATTTTTCCCGAAAAGCGGTTTGCCCATTCGGTCGTTCAGGCAAGAGCGTTTGTCTTCCAGCGCCGTCGCGGCAAAATCATAGAAAAGAAATCCAACAAGATCGAGCACAGCAGCAGGCTCGAGAATGACCGTGTATTTTTCGGGAGCGAGTTCGACGGCGCTCGTCGCCAATCGTGCTTTCTTGCTGGCGGTCTGTGCGAGCGCCTGCGGATCAAGTTCGCGAACGTCGGCGGCGTTAGCCTTCGCCCAGCTTGTCGCTGCTTCTTGCTGCATTGTGATGGAGAATTCCGCGCGCGTTTGCCGGTACGTCGCAAATAGTCCGCGCGAATTGCTCATAGCCGATTGCATCTGTCCGCTGACGAAAATGCCTGCTGCAACCTGTCCTGCATTTACAGCTAGGTCGCACGCCTTTCGGACAGCCCGAGCGCGGTCCGCAGCGCTCAATTCCGCAGTCGCCTTCACAAACCGTTGGACCCGTTGGTAACGCTGCTTGCCTGGCATCGGCAACAAGTGAGGCGCTTTTGGCTGGCTCTGCCCAAGCGAAAGCGAGGACTCAACCGCCGCTCGCAAAGAATCTTCATCCAATTTGTTTGTGCTGACTCGTGCCGTTTTGCCGCCCAACACAGTTCGAACGGAAACCGTCAAACCATGTTCTGCAACATTTTGGTGAATTCCGTTATTCGCGAATCGCGTCAACGCATCCAGGGTCTCGTCGAGATGCACTTCGGTCTCTTCCGCACCAGCCGTTTTTCCGAGACGGATCACCGTCTGCATCAATTCGTGCATTCGCTTCTCTGAAGACAAGCCCGCGCTTTCTCGCTCTCGCGATTTGTTTTGCCCACTCATTTTTCGCCGAATGCCGTTCCAATGCGCACGTTTCTGAACCGCGCCGGTGATGCTCCATGTCCCGTACCCATCGTCTGCATCGGCTGGCCCTTACCGCAGTTCGGCGTGCCCCAAAGCGTCCAGTGGTCGCGCGAACAAATCGCATCGCACGAATTCCAGAATTCCGTGGTGATGCCGCTGTAGCTCGGATTCTTGAGCATCCGGACTTTCTTACCGCCCTTGATCTCCCACGCAATTTCCGTCGAGAACTGAAATTGATAGCGTCGGTCATCAATGGACCACGAGCGGTTCGTATCCATCAAAATGCCGTCGTCCGTGTCCGCGATCAGATCGTCCTGTCGCCACGTTCCAGGTTTCAGGCTGATGTTTGTCATTCGAATAATGGGGAGCCGGTTCCAGCTTTCGGTGCGCATTGTTCCAGAAGACCGCGTGAGCCCGACGAGATGCGCTGTTTCGCGATTCGAAAGGTAGCCACGGAATTGTCCGTCCTTGATGATGTCTGTACATTGCGCCGGAACGCCTTCGTCGTCATACGCAAACGTCCCAAGCCCGGGCCCATGCTCCAACCGAGCGTCGGCCACTACATTCACGATATCCGTTCCATACTTCAGTTTGTTTAGCTTATCCAACGTAAGGAAGCTCGTCCCAGCAAAATTCGCTTCCTGCCCAAGCACGCGGTCCAATTCAATCGGATGTCCCACTGATTCGTGAATCTGAAGTCCCAGCTGGCTGCCGCTCAAAATCAATGTTCCGCTCTTTTGTGGACACTGAGAAGCTGAATGCAGCGCTACAACTTCTTCCGCCACGCGCGGCGCGTGCTTCACCAAATCCATCTCTTCCACCAACTCGTATCCCTGCAGCGCATGCTGCCCGCCAAAACTGTTCGGATATGAGCGCTTCTGAATCTCTTCGCCTTGATACGAAGTCGCAACAATCCCGCATCCGGAAATCACCTTGCGTTGATGAATCCGCGAGCCAATACTCGATGCGAACCACGAATCTATCTTTCGAAACTGTAAATCGGTTTCGGTGAGCGTGACGCCTTTCACTCGCCGCATTTCGGCATCCGCTTTCAGCAACAACTCCAATTGCGTTTCGAGTGGAATTTCAAAAGGATCTTTGCGAAAAGGACTCTGCCAACTGTCCACATAAGCATCTTCCGGCGCCATGACTACATCGCTGCGCTTTGCCAACGCCGACGCTTTCGCGATCTTTACGGCTTCCGCTGCACAAGCCGCGACGCCTTCTTTCGTCAACTTATCCGTCGAAGCAAAACCCCACGCGCCATCCGCCAGCACTCGCACACCAATCCCGATCGACTCCGATTGTGCAAGCGTCCCCACTTCTCCATTTTTTGTAGTCAAATCCCGCTGTCGCAAATGCATCACGCGCGCGTCCGCATAACTGGCTCCGCGGAGTTGCGCAACGTCGAGAGAGTGTCCGGCCAAGTCCCACATTTTGGAGTACTAGATTATCAAAAAAAGAGGGGCACGGCCTTCCGTGCCCCTCTTCACAATTTGCATCAAAATCTTGTGTGACTGTTCTGCTTACGTCCCTTCCTGCCACGAAGCCAAATAGTGCTCCTGCTCCGGCGTCAATTTGTCGAGTTTATGACCCATCGACTCCAGCTTCAGCCGGGCAATTTCCTTGTCGAGATGTTCCGGAACGACGTACACCTGAGGCGTCAGATCCTTCGAATTTTTCACAAGATACTCGGCCGAAAGCGCCTGGTTTGCAAAGCTCATGTCCATGACGGAAGCAGGATGTCCTTCCGCCGTCGCCAGGTTCACCAGCCTGCCCTCGCCAAGCAGATTAATCTTGCGGCCATCTTTCGTCGTGTACTCGTCTACCAATGGGCGCACTTCGCGTTTCCCGCTGGAAAGGCGCTCTAACGCAGGAATATCAATTTCCACGTTGAAGTGGCCGCTGTTGCAAACCACCGCCCCAGACTTCATCGCTTCGAAATGTTCGCTGCGAATCACGTTCTTGTTTCCCGTGACCGTAATGAAAACGTCGCCTTCTTTCGCCGCTTCAGCCATCGGCATCACGCGGAATCCATCCATCACTGCTTCAATCCCCTTCACCGGGTCAATTTCAGTGACGATCACATCCGCACCCAAGCCCTTCGCGCGCATCGCGACACCGCGTCCGCACCAGCCGTATCCTGCGATGACGACTTTCAACCCCGCAAGCAAGATGTTCGTCGCACGGATCACGCCGTCCAGTGTGCTCTGTCCCGTGCCATAGCGATTGTCAAAAAAATGCTTCGTCTGCGCATCGTTTACGGCAATCACCGGATACTTCAACGTGCCGTCTTTCGCCATTGCGCGCAGACGAATCACACCCGTCGTCGTCTCTTCTGTTCCGGCGATGACATTCTTCACCAAATCCGTTCGCTTGGTGAGCAACATCGTCACGAGATCCGCGCCATCATCCATCGTCATCTGCGGCTTGTGATCCAGCGCAGCGCTCAAGTGCGTGTAGTACGTGTCGTTGTCCTCGCCCTTAATCGCGTAGGTGGGGATGTTGTAGTCGCGGTTCAGCGAAGCGGCAACTTCATCCTGCGTCGAAAGAGGATTTGAAGCGCAAAGAACGATATCCGCGCCCCCGTCGCGCAACGCGATCATCAAGTTTGCCGTTTCGCTAGTGACGTGCAGGCACGCAGAAACGCGCAATCCCTTTAACGGCTGTTCCTTGATGAAGCGTTTGCGGATCTGCTGCAACACGGGCATCTGCTGCTGCGCCCATTCAATCTTCCGCTTCCCGGCATCCGCCAGCCCGATATCTTTCACATCGCCTTTTTTCAGTTCCGCTGTCGCCACAGACTTGCTCCTTAGATTAATTCAAATTGTGTTTCGAACTTCTTAACCGGAACAAAAAGGCCCGCATTAAATAAGGGGGTACATTTCCGCGGGCCCTCGTCAATTTTCTGCAAAACTATCGACGCGCGCCCACTTCTGCGGCAGCCACTGCGCCCAATCCAGCGGCCTTGCGCAGCACATCCGCGCGATCCGTCTTTTCCCAAGTGAAGCCTGGCCCGCTGCGGCCAAAATGCCCGTAAGCCGCCGTCGGCTTGTAAATTGGCCGCCGCAAATCGAGTGCTTCGATAATTCCCTTCGGCGTGAGTTTAAAATTCTCCCGCACAAGCTCCGTGATTTTTTCTTCGTCCACGGTCGCCGTGCCAAAGCTGTCCACCATCACCGAAACCGGATCGGCCACGCCGATCGCATACGCAAGCTGTACTTCCGCTTTTGTCGCCAGGCCCGCAGCAACCACATTCTTCGCAATATAGCGCGCCATATAGCAAGCTGAACGGTCCACTTTCGATGGATCTTTGCCCGAAAACGCACCGCCACCATGACGGCTATAACCGCCATAGGTATCCACAATAATTTTGCGGCCGGTCAATCCAGCATCACCCATCGGACCGCCAATCACAAATCGTCCCGTCGGGTTGATGTGGTACTTCGTGTTCTTGTCGAGCATTGCCGCAGGCACAACCGGCTTGATCACCAAATCCATGATCGCCGCGCGCAAATCTTCATTGGTGACTCTTTCGCTGTGCTGGGTGGAGATGACTACGGTATCTACTCGGACAGGGCGTCCGCCTTTGTACTCGATGCTGACTTGGGACTTGCCATCAGGCCGGAGAAAATCAACTTTATTGGCCTTGCGAACTTCAGAGAGCTTCAAAGTGAGATGATGGGCCAATTGAATCGGCATAGGCATCAATTCGGGCGTTTCATCGCAGGCAAACCCGAACATCAAGCCTTGGTCGCCCGCGCCACCAGTATCCACGCCCATTGCGATGTCCGGCGACTGGCGCTTCACCGTGCACATCACCGCGCAGGTGTGTCCGTCGTATCCGAAATTCGCATCGTCGTATCCAACTTTGCGGATCGTTTCGCGAACGAGCTCGTCGTAATCCACATGCGCCGAAGTCGTAATTTCCCCCGCCACCACCGCGAGACCAGTCGTCACAAGCGTTTCGCAAGCCACGCGGCCTTTCGGATCTTGCTTCATCACTTCATCGAGCACCGCATCCGAAATCTGATCGGCAATTTTATCGGGGTGTCCCTCGGTCACTGATTCCGAGGTAAAAAGATAGTTCTTAATTCCGTAACTCAAAACGAACGCTCCTCTGGGGTTAGCCCTTCTTAAAATCAAATTCCTGGGCTATTCCCGTACACAGTTCGATTTAGACAACGCCTTTTGTTGGGACTCGCGTTTGTCCGCGTAGTGGCACGCTTTCAAGCACACAACCCCACCTTTCTAAGGTAGCATCCCCACTGGCCTGAATCAACGCATTGAATCCAAATGCTTTAGGCGGATGCTAAACGGTCTAAAATCGAGGTTGAATGGCAGTCCCCTTCGGATGCCATCGCGCAAAAACTTCACATCACCGCAGGACACAGCTAGAATGCGCACGTCTATATATTTTCCGCGGGGTGATCATGCTCAATTGGAAGTTTACCGCCTCAGCTGGTTCTCTTCTCTTGCTTGCCGTAACTCTCTCTCCCCCTGCTCGCTCTCAACAGCCGGAATCACAACAATCGTCCAACGCTCGTGGCAAGGTGACCTTCGGCCAGTCCTGCGCCTTCTGTCATGGGGCAGACGCTACCGGTGCTCGCGGCCCTGACTTGGTTCGCTCCGCCCTCGTCGCTCACGACATAAAAGGCGATCTAATCGGACCAGTCATTCGCGACGGCCGGCCCGACAAAGGAATGCCGCCTCAGCCTTTGTCCGCCGACCAGATTTCCGACATCGCCGCATACCTCCACGCTCGCGCCAAAGAAGCACTCGAGTCATCCGGAGTGCCCAGTACTTATCCTGTGCAGAAGCTACTCACGGGAAACGCGGACAAAGGCAAAGCATTTTTCGAAGGAGCAGGCGGTTGTAAGGCATGCCATTCGCCGACCGGAGATCTGGCAGGTGTTGCAAACAGATATCCCCCGATCGAACTCCAGGCGCACATGCTTTATCCGGACGACAAAGAAATTACGGCCACAGTCACGCTTCCGACCGGCGAACAAGTTTCCGGCATCGTCTCTCATCTGGACGACTTCGTCGTTTCTATTCGCGTCGGTGATAAATCCGGTTGGTATCGCTCCTTTCGACGCAAGGACGTAAAGCTCGATATAAAAGATCCGCTCACAGCGCATCGCGAGCTACTGCCAAAGCTTACGCCAGCCGATATTCACAATCTCTTTGCATACATCAACACGCTTAAGTAGCTGCGAGCATCGTAGGAGCCAGGATGAAATCTTCGTTCGCAAAATCTAAAAAATTATTTCTGCTCATGATCTGTGTGGCAGCTTTCCCCGGTCGTCAGGTCGCTGCACAAGCGCTGGACACGAACGCATTACTCAAACCCGCGACGGACACGTGGCCAACGTACAATGGCGACTACTCCGGCCGCCGTTTCAGCGCGCTCGATCAAATTAATTCCGAAAACGTCGGATCGCTCACTCTCGCCTGGGTCTTCCGAACTCCGGCGCACACGCTCAAATCCACGCCGCTCGAAGTGAACGGGATTCTTTACTTTACTTCTCCGGATCACGTGTGGGCCGTAGATGCCCGATTCGGCCGCCAAATCTGGCATTACCAGCGCAAATCCGAAGGCGATCACATCGGTAATCGCGGCGTCGCCATGTACAAGGATTACCTCTTCTTCGAATCACCCGACGCGCATCTGATTTGCCTCAACGCAAAAGACGGCACAGTCAAGTGGGATATTGAACTGGCAGACGAAAAACTCGGCTACTTTGCTACGATGGCGCCGCTCGTCGTAAAAGATCACGTCATCGCGGGAGTCTCCGGTGACGTCACAGACATCCCCGGATTTCTCGAATCGGTCGATCCAGAAACCGGCGCCATTCAATGGAAATGGTTCACACAACCCAAACCGGGCGAGCCCGGTTCCGAAACCTGGCCAAAAGATTCCGACGCAATTCTTCACGGCGGCGGAATGACGTGGATGACCGGAACGTACGACCCTCAATTGAATTTGCTTTACTGGGGAACTGGCAATCCGAACCCCGTGCTCGTCGGCGATGGCCGCCCAGGCGACAATCTATATACCTGCACCATCGTTGCGCTCAATCCCGACACCGGAAAGCTCGTCTGGCATTTCCAGCCATCACCGCACGACTTACACGACTGGGATGCCGTACAAACGCCAGTTCTCTTCGACGCAGATTACAAAGGCAAACCGCGCAAACTTCTCGGGCAAGCCAGCCGAAACGGTTTCTATTTTCTTCTCGATCGCACAAGTGGCGAGCATCTCGTCACAGCTCCTTTCATCGAAACGACTTGGTCTTCGGGCATTGATCCAAAAGGCCGACCAATGGCAAAACCAGAGGCCACTCCAAGTCCTGACGGCGCGCTCGTAGCTCCTGGCTCCGATGGCGCAACGAACTGGATGGCGCCAAGCTTCGATCCGCAAACGAATCTTTTCTACGTCAACGCGCGCCGCCTCTTCAGCATTTACTACAACACGGTCGAGACCAAAGCCGAAGGCTGGGGCGGACGCGACAGAAATCTTTGGGCAAACTCTGCGATTCGCGCCCTCGATTACAAAACGGGCAAACTTATCTGGAATCACGAACTCGGCGACGGCGAAAGCATCGCCGGAATCCTGACGACGGCAGGCCGTCTCCTCTTCACCGGGGACAACGCAAGCAATCTTCTCGCGCTGGATCCCGCCACGGGCAAAACCTTGTGGCATCTGAATGTAGGAGGTCATTTGGTCGCGTCTCCGATGACCTACCAAATCGACGGGCGCCAGTACCTGATCATCCCGATTCAAGACACGCTCTACGCTTTCGCGCTTCCGGAGAAGAACTAAGGTCCACATCCGCTCGGAACGAGGAGAGATCCCTCGACTCCCGATGGTCGTTCGGGACGGATTTCCTTCGCCGGAAATCTGGTTAACCATAATCACCTCTCCCCCTGTTTTTGTAAGTGTTCATTCTAAAGATAGTTAGCGAGAGGTTTCCTGTAAGTGCAGAACCTAAACGACTTGAAGTGGCTTTAGGATGAGCAGATCCGCGGAGGTCGCGGAACTGTTGCAAACAAAGATGGTTATTTTCGCGAAATGCGGAAGTGCGGATTCTAAAGGGCTTAGGCGGGATGAATGGCGATTTCACGGGACAGTATAGCACGGGAGGGATGTCCAGTCAAGTAACAGTACTATGCGGGAAACAAGGGGAAGCCACAGAGTCACAGAGGGCGCAGAGCGGGGAGAAAGAACAAAGATAACGCAGGAGCGCGGAGAAAGGCAAAGAAAAGGTTACACAGAGTTCACGGAGGGAGGAGCACAAAGGACGCGGAGATTGGAGAGCGGAGACAGGCGCGAGAGAAAAGACGAGAGGGCACGATATTCCGGCTGGTGCCCGGAATCTTCGATATCGTGCCTTTCTTCAGGGGCTAAAGCCCGCCCATATTCTCAAGCGTTTACGTGCGAGCTAAAGCTCCCACCTCCTAAAAATCTGCCGCCCTGCTAGAAATTCCAAAGCTCTCACGTTCTGACAGTTGCTGCGGTCCACCGGCCCTGCCTTTGCTATCCTCTCTTGATGCAATTCGTTGACGGAATTCCGATTTGGGGCGCGCCTGATCCGGGCGCAGTCTCTCAAATCAAAACGTGCGCGCTCACCGCGGACAAAGTCGCGCTCATGGCTGACCATCACAAAGGCTACGCCGTCCCCATCGGCGGCGTTGTCGCTTACAAAGACGCCATCTCGCCTTCCGGCGTCGGCTTTGATATTGCTTGTGGCAACAAAGCCGTCCGCCTCGACATGCCCGGCGCAGAACTTCGCGCAAACATTCAGCGCGTCATGGATGAAGTCTGGACCACGATCAGCTTCGGCGTTGGCCGCAAGAATAACGAACGCGTGGAGCACGCGCTCTTCGAAAGTCCCGGCTGGAAAGCGCAAGCCGCTTCGCCGCTAAAAGAAATGGCGCGCCAGCAACTCGGCACCGTCGGCTCCGGCAATCATTACGTGGATCTTTTCACCGACGAGCAAGATCGCGTCTGGATCGGCGTTCACTTCGGCTCGCGCGGACTCGGCCACAAACTCGCCACGTGGTTCCTCGAAAAAGGAGGAGCTAAAGACGGCATGGATGCCGAACCCTGCGTCATCCCAGCGGCCACCGACCTCGGAGAGCAGTACATCGTCTGCATGAACCTCGCCGGAGAATATGCCTACGCTGGTCGCGACTGGGTTTGCCAACGCGTCGCAAAAATTCTCGGCGCGAAAATTTTGGAAGAAGTTCACAACCATCACAATTTCGCCTGGCGAGAAATGCACGGCGACGAAAGCTACTGGGTCGTGCGCAAAGGCGCGACTCCCGCATTCCCCGGCCAAAAAGGATTCGTCGGCGGCACCATGGGCGAGACGTCCGTAATTCTCGAAGGCGTTGAAAACGAATCCGCCAAACATTCTCTCTACAGCACTGTCCACGGCGCGGGCCGCGTCATGGGCCGGATGGAAGCCAAAGGAAAGGTAGACAAGAAAACCGGAGCAGTCCTCCGCCCCGGCAAAGTCTCGCACGAAATGATGAGCGAGTGGGTCACTCGCGCCGGAGTCGAACTCCGCGGCGCTGGTCTCGACGAATCGCCCCACTGCTACAAACGCCTCCCCGAAGTCCTCGCCGAACACGGCGACTCCATCCGCATCCTTCACACCTTAACTCCAGTCGGCGTAGCCATGGCCGGAGCAAACGAATTTGATCCGTACAAAGACTAGACGCCGCGGACGATGCGTGTCACCGCGGACGCTTTGCGTCCCGTTTCGCTTTGGCTTCTAAGTAGGACTTGGTCTTTCGAGATTCCTGATAGTGTTCGGCCATTCGTTTCCAGAGCGCGCCCATAACCTCATCGGATACAAAAATGGGATGGTCTGAGCTTGTGTAAAAACAACAAATCTTATTTCTCGGATCGATGAGTTTTCCAACGTGAAGCGTGAACGAAAGCCCGGGAACCTGCAATGAGAAGCTGTGCCACTGTTTTGACGACTGTTTGACCGGACCGCGCATAACCACGAGCGCATTCTGAGGCCGAGCCACCAGGAGCGTAAGGTTTACGTTCTGCGGGAATGGGCCCTCGCCCCGTAGCCATAGGCGGATCGGTTCTGCATACGGTCCCAGTTCAATCCTTATATCCTCCTTTCCGACCCTCCATGTGTGCACGGCTGCTTTCCAAAATATCCCGAGTGCGAAATGCGTAAGTCTTTCCACATCGATATGAGGATTTCGCACAGCGTGGTAGGTTCCTCCGGAGCTATCTTCGTAAGCTGCCGGCCCTTTCATCACAAGGTCGTATAAAGGGAAACCGTCCTTGACGGTAGCGAGCTTTGGATTTACCCACATCTCGCCACCTTTGTTCAGAATGTTTTCGCAGTCTAAACACAGTAAATGATTTTGCACTTGGCGATCCGTCTGCAGCACAGCGCCATCCGCCACGACCATCGGGCTTTCATCATCTGGACCGCGGCAATACTCGTAAAGCGCCCGGGGATACAAATGGCTCCAGACTGCGCTCGTCGTTTGTGGGCACATCGGGCACTTCTGAATGGGCACAAGCTTTATTCTAACGCGCGGATGCCCCACTCTCGGTTTGTCAGGCGGGTGGCACACTCGATCCAAACCACTAAGCAATGAATGAGTAATCGAGTCGGTGTGGCAGGGATTATCTGAGCCGCTTCATTTGCGCTGAGCTTTGTAAGTGCCGCTCCATTGATTGAAAGTCCAGTCGCCCGCGAGCGCGTCTTTTTCCAACTTACCCGTAATTGCCAAGGTGTCGGTCATACCTGCCTCGTCCGAATGGAATGGGAAAGCCAGATCAATCTTCTGGTCCTTATAAGTTCCCTTTACGTCAGTTTCTGCGAATTTCCCGGTAACCTTGTCGCCATCCAATTTGAAGTCGGCCGCAAACTCCCTCGGTCCTCCCTCGGTGTCAAAGACAAACGTCCATTTTCCCGTGATCGGGTCCGACGCTGACGCAGTCCTCAGACTGAACAGCAGGGCCGCCAGAAACAGTGCGACGAATGCAATTTTTCGCATCTTTGCCTTCCTCTTTCGCCCATCAAGGCTTTGAAAAGCGCATGCTACCACACATGTGGACAGACGCTGGGAACATGTCTAACGAAGTCGGCCGTATCAAGAGCGATTCCCCAAAGGCGGGTGGCCTACCCTTTGAGCTTTGCATTTTCAAAGGGTGGGCGCTTCTTCTTTCCGACACTCGCCTTTGACCTGCGTGAGCGTCTAAAATAGCCGTAGAATCCAAGACGTGGAAAGAAGTTGTCTTCGTTCGAGGATAGACAACGACGCGCTAGTTCCGCGCCGTAACATGCAGGCCGACGGATTCCACCGAAACATATACGCGAACGTCATGTTTGCCACCTGGCTCGACCGCATACCAGGCCGTGATCTCCGCACCGGTGGAATCATCCAATTCATTTTCCTGATGAGTTGCCCAATTCGAAGGAATCAAAATCTCAAGGCGTGAGACGAGATCACGGAATTTTTCCTCTGCTGAGGAAACGGAATTTTCCCGCCAATAGCAAACGAACTGAGTTCCAAGACCGCTGGATTGTGACCCTGGAACTTCCTTGACGCTGCACTGCTTCGCTCCCGCGAGTTTTACAGTTACCTCAGCCGAACCATCATTTCCTTGGGCATTTTCTTTGACATTTTCTTTTGCATTTCCTTTGGCGTCATTTTCTTTGGCGTCAGTTCCTTTGGTAGTGCGGATACCTGCAAAAGCCCCGACACGGGCTTCAAACGCCTTTTTCAGGTTCTGGCAGAAATCATCACAACCAGTGATTGCTGGCGGGGCAGCGGCCGGAGCGGCAGCCGAATTGGCGGCGGATGCAACAGCTTTGGAAGGAGCGGGAGAGGGCGGCGGCGGGGGCGGCTTCAGAAGATACGGTGAGGAAATTGAGTTCATCCAAAGATACAGCTTCGATGTTCCATCGCTTTGCTTCATCGTTTGCAGGTGAAGCGGACATTGGCCGAGGTGTGGCCCGTCATTGGGCGGAATCTCGCAATTTGGCGGGCCTGCATCCACATAGTGATCTTCACCCGAGGAACTGATCTGGAACTGCCACGTTGGGTTGAGACCTTGCAGCACCTGGAGTGCTCTGGCATACCATTTTTGCGAATCCGCATTTGGAACTTTGGCGGAGCAGATGTACATCGGTACATTGTTTACCCAAAGCGATATTTGACATGGGACCACCGTTCCCTCGATCGAGACGTCAGGACCGGGAGTCTTGTTCGCTCGATATGCCCTGAAGTCAAATACCGCCTCACCAAGTATGGCCTTCAGATTTCGACACAGTTGGTCATCGCACTGCGTTTGCGCAGAAGCCGGGAAGAGGGGAAAAAACAAGACAGCGAGTACCGGAACAATTTTTTTAAACATGGCGTAGTTAAAAGGCTGGATTGAACTGACGACGAGGCAGGGCAGGGATTGTCCCGACACTTGAAGCGTCGCTCGTTACCGCGAACCTTGTCAACCCATTTGTCGCGGGTGGCCCACTCTGGCGGGTGGCGCACTCGATCCTAACCAACAAAAAAAATCAATAACTTGCCCCATCCCCCGCTTTTCGAAAATCTCTTTCTTTCCTTTTCGCTTACCGCGTACTACAGTGCGTCGCATCCAGGCAGAGTCCCGGACAAAATCCGGGGAAGACGGAACTCATACTTCTGAAATGAACGGGAAGGAACTGCGGATGAAAGCGAAAGTGAAGATATTGGGAGTGCTGTTGCTGGCGGGGTTGGGAGTTTCCAGCGCAAGGGCGCAAGGCGCGAATCAGCAACAAGTCTTGCAATGGATTGTGAATGAGCCTGCCAGCGGAATTGATTACGCAAAGTTGCCGGATGTGGAAGGCATTCACCTCGGGATGCCAGTGAAAGAAGCAATTGCGATCGTCAACAAAATTTACCGAGGCGAAAATCTGCAGGGACCTCCCAATATTTACTGGGTAAAATTCGCGAGCGGCCCGCAACAGCCATGGGTAACCTACGTAAAAGGGGCTTTGCCAAAATCGGACGGACAACTAGGCGACGCGATCATGGTTCGGTTTTCCGCGCCGCCGAATCCCCAACGGGTCGTGTGGATTCAACGCCAGATTAATTTTCCGATGGATAAAACTCCCGCCGCGTCGGTGCTGATCCAATCGCTCCACGAAAAGTATGGTGTGAGTTCAAAAGGCGTTCTTGGGACCAATATGGCGTGGGTAATGGATGAACAAGGACAGCCCGTTCCTCCAACGAGGGATATGGCCTGCAGTGGATTGACGAATCAATCCGCGGTGAGTGGATCGCAGACAGCGCCGGGGACGATACCGTTTCTGCTGGGACCGAACCCTTTTACAGACGCCGAACTTGTGCGCCTTTCCAGACTTTGCAAATATCCGGTAAATATAACCACTGGCCTGGATGAGACGCATCCCAACGCCATGATTGGCAACCTGGTTGTGACCATGACGGAAAACGGGATCGACACGCGAGCGGCAATTGCGACGCAAAAGTACATCGACAATTTGAACGCCGCGCAGAGGCAACAGCAGCTCAATAAGGCAAATCAGCAGGCGCCGCCAAAACTGTAGGCTGAGGAAAAACGCCAGGTGATGGGTGCTCCAGGTTCCGGAGTTGTGGTTCGCGCGTCCCATCCTGAACGTGACGGGTGTTGATGCCTCGCTTCGCTTTTGGGTTTGTGCATGAATCAAAAACAAAAAACCCGCCGCAAACTGCCGGCGGGCTTTTCAGAATTTGGGCGAAAGTTAATCTAGGCGGACGTCTTCTTCAGCGATAGGACAGCCAATCCAAGCAATCCAGCGCAGAGTAGCACCACGCTCGACGGCTCTGGCGTTTGACTGATGAAGGGTTGCGGCGTCCCATAGGGGTAGTTAGGCCCCGAAAAGTCGCCGACCGGAATGTAGAACACATCCGAGGTCATGTACGTTGGATTGGCAGTTACGAAGTTGACTGCGCTCCAGTAATCGCTGTTGGTTGTGCCACCGGTGCCAAGCACCGCCCATATGGCCTGTTGCAGATCGTTATTGCCGGGATTGGCGAACAACTGGTTCGCCAGATAACCGAGTTCGTTATATTGTGTCGTCGTGCCGGCAAACGGCCCCGACAACGATGCGATCTGTGTGATGGTATAGGCTTGGACGTTCCAACTCTCGCCAAAAGTGATGAGATTCTTTTCCGAAAAGCAGATCATCGGCGTTGACGTCGAACTGCCGTTCAGACTCAAATCGTACGGCCCATTTTCACCGTTCGGCGCACCGGTAAGGGTCAAAGTGTCCGCATAGGCCGACGTGCCAACCAGTAGTAGTACCGCTAGAACTAGTTTCCTCATGCTTGCTTACGTTCCTCCAAACTCTGCGGGAGTCTGGCTGAAGTATTGGCAATCGAACAACCAAATAGGGACGGTAGCGTTAAAGCTTTGTTTTCAGACAGTTACGCTTACAGGCCCTCTTCCGTCAGCGCCTTCGCTTTGGCCAGAAGGGAGAAGAGGTTGAGAATTTGGGCAAACAGTTGCCTTGTCAGGCTTAATCGCCAATCTTCCTTGGCGGGTGGCACACCCGATCCCAACAGTCAAAAACTAAATGAACAACTACGGCGGTGAGTGGCCTATGCTTGCGGTGTTCGCAAGGTGGGCGCTCCTTCCCTTTCTGCATTCCATCCTGTTACTCCTCTGTTGCTTACTGGCTTTTCCCACTCGGACGTGACCGCAGAATTCTTTTATGTCGTGTTTCCCCTTGACCGAAGTTACCTCCTGTGTTAGATTAGCAACTAGGAAATAGTCCGACTATTCCGCGGCAGCCACCTGCCGCTTTTTTCGTTTTTGGCTAAGTCTTTGAGAATCACAACCATCCAAGTTGCTCCGCCCGTAAGCCCTTTGTTTTGATAACCATCTGGACTGCCGTGGGGGAACTTCGCTCTTCTCTTGCACTCTTTTGCGCCTGAGCGTAAACCAAGCCAATTCTTTTCAGCAGTTTGCGCACTCTTTATAAAAACACCCGGGTGTACCCTATATTGTGCCGGAACATGAACAAACGACTGCGACGAGTCGCGGTATGGACATTCGGAATGGCACTCTTGGGAGGATTCCTGGGCCAACCGACTACCCGCATTCATGTTATCGAGCAGTGGCCAATGATCCGGCTCCCATTCTTTGGAGCGCTAGCGCGGGCTTCGTAGTTGGATTCCTTTACTCTTTATTGTCGGAAATCTCGAAGTAAGCCCGGCCCCACCTGCCCGATAAGCGCGTTCGTACGACACGGAGTCTAGGACGGCTTTCTAAACTGCCTCGTCGTCCACTTCGACCGTCAACTTGCCCTTCGTCTTTTTCGCCATCAGGTAGGAACGAATGAAGGGATCGATGTCGCCGTCCAGCACCTTATCCACGTCGCCAACTTCAAATTTCGTGCGGTGATCTTTGATCAGCCGATACGGCTGCATCACGTAAGACCGAATCTGGCTTCCGAAAGAAATTTCCAGTTTTGTTTCATCGAGCCTGTCGGTTTCGTCGCGCCGTTTCTGCAGTTCCAGATCGTACAGTTTCGACCGAAGCATCTTCATCGCCAGTTCACGATTCTTGTGCTGGCTGCGTTCCACCTGACATGCCACCACAACTCCGGTCGGCAAATGCGTGATGCGCACCGCAGTCTCCACTTTATTGACGTTCTGACCACCCTTGCCGCCCGCGCGATAGGTATCGAGTCTTAGTTCGTCCGGCTTGATGTTGATTTCAATCCGGTCATCGATTTCCGGAATCACAAACACGCTGGCAAACGAAGTGTGCCGCCTCGCCGCCTGATCGAACGGAGAAATGCGCACCAGACGATGCACGCCGGTTTCTCCGGCCAAAAGTCCGTACGCGTTTTCACCGGTAATCTGAATCGTGGCGTTCTTGATGCCCGCCTCTTCCCCGGGCGTTTCGTCCAGCACGACGGCATTGAATTTTTTCCGCTCCGCCCAGCGCAAATACATACGCAGCAGAATCGAAGCCCAGTCCTGCGATTCCGTTCCACCGGCGCCGGGCTTGATCGTCATGATCGCGTTCAGATGGTCGGTTTCCCCGGAGAGCAGCGTCTTCGTCTCTTGTTCGGACACGAACGTTTCCGTTGCCGTCAATTCGCGGTCGAGGTCGCGCAGCAGTTCTTCCTTCTGGGCTGCGTTCGTTTCCTGCGATGCCAAATCAATATATGTCTCGATATCGCCGGTCGCAGACGTCAGCTTCGCGTCCGCGGACACCTGGTCCTCTGCGCGCTTGCGTTCACGCAAAACGCCTTGCGCTTTCTCCTGGTCGTCCCAGAAGCCGGGCTTCGCTATTTTTTCTTCGAGGGTTTTTAGTTCTTCGCGGAAATGCGCGGCGTCAAAGAAAGCTCCGCACAAGCGTGATGCGCTGCTTCAATCCTTCATATCGATACTGCAGATCTTCCAGAATCATCTCGTCGTCGCTCTTTCGTTTCTTCGTTACGTCGTTACTTCATTGCTTCGTTTCGTCAAAAATGTTCGCCCTACTAGAATAAACGAAACAAGCAGGCACAGCCAAGCGAACCAGTCGCCCAATCGCGTGTAGATGGTGCGATCCGTCCGGAAATCGTACGGCAAATCCGCCGCCCCGCGCACATCGCGAGGAATCGAAGTGTATGTCCGGCCATATGGATCAACCGCTGCCGTAATCCCGTTGTTCGTCACGCGAAGCAGCCACCGCCGGTTTTCCACGGCTCGCACACGCGCCATGCGCAAATGCTGCTCCGCCGCCGCCGATTTTCCGAACCACCCGTCATTGGAAATATTGATCAGCAGATTCGCGCCCCGATTCGCAAATTCGCGAATCTCTCCGGGATAAATCGCTTCGTAGCAAATGTAGACGCCAAACTTGAATCCATTCGGCAGCGTCCCGTCCACGCGATTGGTTCCCTTCCGGAATCCGCCAACCTCGCTCGACACACTCGAAACCACGCGGTGAATCAACGGAAACGGTTCGTACTCGCCGAACGGAACGAGATGCATCTTGTCGTAGGAAAAAATTCGCTGCCCTTGGCGATCCACCAAAACGGCACTGTTGTACGGCACTTGAGTCAACAGGCCGGAAGGCAGTTTCTCCGCTTTCCATTCAATCGTTCCCGCAAGAAATGGATGGCCGCTTTTGATTCCGATGTTCGATGCGATTTTCGCGAAATGATTGTCCTGCCACGAAAACGGTGCTGGTGCTTCCGGCCAAATAATCAAATCCGGATTCTTCGAAGAGGGCGACAAACTCAAATCTTGCAAATCTCTTAGATCGTCACTGTGAGTTCCAAACCAATCCTGTCCGTACGATTCCACTTCCGGAAAATCCGGCTGCACCGCTCTCGCAACGTGACTGGCGACTGGCATGGGAACAAGCTTTCCGCCGGCAAGCATCACGAGCAAGATCACAGCAGTCGCAATACCTACTACCGAAACTTTCTTGATCATAGCGGGCTTCGGTGCAACGTCCGCCCATGCAATTAGCGCATTGAACGCTGCGACAATAAACGAAAGCCCGTAAATTCCGGTGACCGTCGAAATCTGCACCAGAGCAAGATTGGTCCCTGCGGGATATCCCAGCAAATTCCACGGAAAGCTGATCTCCGGTAGATGAGCGCGAATGAACTCGAACGTTACCCAAAGGAATGGCGCCGCAATACAGGCCAGCTTCGCATCGTGCCTGGCGATACGGTTCGCGCACCACGCAAAACTGCCGACCAAAACTCCCCACGCGGCTGCAATCAGCAGCAACACACCCCATCCACCTGCCGGAGAAAGTCCTCCATGCACGCTCAGGACCGTTGCGATCCATGGCACAGACGTCAGCACAAATGCAATTGCATGCAGAAACCCGCACAAAAAAGCAAAGCGCGGCTTCGGCCCAATCACCAAAATCAGCAGCAGGCCAACGCTGACCCACGAATAGATTTGCAAATAGAAACCCGTGAAAGATAGCGAAAGGCCCGCGCCAGTAAGCGCGGCAAAAAACACGCGCAGTACGATGGGCATTTCCGCGCCGGATTGTGGATTGAGAAATGCGAACCAGCCGCGCGGCGTCATCCGCGCTTCACTATGGCCTTAAAGCCGGCGGATTCGATGCTCTTCCGAGCCGCATCCGCAGCCTTCTGATTCGGATAAGGACCTACCTGAACTCGAAAATATTTGTCACCCTGCGGGGGAACAACGTACGCAGGAAATTTCTTCTTTTGCAAATTTGAAGCGACGCTCATCGCATCCGCTTGCTTCGTGAGCGCTGCAACCTGCACCGTGAATGCGCCATGCGAAACCTGCGGCGCGCTCGCAACGTTTTTCGCTGCAGGAGCGGCGGTTGCCTTCACGCCAGCATTCAACTTCGCCGGAGCAGGAACGACATTCTTTGCAGACGAATTGCTTGTTGGTGGCGCTGGTTTCAGATGTTCGTCCGCAACCTTGTTGTCCCCGGCGTGATAAAACTCCCAATCCGAACTCGGCGGCGCAACAGGATCCGTGGCAGGTTCGATTTTCGGAATTTCTTTCGTTCGCTTCGATTCCACATCGGACTTGGGACTTATCACCATGTCCGAAGATTTCGTCGAAGTCTCCGCACGTACTTGGCCTTCAAACTGGTTTCGGCCCATCACATAGCCGAGCGTGAAAAATACGCCGGAGAAAAGCAGCATCAGGAAAAACAATCCAATCACATGCCGACCTTCCAGCACGCGATCGCCCGCGCTTCCTCTTTTTCCCCCAGCAGCCATGCTTATTTCTGTTTGCCCCCCAGCGCATTCACCCAGCTACTAATGATATCCACGGGTAGCGGAAACACAATCGTTGTGTTCTTCTCGACACCTATTTCAGTTAACGTCTGTAAGTACCGCAACTGGATTGCGGAGGGCTGCGTCTCCAACACCTTTGCCGCATCCGCTAGCTTTTGCGATGCCTCATACTCGCCGTCCGCATGAATAACCTTCGCGCGCCGTTCGCGCTCCGCTTCCGCTTGCCGCGCGATCGCCCGTTGCATCTGTTCGGGGATGTCCACCTGCTTCACTTCCACCTTTGTCACTTTGATTCCCCACGCTTCCGTGTCCTGATCGAGAATCAATTGAAGCTTTTCGTTCACCTTGTCGCGCTCGGAAAGAATTTCATCCAACTGGAATTGCCCTACCACGCTGCGCAGTGTTGTCTGTGCCAGCTGCGAAGTCGCGTACAGGTAATTTTCCACTTCGCGTAATGCGCGGTTCGCATCCACCACTTTGAAGTAGCAAACTGCGTTCACTTTCACGGAAACGTTGTCCTTCGTAATGATGTCCTGCGGCGGCACATCGAGCGTCACGATGCGCAATGGAATGCGATATAGCGTTTCAATCGGCCACGCGATAATCCGCAAGCCCGCGCCCTTCGCATCCGGTAACATGCGCCCCAGGCGCAGCACTGCGCCGCGCTCCCATTCCTTAATGATGTTGAAAGATTTTCCCAGCCACAGCAGAACCACCCCGATTACGACCAACACTGGCAGCCAGCTCTCCATGTTTCCTCCCCCAAGCCCTAAAAACTAATTCCGCGTGTTGCCCGAAGCCTCCGTCGGTGCTACCTGCACTCGCAATCCTTCCACTTTTATGACTCTTACGGACTTCCCGTCGGCAATCGCTTGTGAAGAAAATGCCCGCCACAATTCTCCATGCAAGCGGATCATTCCCTCTCCCGCTGCGGGGACTGCTTTCACCACCGTTCCCACTTCTCCGATCATCTCTTCCAATCCGGTCGCCGGCTTCCACCTGCGCGAACGCAAAACGGAGCGCATCAAAAAGACCGAAATGCCGGCAAACGGCAGCGTCACCGCAATTGCAATCCCCAGGCTCACTCCGCCCGCCGTCAAAGGCGAACGCACTAGAAATAATGCGCCTAAAATCATCGCCACGATACCGCCAATGAGCAGTGCGCCATGGCTTGTATATTTCGCTTCCAGCACAAACAGCGTGATGCCAACCAAAATCAGCAAAACACCGGCGAGATTCACGGGCAGTAAATGCATCGCGTATAGCGCCAGCACCATGCAGATCGCCCCGACAACGCCCGGCGCAACCATGCCTGGATGCGTGAACTCCGTGTATAAACCGAGCGCGCCAACAATCAGCAGCAGGAAAAACGCATCAGGCTCAACGATTCGCGCCAAAAAACTTTGCCGCATGGACAGCGCAAACTGTTGCCGTACGGGATTCGCAAGCTCCAGCTTCACCTTTGTTCCATTGAACCGCGTGATCTCCCGCCCGTTCAGTTTCTGCAGCAGCTCTTCCGGCGAATCCGCGATGTAATCAATAAGCTTGCCGTCCAGAGCTTCTTGCGCCGTAAACGCTTTCGCGTCCGTCACGGCAGTTTCGGCCAACGCAAGGTTCCTCCCGCGTTTTTCTGAAAAGCTGCGCAGGAACGCCTGCGCGTCATTCATAATTTTTCGCCGCAGGGTTTCGTCCACTCCGATGGTAAATCCGCCTATAGCAAGTATCGGCGAAGCTGCGCCTGTGCGCGTTGCGGGAGCCATGGCTGCAACGTCCGCGCTCAACAAAATGAAAAATCCTGCGGACGCTCCGCGTGCCCCCTTGGGTGCAACGTACACCGCTACAGGTACGGGCGAATCCAATATGTGTTGCACGATTTTTTCCGTGGAATCGCTCAACCCTCCGGGAGTATCCATCGTAATCAGCACCAACGTTGCGTGCCGTCGCGCTGCATCGGCCAGCCCTTCTTCTATATATGTCGCCAGCACCGGCTCGATCTCTCCGCTAATCTGCATATCGAGGACAAGCGGCACGCTCTGCTTTTCCTGTGCCCGCGCACCATGCAAACCAAAACAAACTGCCAGCAATGCAATAAATGCCGACGTTCCTGCCCATTGCCACGGAACCAAATTCAATTGTCTGGAAACAAATTTCACTTCTTTGCCCCGCCCGGCTTCCCGCCTTGCAAATGCTCCATCAACTGTTTTGCTTCCGCATAGTTCGGTGCAAGCTTCAGCGCGCGTTCCAATTCCGTTTTTGCAAGATCATTTTTCTTCTGTTCGAGATAAATCCTTGCTAGGGAAACGTGATCCACCGCCGAATCGCGCCGTGCCAGCGCTGCCTGCAGTTCTTTCACCGCTTCGTCCGGCTTGTTCCTGCGGCGGGCAATGTCAGCGAGTCCGCGATGTGCGGACGCGCCGCCAGGATCGACGGCAAGCGCCGCGCGAAACGCTGCCTCCGCAGTTTCCAGCCGTCCTGCCGAAAGTTCCTGCCTTCCGCGCCGGACCAATCCCGCCGATGAATCTCCCGCGCTCGCTGCATTTGCCGCTGTATTTTGTTGCGTCAAGTTTTCCAATTGCAGTGTGGAAGTATCGAGCTCCGTTTTTAGCCGCTCCATCTTCGCCAAGCTGTCTGGTTTCACAGTCGGCAACGCCCCGGGGCCAAGTGCTTCCGCCGCCGCATCTTTTTCCTCTTCTACTTCGTCTTTCTTTCCAGCCTTGCCCAGCGCGTAAATCAACAGCGAACGATCTTCCGCCGTTTCCGGCTCGCGTTCCGTCGCATCCCTGAATTCGTCCACGGCCTTTGCAAACTCATTCGCGCGCAAATACACCAGCCCCAGGTTCACAGGGTAGTCGTCTTCTTCCGGATCAAGTTCCGCAGCACGCCGCAACGCTGCAATTCCGTCCGCCGATTTTCCCTGCCGCGCCCGTGCCACACCCAAATTGTTCAGAATTTCCGGCAAGTCTGCGCCAGATACAAGGTTGTCCTTCAGTGCTTCTTGCAATGAAACAAAAACCGCTTCCGCTTTATCCGGCTCATCCATCCAGAGCCGGCAAACTCCGGTCGCAAATACAGCCTCTGCATAGCGCAAATTCGTTCTCGGCACACGTCCCAGCCACGGCAAAGCCGACGGGCAATCGCGTCGCCCGTAATAAACCTGCCCCAGCGCAAATGCCGGATCGGGCCAGTCCGGTTCCAGCCGCGTCGCTTCACGCAGTTCGCGTGTCTTTGTGTCATCCTCATTCGCCAGTAGTCCGCGAATGTAGTGTTCGAACGCATCCAATCGCAATGTGCGTTGCAATTTAGAGAACTCAGAAAGACTCAGCGGATATGTCTTCTCATTCCCCGCAAGTGTTCTCCACACAAGCTTCGCATGCACATCCATCAAGGAATCGAGCTTTCCGGTTTCCTGTATTGCATGTTCCAGGCCAACCGGATTCACACGTAAGACTTGCGCTTGCAATGTTAAGGAACTTCCATCCGAACTGAACTTGCCAAACACCACGTAATCCGCATCCAGCTCCGCGCCAATTCGCAGCATCGTGGCGTGGCTGAGCCGCGCGCTTTGCGGCAGCCCATAGCGGTCTAACTCTGCCGTACGCCCCGCATGCGAATACACCTGTTGCCCTGCCGCCGAAAGTTTTTGGATCGTCAGTTCTTCAAGACCTTCACTCAGCCAATCCATCCTTGGACTCGCGCCCACATTTTCGAATGGAAAAACCAGGAAAATCCCCTGGCCATTCGAACCAGAGGATCGCGTGGTCGAAGTTTTTTGTGCACAGGTGTTTGCCGGCCCGGCAATCAATCCGAGCAGTAAAAAAAACCAGCTGATATTTCGCCGCATAGTCACAAAAATTGTATCAGAGCGCAGCAAACACACCTTCAGAGAGTGGCCGGCGTGTTCTGTTGGTGGTAGGACGGCAGACCCTTCTGCCGCAGCTTAGTGAGTAGCGTCCTGCGCCCTCGGCGCAAGTACTTCCTGCATCTCCGGCAGCTTGAGCATCGCGGAAAACGCCGGATCGGTCTGAACGTCCTTCATGGACTTATAACCTTCGTCTTTTGCCTTACGCAGATAGATCAGGCTGCGATCAAAATTGCCTGCTTCCGCGAAAGACTTTGCCAGAAGGAAATAAAATTTTGCCCGGTCTTCTACCGATCGATCCTGCACGGTCGATCCCGCGCGGCCCGAACTGTGATCCAACACGGCCGGATCCAGCTTCAATGCCTGTTGAAACGCACCGATCGACTGTTCGTATTTCTTGTCGGCAAAATAGGCGTACCCGAGATTGCTGTAAGACACCGCCAGGTCGGCACGCATCTTGATCGCCTTTTGATAAGCACGAATCGCGCGCCCAAATTTTTTCTTGTCGTACCAGATCACGCCAATGTTGTTTTGTGCGTCCGCGTACGTTGGGTCTAGTTTCACGGCTCGTTCATACGAGCGCAGCGCCCCGCCCAGGTCATATTCCTTGTGCAGCGCGATCCCTAACTTGTTGGAGATGACTGCACTCGTCGGATACTGTTCCGCCAGCTTTTTGTACGCGACGACCGCTTCGCGGAATTCCTTCCGCGCCATCATCAAGTCAGCCATCTCTTCCGCAGTGAGCTTGGACACTGCCACCGGCGCATTCGGAGACGCGTCTTGCCCCGGCGCTTGCATGTGAGGCACAAACGTCGTCTCTACTTTCGGTTCGTCGTTGGCTTGTCCTGCGGAAACTACGGTCAGGCCTAGGAGGAGAACACCTACTGGAATCGCCAATCTAATAGGAGTCATGGCGAATCTCCTTTGTCCGGTTTAGCCGGATTCGGATTTGGTTGGCCTGGGTCGGTTTTGCCCGGCTCGGGCTTTTTCTTACCCCCAAAGATACCAAAAATCTTCTTCAAAGGATTCTTTTTTTTATCTTCTCCCTTGACCTCTGCGGCACCCGGCTCGGTTCCCTGCCCGGTAGCGTTAGGCGGCCGATTGGGGTCGTACTTTCCGCCTTCCGGAAGTCCAGCTCCCGTTTTTACGTCCGTATCCTTTTTGTCTCCGCCGCCAAAAATGTGTGATAGAAATGACCCGGTCGACGAAATAATTCCCTTTCCACCACCGTGCAATTCGCAGTATTGCGTCGGCGCGGAACCCGCCACAAAAACTTCATCCTTCGTGGTTGGGCAATTGGGCGTCGCCAATTCCAGCGATTCCGGGTCAATCACCGAGGTTTGCACTCCCTCCGGCGGGTCAAAATCCTTCACGTTGCGATAACCTGGGAGGGTCGTCGCCTTCATCATGAAGTCCGCCCAGATCGGTGCATCCGCCACTCCTCCCGTCAGCCCCAAGTCGCGATTGTCGTCAAATCCAATCCAAACTACGCAGACCAGATTCGAAGTGTAGCCAGCAAACCATCCATCCCTGGACGTTCCTGTCTTTCCTGCCGCAGGCAAAGTAAATCCACGCGCTCTCACCGACGCGCCAGTGCCGCGATTCAGCACATCCTTCAAAACGCTGGTCACCAGAAACGCCACCCGGGCATCCAGCACGCTATGCGTCTGCGGACTCACTTTTTCCAGAGTTGTCCCGTTCGCGCTCACAACGCTTCGCAAAAACTGAGGCTCTGCGCGCACGCCACCTTGTCCAAAAGCCGTGTAACCCGCCGCCACATCCACCGGCGTCATTTCATAAGCTCCAAGCGCCACAGCAGGCGTCGCTCGAATGTTATTTCCCAATCCCATTTGCCGCGCGATTTGCACCACGCGCCCGTAGCCGATTTGCTCGGCAACTTTTACGGTCGCAACGTTCAGCGAGTTCGTCAGCGCCTCGCGCACCGTCACGCGTCCCATGAACCTTTCGCCGTAGTTGTTCGGCGTGTATTCCTGTCCTTCGAACTCAAACGTCGTCGGCTCGTCATCAACCGTAGTCACCGGCGTAATGATCGGCTGCACGCCATCGACTGCATTCGTAAACGCCGCCGAATATACGAAAGGCTTAAAGACCGATCCAGGCTGCCGGTGCGCAATGGCATGATTCAGCTGGCTCGTCCCGTAATCCCTGCCGCCAATCAGCGCCTTGATCTCCCCTGTACGCGGATCGATCGCCACCAATGCGGCTTGCACTTGCGGCACTGGCTCGGTGCTTCCCTTTTTCGCTGCCTCGCGTTTCCACTTTTCGTACCGTTTCGCCAGCAGCGTATCTACATTTTTCGCGCCCGTTTCGAGAGCCGTCGCAGCCGCCCGCTGCAATGCCGGATCAATCGTCGTATATACGCGGAAGTTTTCACTCAGCAGTTCATTCTCCGAATACTTATCGAGCAGGTGGTCCTTCACCATGTCGACAAAGTACGGCGCCTCGCTGCTGGAAATTGAAGTGCGCACAATCTTCAGCGGGGCGCGCTTTGCATCCTGCACATCCGCCTCGGTGATGTATTTGTTATCCAGCATCTGCGGCAGGACGCGGTCGCGCGCTTGAACACCACGTTCGGGATGCCTGTCAGCTGAGGAATAATAATTCGGCGCGCGAATAATCCCCGCCAGGAAGGCGCACTCGGGAAGAGTCAATTGCCTCAAATCTTTTCCAAAATAAGCCACGCTCGCCTGCGCAAACCCGCGAATCCCAAAACTCCCCCGGTTCCCCAGATAGACTTCGTTCGCATACATCTCAAAAATCTGTTTTTTGTTGAAGCGTTGTTCGAGCTCCAGCGCAAGCATCGCCTCGGCCAGCTTGCGCCGCCAGTTGCGATCCGTCGAAAGGAAGAAAGTCCGCGCCACCTGCATCGTGATTGTGCTTGCGCCCTGCAGGTGTGTCCCGTGCCGCATATCGTTCCAGGCAGCGCCGAAGATTCGAATGAAATCAAATCCCGGATGCTCAAAAAATCTTTTGTCTTCCGCGGAGAGAATCGCGTTCACCAGCACCGGCGGCAAATCTTCATAGCGAACCGGCCGCCGTTTTTCCCGTGCGCTGTCAAATAGATTGGTGATCAGTTCGGGCTCGATCTCCGCCACGCCCAATTCCGTGCCCCCGGAAAGCGGACGAATGGACTGGATGCTCTTCCCAGTAAACTTGACTGCTATCGCGTTCCCTCCGGCGAAGTAGGACAGCTTCGAAGGCCGCACATCCACCGTATTCCCTTGTACCGTGTACTGACCAAGCGCGCTGTCATCCGCCTGTGGCCGGTACCCCACGCGTTGGAGATACTGCGCCAAATCGTCAGGCCCCCAAGCCTGCCCTGTGGAAATCTGCTCTGGCGCTGAAAAAATCTGTGTGGTGTTTTGCAGGACGTGCCCGGAAAGCCGGGCATCAATCATTCGCGAATATTTAATGTAGTACCCGGTGAAAATCGAGGCGCTTAGGAGAAAAACAAGGAAAACAATTCCTAGCAGGGTCAGACCGAACGCGGACGTCCAGAATCCCTTTTGGATGCGGATACGCAAGCTTTCTCCATCGGGCTGAAGCTTTATTGTCTCTTAACTACGAACGTCTGGAAAGCGGCAGTTTCCCTGCGCCGGTCATCGCTCTAGATAATGTCTTTGTTCTGTGTCGACGGCGTGAAGTGAAGATCGAACTTGTAAACCCAGAGGTCTATCGGCACGGTGTAATCCACGGTGATGGAAACCCGCCCGCCCGCAGCCACTACTTTCACATCTTCCTTGGTGGCCGGTATCTCAAGCTCTTCGATCGTTTTGAAAATGGTTTCTTTGATCTGCCATTCATTGGCGCGTGTCACGCTCGCAAACCGCGCCGTTTCCTGCATCTTGTCGTTCAACTGATATTCGGAAATGTAGGGCGGCACAACTTTTACGCCTGCAAAAACAAGGAAGGCCAGAATCACAGTAACGATGATGGCTTTTAACTTCCCTTCACCTCGTTCGTTTGCGGCTCTCCGCAATAGTTGTGTTTTCCCGCTCACGATGTGCGTTTCCACAATTCGAGGCTAGCATCGTGAAAAATGCCTGTCGAGAAAACCGAAGTACAGCTGTTTCGTCGCTGTTACTAGTGAATTCTTACTCTGTAACCGCTTCAGCCGCTTGGGGTTGTTTACGCACGCGCAATTCTCCAATCATTGTCATCCTAAGGCGCAGTGCCTTTCCGTATCGTGGATCTCGGGAATAACTTCAACCATAGTTAAACCAAGGCGGGCGCTGACTCAGTACGCTCTTGCAAAAATCGCCCGGCTCTTCGCCGCCTGTCCGCAATAGACACATTTCCCAGACGCCGCCCCGCCACCGGTTCCCAAAACTGCCTCTTGGTCCAGCGGGATGCATCGCATCGTCGCTCGCGTCTCTTCTTTAATCTTCTCTTCGCACTCGCCGCTTCCACACCACCCCGAGTACGCAAAACCGCCTTCCACGGCCTTCTTGAACTCCTCATACGTCTGCGCATTATGCGTGTTCGAGCGCCGGAAGCTCAGCGCCCTCACATGCAACGACTCCTGAATCTCCCCGAGCAGCTTCTCCACGGTCACTGGCAAATCCGCAATCGACGCAAAGGTCTTCCCTTCTTTACCAGGACGATCCCGCCGCGCCAGTACCGCCGACTGCTTCGCTACGTCCTTCGGCCCGAGCTCAATCCGCAAAGGCACACCGCGCATCTCCCAGTCATTGAACTTCCAGCCCGGGCTTTGCCCTTCGCGTTCGTCCAGCGTCACGCGAATATTTGCCTTTATCAGTTGGGCTTTAATCTCCTTCGCAACCTGCAGCACGCCCGCCTTCTCTTCGTCATTCTTGAAAATCGGCACGATCACCACTTGATACGGCGCCAACCTTGGCGGCATGATGAGCCCCTGATCATCCCCATGCACCATGATGATCGCGCCGATGAATCGCGTCGAAAGTCCCCACGACGTCGTCCAGCAGTGCTGCTGCACACCCGTCTGATCCAGATATTTCACTTCGAACGCCTGCGCGAAATTCTGCCCCAGGAAATGTGACGTCCCTGCCTGCAACGCCTTTCCGTCGCCCATCATCGCTTCAATCGAATAGGTAATGTCCGCGCCAGCAAATTTCTCCGCGTCGGACTTCTTCCCAGGAATTACTGGAATCGCCGCTTCATTCACGGCAAAGTCTGTGTACGTATCCAGCATCTGCAATGTCTCTTCTTCTGCTTCTTGCTGCGTCGCGTGCGCTGTATGCCCTTCCTGCCAGTAAAATTCCAGCGTGCGCAAAAACAGTTTCGTCCGCAGTTCCCACCGCACCACGGAATTCCATTGGTTCATCAGCACCGGCAAATCGCGGTACGACTGAATCCACTTCGACCACATGTGCCCGATAATCGTTTCCGAAGTTGGTCGCAGAATCAGTGGTTCGGCCAATTCCTCCCCGCCACCGATCGTCACTACTGCCAGCTCCGGCGAAAAGCCCTCGACGTGGTGCTTTTCTTTTTCAATGAAGCTTTTCGGAATCAGCAGGGGAAACGCGACATTCTGATGCCCTGTCGCCTTGAAGCGCCGATCCAACGCTCCTTGAATGTTTTCCCAAAGCGCCCATCCATAAGGCCGCACAATCATGCAGCCACGCACCGGCGCATAATCGGCAAGCTGCGCCTTCAAGACCAGTTGGTTGTACCACTCGGAAAAATCCTGTGCCCGTGTCGGTAACTTTTCTTCAGCCATTCTCTGAGAACCCTGCGGCTCCTTTGCCAGTAAAAGAATTATTCAGCCTACCGGACCTCACACACCCGCGCAAGACTCCAAGACGGAAGCCTGCGCGTACGCCAGCCCAAATTTCAAGGATGTGCGTCTGAATGGAAGGCAGAAGGTGTTTGTGTTTTTACTTGGAAAGTAGATTACTTCTGATTTGCGGCTGCCGAGATTGGCACGCTCTGAATCTGATCTCGTCCGCGAACCAATGACACCGAACTGATCGAGTCCGCGACATCGTCGAACTCCATGACGTACCGCACTGGGCTCGTACTCAGATATGCGGCGGGCATGTGCGTCCCGTCTTGTCCCATGTAGTACGCATCTTTCCGCTTTACAATTTTTCCGCCGTTGTCCACGACCACTACGTTGTTGAACGGAGCGACATTCGCCTGCGCGCCGCGCTGTTTCGTAATGTCAAAGTCGCACAGCACCCGCGTCGCAGTTCCCGTTCGATAGCACCCGTATGCTGTCAAGGTATAGTCGGCTCCGCGAAACGTCCCCAATCCCTGCGTCGCCAGGCTGCTTCGTGAGTTCGCTCCACTCGCTGCTCCTGTCGCAGGTGCCGGTGCGGCACTCCCTGCCATCCGCGAAGGCAACCCTCCGACCGTGGAAGCAGCATTCGTCGCAGTACCAACCGCGTTGGCCGCCGGCGAAGATGTAGTCGTCGCAGAAGCAGGGACCGTCCCTTTCGCAGGTGACGCAGCTACCAGAGTAGTGGCGCCTTTTGCCGGATTGGCAGTTGTTCCGCCCAAAGGTGTCGCACTTGTCGCAGCAGCTCCCGAACTCTTCGCGGCCCGCGTTGGCCTGGGTTTGGGAGCAGGCTTGGGAGGCGGCACTGGTTTTGTTTTTGCTGCTGGTGGAGTTGCTTCGGTCTGCGTCGGTGTTTGCGCAGTTTGCCCACTCGCTGAGTACATCAACAGCGCCAAACTAAAAACACCCAAAACTATCTTCGAGCCTGCTCCGTACATAATATTCCTCCAGGGAAAAGACACACCCATCCTTCGTAGTCCCTCTTTGTACTGCGCGGCGACAAAACAAAAATGCCATTCAGCCACAAAACAAATAACTTAAGTGTTTACTTGACAATTATTTCGGCTCGCCCAATACTTAAGCGTACGCTAAACTAAATAATCCGAAAGAAACAGGAGGAACCTATGCAAAACCTCAGCGCCTTCATCACAACTTCTCTCGACGGCTATTTCACCGACTCCTCCGGCGACATGAGCTGGGCCCACAAATCCGATCCCGAATGGCTGGACTTCGTCTCGGGCAACGCCAGCCAGGGCGGCATGCTTCTCTTCGGTCGAGTCACCTACGAACTTATGATCAAATACTGGCCAACGCCCATGGCCAAACAGCAAAATCCCGTCGTCGCCGAAGGCATGAATAGCACTCAGAAAGTCGTCTTTTCACGAACGCTCAGCGAAGCCACATGGCAGAACACCAAGCTCGTCAAATCCGATCTCCCCGGCGAAGTCCGCAAACTCAAACAGCAGTCCGGCAACGGCATATGCATTCTTGGCAGTGGCACAATCATCACGCAGCTAGCCGAAGAGCGTTTGATCGATGATCTCCAAGTCGTCGTCAGCCCCATCATCCTCGGCAAAGGCCGTACGCCATTCGAAACCGCCAGGCAGCGTCTACCCATCAAACTTCAAAAGACTCGTTCCTTCACAAACGGAAATGTTGTCCTGTATTACGGTCCCGCGGCATAAACTTCGCATCAGAAACCATCGCAAAGGATTCCAACATGGAAATCAATCGCGCTACGCATGCCACAATCATTCTCGAACGCAAATTCCCCGTACCTCCCGAACGTGTCTTTGCTGCTTTCTCGGACCCCGCCAAAAAGCGCAAGTGGTTCGCCGACGGCGAAGGCGCCAAAATCGAATCCTATGAACTGGACTTCCGGGTGGGCGGCAAGGAAGTCACTCGCATGCACTTCCCCGATTTTCCGGCCTGCACCAACGACACCTACTTCCTCGTCATCGTCCCCAACCATCGCATCGTCATTGCATACACCATGACGATGAATGATCACGCTTTCTCTTCCTCCCAAACGACCTTCGAACTAATCCCTTCGGAGAATGGCACCACGCTCGTCTTCACCGAACAAGCCGCCTTCTTCGAAAAGTCCGACGGCCCTAAACTCCGTGAAGACGGCTGGCGCCAGCTCTTCGACCAGCTCGCCCGCACATTGGCCAACTAAACTCTTTGTAACGTTGGCTTCCAGCCGCGAAGATTTCGGGAGTTATAGGGTTCGCAGAGAAAGGGACAACAAATGCTTAGCCAACAAACTTCTGTCGATCGCGCCTTCCACGCTCTGGGCGATCCTACGCGCCGTGCCATTCTCGAAAAACTCAGCCATGGCCCGATCTCCGTCTCCACGCTCGCCGAACCGATGGACATGACGCTCGCGGCCGTCGTCCAACATCTCCAAATTCTCGAAGAGAGCAATTTCATCCGCACCGAAAAAGTCGGTCGTGTCCGCACCTGCCAAATCGAACCTAAAGGTTTCGCCCTCATCGAAAAATGGATCTCTGACCGCCGCATTCTCTGGGAACGCCGCTTCGATCGCCTCGGGGAAATACTGACGGAACCCGGGCAGAAATAATCCGACACTTTTCGCTGAACTTTACTATCCAGAAACTCTTGGCTCGCCGTATATGTCATCCCTAACTTCCAGTACGAACGTCCCAAACCGTTTGCCCACGGAATCTCATTGCCAAAGACGGCCATTTTTCATACGATTCCCGCCAACGAACTGTCCCCGGTTGTAATCCTGGTGAAGTTTCTCTGGTTTGGTTGCCGAAGATGTCTAGTTCCCTCGCACATTGCCGCCAACAAGCGCCGTCCGGCGTGAACTCGATTCTTTTTGCGCGGTTTGTTGTCGCAGCTTTTCTCGGTTCGATTTTTTTCGCGAGCAGCGCTTCGCCGGTCCGCGCGCAATCGTCCGACTCGCAACAGTCTTCGCAAGACGTCGCGGAAGCCGCGCGCCAGGAACGCGCTCGCAAACAGCAACCGCCTGCCGAGCATCACGTCTACACCAACGAAGATCTTCGCCGCGGAAAGATTCTCACTCCCGAAGATCAAACCCGCGCAGCCGCCAACCGCAAACGGCCCGCAGCTCCAACCGCAAAGCCAAACACCGAACCGCTCGACGCAAATTCCGGCAAGCCGCAGGAACCGCTTGGAGAAGTCGCTCGCCGTTACCGCAATTTGCGACGCGAAGCGATCCATCCTTCGCCGTTCCATTTGCCATCGAACCAACCGGAACTCGCCGCGCCAAAAATCCTCGCGCCGGTACCCGAACTCAAACCCACTCCTCAGCCTCGACCGCCAGCAAGAAATTTTGCTCCAGTGAATCCATCTACACCGATCCATCGCGCGCCGAGCGTTTCCGCCCCAGCGCTTCCCTCAATTCCCTCTCACCGCGTGGATCCATTTTCGCGCCGTCGTGTGCAACCGATCCCTCCCGCGATGGCAATCCGTCCTGTCGAACCACGCACTTCAGCGCAGCCGAACTTTCCGCCGAGCGTTCAACCAAATCTTCCCTCCGCGTCTCGCTCTCCTCGTTCAACAAAAATTTTCGCGCAGTCCATCATCGTCCGCCAAGGCGACACGCTCTGGACTCTCTCCCGCCAGCATCTCGGCCGCGGCACTCGTTGGCTAGAACTCATGGCCGCCAATCCCAATCTCCCTGACCCGACACGTCTTGCTCCCGGCACGACACTCGTTCTTCCATCACGCGTGACTTCGCAACAGGCCAAATCACAGCTTCACTCCTTCACGGTCCAGGCAGGCGACACCCTTTCTAAGATCGCCCTCGCCACCTACGGCCACGCTTCCTCTTGGCCGTGCATCGCCCACGCCAACCCCACACTCTCCAATCCTCACCTTCTCTCCATTGGCCGATCCCTTACCCTCCCTGCATCCTGCCAGCAATAAAAACTCTCTTTAAGTTTGTTACCCCTTGCATCTCCCCCCTCCAACCCTCTAGCATTTCTCCCGGTCACCTGAGGGGGTCTCCATGAAACGCGCTTTTCTTCTCACAGCAGCAATCCTCTTCACTACTCACATCGCTACAGCCCAGGACTGGGCCAAAGAGCAGCTCGCCAAATCGCCCCGCCACCGCGAATGGGCCACCGTCAAGCATGACGGCCGCTCCGTGGACATTTTCGTCGCGTATCCGGAATCGAAGGACAAACGCCCTGTCGTTCTTGTCATCCACGAAATCTTTGGCCTCAGCGACTGGGCGCAGGAACTCGCTGACGAAGTTGCCGCTGCCGGCTACATCGCCGTGGCTCCCGATCTTCTTACTGGCATGGCTTCCAACGGTGGACGCACGAAGGACTTTTCCGTGGACGCCGCCATGGAAGCAGTCAGCAAACTGAACCAAACCCAGGTCACCGCCGACTTAAACGCCGCCGCCGACTATGGCCTCAAGCTTCCTGCCTCCAACGGCAAACTCTTCGTTGCCGGCTTCTGTTGGGGCGGCTCTCAAACATTCCGATTCGCCACAACTCGCGCCGATCTCTCTGCGGCATTCGTCTTCTACGGGTCTGGCCCTTCTAAAGAATCCATGGCGACAATCAAGTGTCCCGTCTACGGTTTCTATGCGGGCAACGATGCTCGAATCGGCGCCACGATTCCCGACTCGATTGCCAACATGAAGGCTGCCGGCAAAACCTACGAGCCCGTTACCTACGATGGCGCTGGTCACGGATTCATGCGTGCAGGGGAAGCCCCCGACGCCAGCGAAGCCAACAAAAAAGCCCGCGAAGACTCCTGGAAGCGCTGGAAAGACTTGCTGTCCAAGTAGCTTCGTCACACCGGCCCCAAGCCGCTGCCTGTAATCACTTGCGCAAAAGTCAACGCACATCCGCCACTTATCAGATTCTCTTTGCTACTCTAAGAGAAATCTGGGCAAGCAAATCGCATTTGCAGCGGCCGCCGGCCGCTGCGGGATGGCATTCACATGCTTCGACGCGCAAAAGTTCATTCGCCTTATTTGACTCGCACCAATTTCAATCTCCGCCTCGCTGCAATCTGCCTCGGACTGATGGGGCTCCTTAGCCTGCTGGCCGTCAAGCTTTCTGCGCAAACAGTCGCTCCTGCCACGCCCGTTTCTCGAACCACCAAAGCCATCAATTACCGCCGCAGCGGCACCACTCTCAAAGTTCTCTTTCACGGTACCGACCTCATGCAGCAAGCCGGCGGTGAAGCAAAGGTTGAAAACAAGGGCAATCGCGTCGAAATCGACGCAAGATTTGAAGGCCTCGAAGACGCAACAAAATTCGGGCTCGAATACCTCACTTACGTTCTCTGGGCTATCTCGCCGCAAGGCCGCGCCGTCAATCTCGGCGAAGTACAAGTGAAGGACGGCAAAGCACAGGTCAAAGCCATTTCTGACATGCAGACATTTGGAATGATCGTCACGGCCGAACCCTATTTCGCCGTCACGCAACCCGGCGACGAAGTGGTTGCGGAAAATACTCTTGAGGCCGGTTCCGGCGGCGAGTCCATCGAAGCCCGCTACGAACTTCTTGCGCGCGGCGTGTATTCCTCGTCCAACACAAAAATCGAAAACGCCATCTTCGGCATCGATCGCAAAACTCCTGTCGAACTTTTCCAGGCGCGTAACGCTGCTCGTATCGCGCGCAACGCAGGCGCAGAAAAATATGCCGGCCCATCGCTGGCCAAGGCTGTGCAGCAGCTCCAGTCCGCCGAAGACCTGTATCGCCAGAAGCGCGACAAAAAATCCGTCGTTGCCGCCGCCCGCGATTCCGTACAGACCGCGGAAGAAGCCCGCGTCATTTCCGTAAAACAAAAGGCGGAGGAAGAAGCGCAGGCAAAGATTGCAGCCGATAAACTCGCCGCCGAGCAGCGCGAAGCAAAAGCACGTCAGGATGCCGCCGATGAAGCGAAACGCCGCGCTGATGCCGAACAAGCTCGTCAAGCCGCTGAAGCCGCAAAGGCCGACGCCGAACGCTTGAAAGCGGAGGCGGAGAAAGCGGCGGCAGAAGCAGCCAAAGCAAAAGAAGAAGCAGAGAAAGCCCGTGCTGCTGCGTTAGCCGATCAGCAAGCTGCGCTCGAACAAAAACGCGCTGCCGAAGCCGACGCCGTAATGGCCCGCGCTGCTGCTGAAAAAGCAGAATCGGAAAAAGCCGAACTCCGCGCGCGGCTTCTCTCGCAACTCAACGCCGTCTTGCAAACGCAGGATTCCGCCCGCGGCCTCATCGTAAATATGTCGGACGTTCTCTTCGACACCGGCAGCTACACGCTCAAGCCCACTGCGCGCGAAAAACTCGCGAAGATCTCAGGTATCTTGCTCGCGCATCCTGGCCTCACGCTCCAGATCGAAGGGCATACAGACATTATCGGCGGGGACGATTTCAACCAGCACCTTTCTGAACAGCGCGCCGGCTCCGTCATGGATTTTCTCGCACAGCAAGGCGTGTCCGGCTCCTCCATGACCGCCCGCGGCTTCGGAAAAACGCAGCCCGTCTCTTCCAACGACACCGTTGAAGGCCGGCAGAAAAATCGCCGCGTTGAACTCATCGTCAACGGCGAAGCCATCGGCGGTACCGCAACCGCAACAGGCGCTTCAAAGTAATCTCCCAGTTGCGGTAAGCTTTATTTCAACTCGGGTTACCCTCCCCGCCACCCGCGCAAGTTGCATGACTTTCGGCAAGCGAGGTCTTCCAAACATGGGTATCGAACGTCGTCTTTCTCCACGCTATCCATTTATTGCAGGCGGAGAGTTACGGGATCCTCGAACGGACACGCGTCTCTCCATGCGTGTCAGTGAAATCAGCAAGGGTGGATGCTACGTGGACATGATGAATCCGCTGCCGAATGGCACGCCGATTCGCCTTACAATCGCGGCTGGCGGTGCTTTCTTTCAGGCAAACGCGAAAATCATCTACGCAGTGGAACACATGGGCGCAGGAGTTCGCTTCGAAGAAATCGATTCCGCCAACGCACCGATTCTCGATCGCTGGCTAGCCGAGGCAGCGAGTAATCACCAGCGCGCAACGCAGTAATCGCTTTTGCAGTGGCCTGTCTTTAGACCGCTCTTTTCAAGTTAAATTTATCAACGCGATCGAATGACCTTTAGGTGGTGGCCTCTGGCAGCGACTCCTCACACTTCTTGCAATCCAGCTCCCGTCCAATATGTTCAGCGCGCCCTTCCGGCTTCAAAATCCACTCACGGCTCATCCACGGCGGGTTATGCCGCACATGTTGCCTATGCCCGCACTCCAAACCCGCTACCCAATCTCCGTTTTCATCTTGATGAAAGCCGACGATCTTCTTCTTCGCCATCTATTGCAAACCAAACGCAAACAGCGCCGATCCCGCCGCCACAACCACATACTGCTTTCCGTCCACCGAGTACGTCATCGGCGAGGCATACACGCTCGCACCACATTGAAAATGCCACAACGGTTTTCCACTCTTCGCATCCAACGCAATAAAATTCCCTTCGGCATCCCCGGTAAACACAACTCCGCCTGCCGTCGAAAGCACTCCCGACCACGTTGGCGAAACATGCTTCCATTCCCACACCGGCTTGCCTGTTTTCAAATCGAGTGCGCGCAACGCTCCATAAAACGGTTCGGCATCCTCATTCGGAAAATACGCCGATCCGTAATACGCATGCCCCGCATCGTACGGCTGCGGCGCCGTCGAGAACACGTCGCATTGCTCTCGCGCCGTCACATAAAAGAGTTTCGTTTGCAGATCGTATGTCGGTGACATCCAGTTCGTCGCGCCCGCCGCTCCTGGACACACGCGATTCCCCTCAGGTGTCGGCGAACCTTCCTTCGCCGGAATCGGCCGCCCATTCGCATCTTTTTCCTTACTCCACGAAACCTTCGCGTAATTCGCAGCCTGCACGAGCTTTCCGTTCGTGCGGTCAATCACGTAGAAAAATCCGTTGCGATTCGCCTGCGCGATCAGCTTCTTCTCTCCGTCATCCACCATCACCGGCACTTGCGTCGCGTCGTAGTCATGCTCATCGTGCTGCGTAAACTGGAAATACCATTTCAATTTCCCTGTGTCCGGATCGAGTGCCAATAGCGAATTGGAATACAAATTGTCTCCCGCGCGTCCAATTCCCCGATTCGACGGCGAAGGATTTCCCGTCGTCCAAAACGTTGTGTTGGTTTCCGGATCAAACGTTCCGGTAATCCAAGCCGGCGATCCGCCAATCTTCCATGACTCGCCTTCCCAAGTTTCATTTCCTGGCTCGCCTTTGCCCGGAATCGTGTAGAACCGCCACTTTCTCTCTCCTGTCGCCGCATCGTACGCGTCGATAAATCCACGAATGCCATACTCACCACCACTCACTCCCACAAGCACTAGATTCTTGATCACCAATGGAGCGAGCGTGAAACTATATCCCTTCGTATAGTCAACTGCGCTCACGTCCCAAACAACAGATCCGGTTTTTGTGTCCAGCGCAATCACGTGCGAATCCAGCGTCCCCATAAAAACTTTGTCGCCCAAAATCGCTAGACCTCGATTCACACGCCCGCAGCAGGGCCGAATATCCCCTGGCAACGCGCGCTGATACTGCCAAATCGGCCGCCCCGTCTTCGCATCGAGCGCAAACGCACGGTCGTCCTGCCCCGTCGCGTACAAAACTCCATCCACGACCAGCGGCGTCGTTTCAAATTTTCCGCCCGCCATCGTCTGGTACGCCCATTTTGGCGCCAGGAATCCTGCATTCCCCACGCCAATCTGATCCAACGTCGAATACCTATGCCCTGCATAATCTCCGCTATACATCAGCCAGTTCTGCGGCTCTTTGGATGCATTCAGCAATCGTTCTGGTGTGACCTGCGCATTCGAAACTGTGCTCAATCCCATCGCAATTATTGCGAACAGCGCGGAAGAAACTCTCACTTCCCACCTCCCGCACTGCTCGCCGCCAAAAATGCTAGCAAATCCTGCAAATCTTTCTCCGGCAGCATCTTCTCGTCATACACCGGCATCAGCGACTGTCTCGTCTTCTCATACGATTTCAGCGAGCCCTTCTCCCACAAGTGCAAAATCTCTCGCGTATCCAGAACCTGCACCGTGAAGGCGTCTTCGTTCAGCACAACGCCTTGATACTTTGTTCCATCTGCCGTAGTCACATTTGCCGTTTCGTATTCTTGAGAGAATTCCTTCATCGCCTCAGAAATTCCCTGCGCCAGCCGCTTACTCGGTGCTCTCAACGACTCCGTCAAATACTCCGTCGACCGCGCCGCCGACGCACCGCTCAAATCCGGCCCCAGCCTCCCGCCTTTTCCATTCACCATGTGGCAAGTTCCGCATGCCGCCAAACCGTAAAACAATTCCTTCCCATGCGTCGCATTCCCCAAACTCGCCGCGTCCGATTTTTTCTCCACACTTCGGATATACGTCACCACCTGCCAAATCTCTTCTTCCGTCATGCCCACGCCCTGCTGCGTCGCGCCGTTCGGCGGCATCGCCGTTCCCGGCACGCCATTGTTGATCGTATTGAAAATATCGCCGTCGCTGTCGCCATGCTTTTTCGGAGTTCGCGTCAAATCCGGCCCGCGCCCGCCGCCGCGCGCGCCTAGTCCGTGACAAAACGCGCAGTTCGCGCGAAATTGGAATTCGCCGATCTTCGCAATCTTAGCGTCGCCCGCATAAGGGTTCTTTGTTTGGGCCCTCGTCGCGCCAACGGCGCCTAGCACCACCATCGCGCACATCGCGAATCGCAACCAAATTTGTGTTTTGTGTTTCATTCAAGGACACCTCGCGCAAGAGTTGCGAGACTATATCATCCACTTCTGATTTTATTGTTGAATCTGATATTCAAATTCGTACGAGTGTTTTCCGTCGGCCGCAATAATAATGTTCAGCTTTCCGGAAATTCCCGCGAGCTCGCCTGTGCCCGAATCCGGGACTACGTTGATCGACAAATTTTGCGTGCCGTGCGACATCGTTCCAACATGGCCCAGCGCAAACGTCCCTTTCTTTCCTGCCAAGGTACCGTTCACAATTTCCATCGCGACATAGGTTCCTGATCCTTTTACCGTTCCCATCGACGCCAGCATTTCCCCTGTGCCTGTCGCTTCCAAATCTCCGTGATAGACCTTGTCCAGCGAATAGCGCGCAATCGCCTTCTCATCCTTGTGCGCCGTATCCACCGGCGCCATCTTCACCTCAAACGGTCCCTTCGCGATCATCTTCTCCGCCCCCTTTTTCTCCTGTGCGCCAATCGCCGCAACCACGGACAGCACTCCACAAAAAATCAAAATCACCGCCGGCAATTTTCGTTTCATCATTTTCACCAATTCCGAATCTTTCCCGGCGCCAGCGAAAACTTTCCCGCGCCAGCCACCAATATGGCAATCGCGATCAGCAATTGCGTCAGCGCGTACTCGATTCCGCCTCGCCCGATATCAAAACCATGCTTCCAGTGCACCAATTGAATTGCGCCGACCATTACAATTGCAATACACAACGCGCCAATCCGCGCAAAAATCCCAGTCAACATGGCCAGTCCGCCACAAAACTGCGCCAGCCCCACTAGATACGCAATCGTCAGTGAGAAATGCATGAAACCCGCAAATCCAGCCGCTCCCGGCCCGCCAAACGCGCCAAACAAAATTCCAGCCCCGTGATACAAAAACACCAGCGCGCTCGCAATCCGAATAATCAGCAATGCACAATCTTTCCCTGCGCCCATCGTCCCCCCTTTTTCTGGCACGCACACTCTAAACCATTCGCGCCTACGCTGCGACCCATTGTGACTGCGCGATCGTCAACGGGTGAAATGCGAGCCTAAATGGAGAGCGTGTACGGCGTACCGGCCAAAATCCCGAACCGTTGAAAACAGATCACCGACTTCGAACGCGCAAAGAAAAAAACAGAAATGAAACATCACCGGATGACTTTCTTTGTAGTCCAGCGCCGGTTTGGCCACCGCCCGGCGCAGCCACGGAAGACGCGCCAGCAACGCGACGCAAATCCCCAGCAGGCTTCCGGCAACGATGTCCGACGGGTAGTGCATGCCGGCATAAATGCGCGGCAAATCGATCACTATGAGCACGTAGAGAATCGCGATCGTTCCCAGCCTTCTCGACACCATCCATAGAACGGCCGCCAAACAAAGAAACAATGTGGCGTGATCGCTGGGAAACGAGCTCCACCGGATCAATATGTCCGGGTTCATTTCGTAGGGAAGCCGGTAGCCGATCTCCGTGTTGTGCATCGGCCTTACTCGAAACGGCAGTGCCAGAGCTATTGCGCGAGCCAGAAACACCGAAAACATGGAGGCGAGCAACCCCAGGAGCAGCGTCTCCCGTTTCTCCATGTCCTCCTTGCCTTCTACCTCCCACGCCACCCAAAACAACGCAACGATTACAGCTCCCGTCGTCAACGGGTTTTCGGCCGTTCGCACGATCAGAAAATCGGCGATTGCACTTCGGTGCGCAAAAGAATTTAGAAAATAAAATATACGCAAATCGAGGGAAGTCATGGAATTTTCCCTTACCCAGGCCAGCTTCTTCGCCCTGGTCTGGCCACTCCGGTAACACTGCTTTTTCGTTCTTACCTGGTGCTTCGGCTAAAAGCTTTGCAATTCTACCAATCGGAATACCTGGCACGAATCTTTTCTACGCTGGCGAGGCGCACTTGCGGCAGAATATCTTTCCCGTCCTGCTGACCCTCACTCTCGAAAGGACCAGGTCAATGTCAAAAATCTATCCATTCCTGTGGTTCGATACGCAAGCCGAAGAAGCCGCCAATTTATACTGCTCGATTTTTCCAAACTCGAAAATCGGAAAGATCGCGCGCTGCGGAAAATTTGGTCCTGGCCCTGAAGGCTCTGTTCTGACGATTGCGTTCTCGCTCGACGGACAGGAATTCACCGCACTCAACGCCGGCCCGCGATTCAAATTCACCGAAGCGATCTCTTTTGTTGTCCCGTGCAAAACGCAGGACGAAATTGACAACTACTGGTCCAGGCTTACTGCAGACGGCGGTCAGGAAAGCCAGTGCGGCTGGCTTAAGGACAAATTCGGTCTCTCCTGGCAAATCATTCCCGCGAATATTGGCGAACTCATGAGCGATCCCGATCCACAGAAATCCGGACGCGTCATGCAAGCGCTTCTGCAAATGAAAAAACTCGACATCGCTAAGCTTCAGAAAGCCCGCGACGGAGAGTAAGTTGCGGCTCGCGCAGGTTCCCTTGCCCCGAATCCGGCAAATCGCTCTTCGCATGCGCGCCCGATGATCACAACTACTCTTGTCGCGCGTGATTGCAATGTCGGAACAAATGCTACAGATTCGATCCACAAGATTGCCCGAATCTCTTCTTTGCATTCGTGTAAAGCCATTCCTGTAATTCCGAAGATGATTTTTTTGTACAATTTTTTTTCGCGACAACAAATTGCAAATTTTTCACGCTACGTGCAACTATTTCACTTCCGGAGAAACTTATTCGATCTTTCTTTCGCAAAAACAACTCTTTCCTCGTTCTCTACAGTTCATTCCCTCCACCTCTAACGTTAAAGCTGCTTCAAGCGCGAACCCTGTTTGTTCTTTGTTTGGCAGAGCAGTTGCATAGTCCTTCCTGTCTGCTAATTCGCGTCGAACGCGTGATGAAAACGATCGAGCACATGGGTTCCATCGAATCTGCTTCCAAAAGAAAATTTCCTTTTCATCTCAAACGATTCTTCCCGATTTTGTCCGGGATTTTACTGACCGCAATTTCACTCGCTTATTTCAGCCTTCCGCTCCTTGGCAATTGGCTCGTGCGCGAAGATCCTATTCACCCGGCGGACGCTATCGCCGTTTTGTCCGGAAGTTTTCCGGAACGTGCTGTTGAAGCTGCCGGGCTTTACCGTGACGGTTACGCGAGAGAGGTTTGGCTCACGCATCCGGTAAAGCAAAACTATTTTGACGCATTCGGAAATTTCCAGAAATTCAGCGAAGACGCGCGTAATTTCAGAGTTCTTTGCGCCTTTGGTGTGCCGCAGGAAGCGATCCACGTACTCGACACCCCGATCGTCAATACCGCCGACGAACTGAACGCGATCGACTTCGGTTTGAAAGAGCGTGGAGACAGCTCGGTAATCGTTGTCACCAGCAAAGCTCACACGCGGCGTGTTTTTTCGCTGTGGGATAAATATCATCTCGGCGACGGCGAAATTCTGATCCATGCGGTCTCTGACGATACGTTTTCTCCATCCCGCTGGTGGAGAACTCGCTCATCGCGAGCAGAAGGCATCCACGAGCTGCTTGGAATCGTCAATGTCTGGGCGGGAATGCCGGTTCATCGTCCGCTACCGCAACCTCCAGCGTAAATTGAATCGATCGCACACGCTCCTATTTCTTCACTTAACTACAGCTAAACTCTTCATCCTGTAATCGACTAAAACGAAAATTTTAATTTGAAAGTTCCCATGCTGCGCTCTACACTCGCAGGCCTCCCACAATTCGCATGAAAGAGAACGTAATGATGCTTAATGCCAACGCCAAAGCGCGGTACGCGGCAATCCTTCGAGAAAGACTCAAATCCCGCTCGCCGGAACAAACAGAAAGAATCGATGAACTGACCGATGAAGAACTGATCCAGCTCGATGCGCTTCACACACAACGCCGCGTCGAAGCCATCCGCAAGGGAAACGAAACCGCACAAGCAGCGCGCACGAAGCGCCCGTCAAACGTCCCCATAGTCTTCGTTCGCTAGAATTGAATTCCGGCTCCGCACTCGGATGCCTTGATTGGCTTGCCTCTAAGCCCCCGAAAAAATAGCTTTGGCCACGCATACGGTCATCTTGTAACTCCCTATCCTCTTCGCCTAATGGTGCGTTAGGGCCTCTTCTTTTTACTTTCTTAGTGTATCCATCCGAATATAATCCCCCGCGTCGCTTTACTTCGGAACGTTTCCCAAAGAGGAGTTCAACTGCGTGAGTGAGACAAACGAGAAAATTAGCGGATTGCCGTTTGTTTTCGCAGGGCTCGCCTTTATTCCCCTGCTTGGCGTGCCTTTCGGTATCGTTGCCCTCATTATGGGACTCACCTCGAAAAAACGGGGAGGCGTGAAAGTCGCCCTGATAGGCAGTATCGGAATCTGCTTCACAGTGATGCTATATGGAAGCCTTTTCTATTTTGGATTCGTACAGAGGGGCGGCATTTATGACGGATTACGACGCGAACTAGCGCAATCCAACCTGAATACGCTCGTCCAGTCTGTGGAGTTTTACAAAGTTCAACACGGAGAGTATCCGGAGTCACTGAAAGTGCTTCAAGATTCACTTCCGAAGAATTCAATGGTATTTGTATTTGATCCCACAGACGTTAAGTTTCTCGGCTCTCCCAGATACTACTACTATGAGCGCGTCGGCACAGATCATTACTATCTTCGTGGCGTCGGTCCGGACGGATTGCCATTCACATCCGACGACATCCTGCCGCAAACTAAAGTAACTCCCGGCAGCAAACTCGGCCTTCTCTTGGAACGCGCGCCTTAAAGCACAATATAAAAATGGAGCGAAGGCCGAATTAGCCCCCACGGTTGCGCTCATTTGCAATATTTGAAAAGATGGCAGCCGGGTGCCGCACCCTTCGGTTTAAAGGGTGCGGATTTTGACTTTCTCTACCCATTTTTCCAACTTTGTATCAAGTTTAAATACTAGTACTATCTAGATTTTAATTGACATTTGGTAAATAGTGTGCTACTTTTCCATGTGAGTAGCCCGTCTCCATCCAAATTTCCTAGTCCATACCGCAATACCTATCTCCCTTGTTTTGATATTCATGCAAAACCCTCTTCGGATATCCCCTTTCCTTTGATAACCATACAAAACGCCCCGGGGTGGGGTAGTCCACGCGTCTTCCACCAGGGCTGTCCTTCCTCCTTTTCTGAATACTCTCCTCTAAGTCCTGCATTTGCCACTCTTACGAAAACAACCGGGGTACACCCAAACTATTCCCATTCTGGAACTCGGCACCATCCACTAGCTACTACCCATCCCCTTCCGCTAAACTTTCTGCCATGACAACTGACGCCAACACTCGCATGAACCGTCCGCTCGACTCCGTTGATCCTCAAATCGCCGAACTCCTCCGCGAAGAGGCCAAGCGCCAGGCCACTGGCCTCGAACTTATCCCCTCGGAAAATCTCGTCTCCGAAGCCGTCCTTGAAGCGATGGGCTCCGTTTTCACCAACAAGTACGCGGAAGGCTATCCCGGCAAACGCTACTACGGCGGCTGCGAAGTTACGGACAAAGCCGAACAACTCGCCATCGATCGCGCCAAATCTCTCTTCGGCGCTGAGCACGCCAACGTGCAATCGCACTCCGGCACGCAAGCCAACGTTTCCGTTTACATGAGCGCGCTCCAGCCCGGCGATACCGTCCTCGGCATGAATCTTTCCCACGGCGGCCATCTCACGCACGGCCATCCCCTCAATTTTTCCGGCCGCATGTACAAGTTCATCGCCTACGGCGTACGCCAGGACACCGAACAAATTGACTACGACGAAATTGACCGTCTCGCCGCCGAACACAAACCAAAAATGATCGTCGCAGGCGCCAGCGCCTATTCGCGCGTGATTGATTTCGAGCGCATCGCCAAAGCCGCACGCAGCAACGGCGCGCTTTTCTTCGTGGATATGGCGCACATCGCCGGACTCGTCGCCGCAGGCGTTCACCCAAGTCCCGTGCCGCACGCCGATTTCGTCAGCACCACCACGCATAAAACTTTGCGCGGCCCACGTGGCGGCCTCGTCTTCTGCAAAACGCAATTCGCCAAGGAACTCGATAAACTCACCTTCCCCGGCCTCCAGGGCGGCCCGCTCGTCCACACCATCGCCGCCAAAGCCGTCTGCCTGAAGGAAGCTGCCGAGCCGAGCTTCAAGGATTATCAAAAACAAGTCGTCGCCAACACCAAAGCCATGGCTGCAGCCGTGGCCAAGCGCGGCTTCCGCATCGTCAGCGGCGGCACGGACAATCATCTGTTCCTCGTCGAAGTTCACTCGCGCGGAATCACCGGCACCGAGGCGGAAAAGGCGCTCGACCGCGCCGGCATCACCGTCAACAAAAATTCAATTCCCTTCGATCCCCTGCCCCCGATGAAAGCCGGCGGCATTCGCCTCGGCAGTCCATCCGTCACCACGCGCGGCATGCGCGAGCCGGAAATGGAGCAAATCGGCAACTGGATCACCGAAATCCTTAGCAGCGTTACCAGTGCAGGAGGCAATACGGAAGTCGAACAAAAGGTTCGCGCGCAAGTTGCGGAGCTTGCCGCGAAATTCCCGATTTACGAAGCGCGAGTTCGTGGCAAACAGGTCACCGCGAACACAGCAAGAGGCTAGACGCGAAGCTGTTGCCAAAAATGGCTGAAAAAAAGGTGACCAATGCCCAAGCCCGCCGTCCCGGGAAAGAAAAAATTTCCGGGCATCGTGGAAGCGACCGCCGATTTTGAAAAGTGGCTCGCCAAGCATCTGCCAATCGTCAAGCAAGACCTGAAAACCAAGCACGAGCAGATGGCGCTCGCGGCGTTTCCCTTTTTTCGCGCCACTTTTTATCGCTGGCTTCAGCTTTGGCCGCATCTTTGCAGCGATCTCGCGTCGGCTCCTTCCGTGCTCGCCGTCGGCGATCTGCACATCGAAAACTTCGGCACCTGGCGCGACCTCGAAGGCCGCCTGATTTGGGGCGTGAACGATCTCGACGAAGCCTGGCCTTGCGCCTACACAATCGATCTAGTGCGCCTGGCAACCAGCGTTTATCTCGCTGTCGAAGAAGAACATCTCTGCCTGCGCCGTCGTCGCGGAGCGGAAGCGATCGAAGAGGGGTACCGCGCCGGCATAGAGTGTGGAGGGGAGCCCTTCATCCTTGCAGAGAAGCATCAATGGCTGCGTTTGATGGCATTGAGCGAATTGCGCGACCCTGTGCATTTCTGGACGAAAATGACGGCGCTTCCTGCCTACAAGGGCGAATTGCCGCAAGAAGTGCGGAAGTTAATTGAGGATGCGCTGCCCGAGCCAAAGCAGAATTATCAGCTTAGGCGCCGCGTCGCCGGGCTCGGAAGCCTGGGCCATCCGAGGATTCTTGCGCTTACGCAATCGCGCGGCGCATGGATTGCGCGCGAAGCTAAAGCGATTCGCCCTTCGGCATGGGTATGGGCAGAAGGCGCGAATCAATTTGAAATCTTTGGCGCAAAACTGGCGGAGAGTGCGGTTCGCGTAAGAGATCCATTTGTTGGGTTCAGCGATCGCTGGCTCGTTCGTCGGCTCGCACCGGATTGTTCGCGCATCGAGCTTGCTTCCCTGCCGCAAGAACGCGACGAAGAAAAATTGCTTTACGCGATGGGCCGCGAAATCGCAAACATGCACTTGGGGAGCACAAAATCGATTCCTGCAATCAAGAATGATTTAACAAAGCGAAAGGGACGATGGTTGCACAAGGCCTCGAAAGAAATGCTGGCCGCAACTTTGAAAGATTGGAAAGACTGGCACAGAGGCGCACAATAGCAGCGCAAATTGTGTCACCGCTCTCCTGCCCTTTATTGACACACCGCCCGAAAGTGCAAATGTCCCAAGACTGTCCCTTTGTCCAGTAGATTCTTCGCGAACACACGCGTAGTTTCCCAACTGATGTTGATGGAAAACGCACTCGCAATGCTGTTCCCCGCGCTATGCATTCTGATGCTGGCTGGAAAGATTGTTCCGAGCTCTCTGCAATTGAAGCACGCAGCGGGCCACAATCGGCGAGGACGTGTTTCCGCTTCCCGGGTGTCAATCTAACGCGCCTGCACGGCGCGGTTGACGAGGTGGTCCATGATGGATACAGAAGCGTTCCGAGAATTCAAGCAAGGCTTGACGCTGTTGCGCGATAACTATGCGGTGAAGGCGCTGCCGCATATGAAGCGCGCAGTGGAACTGGAAAGAAACAACCCCTATTACATGTCCTATCTCGGAGTCGTGCTTGCACGCTCTGAGCAGAAGTGGGGCGAAGCGGAAAAGCTGTGCGATAGCGCGGTCCGCCTGAAGCGCAATCAGGCGCAGCTCTATCTGAACCTGGCGGAAGTGTATGCGACCGCGGGCCGCCGTGACGACGCCGTCGAAGCGCTGCAAGCAGGTCTGAAGTTCGCGCGCCGCGACATCCGTTTGAACATTGCCATGAACAAACTGACACACCGGCGCTCTCCCGTGTTCTCATTCTTGACCCGCCGGCACCCGTTGAATCGGAGCCTCGGCAAGCTGCGGCACCAGACACTGAATTTGATCGGAAAAGCGTAAGACAAAATCGAGTTTCCCCAACCCCCAAACACGGGAATGGGCGGCTAGAGTTCCTCTAGCCGCCCATTCTTGTTTTCGTTGAAGTTTTTTTCGCTTCGCGTTTGAAGTTACTTTCGCGGCGGCGCGCTAAATGAATAGTTGTGCTGTTGAAGCCCCATTTCCATGAGGATCTTGATGCCGACGCCTGTAAGGCCATTTGAGCGCGGGTCGATGCGCACCACCTCCGCGAGATATTCGCGATTGATGGCAGCCGGTTCCTTGGAATAGGGCATGGTAACGAAAAGGCGAAGGCCGATTTCGTAGCCTTTTTCGCTGGTCTGGAAATATACGCCGCTGCGCGAAACACTCATCGTGCCGCGCAGATCTTCGAAATGCTCTTTTTCCGGATCGGACGGGCGGATGCGCATCAGTTGCGTGATTTTGCACCGGCGATAGCCGCGGCGTTCCGGTTGAGAAGTAGGACGAATTGCCGAAAATGCGTTGCTGGGAGTCTTGCTCATCAAATCCTGCGTTGCCATGAAAAGTTCACCCTAGAATTTACTGCTTTTTCTATAAAAAGTGTACGCGGAGTTGCGAAACAAAACCTATAGAGGAGTGGTACTTCGAAAAAGTAGGACTGGTAAGAAGACGATTGGTACGGGAGTACTAAGACACTGAAGGAGGACCGATTCGAACCTGTGGGCATCGTTGGTACCGAATTGAGACCGTTCGGATTTTCTTCAAGCAGAGGCTAACCGTAACCCATTCATAAAAGGTCAGTTAGGAATTCCCCTAAAACTGAATTGCGATGGTTTAGGCGGCGCGTTTGCTCCTCTACTCGGCAGAGCGGAAGTGGTGGAGCGCCCTTAGAGTTTTTTCAGGATTCGCGAAACAGACGAGAGGAGACCGCATGAACGGAGCCGCGAAGTTAGGCCTGAAAATTTCCGAAGTTTCTCAGAGATTTGTGAAAGCAAAGGGAAAAAATGAGGCAGGAGCAAATACGTTCATTCGGTTGTATGTGGACAGTGCGTCCTTGCTGGACAGAATTCTTTCCGCGTGCGCGGGAGAAACGGATTTGGAAGTACACGGAGAGTGGACTGTCGCCGAGCTGAAGATGAAAAGGACAGAGAAGACGTTAGCGGTAAGTCGAGTTGAGGTTCTGGTGACGTCCTCATCCGGCGCCTTGCAGGAAGACTTGCGCCGAATACATAAATCGAAAGCGGAAGCGCCGGAACTGAAAGTTTTGTTGTTTGGCTCATCGCAGAGTGAGCCGGAATTGCTGCAGTATCTTCGTGCCGGGATAAGTGGCTTTTTGCCGGGCGAGGCATCCGCCGAAGAAATAATCGCAGCGGCACGTGCGGTAGGCAATGGGCAGGCGATTTGCACGGGAGTGCAGTGCGCGATCCTGTTCCGCTATTTTGAAAAAGAAGCGGAAGCATTTCCGTCGGCTGCATTGCATCGCGAACTTGGATTGACGCGGCGGGAACAGCAGCTGATTCCGCTGCTCACTCGCGGATTGACGAACAAGGAAATTGCCAATCATTTTTCGCTTTCCGAACAGACGGTGAAGAATCATCTCTACCGGATGAAGCGGAAAATTGGCGCTGCCGGCAGGCTTGAGATTGTGGATGTTTGCCGGCAACACGGATTTCTTGTCTGATTGCTTTTTTTGAAAACAAAAACATTAGCTCCACTGACGTGACTTCCACTGCGAAGTTGTGCGATTCTTCCTGCTCGGAAGTACGCGAAGCGGGGACGAATGCTGAAGAAATTCAAGGATTTGACCGAGCGCGAAATCCTGGCGCTGGCGATTCAGAACGAAGAAGAAGACGGGAGAATTTTTGGGGAGTTTGCCGACCAACTGCGCGAATCCTATCCGGCGACAGCGCAGATGTTCGAAGAGATGCGTGAGGAAGAGGCCGCTCACCGGGATCGCTTATTTGCGACGTTTCGCGAGCGATTCGGAGACCATATTCCGCTGATTCGACGCGAGGATGTGAAGGGATTTTTGAAGCGGAGACCACTGTGGCTAGTGCGGCCATTGGGTGTGGACGCGGCTCGCAAGCACGCGCAACTCATGGAGATGGAAGCAGTACGGTTCTATCAAAAAGCGGCGAGCCGCGTGACACACGTGCCCACACGCGAACTCCTGAACAAACTCGCGGATGAAGAGCGAAAACACTCCGTGACGGCGGGTGAACTGGAAGAAAAACACCTGACGAAGAGCGCACGCGAACAAGAGGATAAATCTCACGAAAAATTGTTTTTGTTGCAGGTGATTCAGCCGGGGCTTGCTGGTTTGATGGATGGCTCGGTTTCGACGCTGGCGCCGCTTTTTGCGGCGGCTTATGCAACACACAGAACATGGGACGCGTTTTTGGTGGGGCTTGCGGCTTCGCTGGGCGCGGGAATTTCGATGGGATTTGCGGAGTCGCTTTCGGATGACGGCTCGCTGACGGGGCGCGGGTCACCATGGATTCGCGGTACTGCGACGGGGCTCATGACCACGGCCGGAGGAATTGGCCACACGCTTCCCTTCCTTATTAAGGATTTCCGGGTGGCGATGACAGTGGCGTTTCTCGTGGTTGCGGTTGAGTTGGGAACAATCAGTTTTGTGCGGCATAAATATATGGACACGCCGTTTTTGCAGGCTGCGTTTCAGGTGGTTGTGGGCGGAGTGCTGGTTTTTTTGACGGGGATTTTGATTGGAAGCTCCTAAACAGATTGTCGAATTTGAGGAAATTCGTATGATTCGATTGGCTCGTGAGCGTTTTCAACATGCATTGTGGTTTGCCATAACAGTTTTTGCTTTGTTTCCCTTTGCACCACCACCCAACGTCATAGCCGAGGAAAGCTGGAAGAAGATTTCCCTGCCGCATAGGCCGATGGACATAACTAATAGCGGAAAAACACTTTGGGTGTGCGGTACAGACGAAATGATAGCAACTTCAAAAGATGACGGATTAACGTGGCAGGTAAAACACGAAAGCCTAGATGGTGAAGTGCTAGTCCGCATTTCCTTGCTCGAAGGGGGAATTGGGTTTGCGACTGGCACGCATGGCGCGATTTTGGTGACAGAAGATGGAGGGGAAAACTGGACAAGGTTTCCTTCGGGAGCGGAGACAGTTCGTGAGATTTCGTTTTCGGATAGGAAGAACGGACTACGAAGCACTGATTCCGGCGTGCAGATGACTCATGATGGCGCAAACACGTGGAGCAAAATTAGCGCATACCAAGACGGGAAGGAACTCGAAGCGTTCAAAGTGGTCGCCGGATTGGCCCAGCTTGACCCAGAGCACGCGATCATCCTCTTTCGCAGCAACGACGGTTCCAGCGAACATGCCATTGCCTCTACTGAAGATGCAGGAAAAACCTGGAGTGTTATTTCCATACCCAGCACAGGATTGTGGGCTGTTGCGAAGCACGACGGTGAATTCTGGATGTTTGGTTATGAAGTGATCGAGAAAGACAAACCAGGTGGCGGGTACGGAGTAGCGTTGAGCCTGCATTCCAAAGATGGTAAGCATTGGATCCATGGAGTTCGCGCGCCCAATGAGTTTTCAGAATGCACAGTTCAAGGTTGCATTTTATGGGATGGCGCAATTGTTGAACTTTACGGTGAGAAACCTACATTCCGCGCAGTGCCGGCCGACGGGACATTGATGCCACTCTGGGCGTCGACCGGGACAACTATTTGCAGTGTGAACAGTTCTCTGGAATGTGTGTCCGCTCCGGCCGTAGCGACACCTACACCGAGGCCGCACTTCAATCGTCCTTCTTCGGGAAGTATTGATCCCTTCCTTGGTGGACAATCTTCCCTTGGGCAAAAGTGTTTAAGCTGCCGACTTCCCCCATTTCCGCTCGACAAGAGACTCCTGACCACTACTCCTGTGACAATGAGTCTTCCGGGCGGCACACAACGAATCGTCTCAATGCCCGGAATGATGTCGCTTGTGGAGATTGAATATACGACTCGGAAAAATGGGACCATAGGAGAAACACGGGTTAAAGATGCCCCGAATAAACAAATTCAAATAGCCGTAAGCGAAGTCATAAAAAGCTGGGTGATGGTGCCTCCGCAAGAGAACGGCGTTCCAAGAGAAGAAAAGGACAAGCTGAAACTCAGAGTTTCGTGCATGGCCTCTCCCTTCGACGACGAAGCACTGTGCACGCTACTTACGAGATAGTCCAGTCGGGGCTACCAGTGTTCGCGAACGAAATTCTAGCCGGGATTTTTGTGAGGGCGAAAAGAATTAAAGACTGAACGCCGAATGTTGCGTGTTGGACAAATCGTCTTTAGTATACAATTTGAAGAATTTCTGCGCGGTTTTTCCAAATAAAAATTATATTGAAACGGATATAAACAGCGGCCCAGGCGCGTATGGCTTGTAGAGGCGGGACATGAAGGCGAACGGGGCGCTTACGCGAATTTTGTGGGTTGCGGTGATATTGCTGGCGTTCATTGGGCTGGCGATGGCGACACGGCGGGCGATTGTGCTGGTACGGCCGGGCGCGATGAACGCGAGTAAGAATCCGGCGGCGGAGTTGGACGCGCACTTTGCGAAGCAACGCGGACTGACGTTTCTGCATATTTTGCCGGGAATGCTCTTCATGGTGCTTGGGCCTTTGCAATTTGTGCGAGGGTTGCGCAACAAGCATCCTGCGGTTCATCGATGGTCGGGGCGAATTTTTCTGGCGGCGAGCGCGGTGATTGGAGTCACGGGATTGACGATGGTGCTGCGGGACAGCATCGGTGGCGCCGATGAGAAGTCGGCGATTGTAATATTCGGGAGTTTCTTTTTGTTTGCGCTAGGGAAGGCGCTTTGGCATGCGATGCATCGGGAGTTTGCGCAGCATCGGGAATGGATGATTCGCGGGTTTGCGATAGGATTAGCGGTGGCGACGATTAGGCCGATTATGGGTGGATTCTTTGCGGCGGCGGCGATAAACGGGCGTGTGCCTGAGCCGAGCAGATTTTTCGGGACGGCGTTCTGGATTGGGTTTACCTTACAAGCGATTGCGGCGGAGATTTGGGTGAGGTGGACGAGGCCAAAATTTAGCGTTGCAGCTTGAGTTGTGTCTCACCGACCCATGTATGGATCAACCACGCCAGAATTCCTCCCTCCATGATCCGGTGCGCACAACCTGCGCGCACCCTTCGGCTTCGCTCAGGGCAAGCGAAAAAAACCGGTCACTCAGGTCGGAATGGCGTTTGGTTACTTCGCGCTGCCGGCAAGGAGTTTGACCATGTCGTAGAGGAAGGCTTGGCCTTCGTAGAAGGATTTGACGAAGATGCGTTCATCTCGGCCGTGGAAGCGGACGTCGTCGCGGTCAATGAAAATCCCCTGAATGCCGTAGCAAGGAATTCCGGCGATGCGGAGGCTGCGGCCATCGGTCGCGCCCATAACCATGTTGGGGACGACGGGAACGCCGGGCCACATCGCTGAAGTGACTCGCGTGGCGGCATCGAGAACATCAGAACGCAAGGGCGACGAAGGGCCTTGCGTGAAATCGCCGAGACGCTTCACAGAAACCTGATCATCCGCAAAAACTTTTTTCAGAGTGCTCTCGACGTATTCCGGCTTGTCTTCAGGCAGAATGCGGCAGTTGACGGTGGCTGCGGCAAGCTGCGGCAACGCATTCACGGCATGGCCGCCTTCAAGAAGTGTGGCCACGCAGGTTGTGCGCAAGGTTGCGTTCCATGCGGGAGCCAGCGCAGCGATGTGCTGCATGGCTTCCGGCGAACCATCGGCAACCTTGAGCAAGTCCTGTTTTTCAGGACCAGTGGAAATTTCTCCCATGCGGTGGAAATAGGCAGCAGTTACTTCGTTGGTCTTTAGAGGAAAGCCGAAATTCGAAAGGCGCACCAAGGCTTCGGCGAGGTGATAGATGGCGTTGTCCGCAATGGGCAACGAGCTATGGCCACCTTTGTTGCGAACTTCGAGGCGGAAATTCATGACGTACTTTTCGCTGACCTGCAGGTAGTTCGCAGTCGGCTTGCCGTTTATGATTTCTCCCCAGCCGCCTTCGTTGAGAGCGAATTCGGATTCAATCAGGTCGCGATGATTTTTGAGCAGCCATTCAACGCCGTTGAACGGGCCGCCGCCTTCTTCGTCGGCGGTGAGCGCGACGATGATGTCGCGGTCGGGGACGAAACCTTCCTTTTTATATTGAATTAGATTGGCGATCCAGATGGATGCCTGCGCTTTATCGTCGCCCGTGCCGCGGCCGTAGAAGTAGCCGTCCTTTTCGATGAGCTGGAATGGCTCCATGCTCCAGTCTTCCCGCTTGGCTTCGACTACGTCTATGTGAGCGAGGAGGAGGAGCGGCTTACGTTTGCCGGTGCCGTGATAGCGGACGACGAGGTTCGATTTCTTAGGATTGGCACCGCCGAGAAAAATATCGGGATCCGAGAAACCTGCTGCTTTGAGGCGGGCGGCTGCGGCTTCGGCGACGGGCGTTGTAGCACCGGTAGTAAAGCCGGATTGGATTTCGATGAATTGCTTGTAGATATCGTGAGCGAGTTGTTTTTCGGAGTCGGGGCGAAGGGATTGGGCGGAGACAACGGTCGCAAAATACAGAATCACTGTGAGAGCGGAGAATTTTACGAATTTTTGCATGCGGGATTGTTTCATGGGTTGAAGAGTGGAGCAAGGAGGCATCCCCATAAAGCGAGCATTCAAGCGAAATCGAAGAGAGATTTCTCCGCATAAAAACCGTGCGGAGAGGAAGAAGTTCTCCGCTCCGTGACCCGGCGTGCAAACACCGCGCGCAAGAAAAGCCGGGTCACTCCGGTCGGAATGACAGTTCCTGGAGTGCTTAGTCGGCTTGGGCGGGGAGAGGAAAACGATGGGCGTGGTGAGCGGCGCGGCGACCACGCAACCAAATCTGGACGCGGTCCATGTAGAGGTAGACGACGGGTGTGGTGAAGAGAGTGAGGAGCTGGCTCAGGACGAGTCCGCCGACGATGGCGATGCCAAGGGGCCGGCGAAGTTCGGAGCCGGTGCCGTGGCCGAGAGCGAGCGGAAGCGCGCCGAGAAGCGCGGCCATGGTCGTCATGAGAATGGGACGGAAACGCAGCAGGCAGGCTTTGTGAATGGACTCGATGGGCGAGAGGCCTTCCTGCGTTTCGGCTTGAACGGCGAAGTCAATCATGAGAATGGCGTTTTTCTTGACGATTCCGATGAGCAAGATGATGCCGATGAGCGCAATGAGTGTGAGCTCCGTTTTGAAAAACATCATTGTAAGAAGCGCGCCCACGCCAGCGGACGGAAGCGTGGAAAGAATTGTAATCGGGTGGATGAAGCTTTCATAAAGAATGCCGAGAATGATGTAAACGGCGGCGAGCGCCGTGATGATGAGAACGAGCACGGAGGATTGCGAATCCTGAAACGTTTGCGCGGTGCCCTGGAAGCCGCCATGGACGGTAGGCGGCATGTGAAGTTGAGCCTGCGTTTCCTCGATGCGTTTTACGGCATCGCCAAGCGGCAGAGACGGCGCGAGGTTGAACGACAGCGTGATGGAGGGAACGAGCCCCTGGTGATTGACGGAGAGCGAAGTGTTCGTCGGTTCGTAATGCGCGAAGGCGCCGAGCGGAACAACTTTGCCGCTGCTCGAAGGCAAGTAAATGTGATTCAGGCCGTCGGGGCTTTCGGTGTACTGCTTCTGAACTTCGAGAACAACGTGATACTGGTTCAATCCTTTATAAATGTTTGAGACCTGACGCTGGCCGAAGGCATCGCCGAGTGTGTTGTCCACGTCCGTAAGATTTACGCCGAGACGAGAAGCCGTATCGCGGTCGATGACCAGAGAAGTTTGCAAACCGCGGACTTGCTGGTCGGAGTTTGCGTCATTGATGCCGGGAATTTTTTTGATGGCTTCGAGCAGTTTGGGTGCCCAGGTGTTGAGCTCGTCGAGTTTTTCCGCCTGCAGCGTGTATTGATACTGCGCGGCACCGAAGCGGCCGCCGATGGTGAGGTCCTGCACGGATTGCATGAAAAGGGTTGCGCCGGGAATTTTCGCGGCTTTTCTGCGAAGGCGTGCAATGACTTCGTCGGAGCTCATTTTGCGCTCTTCGAGCGGCTTCAATTGTGCAAACATGCGCGCGGTGCTACCGCCATTGCCGCCGCCGGCGAAGGATGTGGCGGTTTCAACGGCTGGATCGCTCAGGACGAGATTCGTAAATTCGATCATCTTCTGCGACATATTGGCGAAGGAAGTGTCCTGATCGCCCTGAATGGAGCCGTTGATGCGCCCGGTATCCTGCTGCGGGAAAAATCCCTTGGGAACGATGTAGAAGAGATATCCGTTGAGGCAGACAGTACCGATGGTGATGAGCAGAACAGCAAATTGATGGCGGAGTACGACGCGGAGGCAGCGGTCATAGATACGGACTATGCCGTTGAATGCGTTTTCAGCGAGACGATAGGCAAAGTTGTGCTTTCCATCTTCGTGGCGAAGAAAACGCGCGCACATCATGGGCGTTGTGGTGAGAGAAACGACCATAGAAACAGTGATGGCTGCGGTAAGCGTAATGGCAAATTCGCGAAAGAGGCGGCCGACGATGCCGGGGAAAAGAAGGATGGGAATGAAAACGGCGACGAGCGAACTGCTCATGGAAAGAACGGTGAAGCCGATTTCGCTGGCACCTTTCATGGTTGCGGCAAAAGGCTTCATGCCGGCTTCGATGTGGCGCGCGATATTTTCGATGACGACGATGGCATCGTCCACGACGAAACCGGTGGAAATGGTGAGCGCCATGAGGGAGAGATTATCCAGGCTGTAGCCGCAGAGATACATGACGCCAAACGTGCCGACCAGAGAAAGAGGAACGGCGATGCTGGGGATGATGGTGGCCCAAACGTTACGAAGAAAAACGAAAACGACGAGGATGACAAGGGAGATGGAAATGAGAAGCGTGATTTCGACATCGTGAATGGAGGCGCGAATGGTGGTGGTGCGATCCATGGCGACGCGAAGATGCAGGGAAGGAGAGATGGAGGCGCTGAGCTCCGGCATGATCGCCTTGATGCGGTCGACGGTCTCGATCATGTTTGCGTCGGGCTGGCGAAAAACGGCGAGGATGACGCTTGGCTCGCCGAAAGAGAGGCCGAGGTTGCGCACGTCTTCGACGGAATCGGTAACGGTAGCGATGTCTTGCAGGCGAACCGGCGCGCCGACGTGGCCGGCAACGACGAGCGGCTGATATTCGTAGGCTTTAAAAAGCTGATCCGTGTCTGCAATGGTGACGGAGTGGTCGCTATCAGAGAGGGAGCCCTTGGCGAGGTTCGCGTTTGCGCCGCGGAGAGCTGTTCGAACTTGTTCGAGGCTAATGCCGTAGCTGTTGACCTGATCCGGATTGACAGCGACGCGGACAGCAGGACGCGAGCTGCCCCAAGTGAAGACCTGGCCAACGCCTTCTACTTGCGCGAGTTTTTGCGCGAGGATGGAGTCGGCGGCGTCATAAATTTGCGGTCCAGGGACGTTGGTAGATGTGAGCGAAAGCAAAAGGATCGGCGCGTCCGCGGGATTTACTTTGCGATAGGTGGGCTGGCCGGGAAGATCGGCGGGAAGCTGGCTGCGGGCAGCGTTGATGGCAGCCTGGACGTCGCGTGCGGCGGCATTGATGTCGCGATTGAGATCGAATTGGAGAACGACGCTCGTCGAGCCGTTGGTGCTCGAAGAAGTCATTTGCGTGACGCCGGAGATGCGGCCGAACTGGCGCTCGAGAGGAGCAGCGACGTTGGATGCCATGGTTTCCGGACTTGCGCCGGGAAGGCCGGCACCGACGGCGATGGTGGGAAAGTCAATTCGCGGCAGCGGAGCGACGGGGAGAAATTTGAATGCGACGGCTCCGGAAAGAAAAATGGCGAAAGTGAGGAGAGTCGTCGCAACGGGGCGGCGAATAAAAGGCGCAGAGAAGTTGGAGGAAAAATTCACGCGCTAGTCTCCGTGGGCGGGCTCTTCGATGGGATTGCCGATGCGAAATTCGAAGCGATGCGCAAGCCAGTCGAAGGCGAGATAGACGACGGGCGTGGTGTAAAGCGTAAGAATTTGGCTGAGGATAAGGCCGCCGACGATGGTGATGCCTAGAGGACGGCGGAGCTCAGAGCCGACGCCGGTTCCGAGAGCGAGAGGCAAGCCGCCGAGAAGCGCGGCCATAGTGGTCATCATGATGGGACGGAAGCGGAGCAAACAGGCTTCGTAAATTGCATCGAGCGGAGATTTTCCGTGCTCGCGCTCGGCTTCGAGAGCAAAGTCAATCATCATGATGGCGTTTTTCTTGACGATACCGATCAGCAAGATGATGCCGATGAGGGCGACGATGCTGAATTCCGTGCGGCACAGGAGAAGCGCAAGGATGGCCCCGACGCCGGCGGATGGAAGTGTAGAGAGAATCGTAATTGGATGAATGAAACTCTCGTACAAAATACCGAGGACGATGTAGACGGTGACGAGAGCGGCGAGAATCAAGATTGGCTCATTGGCCAGCGAATTCTGGAATGCGGCGGCGGTGCCCTGGAATTTGCCTTGAATGCTTGGCGGCATGTTCAAATCTTGCTTGGCCGTGTTGATGGCGTCGACGGCGTGACCGAGAGACGCATCCGGAGCGAGATTGAACGAGAAAGTGACGACGGGAAATTGTCCTTGATGATTCAGGGTGAGCGCGGCGGAGGAATTTTCCACGCGGGTAAAAGAGCTGAGCGGAACTTGCGGGCCGTTGGAGGAATGGACGTAAATATTCTTGAGTGAATCGGGATTTTGTTGGAACTGAGGGTCCACTTCCATAACGACGTGATATTGATTGAGCTGCGTGTAGATGGTGGAGACCTGGCGCTGGCCGAAGGCGTCGTAGAGCGCGTTGTCGATGTCCGCGGGAAGAATGCCTAGGCGCGCGGCGGAATCGCGGTCGATGATGAGATTGAGGAGCAAGCCACCATTCAGATTGTCACTGGCGACGTCGCGCAATTGCGGAAGAGATTTCAGGCGGTCGAGAAACCTGGGCACATTTGCATTGAGTTCTTTCGCGTCAACGTCTTCGAGCGTGTACTGAAATTGCGTGCGGCTGACGCGGTCTTCGACGGTAAGGTCCTGCACGGGCTGCATGAAGAGCGTGATGCCGTCGATTTTGTCGAGCTGCGGCTGGAGGCGGCGGATGACGTCGCTCGCGCTGATTTTGCGATCTGCCAGAGGCTTGAGATTGACTTGAATCCGACCGGTGTTGAGCGTTGTGTTTGTGCCGTCAATTCCAATGAAGGAAGAGAGGCTTTCGACGGCGGGATCCTTAAGAATAGTGTCGGCGAGCGCGCGCTGATGGTCTGCCATGGCGCGAAAAGAGACGGATTGCGGCGCTTCGGAAATTCCCAGGATGACGCCGGTATCCTGCACCGGGAAAAACCCTTTAGGAACGTAAATATAAAGAAGAATTGTGCCGACGAGGGTGGCGGCAGTGACGAGGAGCGTTATCTTGCGAAACTGCAAGACAAATTTCAGCGTGCGGCCATAAAACGCGATGACGGAATTAAAAGCGTGTTCTGATTTGCGGTAGAACCAGGTCTGGTCTTCCTCTTTTTGATGGCGCAGAAGTTTGGCGCTCATCATCGGCGTGAGCGTTAGCGAAACGACGGCGGAAACGAGAATCGTCACGGCGAGGGTAATGGCAAATTCGCGGAAGAGGCGGCCAACGATGTCTCCCATGAAAAGAAGAGGAATAAGAACGGCGATGAGGGAAACGGTCAGCGAAAGAATCGTGAAGCCGATTTGTTCTGAACCCTTGAGGGCGGCCTGCAGCGGCGATTCGCCTTCTTCGATGTAGCGCGAGATGTTCTCGATCATGACGATGGCATCGTCCACGACGAAGCCTGTGGAGATGGTGAGCGCCATGAGAGAGAGATTGTTCAGACTGAAGCCGAGCAGGTACATCACACCGAATGTGCCGATGATGGAGAGCGGCACGGCGACGCTGGGAATGATGGTGGCGCGAATGCTGCGCAAGAAAAGGAAAATGACCATCACGACGAGTGCGACGGTAAGCATCAGCTCAAACTGAACGTCCTCGACGGACGCGCGAATTGTGGACGTGCGATCGGTGAGAATAGAAACGTCTACTGATGCGGGAAGCGCAGCCTTCAACTGCGGCAGAATTTTCTTAACGCGATCCACAACGCTGATGATGTTGGCGCCGGGCTGGCGCTGGATATTTACGATGACCGCAGGATTCTGGTTCGCCCACGCGGCTTGCATAACGTTCTCGACGCCATCGGTGACATTGGCAACATCGGTGAGGCGAACGGGTGCGCCGTTACGGTACGCGATGATGACGGAGCGATAGGAATCACCGGAAATCAATTGGTCGTTTGCAGCGATGGTGACGGACTGTTGCGGCCCGTCGAACGTTCCCTTCGCCAAATTGACATTGGCCGTGCCAAGAACGGTGCGCATGTCCTCGAGACTCAGGCCGTAGGACGCAAGCGCGGTGGGATTCGCCTGGATGCGAACAGCGGGACGCTGGCCTCCGCTGATGCTAACGAGGCCGACGCCAGGTAATTGCGAAATCTTTTGCGCGAGGTTCGTGTCGGCCAGATCTTCGACGCTATAAAGAGGAAGCGATTTTGAACTCAACGCGAGCGTGAGAATTGGCGCGTCAGCGGGATTGACTTTGCTGTAGATGGGCGGATTTGGAATTCCCTGGGGGAGAAGATTCGAGGCCGAGTTGATGGAAGCCTGAACTTCCTGTTCGGCAATATCGATGTTGAGGTCAAGATTGAACTGGAGCGTGATGAGCGAGCTGCCAAAAGAGCTCGTGGAAGTCATTTGCTGCAGGCCGGGAATTTGCCCGAATTGGCGCTCGAGAGGCGCGGTGACGGACGAAGCCATCACGTCTGGACTGGCGCCAGGATAGAAAGTCTGAATTTGAATCGTGGGGTAATCCACTTGCGGCAATGCGGAGACCGGCAACTGGCGGTATGCAACCCAGCCGACAAGAAGGACGCCGACCATGAGGAGCGTGGTCGCGACCGGCCGTAAAATAAACGGCCGAGAGAGACTCATTGTTTCTTGCCTCCCTGATGGCCGGACTTACCCTGTTGCTGGCCCTGTTGCTGGCCTTGTTGCTGCTGTGCGGGCTGTTGATTCGTATCTGACTGGCCTGAAGAATTCGGTGCGGCATCCCCAGTCGGCGAAGTATTTGGAACGACCTTGCTGCCGTCCTGCAATTTATCCTGCCCGTCGGTAACGACGACTTCGCCTTGTTTCAGCCCCGAAGAAAGGCCTGCGGTGTTTCCGGTGGTTTGCGCAATTGTGATGGAGCGAATGTTTACGGTATTTCCCTGCCCGACGACGTAGACGTAAGTTCCCTGCGGGCCGCGCTGAATTGCCGGAACCGGAACGAGAGTCAAATTTTTCTTGGTATCGACGAGAAGATGAACGTTTACGAATTGGTTGGGAAAGAGCGCGTTGTCTTTGTTGTCGAAGACGGATTTTAGTTTGTACGTTCCCGTGGTGGAATCGATCTGGTTGTCGATAGTGAGCAATTTCCCGGAAGTAATTTTGTAAGTGTTGTCTCTATCGTAGGCTTCGACACCGAGTTGAACACCCTTGCGGAGCTTGTCGTACACCTGTGGGAGTTGATCCTGTGGCAGGCTGAAGACGACAGCGATCGGTTGAACTTCGGTAATGACGAGGAGACCGTTCGCGTCCGTGGCATGAATGATGTTGCCTGGGTCGACGAGACGAAGTCCGATGCGACCGGAAATCGGAGAAGTGATTCGGCAATAGGTCAGTTGCAGCTTCGCGTTGTCAATTTGCGCCTGGTCGGATTTGATCGCCCCGTCAAACTGGCCGACCTGAGCCTGCTGCGTATCCAGCTGCTGCTGTGGAATGACGCCTTCCTTGAAAAGAAGCTTGAAACGCTCGTAATTGACTTGAGCGTCACGACGGGCAGCCTCGTCCTTAGCGAGCTGGCCTTGCGCCTGTTCCAATTGAACTTGAAAAGGCCGCGGGTCGATTTCAGCGAGCAGATCTCCCTGGGCAACGAACTGGCCTTCTTTGAAGGCAACATTAATAAGCTGACCATCAACCCGGCTCCGTACCGTAACCGTGCTTAAGGGAGTGACACTGCCGAGGCCGTTGTAGTAAACGGGAAGGTCGCCGGATTGCGCGGTTGCAACGACGACAGGGACCGCAAAGTTCCCGCCGCCTGCTCCTTTGCCTTTGCCGGCACCCGCGCTGCCGGGCGCTGTCGCCGCGTCGGCGGACTTACTGTGCGAGCTGCGGTAGTACCAGTAGCCTGCAGCGCCAATTGCGACGACGAGAAGCCAAATCCACCACCGTCCACCGGACGTGGAAGTCGTGCGGACGGTGCTCCCGGCGGCTCTACCCGGCTCGGGTAGGTCTAGAGAATTCGACTGACTCATTCTTTGGCTCCTGTAATGCGGATAGCGGAGTGTGAGCGCGTCCAGCCAGGGGGAGGACGACCGTATCTCTGCGCCGTGGTTGCTCTACTAAATAGGGCAGACTATCGCAAAATCACGTCCACGCATAGATTGGACGGGGTTGGCCGGAAAATGGTTACGGCCGCCCTTTTTACTTGGCGGGACAAGGAGACACGGTATATTGCTACGCCTAAGGAGATAGGTCGAATGATCAAGGGGCTGATTTGGGGGATTATTCTGGGGGTTCTTCTGGTTGCCGGAGGGCTATTTTTTTATTTTGCGACAGGCCGGGCGCCTGTTGCCGTAACGGCACCTGAGATGCCGTTCGAACACAGAATGGCGCACATGGCGCTGGATGCTTATCTAAAGAAGTTGCCTCATCCATCGCCGCAAGTTCCCGCAGACGAAAAGAATCTATTGGCAGGCGCAAAAATTTACAAAGAGAATTGCGCCGTTTGTCATGGACTGCCCGGCCAGCCGCCGACGGCGATTGCGGACGGTATGGCGCCACGGCCCCCACAGCTCTTTAAGGGCACAGGCGTGACGGATGACGAGGAGTGGGAGTCGTATTGGAAAGTGGAGGGCGGAATCCGGATGACAGGGATGCCCGGGTTCAAGGGCAGATTGACGGAGACGGAGATCTGGCAGGTAGCCGTGCTGGTGAAGAACGCGGATAAAATCACGGAAGCGGTGCGAGGAGAACTCATCGGAAGCGGGGCGATGACCACTCCGGCGCCTGTGAAATAAAAATTTGTCAAAGTAAGACGCTCTTTAGCTTTTGCCGTCTAATTTGAGCGTGGAAGTTCGTTCGATTGATTGTGCAAAAGGGACAGGAGCGGGGAAAGCCGGGTGTACAATGCCCGGCGGGGTTGGGATGGGCTTTTGCAGCGCATCTGCTTCACGAAACGCGAAATTTCCTGAAAATTATTTTTGAGGGGCAATAACGATGCTGAATCGGCGAATCCAGTCGGTCGTGATGGGTGTGATTTTGTTTTTGTGTTGCGCGGGAATCGCTGCGGCACAAACGAAGTTGCTGCGATTCCCCGACGTGCATGGGGACAAAGTGGTGTTCACCTACGGCGGCGATTTGTGGACCGCCTCGACATCCGGTGGAATGGCGACGCGGCTGACGTCGCATCCAGGGCTAGAAGTGTTTGCAAAATTTTCCCCGGACGGAAAGTGGATTGCGTTCACGGGACAGTACGATGGCGACGAACAAGTTTATGTGATCCCCTCGGCGGGCGGAGTGCCGAAGCAACTGACATTTTATCCAGCGCGCGGGCCGCTGACGCCGCGGTGGGGTTACGACAATCAGGTGTATGGATGGAGTCCGGACGGAAAGTCCGTGCTGTTCCGTTCGTTGCGCGAGCATTTTGATCTTGGCGATAGCCGGCTCTACACGGTGAGTGTTGACGGTGGAATGCCCGTAGCGCTGCCAATGCCGAAATCAGGCGCCGGTGATTTTGCTCCGGATGGAAAGAAAGTTGTGTATTCGCCGCTGTTCCGCGATTTTCGCACGTGGAAGCGCTACTCCGGCGGTTGGGCGCAGCAACTTTATATTTTTGATTTGAGTTCGCACGCGGCGGAAAAGATTACAGATGATCCGCGAGCGCACCGCGATCCGATGTGGGTTGGCGGAAAGATTTTTTATTCGTCGGACAAAGACGACACGCTGAATCTTTATTCCTACGATCCCTCGACGAAAAAAACCGAACAACTGACACACAGCAAGAAATGGGATTTGCGCTGGCCAAGCACGGATCACAAGAATCAGATCGTCTATGAGATGGATGGCGAACTGAACGTTTTTAATACAGAGACGGGAAAAACGGAGCATATTTCAATCAATGTGCCGACGGATTCGGTAGCGATGCGGCCGTCGCGTGTTTCGGCGTCGGGCGAAATCGAAGGAATGGAGTTGAGTCCTAAAGGGGAGCGCGCAGTGTTCGTGGCGCGCGGGGATATTTTCAGTGTGCCGATTGAAAAGGGCCCGACACGGAATTTGACGAACTCTTCGAACGCACATGACAAGTGGGGACGGTGGTCGCCAGACGGGGCGAAGATTGCATACATTTCTGATGCCGATGGTGAAGATGAAGTCTATGTAATCAATCAGGACGGTTCCGGAAAACCGGAGGAATTGACGCACGGAATGCACGCGATGCTGTATGCGCCGGAATGGGCATCGGACGGAAAGCGAATTGCGTTTTCGGACAAAGACGGAAAGCTGTACGTGCTGGCGCTTGACGACAAGAAAGTGACACAGGTGGCGCAGGACCCGAGCGGAAGGCTCCGCGATTACATCTGGTCGGCGGATGGCGGACACATCGCATTTACAGAAGCAAATCCGAACGGATTCCGGTCGATTTATGTGTGGAGCGCTGGGGACGGACAAGTACACCGTGTGACGAGCGATTTTTTTGAAACGACGGATATCGCGTGGGACACCGAGGGAAATTATCTGTATTACGTCGGCACACGGGAGTTCGCCCCGCAGATCAGCCAAGTCGAGTTCAATTTTGCGACGGACCGCGGGCAGGAGATTTATGCGCTGGCGCTGCGGAAAGATGTGAAGAATCCGTTTCCGCCGGAGAGCGATGAAGTGACCATCTCCAAGGACGGCGACAAGAAAGACGAAAAGAAGGACGAGAAAAAAGACGACAAGGACAAAAAGGAAGAAAAGAAAAAGGAGTACATCAAGATTGATTTTGACGGGCTGGCAGACCGCGTAACGCGCGTGCCCGTGGGCGCAGACAACTATTTTGGGCTTTCGGTGACGAAAGAATATCTGGTGTACGCGAAGGGCGGAGCGTTCTTTTATGGGCGTGAATCATTCCCAGAGGCCAGTCTAGTTGTGTATTCGCTGAAAGACCGCAAAGAGAGCACGCTGGCGGAAAACATCCAGGGGTATGCAATGTCAGCGGACGGCAAGAAAGTCTTGGTGCGGCAAAGCGGATACAAACTGTACGACGTGAAACCGGAAGGAAAAAACAACCCGAAAAATGTGGCTACGGATGGATTGATGGTGGATCGCGTGCCACATGAGGAGTGGGTGGAGATTTTCAACGAAGTGTGGCGGAGGTACCGCGACTTTTTCTACGTAAAGAATATGCATGGATACGATTGGGAAGGCTTGCGTGAACAGTATCGCCCGCTGGTGGACTACGTGGCGCACCGGTCGGATTTGAATTACGTGCTGGGCGAGATGGTGGCTGAATTAAGTGTGGGCCACGCGTACATTGAAGGCGGCGATTGGGAAATGCCGAAGCGACCGCAGGTGGCGTTGATGGGCGCTTGGTTCGAACTGGACGCGGCGGCGGGAAAATACAAGATAAGCAAGATCTATCATGGACAGAATGAAGAGGAGTTGTACCGTTCGCCTCTGACGGAAGTCGGCGTCAAGGCGAGCGAAGGGAATTATATTCTTGCGATTGATGGAAAAGAGTTGAAGGCGAACGACAACCCTTACGAATTTTTGCTGAACAAGGCGAACCGGCCCGTGCAACTTACACTGAACGACAAGCCGAGCTGGGAAGGTTCGTGGCAGACAAGCTACAAACCGATCACGCAGGAACGAAACCTGGTTTATCTGGAATGGGTGACGCGCAATCGCGAATATGTTTCGAAAGTGACGAATGGCCGCGTCGGTTATATCCACGTTCCAGATATGGGAGCTGCAGGAATTCGCGAATTCATCAAATATTACTATCCGCAGATTCGCAAAGAAGGATTGGTTGTGGACGTACGCGGAAATGGCGGCGGAAACGTTTCCCGAATGTTGATTGAGCGTCTGCGGCGCGAATTGCTCGGCACAGATTTCGATCGCGTGAATGCGTATACAGGAACGTATCCGGACGGAGTGTTTTATGGATCAAAGGTTTGCCTGATCAATGAGACCTCGGCATCCGACGGAGATATTTTTCCATACATGTTCAAACAAGCGGGGCTTGGGCCGTTGATTGGGAAGCGGACGTGGGGCGGCGTAGTAGGAATTACCGGCCGAGGGCCGTTGCTGGATGGCGGAACGGTGTTCGTGCCTGAATTCGCGACAGCTTCCGTGCAAGGGCAGTATGTGATCGAAGGACACGGCGTCGACCCGGATATCGTTGTCGAGAACGATGCGGCATCCGTGATTGACGGCAAAGATCCACAGCTGGAGCGCGGCATTGCGGAAGTATTGAAAGCGATGGAAGCGAATCCGAAGAAGCTGCCGGGACGCCCGGCTGATCCGGTGAAGACACCGAAGCGCTAAGAAATTATTTCGGCGGATGCGCCGCCAAATATTGATCGAGCGCGCCGGCCACTTCTCCTGCTGCGCGCTGTACGTTGCGGTTCAGCGCAGCAACCAGGGAGTTGATGTCCTTGCTGCCGACCGGTTCGTCGTAATTGTACGTGTACGTCCAAACCGTCGAGTTCGTCTTCATATCGTGCAGTTCGAGATCAAAGCTGAGCCGGGCAACGAATGCTTTTCCTGAGACTTCCTTGAAGTCGTAGAGGCGTCCCCGCAGCAAATAATCGCCGTGCGCCCCGCTGCGCAGCGTGTTGACGTCGCGATAGCGGCCGGACCTGCGCAACTGGCGCAACAGAACGCCCTGCATCATTTCGACAGGCGGCTCTGCCCATCGTTCCGTCTCGTAGGTGCCCATCGCCTCGTGTTCGGAGCTGTAGACAATGCGATCCTCACGGTAGAGATGCGAGGTTTGCATGGGGCCGAGCAGCAGAGATACAGGGAGCGTGTCCTGAACGGCGTTACTAGCGGAGCCGGCTGGAGGAGTGAGCTGGTAGTATTTGCTGGGCCGAGCGGCGCCGCAACCAAACACAAGACAAGCCGCCGCAGCCATGGAAGCAAGAGCGTAGATTTTTTTCCACCTGTTCATGGGTACGACCTCACCTTTAATGAAAAACGTAAAATTCGTTTTTTCGTTGCTCATGGCTGCCCCGGCTTGTGTTCTTTGGGAGTGGAAGAACGAATCAGCGTGGAGGGCCGGGTCTTGATGATTTCTGTAAATTCACGCAGGTTTTCGCTGACGTGGCGGAAGTTTTCGAGCAGCTCGTCAATATTTTCGGAATTCGTGTCCAGTGTGCTGTTCAGCTGGCCAGTCAATTTTTGGAGTTGCGCGAGATTCTGGCGAAGCTCGATGATGGCCTGATGAATTTCAGGACGATCTTCCGTGACGAGCGCATCCACATGATCGAGCGTCTGATTTGCTTCGGCGGAAGTTTTCCGCAGGTCGTCCAAGAGCGGGCCCATTTTGTGCGACGCGGCTTCAACTTGGGTAAGGCTGGATCTGAGCGCCGGACGGTTTTCTTCCAGCATGCCGCGCGCGTTAGAGAGGGTAGCGGATAGATTGTTCCGATTCTGCGCGTTGAGCATATCGTTGACGCGCGCAATCGTTTCTCCCAGTTCTGTGGTGCGCTGATTGAGCGTGGCAAGCAGCTTTTTTGCGTCTGGAGCGATGTCATTCAATTGTGAAGTGATGGCGTTGAAATCCACGTACGGGTCGGACGGCAGCGTAGTTCCCGGAGGAGCGGATGTGGCCTGCTGGCTGCCCGCCATGATCTCCACGTGATTTTCGCCGAGCGGGCTCATGCTCATGATGCGGACTCTGCTGTCCGATTTGATGGGAAGGCCCGGCTTTACGCTGACGGTGATTTCCATGCGCGTAGGATCCTTAGGGTCAATGCGCAGCATTTCCACGCGGCCGATTTTTGGACCGCCTGCATAACGAACTGTGGCTCCCGGCTCGATTCCGCCGGCAAACGGAAAGTATGCGCGGTACGTGACGGGTGAGCTGCTAAACGCGCCGCCCAATGCGAACACCGTAGCAACTAAGAGACCTGCGGCCACGATGACAAATAATCCGACCGCCACTTGTTCTCGCCTGGCTTCCATCTTCCCTTACTCCTCTCGCTCAGCGGCGATTGCCGTGGCGGTCCTCCGTGAGCATCTGGAGGTAATCCAATTCCTGCGAAACTGCCGGTTCTGCAATCCGGTCCAAAAACTGCCGCACGCGTGGATGCGTACTTGTGCGCATTTCTTCGGCAGTGCCAAGCGCTACAACCTCGCCCTTATTGATGAGAACCATGCGGTCGGCAATGAGAAAAGCGCTGGCAAGCTCGTGCGTCACGACGATGATGGTCATGTGGAACGCTTCTTTGAGCTCGAGGATGAGCTCGTCAATTCCTGCGGCGATGATGGGATCGAGGCCGGCCGATGGTTCGTCAAAAAAAAGGATTTCCGGATCCATGGCGAGCGCACGGGCGACTGCGGCACGCTTTTTCATGCCGCCGCTGAGTTGTGACGGAAAATAATCTTCGTAACCGGAAAGGCCGACTTGGTCGAGCTTAAGGCGGAGCATGATTTCGATCGTCGGGTCTTCAAGCTTTGTGTGTTCGCGCAGAGGCAGCGCCACATTTTCTCCAACGGTCATCGAACCAAAAAGTGCGCCTCCCTGAAAGGACATACCCATGTGGCGGCGCAGCGTGTCGAGCTCATCATCCGAAATCGTCGCAAGGTTTTTCCCCTTAATCCAAATCTCGCCGGACGTTGGGCGCTCAAGACCTACGAGCGTGCGCAGAAGCGTGCTTTTGCCGGAACCTGAACCACCAAGGATAACGAGCGTTTCCCCTTGCTGCACATCGAACGAGACACCATGAAGAATTTCGCGATCGCCGTAACTCACGCGGAGGTTGCGAAGCGAAATGGCAGGCGTCGTCGCTTGGTCGAGTGGACTGGCCGGGCTACTCACTCTACTGGCCTCCCAAAAAATAAAAGAGCGCTGTGAAAACGAGGTCCACGGCAATCACGAGAAAAATGGAAACGACGACGGCGGAAGTGGTGGAACGTCCTACTTGCTCTGCTCCTGCGCCAGTGGCAAGACCTTCCTGACAACCGACCGCGGTGATAGTCAAACCAAACATAAAACTCTTGATGAGGCCGCTGACGATATCGCGGAGGAAAAGCGCATCCGTCGTCGCGTTAATGTAGCTAAGGAATGTGAATCCGGCTTTTGCCACGCCAAAGAGCGAACCGCCGAGCACACCCATGGCGTTGGCCCAAATCGTGAGGCATGGAAGCATGACGGCCATGGCGATAAATTTGGGCGTGACGAGAAAATGGACCGGATTGATTGCCATCGTTTCCAGCGCATCCAGTTCCTCAGTCACTTTCATCGTGCCGATCTCGGCAGCAAATGCAGAACCGGAGCGCCCGATGACAACCACAGCAGTAATGAGCGGGCCAAGTTCGCGGCTCATCGAGATAGCAACTGCGCTTGCGACAAAATTCATCGCGCCGAATTTTTTCAGTTCGTAGGCCGCTTGCAATGCAAGAATCAGTCCGATGAAAAATGTAATGAGGGAAAGAATGGGAAGGCAGCGAACGCCGACTTGCATCGCCTGCGTAATCGCGCGCTGAAAACGCACCGGCTTGCCCTGAAAAGGCGCAACGACCGTGTAATAGCCCGCACGCGCCGTCAGCATCGCCAGCGAACCGAGGTAGGCAAGCGAGTTGAGTACGGACTGCCCTATTTGAACGGCAAATTCCACAAGTACACCTGGAAATCTTTGAAAAGACTAAGCGCCTTCGTTTGAAAGAGCCTGCTCTTCATTCTCGTAAATTTCAAATAGCTTAAGCAGCCGGGACAACTGCAGAACTTCACGCGCGGACTTGCTAAGGCCGAAAAGGATAAACCGCGCTTGTACGTCGCGAGAAGCCTTTAAACCCTCAACGAGCGATGCGATGCCGGAGCTGTCAATATATTTGACGCCCTGGAGGTTCATGATGACGCGGGGAATTTTCTTCTCGCGGATCTCGGTGAGCAAGGCTTTACGTACTGCGGGCGAATTGGCCAGGTCAATGTCGCCGATCACGTCGAAGATCGTCGTGTTTTCCAAACGCCGCGCAGAGATTTGCACCAGTATGCTCCTCATTTAATCCTTTAGCGAATAAACTTGACCATGCGGAGGCGGTTGGTCGAACCGACCCGGGTATGGACAACTGCGTCCATGCTTTGTCGCATGAAATGGAGTCCAAGTCCACCAGAACGAAGCTCGCCAGGGGGCAGACCTTTTAGCGCGTCAGGCTCGGGCTTTGCGCCTTGGTCGAGCAATAAGATTTCGAGAGCCGGCTTGCCTTCTTTGGCCCCGTTCAGCACGCTGAACCGAATCTCGATCTTGCGGTCGAGTTTGCCGCCGTACGCGTGGCGAATTACGTTGGTGATTGCCTCATCCAAAGCGAGAGTGATAGCTCTGCAATCCTCTTCGCCGAAACCGATGGCACTGGCAAGGGGAGACACAGCCCCACGCACACCACAAAGAACTTGCGGATTGCTTCGAAGTTGAAGCCGCAAAAGGAGCTGTCGCGGGGCCAAGGACCATCCTCCAAGGGAGGGATTGTATCGAAAAGAGGCAGATTGCCGCCAATGAGAATCGCGTTCAGGCAAAGATTCTCGCGGTCAGGGCGAAAACTTGTCCCAGGAAGATCAGCCGTTCATGTATTTGTATTTCTTAATTCCGTATCGGGCAATCATCGAGTCGAGCGTCTGCCGAGGGATGCCGAGTTTTGCCGCTGCCCCGGAAGGGCCGGAGATGCGCCCCGAACATTCGGCCAGAGCAGCTTCAATGAGTTCTCGTTCGCGGCTCGCTTTGAGTTTTCCAATCCCCGTCAGAGAGACTGCGGCAGTCGATGTGGAAGAGCGAGTCTGCTGTTTCAGCCACGAAGCGTCAATGGAAAGGGTGTCGTCTTCGCACAGAAGCACGGCTCGCTCGACGACGTTTTGAAGCTCCCGAATATTTCCAGGCCAGTCGTAGGACTGAAAAAGATCGAGCGTGTTCTTTTTGATGTTCTGGATTTTCTTGCCGGCCTTTTTCGCATAGCGTTCGATGAAATATTCAAGGAGCAAGGGGATATCGTCGGCCCGATCACGCAGCGCAGGCATCTGAATGGGAAAGACGTTCAAACGATAGAAGAGGTCCTGACGGAAAGTGCCTGCGGCCACAGCCGCTTTGAGGTTGCGATTGGTTGCGGCGAGAATGCGGACGTCTGTGGAAATAGGCTGATTGCTGCCGACGCGTTCGAACTCGCGTTCCTGCAAAACGCGGAGGAGCGCAACTTGAGTCTCGGCGGGCAACTCGCCGATTTCGTCGAGAAACATCGTGCCGCCGTTGGCAGCTTCAAAGCGGCCCATGCGGCGCTCAAGCGCCCCTGTAAAGGCGCCTTTCTCGTGACCAAAAAGTTCGGAAGAAATCAAGGAAGGAGGAATCGCGGCACAGTTGACGCGGATGAAAGTGTGGTTTGCGCGGCGGGATTGTTTGTGGATGGCACGCGCTACTAATTCCTTGCCCGTGCCTGTTTCGCCGAGAATGAGTACGGTCGAGTCCGTGGGTGCCACAACCGAGACCTCGGAAAGGACAGCCATCAGATTGTCCGAAGTTCCCAGAATTTCCTCAAACATGGAGGTGCGATTGACTTCTTCACGCAGAGCGAGGTTTTCGTTTTGCGCGCGTTCTGTTTGTAGTTTCCCTTCCTCGATGTCTGTCCGTGCGACGTACCATCGCAAAATTTGGCCTCGCTCGTCCCGCAGTGGGTTGAAGCGGCTTAGAAACCAGCGGTAACATCCGTCCTTTCTGAGGATGCGTGCTTCGATCTCGAAAAGCTCGCCCTTCTTGAACTGCGTATCCAGCGTGGCCAGATAGTTCTCCAGATCTTCTGGATGCACGACTGTGTTGCGGAATCCCTCTGTGGCCCACTCCTTGTGTGTTTTGCCGTAATACTCCAGAACGACCGGGTTTGCGTAAAGACCGGTACCGTCGGGACGCAAAACGAAAACGTGCGCGGGGACGAGTTCGATGAGCTGTTTGAGCTCCTTTTCACTCTCGTGGAGCCGCTCCTCGCGGCTGCGCAGATTCTCGTAGAGGTTATCCAGAGTTTTTGCAGTTTCGTTAGCCACGATGCCCAGCTGCGCAAGTTCGTCCGTTCCCGCGATGGAAACCTGATGACGGAAATCGCCGCGCGCCAGGGCGCAAGAACTCTGCATAAGGCCGTTGAGGGGTTCGGTGATGCTTCGCGTGATGCTAACGCCGAGAACGGCAGCGATCAACAGCGTGCAAGAACCGGTCAGCAGAAAGATGAGCAACATCCGGTTCTGCGCTTGGCTGATACTTAGCGCGGCGTTTCGACGCTCCGACGCCATCTCTTCATCCACAGTTTTAACCAAGTCCGAACTCATGGATTCGAGCGGAAGAACCTGCCTCATGAGTCGTTCCCGGATGGCGATCCAATCGCCCGATTCCGCCAGAGCGCGAATCGCTTCGACATGAAACGGCATCGCCCCCTGAACTGCCTCGATAGTGGGAGTAACGACAGAACTGAGATTGGTGCCGGATGGCAAATGACTGAAGAGCACTTCCGTTCGATTCGCGTTCTCCACCAGCTGTTTGCGAAGCGTTTCTGTTTCCGCCAGCAATTGGGCTTTGTCTTCGGATTGTGCAAGTTCATTGAGCCGGCTGTAAAAGGAATGCAGGCTCGTCTGGAACCTCAAGACGGCGATCAATCCCTGGTCAATAGCAGCCAGACGGTTGGCTTGAATCTGCAAAAGACGAAATTGCCAGATGAGCAACCCGTTCCCCGCAAGCATGAGCAGGATAATCAGCAAAAAGCAGGCTGTAAGGCGGTGGCCTATGTTGAACCGAGAGAGGTAGAAAGGCCCTTTGGGGGCCGTCGGCTCTGAAGCTGAGGTGATTTTGTTCAATTTCAGATCCTCGTGGTCCAGGCAGCAGTTCAGAAAGCGGAGGATAATTCTACACCGAGCCAAAAGCAAAAAACTTAGAGGAAGAGAGCAGAAGGCAGTCTTAGCCGAAAATAGAAAGCAGGTCGGTCAGTTTTGCTTCGCAGGGAGAGGTCCGGGCTGAAATCCGGTAATTCCAGCGAGCTCCTTCTCCAACCCCGCAGCTGCAGCATCGGCTTTGGCTTTGCCCGACAAAACAGAATGGACCGCCTGGAAGTATGCTTGCGAAACTCTCTCGTATTTCTCACCAGTCACAGTTGAGGGCCGCGCGACGACGCTGCTTTGCCGCTTTTCAGGTGATTGCGGTGCCGTTGAATAGGCTTTCAAGATTGCCGGAAGATCTACCATCTCGTCTTGTCCAGGCGCATGGGACTTGCTTCGTTCCTCATCCACCTGTTTTTCCTTTTGCAATAGGAACTTAACCAGCCGCACGGCTTCGGCCTGGTGCGTTGTGGAACGAGAAATGGCAAGGCCAAGTCCACCCAATGCGCTGACCCGCGCTGCCGAACCGCGCGGCACAGCAGTAACGCCCTCCCGATTGGCTATTTCAGAACGGACAGGGTGACTCAAAAAATAGTCGGATGTCCAGCTTCTCAAAAATGCGGCCTTGCGCGTGTAGCGAAACGCGTTGATCGCATCCCATTCCTGGTAGGTGGGCACACTGGGCGAGGAAATCTTGCCGATCCAACGCGCAGCTCTTTGCCAGGCACGCACGGCGTTTGGATTATTCACACTAATAGTGCCGTCAGGTTCGATGATGTGGCCGCCGCCCTCGGAGAATTGCCATTCCAATGCATCACAGGTCAGACCTTCGCCAGCCCCGCCTGGCCAAACATATCCCCAAAAATCGCGATTCCCTTTTGCGCGTTCCCCGGCTTGAATGCGGGCTGCCATTTTTTCCAATTCATCCCAGGCTCTAGGCGGTGCGCTGAACCCATATTCGTGGAGAAGATCGCTCCGATAAAACAAAACACCAACATTCGTGTGGAATGGAACCGCCACCAGACGCTTCTGAACCGTAAAGTTTGCGACAAGTTCCGGATCCTCATTTGCCATATCGGAGGCAAAATCAGGTCCAAGGTCCAGAAGGCTGTCCTTGAGAATGCCGGGCCAGACTACATCAATGCCATAGACATCAGCAGTGCCATTCGAAAGCATCTGTCGTGCAAGTGACAATTGATCCGCAACGCTTTCCGGAGCAGGCAGGTGCCGCACCTGAATTCCTGTTTGCCGAGTGAATTCCTGGAGAACAGCCTCCATGATCTCTTTGCGCTCGGACGTGTCGTGAGACCACTCTGGATCAACAAAAGCGATGGAAACAGGCGCGCTAGGAGCATGGTGACAAGACACAAGCGGCCACGTGAGCAGAATCAATGCGGAGACAACTATCGCGCGGGAAAACTGGAACGCGTGAGACAAAGAGGGGGCCTCTCTTTGAGCTTTGCTCAGGAACGTCAAAGAGTGCCCCGTTTTACAAAATTTTACAAGGCGACGTGGAATTAGCCTCGCTAAACACCTATATAAACAAGCTTCGTAAAGAAATCGCCGTTGATCAGGAACCCGGCCCACTTTGCATCGAAAGACGCGGTCGGCTTCGCTGCAACGGTTTCATTCAAGGTTCGTCCCTGTTTCTTGAGGCTGGCTACTCTGTTGCGAATCGTGGCGAGCGTGTCGCGAAATTCAACGAGTTGGGACTTTTCGCCAACTGGGCCGTGTCCCGGAATCACGGTCGTTTTCGCGCTGACTTTGGCAATGTTGGCTTCCGCGGCGCGGATTGCCGCGTTAATGCTGCCACCTGTAGAGTAGTCCACAAAGGGATAGACGCCATTCCACCAGGTGTCGCCAGTATGAAGGACGTCCGCGTTGACGAAATGAACGGAGATGTCGCTGTCCGTGTGAGCAGGACCGTAATATTCGACGTGAATCGTCTCGCCATTCAAATGGAAAGTCTTCTTTGTTGAAAGCACTTCGGTCGGAATTGCGCCTGCGGGCCGTGCGGGAAAATTGAAGTCCCAATCGTCTACGCGCGTCGCAGTGGACAAATGTTTGCGCGTATTCTCATGGGCGAGGATGGCGGCTCCCACTGCGTGAACCCATTCATTGCCGTCTGTATGATCGAAGTGCCAGTGAGTGTTGACAAGATGCTTGACGGGATCCGCACTGATAGCAGCGAGCGCGTCATTGATGCTAGATCGCGTGTCGCCCATGCCGGAATCCACGAGAAGTTTTCCGTCTGAGCCGGGAAGAACGGCAATATTTCCGCCGACTCCCATTAGCACACTAATATTTCCGCGAATTTTCTGTATTTCGACTTTTGCTTTCGCAGCTCCGCTGCGCGCAGCAACGACCAGATTCGTGTCCGCAGCCCGCTCTAAGCTGTATCGTGGCGCGAAACAGAACGCAGACGCAGCAAAACCAGAGGAGACAAGAAACTGCCGCCGGGTAACGTTCCTTAGGTGAGTTTGTGGCATGACCTACCTTCCATTCTCGTGAATTCGCGTCGATCTGGCTCATCAAACGGATGAACGTCAAAACAGCTACTGCGTAAGCTTGTCAAGAGATCCGGCCTTCCCGCGCTACTGGAAGGCCGGATGATGGCTTGAACTTTTAGGCAGACGCACTCTTGCTTTGCTGGATGAATGCAAGCAGGTCAGCGTTGATCGTGTTGGCCTCAGTCGTGGGCATGCCGTGCGGAAAGCCCTTGTAGATTTTCAATGTGCTGTTTTCTAGTAACTTTGCAGATAACGGTCCAGCATCGGCATAGGGCACAATCTGATCGTCATCGCCATGCAGCACCAGGACCGGCACAGTAATCTTCTTCAGGTCTTCGGTGAAGTCCGTCTGGGAGAAGGCAACAATGCCGTCATAGTGCGCCTTGGCGCCTCCCATCATGCCCTGCCGCCACCAATTCCAGATGACGCCCTGGGAGGGTTTCGCACCAGGCCGGTTGTAACCATAGAACGGTCCAGACGCTACATCGAGATAGAACTGGGCTCGGTTGGCAGCGAGCTGCGCCTGTAAATCATCAAACGCCGCTTTGGGCAAACCGCCCGGATTAGCCGCCGTCTTCACCATCAACGGCGGAACCGCGCTGATGATCGCCGCTTTTGCCACCCGGCTTTCGCCGTGGCGCGCTAAGTAGTGCACTACTTCGCCGCCGCCGGTCGAGTGCCCGACATGCACCGCTTCCTTGAGGCCGAGATGTGCGGTCAGCGCCGCCAGGTCGTCGGCGTAATGATCCATGTCATGGCCATCACCAGGCTGGGAAGAACGGCCATGTCCGCGCCGGTCGTGGGCTATGACGCGATAGCCGTGATTTAAGAAGAACATCATTTGAGTGTCCCAGTCGTCCGCACTCAACGGCCAGCCGTGACTGAACACAATGGGCTGGCCTTTGCCCCAATCCTTGTAAAAAATAGTTGTTCCATCCTTGGTCGTGATAGTTGGCATGCGATTTCTCCTTTGGTCTTACTCGAATTGGCGAAGACTGTTCATTGAGCCGCCCTGCTGTAGAGAAATCCGTTGTTGCGCTCCCGGATCAAAGCTCCGGAAATGTGGAAGCGGTCGATTCGGTGGATTCTCTGACGACTGGAGACAACTCGTCGAAGTGACTTGCGCAAGATGCGTTTGGCATGGAAAACGCGAGCCTTCGTTGCCGCAACAGATAGGCCCATCTTAGAAGCGGTCTCTTTCACGGAATGTTCCTGAAGCTCTCGGATTTCCAGAGCGCGGCGAATGCTCGGTCGCAACTTTTTAATTCCGTTTTTCAGAAACTGTTCCGCTTCGATTCTCGTAAAGGCTTCCTCTGGATTCAGCGTTGGTTCCACAAAGTGGGGAATTGCGGCGTCAGACTTCTGCTCGATCAAATTCTCGCCGGCAACCTCGAGGGCAGAACGCTTCTTGCGCAAAATCATGAGGGCGGAATTTATGGCGATTCGAGTGAGCCAGGTTCCAAACTTGGACCGCCCGTCGAACTCGCGAATGTGTAGAAACGCACGCAGCATGGAATCCTGGACTGCATCTTCCGCGTCTTCACGCTGCTTCATGATGCGGTAAGTTGCCCAAAACAATGAATCGCGATGGTGCTGAAAAAGGAGCTCAAACGCACGGTCCTCTCCGCGTTTTGCAGCAGCTACCAACTGAGATTCAGTTGCAAGAGTGCTGGATTCAGAAAAGTTTCTTTTTGTTTTGCAAAACGCGGTTGCCATTGTGGCCATCTTTCCCCCTAAGATTTGCTTCCGCGAATGCGATTCATCCACTCGCGGATGTAAGGCGAAGAATTTGAGACTTCAATCCCTTGCCTTTCTGCAGACACAAGGAAGCGAACCGCGTCCACGTCCAGAATAACTACCTCAGTGAGGTCAAGAACCACCGGTGGCGTGGCCGCCGTAATCTGCGCTTTTAGTTCCTCCAAGTGTTCGGCCCCTATCCGTCCGATTAGGCGGAGGATCGAGCGTCCGTCCGATTGCTGGGGCTCGATTTTCAGAGTCATGTACAAGGAAGGGCAAATGAGTGGCCACCCAGACTCAACTGAGTACAAGTGACTTATCTGATTTTGATGTGCTGTAGCTTCGGAAATTGCTGACGATTCAGCATTTCACGATTGCCGATTTCGGGAAAATGTCACGGAATCTGAGTACTAATACCGGCCGATCTGTAGGACTCGACTGGAACTGATTGGCTCCGTTCTCGACATTCCGCTTTGCCTTCCGAGCGAAATTCAGCAGCTGCGGCGGATGACATCGGCTCTAAGTCGTACTAGTCTCTAGGGCGCTAATCGAATCCCGCTGGCCTGGATTAAACAAATCTATGCGTCGACCCTCTGCTCTTTTCTTTGGAATTCTATTCTTTGTTTGTTTTTCGGCGGCCATGGATAGTAGCCATGTGCAAGCGCAGTGGCTGCCGCGAAATTCAGTTCGCAATGCGGAGCAGTTGCCGGACGGCGCACTACTCACGATGGAGACGGGTTTTCTTCGGTTCACCGTCTGCACGGAATCAATCGTCCATGTGGAATATTTTCTTGAGCGCGACGCAAAGCGCCATGAAGACTTTCTGGTCGTCAAGAAACAGTGGCCAAAAACAGACTTCACTCTTCAAAGTGGAGATCCCAACACGATCACGCTCAGCACTTCTCTGCTCAAAATCGAAATCACGAGAGCGGACGGTTCGGTTATTTTTTACGATTCTTCGGGGCACAAATTGACGCAGGAGAATACGCGAACCCTGACTCCCGTTGAGGTGAATGGCGAGAAAACGTATCATGCGGAGCGCTTCACCAATATGTGGGACACGCAGGAAGCGTTTTATGGATTGGGACAACACCAAGCCGGCGTGTGGAACTACCGTGGAGAGGACGTCGAGTTGTCGCAAGACAACACGAATATCTCAATCCCTCTACTGCTCTCCAGCAATGGTTATGGAATTTTCTGGAACAACGGCTCCAGAAGCCGAATGAACAACCGATTTGTTCACGCACTTTATTTGAGTTCAGAAGTCGCCGACGCTGTCGACTATTACTTTCTGTATGGCCCGGACTTCGACAAGATTGCGGCGTCTTATCGCGAATTGACGGGGCAAGCGCCGCTTTTCGGCAAATGGGCTTACGGCTACTGGCAATGCAAAAATCGCTACGATTCGCAACAAGAGCTCCTCAGCATCGCGCAAAAATATCGCGACCTGCACATCCCGCTCGACAACATCGTTCAGGATTGGTTCTGGTGGAACACAATGGGCGAGCCTGTCTTCAACAAGAATTATCCCAACCCTAAAGGAATGATTGATGCGCTGCACAAAAATCACGTCCACCTAATGATTTCCGTTTGGCCTTATTTCCGACCTGGTTCACCTGTGTATGAAGACATGGACAAGCGGGGCTTTTTTATTGACCGCACTAAGGTTGAGGGATTTCATCCAGCCCGCATGGCGTTGTATGACGCTTTCTATCCGGAAGCACGCGAATACTATTGGAGCCTAATGCATAACGCGCTTTTTAAAATTGGCGCAGACGCGTGGTGGCTCGATACAACTGAACCTGAAACCGAAGGCCGCGAAACAAATCTCCTCGTCGCCAACAAAGTTAACATCGGCAACGGCGCGCGCTATGCCAATGAGTTTCCCTTGATGACGACTTCCGCCGTCTACGAAGGCCAGCGCGAGGCTTCCCAAGAAAAGCGCGTTTTCATTCTTTCGCGTTCTGCATACGCGGGCTCACAACGCAATGCGGTCACCACGTGGTCCGGCGACATCGACCCCAACTGGGAAACGTTTCGCCGGCAGATTCCCGCAGGTCTGAACTATTCGGTGTCGGGACTTCCTTACTGGACTACAGACATTGGCGGCTTCGTCGTTGCGAATCCCGATGATCCCGCCTATCGCGAACTTTATGTGCGTTGGTTCCAGTTCGGAACTTTCTGCCCAATATTTCGGGCACATGGAACGCGCACAACAAATCAAAACGAGCTTTGGTCTTACGGCCCAGAAGCTCAAAAGATATTGGTTTCGTACGACAAGTTACGATACCGCTTGATGCCGTACATTTATTCGCTCGCATGGAAGACAACGCACGAGGGCTATACGATCATGCGTCCGTTGGTAATGGACTTCCGTAAAGACATTCGCGCTCAAAACATCGGCGACCAATACCTCTTTGGACCCGCCCTGCTCGTGAATCCCGTAACGGAAGCCGGAGCCAATGCGCGACATCTCTATCTACCCGCAACAAAGTGGTACGACTTCTGGACGGGAACTTCGACCCAGGGCGGACTAGCAATCGACGCACCCGCTCCTCTTGAACGACTCCCGCTCTTTGTAAAAGCAGGATCCATTGTGCCGCTCGGTCCTGACGTAGAATATGCTGCCGAAAAACCTGCCGACCCGCTCGAGATTCGCATTTATCCCGGCGCCGAAGGTTCGTTCACTTTGTACGAAGACGAAAACGACACGTACAACTATGAATCAGGCGCGTTTTCTACCATCCCGCTCCAATGGGATGAAAAATCAAAAACTCTAGTGATCGGCGAACGCAGCGGAAAATTTCCCGGTATGCTGGAAACCAGGACATTTCGAATTGTGTTTGTTCGAGGCGGCCACGGCATCGGCGGCGAACTAACCTCGAATGCCGATCGAGTCGTCACCTATACAGGCAAGGGCTTAACCGTCAGACTTGAAGGCGCGAAATAAATCCGAACTTGCAACCGGGCATGCAATGAACTTCAAATCTATTTTCCTGCTGGGATCGTTGGTCTCCTCACTCTGTCTTTCAGCGACTGTTTCAGCTCAGCAAGGAGACGTCGTTTGGCGCCTCGGCACGTTTGACGATTCCTCGGTGGAGTTTAGGGACGGTTATCCGAAATCGCCCGTGACATACGTCATTGACCGCGATCGGCCTGGCTCCTGGTACGCATACGCTCCGGCACTTTTCCCTTCTGCCAAATCGACGACAGAGAATTCACCTCGAGCGATTCAGTTTCAATTGCAGGAGCGGATTAACGAGGCATACCGATTGAAAGTATCCCTGCTGATCGAACACTCAAGCGTGCCTGCGCTGCGCGTCTTGATCAACGGCCATTCAGGAACCTTCTATCTGCGTCCGTCGCTCGACTACAGCATGGGCGACGGCATGGCGGCGTTTTATCCGGCCTACTCTCATGCGATTGTTGAATTTGATGTGCCGCAAGGATTGTTTCACCTCGGAATGAACACCATTGCGCTGCAAGCCTTAGCAATTTCAAAGGAGGGCGATCCCGACGCCGGCTTCAATTATGATGCCATCGAACTCAGCCGAATTTCTTCGCGATCTCCCGAACCAAGTGTCTTTGCAGAACCCACCATCTTTTTTCAGCACGTAGGAGATGCGTACGCCGAACGAGTGGCGATTTTTGTCCGATACGCCGTCCCGCCCAAATCCGGCAGCGTTGATTTCGAACTTGGCGGGCGTCACTACGGCAAGCCACTGGTCGGCGGCCAGGACTTCGGAGAAGAACGCATCGTGTTCGATGTTCCTGAATTTGGTGCGGGGACGAAAGTTCAACTGCAGCTTCGGCTAAACGGCCACTCCACTCACTTCATACAGATTCTCGATCCGCAAAAGAAGTGGACGCTCTACGTTGTTCCGCACGTGCACCTCGATATCGGTTATACGGACTATCAAGCAAAAGTTTCAGCGATTCATGCGCGGATTCTTGACGAAGCGATGGACCTGACGGCCAAACATCCGGCGTTTCGATTCAGCGCCGATGGCGAATGGATCTTGGAGCAATTCCTGAAGAACCGTTCGCCTGAAGAAAAACAGCGACTCATCGACGCGATACAACATCGCCGGATTTTCATCCCTGCACAACAGGCAAATTTGTTGACGGGCTTTCCCACTGCCGAAACGCTGATCCGTTCTCTTTATCCGAGTGCCAATTTCAGCCGCAAGAACGGCACGCCTTTCGACTATGCAAACATTACCGATGTTCCTTCGTATTCTTGGTCGTATGCGTCAATCCTCGCCGCAGCGGGAATTCCCTACTTTCTGGCAGGAAGCAACAACGATCGCGCGCCGGTTCTATTGCAAGGAAAACTGAATCAAAATACACCGATGTACTGGGAAGGGCCGGACAAGAAAAAGGTCCTGTTCTGGTATTCACGCCACTATGAGCAAATGCAGTTCCTGTTTGGTCTTCCTCCGCTGGTCGCAACGGGCGAAGAGGTTTTGCCGCTTTTCTTGCAGATGTACCAGCGTCCAGAGTATCGCGCGAATGCTGCGATCATTTTTGGCACACAGGTGGAAAACACAGATCTATTCCCACAGCAAGCGGAGCTGGCCGACCGATGGAATGCTGAGCATGCGTATCCGCACGTGGAGTATTCGGGGTTCCGCGACGCACTCGAGGCTATCGCAAAACAATTCGGAGACAATATCCCAACGCTGCGAGGCGATGGCGGCCCTTATTGGGAGGACGGTATTGGCGCGGACGCGTTTTATGCAGCAATGGAGCGCGAGAACGAAAGCCGCGCGCCTTCGGCCGAAAAATTCTCGACAATCAGCTCGCTTGTAAATCCACGCATTGCGGTTGATCCAGCGGAATTAGGCAAAATGTGGTCCAGCATGGCGCTGATGGATGAACACACTTGGCTTTCTGCGGACAGCGTTTCCGACCCCACAAGTGACGAAGCGCGGAATCAATTGAGTGCTAAAGACTCCCTGGCGATCGACGCGCGCAGTCAACGAGATAGTTTGCTTCGCAGCAGCCTGGCCAGCCTTGCGGATTCGATAAATGCACCTGTCGGAAGCGTCTTGGTTTTCAATTCGTTGAATTGGAAACGCCATGGACTTGTAAACATGGATCTCGACAAGGATTCGGAAATTGTTGACCGCACAACAGATTCACTTGTTCCCTTTTCCGTATTGCGCGAAGGAAATGGTTTTCGGCGCGTGGAATTTCTTGCCAAAGACGTTCCCGCTGTCGGTTACAAAGTTTTCTTCGCGCGACGTGCAACAACGGTGGCCTCCGATATCGCTGCCACTAGCGCGACGACCCTTGAGAGCAAATTCTATCGTGTGGAACTTGATCCCGCATCCGGGGCGGTAAAGAGTATTTTCGACAAACAGCTTGGCAAAGAACTGGTGGATTTGAAGAGTCAGCACCGTTTTGGCCAATACCTCTATGTGAGCGGCGGCGACAAAGAACCAAATAGCATTCTGCAATACCGCGCCGTTTCTCCGCCTCCGGAACTTCAAATTCATCCTGCTTCGAACGGACACCTGATTTCTACGGAGCGCACCCCCTACGGATGGCGCGCGCGGATGGAGAGCACAACAGAAAATACGCCGAAGCTCATCACGGAAATCCGCCTCTTTGAAAATGAGAAGAAAATAGAGTTCATCGAGAGCGTCACAAAGAACGATGTCCTGGCAAAGGAGGCTGTCTATTTCGCGTTTCCATTTGCCATGAGCCATCCGCAGTTTCAGTACGAAATTCAGAACGGAGTTGTCGACCCCTCGAAAGATATGTATCCGGGAGCCGGTCACGACTGGTTCAGCGTGCAGCATTGGGTCTCTGTTTCGCAGGATGGAGTGACCGGAACAGTAATGCCACTGGACGCGCCCCTGGTGACGCTCGGTGACATCAACCGCGGCGCGTGGCCCATGGAGTTCGGCGAGCGGCCAGGCACTATCTTTTCCTACGCGATGAATAACTATTGGCACACGAACTATCGAGCGAGCCAGAGCGGTGATTTTTGTTTTCGGTATGTAGTCACGAGCGGAGCCGGCATAGACGCAGCGACTCTTGGCAAGATGGGATGGGAGGAGTTCACACCGCTGGAAAGAGATGAAATCACATCACAGGACAAAGCGCTCGACGTCGCGCGTCCGTTTGACGGCAAGGAAGCGAGCTTTTTACAAATCGGCGATGCGCGGGTGCTTTTTGAAACATGGAAACCTGCCGAAGACGGCCATGGCACTGTCGTACGATTACTCGATTTGGGTGGCGAGGAGCGTACGGTGAAGATTTCAACGCCGCTGCTCAAACTCGATCGGGTATTTCAGACCGACGCGGTTGAGCGTAATCAGAAAGGTTTGCCTCTGGAGAGCGCCACATCCTTTTCCGTGGAAATTCATCCGCACGAAATTCTGACGCTCCGGCTCCAAGGAACGCCCGCGCCGACCCTGCCATCCGAGTAAAACCGGCATTGCAACTGCTTTATCCCAAGTCATTTTGGCGTTGTTTTCAGGAAGTTTCGCTTTGCTACTTTTTATTTCTTTTTCCGTCGTTTCGGAGTAGCCTTTCCGAAGGAAAATTCAGACAAACCTAAAAGGAGGCGCGATGACTACGATGTGCCGTAACGCCTGGCTTGTCCCACGAATTGCATTGTCCTCGGCTGCCGTCTTAATGATCGGGGCAACAGCACGGGCGCAGGAAATCAAATATGCGCAGGATCCGAATGCCGACAAACAAATGACGCTGCTGCTCAAGGACTGGGCGCCAAAAGCTATGGTCCACGTGCCACAGCACGAAGTGCCCCGGGCGAAATTTTATGTAATTGACGTCCACAACCATGTCAATGATGCGGGCGGAATTCATGGCGAGGCAGTTCCCGCCGCTGATGTTGTAAAAGCGATGGACGCAACCAACGTGCGAAAGATCGTGATTCTCACGGGCATGTGGGGAGAAAAACTGCAAGGCGTGCTGGAAAAAATGGTAAAGCCGTATCCGGATCGGTTCATCGTGTTCGCGCAAATGGACTGGAGCAAAATTGACGATCCCAATTTCAGCCAGGAAATGGTGGCGCAGCTTGACGACGCGGTGAAGCGCGGCGCGCGGGGATTGAAGATTCTGAAGGATTGGGGATTGGGCGTTCGTGATAAGAGCGGGAAGCTGGTTCGGATCGACGACCCGCGCATGGATCCAGTTTGGCAAGAGTGCGGACGCTTGAACATTCCTGTCGCAATTCACTCGACGGACCCGGAAGCATTTTTCACGCCGACGGATGCGCACAACGAGCGCTACGAAGAACTAAAACACAATCCAAGCTGGAGTTTCTATGGGCCGCAGTTTCCAAGCAAGCAGGAATTGCTTGAGGAGAGAAACCGTGTCTTTGCGAAACACCCGAAGACGACCTTTATCGCGCTCCATGTCGCGAACTGGCCGGAAAATCTGGATGCCGTATCCGATTGGTTGCGAAAATATCCAAACATGTACGTGGAGTTCGGAGCGCGCGAAGCGGAGCTAGGACGGCAGCCGAGGCGTGCCTACAAGTTCTTCTCTGAGTTTCAGGATCGCATCCTGTTTGGAACCGATGCCGAACCAGTGCCGGAAATGTATCGAAATTATTTCCGCTGGCTCGAAACCGAAGATGAATATTTTCCTTATTGGGATTATCCGGGACAAGGGCGGTGGGGAATTTATGGAATGGGTTTGCCGGATGATGTCCTGAAAAAGGTCTATCACGAAAACGCGGAGAAGATTTTCGCTCAATTTCATGGAGGAAATTAGCATGCGCGCGAAAAGCTTGTACTGGGTTCTATTGGGCGCGACTGCAGCGGCCATCTTCGTCGGATGCAAAAAGCAGGAAGCGATCGTTGCTCCAGCCGAGTCGAAGGTTGAAGTGCGCATCGCAAACGATGGCGTCCATGTGACCACGAAAAACGCAGAGTTTGTCCTGAACTCAGCTGGCAACCTGCAAGGCAGTCTAATTCAAGGCGCCTCCAAGATTGCATTGGAAGAAGCGGCGCCAAGCGCGGAAGTCATATCTGGAAAAAAAGCTGTGGCGGATTTTGTGAGAGACATACCACATGCAGAAATTCAGAACACTACGGGAAAACTTGGTGCATTGGGCAAACGCGTAGAAATCAAAGGGCGCAGCGCCGGCACCGGACTCGAAGAATCTCTCGTTCTTGAAGTCTATGACGACTTCCCTTCCCTGGCTCTGCTTTCGGCAACTTACAAGAACGCTGGCGATCACGACGTGCGAATCGACAACGTTTCTCTCGACCGCCAGCGATTGAATGCAACGCTCGCGGATAGTGGAGCGAAGCCGCATGAAATGTACGCGTTTTTCGGCTCAAGTCTGAAATGGGGGAAGGACGATGTGTTGCCGATCCCTGCGAAATTCTCTCAGGAAAATCCCTTCGGCGTGCCCGTAGATACGAAAGACGATTTGGGAAGAGTCGGCGGCGGAATCCCTGTCGTGGCTTTTTGGACTCGCAACGCGGGAATTGCGATCGGTCATCTGGAAACTTTACCTCTGCCTGTTTCTATCCCTGTGAACACAACGGCGGACGGACTCGTTGAAGCGAGTGTGCGCGTTCCGGCGGAAATTACGCTCAAGCCTGGACAGACATTTTCAACGCCGCGCGTGTTCGAAGCCGTTTTCAAAGGAGATTACTACGAGCCGTTGCATATGTGGTCGGAAGCGGTCGACCGCGAGGGCTTATCCAAACCGAAAAACAATGAAGAAAATTACGCCGTCAGCTGGTGCGGCTGGGGTTACGAGTCAGACGTGACTCCAAAACAGATGGTGGAAACGATTCCCAAATTGAAAGAACTTGGCATTCATTGGGCAACACTCGACGACCGTTGGTTCAACGACTATGGTGATTGGCAGCCGCGGACGGACACGTTTGGCGGAGATGCGATTCAGAAACTCGTTCACGATTTCCATGCGCAAGGAATCAAAATGCAATTGTGGTGGCTCCCACTGGCTGTGGAAGACGGAACGCACGGATATGGCGGACATAAATTTGTTACCTCAGAAGTCGTGAAACAACATCCGGACTGGCTCGTACTGGACGAACACGGGAAACCGGCGCGAATGACGCGCAATCTCGCCACGCTCTGCCCTGCCGTTCCGGAAGTGCGCGAATATTACAAACAACTCACCGAGCGATTCATCCGAGACTGGGATTTTGACGGCCACAAGCTGGACAACATCTATGCAACCCCGAAATGTTACAACCCCAAGCATCATCACAAATCGCCATACGATTCCGTGAATGCGATGGGCGATGTCTATAAAACTATTTTCGAAACCACCCGCGCGCTCAAAGCGGACAGCGTGACACAAAGCTGCCCCTGCGGAACTCCACCGAGCCTCGCTTGGTTCCGCTATATGGATCAAGCAGTCACCGCCGATCCTGTCGGGTCGGTGCAAGTGCGCCGGCGCATGAAAATGTACAAAGCCCTGCTTGGCCCAAGCGCAGCCATCTACGGCGACCATGTCGAGCTGACTGAAATTTCAAATCCAAGCGGTGGCGACGAACAGGACACCGGCAGCGACTTTGCTTCGACACTCGGAACAGGCGGCGTACTCGGAACAAAATTTACCTGGCCAGATTATGGAAGGAAATTCGCAAACGTCTACTTGAACGCGGAAAAAGAACCGGAATGGAAAAAATGGATCGGTCTGTACAACCAGAAAATGCTCTCGAAGGGCCAGTTTTCGGATTTATACGTGTACGGATATGACTTTCCCGAAGCTTACGCAATCGCTAAAGACGGAAAAATGTACTATGCATTTTATGCACCGGAACCGCCTGGCAAAACCGGAGGAAAGTCAGGAACGTATAAGGGCGAAATCGAACTGCGCGGCCTTGAAACGAAACGGTATCGCGTCGCGGACTACGTCAACAATAAGGACTACGGAACGGTTCAGGGACCTGCGGCAAAACTTCCTACAGATTTCAAAGGAAGTCTGCTTCTGGAAGTGACGCCGATTAACTGACCTTTCGCAGGGAACGTGGAGTCACCCCTTCAAAAACGCCGTGCGGTGAGCGGCATCGCGAAAAGCTTCAGTGCCTCCTTGGCGTGTGGTAGATAGCGCTCCTGTTCGATTACCGAAGCGAAGGCAGTCTTCGAGAGGAGCGCCTCGGATATATTGGTGCAGGAAACCGGCATCGAAGCTGTCACCTGCGCCTATGGTGTCTACGGCCTCGGTTTTTGGTGATGTTTCCGAAAAAAGTTTTCCGGCGCGGCTTGCGATCACGCCTCTTTCTCCGCACTTCATCACAACTAGAGGAACCTTCTCAGCAAGCGCTGCGAGGGCTTCTTCAGGTTTGTCGCGGCGCGCGAGGCGACAAGCTTCGCTTTCGTTGGGCAAGAGCACATCCACGAAATTCAGAACATCGAACAGGTCGCGATCCCAGCGGTCTTCCGGGTCGTCGTTTGTATCGAGCGACGTTGTGAGTCGCGCTTGTTTAGCGAGCTGAAAAAGTTCGGCAATACGCGGACGCAATGCTCGCTGCAGAAAAAAAGAGGAGAGATGTAAGTGACGCGCACAGAAAACGTGTTCCAGATTGAGATCTTCGAAACGCATTTCGGCCATAACGCCAGGATAGGTGAGGATGTAGCGCTTTTGCGGACGCGGGAGAATGACCGTAAGACCGGTCTGCTTGCCGGGAAATTTGCGAACAGCCGAAAGATCTGCGCCGCTTTCCGCGAGCCTTGCGAGGCACAATTCTCCGAGAGGATCGTCACCAATCGCGGAATTGAAACCGACGCGATTGCCGAGCAACGCGAAATTGTGGGCAAAGATAGCGGAGGAGCTGCCGAGCGTGAGCCGAAGATCGGAAGCCAGATGTTCGCGGTCCAGCTCGAACTCGTCGGGAAGGCCATAAAGGACGAGATCAAGATTGAGCTCTCCGACGACACTGAGATCAAACTTGGGCGGCGCAGTCATTTGCAGTTTGGCTTATCCTACCGCACTAATCCAGGATGACTACCCGGCTGAGATTTTTCGGCTCGTCCGGATTGAAGCCCTTTTTTACGCCCGTGTGAAACCCCAGAAGTTGCGCAGGAACAATGAATGGCGCGAGCAAAGCAAGTTCAGGAACATTCGCTTCTACCTCAAAAACCAAATCCGACGCGCGGCGCACGGCTTCCGGAGCGCGATTGCAAATCGCAATAATGGTGCCGCCAAGCTCCTTCATTTCCACAAGGACTTCGCTCTCAGCCTGCATTCCTGACTCGCTCAGGAAAAACGTAAGGCAGGTTTCCGGCGCCACGACGGACTTCGGGCCATGACGAAACTCGAGTGTGTGATACGGCTGTGCATACGAGCACGACATTTCCGTGATTTTGAGAGCGGCCTCGCGCGCGATGGGATAGAACGGTCCTTGCCCGAGATAGATGTAATCCGCAAAAGGACGGCTCGCGACAAAAGATTCGACCCGTTCATGGAAGGACTGAATGCGTGAAGAAAGCGCGGCGGAAATGTCCGCGAACGAAGAGGAAATCGAGCGGGCTCCGGACCGAGATGCGGCCAACTGAAGGAGCGTGAGAAGCATGGAAGAAAAAGAGCGCGTCATAACCATACTTTTTTCGTCAGCGGAAGGAAGAGCGATGGTTAGCTTGCAGGCTTTGGAAAGCTCAGAATCATTCGCACAAGTAACGCCGAGCGTTGGAAGTTTGTGCCTGTTCGTAAGGAGTTCAGCGGCACGGACAGCTTCAGACGTGCGACCGGATCGGGAGATGATCACGGTTTGAATATCGGGAACGTTCAGTTGCGAAAGATCGGGAAAAAGCAGCAGCTCAGAAGCGGGGAGAGCGCGAGCGCGCTGGCCGGTAAGAAGCATCCAGCAGGCGGCGGCAGTCTCCGCAAGATAGAAGCTGGTGCCGCAGCCGACAAAGAGCCATTCCTTCCGCGAAGAAGCGGCTCTGACAGCGGCTTGGAACGCAGCGTTCCCTGCGAGCTCACGCTGGGAAACAAGCCAGGTTTCGGGCTGAGAAAGTATCTCAGTGAGTGTGTGAAGATTTCGAACTGGCGAACCGGAAGCGGGCATTTTTTGTCCTCGACTGCGGAAATCAACGAATCAGTATTTTCCTATCCTTGTTATTCCTTGCGACTCCACTTGAATCTGCTTTCGAAATTCTTGAATGTCGTCCGAACTAGCGGCGCCAGGTGATTCTGCAAGGCAATTGGCTGCAGCACAGGCAGCAGCGAGACGAATAGTATCTTCAGCGGAAGAATTGGACGCAATGGTGTAAGCGAAACCGGCGAGCGCAGCGTCACCGCAGCCTACCGTGGAGCGCGGTTGAAGCGGGAGCGCGGGACCAAATAGAACGGGAGCGTTTTTCGCCTCACAGAACAGCAGACCATCAGGGCCGATACTCAATGCCGCACTGTGTGCTCCGAGTGAGAGTAGTTGCGCGATGGCTTGACCAGCAGAATCCGGAGAATTGATCGGCGTGCCTAAAAGAGCGGCGGCCTCTTCGCGATTGGGTTTGACGAAACTCGGCTGAGCCGCAAGCGCGAGGCGAAGTGGCTCGCCGCTGGTGTCAAGAAACGTGCGGCATCCTGCTGCGTGTGCGAATGCGATCAGACGCGCGTAAAGATCGGGTGCGACGCCATCAGGCAAGCTGCCCGAAAAAATTATGCTGGCCGATTCCCCACCCTGCTCGAATAGATCCTTGCAAGTACGCTCAAATGCGGCGAGTTCCTCTCCCGAAGGCGTACCGCCCGGTTCGCGAATTTCAGTAACGCCACCGGTGCCGTCAATAATTTCTAGATTGGTGCGCGTCTCTTTTCGCGTAGCACATGGATGCGGCTCAATACCAAGAGCACGCAAGCCTGAAACGAGTTGCTCGCCGGCTGCACCGCCACAAAGTCCGATCCAGTGCGGCGTCTCGCCGAGCGTCCGGAGCACCATCGCGACGTGCGTTGATTTGCCACCTGGAAAACTTTGCACAGTCCGCGCACGATGAATTTCCCCTGGTACAAGCGATGGCAGCGTGAGTCGTTTGTCTATCGCGGGATTTGGACTGACGCAGAGAAACATGTGCGTGGCGAGCTAGCCTTTCCTTCCTGCGGCGGCGGAACATTTCTCGTGCCAGGGATGCGCAGCGGTGAGCCGCGCATTTACATTCTGAATGTTTTTCACACCCTGCTGCGTAAGCCAATCTTCTAGTGCTGTGGCACCGTGCTGCACGAAAACCGTGACGCCATCCTGCCAGACGGCGCGCCCACAAAGGACGCCAGAAAACGCGGATCCAGATTCGGCGGCGATCGTTAGCGCATCGGCAAAAAGTTCGTTCGACACTCCTTCCGAAAGATAGATAAACGGCAACGAAGAGGCATCAGAGGCGCGCCGGAAATGGGCAACAGCTTCCTTGCGGGAATAGAGCGCCTGTGAAGACGAAAGTCCAGGCGATTCGACGAAATTCATATTCACCGGAACGCCGACTTTGAGCACATCTACATCATATTGCGGCTTACAAAATTCTTCGATGGAACGAATGACGACATCGGGCTTGATGCGCGCAAACTCCGGCCCTTTTTCGTCCATGTCATCGTGATAGCTCACGATTTCGAGAAAGAAAGGGATATCCGCAGCAAGACATTCTTCGCCAACGCGCTCGACCCAGGAATATTTCCTGGAATTGACTCCCACGTTGCTAAACGGCGAATAATAAAGAAGAACTTTGATGGCGTCGGCACCTGATTGCCGAAGACGCGCCACCGAAAAACCATCGAGCAACGACGGAAGACGGCCAGGGGTGGATTTGTCATAACCAGTTTTTTCATAGGCGAGGAGCAAACCGGCGTTTTTGTGACGCTGCGACGCGGCGGGAAGGCCGTATTCAGGATCGAGAAGAATTGCACTGGCATGTCCGGTCAGAACGCGGCTGACATGCGATTTGAATTCGACGAGAAGATCGGAGGGGATTTCTTCGGCGGGCCGGCCGGAAGCCTTCGCGAAAAGTTTGCGAAGCGCGCTGCGCTGGTCAATCGCGAGTGCGGCAATGATGCCGCGTTCCGTTGAAAGCGCATCGAGGCCTTTTTGTTTGCCGGTCGAAAGCTTCACACGATTCTCCACCGTGCCGATTGGCGCGAAACGAAAAGTTTACTTGGAGTCATTGAGCCAAACCACAGCGCCTCGCTCAAATGGCGGCAAATGGAAAGTGGCTTTGTCTCCGGAGCGCTCGCCCCTGAGGATTTGCTCTTCGCCAAGAAATGGAAGAAAAGTGAGGGTGGCATGCGGGCCAGCGGCCGTGGTGACTCGGGCGGAAGATTCCAATGTGGGCTTCACGTTGTGATGGGGAACGATTCCGGAAAAGTTGGCGAAGAAAATGTGTGGCTTGCCGTCCACGGAAGCGATGTGCGAAACCACAAAGGGAGATGCCTCGACGATGAGTTGGGGATTATCCGGAAGCGCAGAAAGCAAATCCAGATCGAGCGATTGTGAAGCGCGCATAAAATCCTTCTCCAAACTTGCCAAGTGAGTGGCTCCCGGTGAAGAGCTGAAATGAATGACTCGCTGGGAATCCGGTAGTCCCGATGGATTAGAGCCTGTTATGACGAGACGGCCGTCGCGGTCTATGAAGTTCCTAAGTTGGGCACGCTCTGCATCGGAAAGAATTGAAACATCAGGAAGTACGAGCACAGGACCATGGAATTCGGTAAGAGTACGCGGCGTAACCACTTGAAGTTCGCGATGCTTTTGAAGAAGCAGCAAAATTGTGCCGCGAAACGAGGGCAGAAAATGGGCAGCATCGTAATTCCGCGAAGCTGGAGAAAAATAAACGCCGACGGGCTGAATGGGCGACCGCGGATGATAAAGTGTTTTTTCGTGGCGCTCAATCCACTGAAAAATCTCAGTGCGAGTGGCGGCATCATTTGAACCTGCCATGGAGTGACCAGGCGCGTCCCAGAAATTTACGCCGGCCATAACTTGGGATCCGGCAAGTGTCTTCATCGCTTCACGCGCATCTACGTCCTTGTCGCCGTCCCAGGAATAATTCAGCAGCCAGGTCGCTTTGCCTTGCGCGAATGCCCGAAACGAAAGCATGCCCGCCTGATAAAGAAACCAATCTAGTTGCGTACGCGACGCAGCCATGTGATCGCCGCCGCCAAATTCATATTCGTGAGCGATTGCATCCACAACACCATAGAGTTCATAAACGTCGGCGCCTACACGAACCGCCTCTTCTTCAATACCGGGATAAATTTCCGGAATGACTTTGACGGATGGATTGACGCTGCGCGCATTGTCACGAATATCCCGCATAAAATCTGTGAATGTGGAGATTCGGAAATCGACCCACTTACGAAAATTTCCATCTGAAAAATCACCGAGTTTTATGTCCTTGCGCGCGTCGAGACCGGTTTTTTGTTTGAACGCACCGACGGTGAACTCATCGAAGCTCGCCCAGGTGTCCTCCCAGCCGTCGAAGTGTGTCATCCAATAAGGAATATCCACGTAGATGCCATCGATGCCAGTGGCCGCGATTTGGCGAACGCGTTCCATATAGATTTTCCGCCACGGTTCGGCATAAGGACTGATCCAGACATCTTCGTCGCCCGGACGAATCCAAAACGCCGCTCCTGAAGTAAACACAGCCGGCTCGCCAGTGATTTTGCGCTGAAGCCAGTCGGGATGATCCTTGACAATGGAATGCGCCGACTTTTCTGCGTTTGCTGTAATGCATTCCGTTCCCGCGATGTAAACGAACGCTTTGTTACCGGCGCGATGCGCTTTTTCTGCGAGTGTTTTTATTGCCCCCAGTTTCTCGGCCGGATCAAGAAAACTTTCGTAACGACCCGGAATATCATTGTCCACTTCGATGCCAAAGACGTGAGTAGCTTGCGCGTCACGAATGATTTTGTCCGTGTTGTCTCGCGAAAGCCCGTAAGCCCCGATACGAACAAAATTCGTCCAGTTTTGCTGCGGCGCATCGCTACGCGCCGGCGCCCCCAGTAAAATTGCGCAAGCAAGCGACACACTGAGGCACGATTTGTTCAGCAATCGCATTACTGGGCCTAGAATTCGAAACGCACGCCGATTTGCGTATGCCGCGGAGTTCCCAACGTGTTTGTAACTTGACCGAACGCCGTATTTCCAAACTGTGTGTTCGGCGGCCCAAACCTCGGAGTATTCGCAAAATTAAAAAACTCTCCTCGAACCTGCAGCTTCATGGATTCCCTGATCGCGAACTCCTTACTGAAAGAAAGGTCGGCGTTGTGGATTCCATCGCTCCGAAGATTCGAGAAGTATCGCGGAGCATTGCCGGGTACTTGATCGCCCGGAGTTGCGAAACAACTCGCATTGAAAAACGATGCACCTGTTGCCGCTGCAGCGTGATAACTGATTCCTGAAGTCAATTGCGGACAGACCACGTCAGGACGCTGGTTGCCGTCGGCCAGCTGCGCGGAATTCCCGTCCATAACAATGCTGATCGGTGTTCCCGTCTGAAAAGTCAGAATCGTGGAAGCGGACCAGCCGCCAATGATCCCATCGAGAATACGATTCATCCCGCGTCCAATCCATCGGCCGCGGCCAATAGGCAAATCAACGATTGTTGCCATCACGAAACGATGCGTGGCATCGTTCGCGCTGATCGAACGCTCGGCTTTAAGGTTGTCAAGTTCCTGGGGAATGCCGGAACTCAGGCTCGCGGTTATGAAGGAATTCGCTCCGGCTGAGGAATCATCGATCGCTTTCGAATAAGTGTAGTTTCCTTCAAAGCTTACGTAATGGCCTGCACGCTTTTGGAAACGCACCTGCATCGAATTGTAAATCGCGCTGGCGCCGAGCAAAGTCAGCCCACTAAACGGTCCGTCGAATTGGGGAAAGGGACGCAAGAGATTAATGAGCGGGATTTCCGCATTGTTGTAGATGGAAGTCGGTTCATTAATTTGCGTACTAAAGAGCGTTTGAAACGGGTTCGCCACCGTATTGTTCAAAACATTCGTCGGCGTAGTACAACCCCCGGATGGTGGCGCCGCTAAACACGCATTGTACTGATCCACAATTTCTTGCCGAATCGAAGAAGGTAAGAAATTGCGGTTCGCAGTGCCGGAAAACGAGCTGTAGGGTAGGTGCGTGCTTCGGCTCGCTGAATAATCCACTCCGATCACAATTTGACCCGGGAAAAGATGCTGCACGCCTAGGTTCCACTGATAGATTTCGGCGTTACGGGCTGTTGCCGTGTCCAAACTGTTGTTGTTCGGCAGCCCGTAGAGAGCCAGCGGGCCGGCCGCTTTCCCTTCTGGAAGAGCAAATCCACCCGGGAAAGGGTTGGCGAGCGTGGCGAGTCTCGTCTGAAAGTTATCCGTTGAAAAGAGAATATTATTGGTATTGCCGAACGCTGTCCCAACAAATTGAAAATTGGTCGCCACGTTCAGCCCGTAGTAAATTCCTGCTCCGCCACGTATCACCGTTTTCGAGTCCATGGCGTACGCAAAGCCTATTCGCGGCGCCACATTGTTGCGGTCTACTGGCGCGTTCCTATGGCCCGATCCTGCAAAAATAGTCGTGCCCAGCAAATTTCCAGTCCGGTCCAGCAAGTCCGGCATACCGGGATACGGAGAGGCAACGTTGTACGAAAGCGAAATGCCGCTGTCTCCCCTAAAATCACTGAACTGAATCTTGTTATTCCGTTCGTCGTACGGCGTGCTCCATTCGTAGCGCACGCCCAGATTCACGGTAAGCTTCGTTGTAAGTTTCCAGTCGTCCTGGAAATAGAACGCCGTTTCCTTGGATTTGTTCGCTACGGAAGGGGCGACAGTCAAATGCGAGTCGAGGTCTCCATACCCAAGCAGAAGGCTCGCAAATGAATTGCCTTCAAGAGGATTTTGACCGCCAACAACTCCTTCTGTAACGCCTTGCGTAAAATGGAAGAAACCCGAAGGGTTTTGCGGCTGCGAAAAATTGTTGTAGAAAAGCCGCTGTTCGCCGCCGAATTTCCATATCTGCCGTCCTTTCACCCAGGACAGTGAAGAACTGAAGGAACCCAGCGTGTGTGCAAATCCTGTGTCCGTGCAGCACTGATTGAACAGCGAAGTGGCGTTGTTATCCATCTGGATCGTCGGAAATCGCGTTGCTCCGTTTGCTTGCGTCAGGATCTGGTCGCCCGGCTGGTCAAAGATCGTGGACACTTTGGGATAATTTTCGGTCACCGGAGCGACAGCGCGATCCACGGAAAGCCGGTTGGTCCACACAGTCACAGGGGTAGGGCTCCAATTGTCTTCGAACACCGCATTGTGCACGTCGGTGGTGCCGCTGAACCCATCATTGAAATCGCCATCTCCTAAAATAGTCGGTACGGTGTTCTCGCTGTGCAAATTGCTGTATCGAGCCGAAATTTTATGTCTGTCGGAAAAGTGATGGTCTAACTTGATGTCGTATTGATGTCCTGTAGTCTTCGAAAGAATTACCTGGTGAAAGTTTTGGACACCTGGGCCTGCATTGTCCACCGTCGGCATTGGATATAAGTTGATGATGGCCTGCCCAATCGGATCGATGAGATTTCCATCAATTAGATTCGGAACCGCAAAGTCCGATCGATTACCGTTACTATCTACATTGAAAGGATTGAAAATATGCTGCTGAACGGGATTCCCGTTATTGTCTAACACTTGGGTATTGCGAAAGTCTCCCCTTCGTTCCAGTGCTGTCGGTACAAAAGCATCAATGTGGACCGGATCGTTCTGCCGAAGCTCTTCGAAATCCACGAAGAAAAATGTCTTCTCCTTTTTAATCGGCCCGCTGAAAGAAAAGCCATATTGATCGCGTAGATGGTCGGGCCTCGGAATTCCCTGCGCATTGCTGAAAAAATCGTTGGCATCCAGCGCGGACCGCTGCCCAAACCACCAGCCGCTGCCGTGAAATTTGTTTCCTCCCTCTTTCAGTACGATGTTCACGACCGTTCCGCCGTTATTGCCGAATTCCGCGGAAAAGCTGTTGTTCTCAACCTTGAACTCCTGAACGATTTCCACGGAGGGCTGCCAGTAAACGTTCGTCGTTGCGCCTTCGCCTTGTTCTGGCGCGCTCGTCAGGGCACCATCCACACGAACTTCCGCTGTGGCGTTTCGCTGCCCGTTGGAAACGAAGTTTGTGCCCGAAGGATACGAATCATCGGTTCCCTGCCCCGCAGTTTCCGTAACGCCGCCGGCAAGAAACACCAAACCAAAAAAACTGCGGTTTGTAAGAGGAATGTCTCGAACGTATTCGTTCGTAACGTCAGTCCCGAGCGAAGCGTCTGCCGTATCGAGAAGCGGAGCTTGCGTTGTGACGGTCACGCTCGTGGAAACACTGCCCGGAGTGACCACGACGTCGACCGTAGCACGCTGACTCACCGCAAGCACCAGACCTTTGCGCTCGACGGTAGCAAAATTATTGGCTTCCACTCTCAACGTATATGTTGCGGGCCTCAGCCCGGTGAAAACGTACTCCCCGTGGTCGTTGGTCGTCGCCGTCATAGAAATGTTCGTCCCATCATCCGTAATTACAACTTTTGCTCCCGGCACAACTCCCCCCGATGTGTCCGTAACGGTGCCCGAGAGCTGTGCCGTGTAGTTCGATTGCGCCATCAGAATCGCCGGCGCAAACAAGAACAATAGAAATGAAAAAACGCTGCGGAATGGCGACGACATAAACGCCTCCAAGGACAGGATGACGACCCCTGAGAAAGAAGCAGACGCTACTTACGCTTTTCTTCTTTTACTTACTATTTGTTTCTAAGTCAAGCAAAGAGATTTCCGGGAAAGGATGCTGGCAAGACGGAAATTCAAACTAGAGTAACTTCTACTTCTGCTTCGCGCAGCGCTTTCAGATCGTGGCGCGGAATGCCTCTATCGGTGATGGTTTCGTGCACCGAAGAGACCGGCATAATCAGCGAAAGGCTCCGACGGCCGAATTTGGAAGAATCGCAGACAACAATGGTTCGGCGCGCCGCTTCCGACATGGCGCGATTGACGCGCGCCTCAAGCTGATTGGGAGTAGTAAGGCCGTAGCCGACATCGAAACCATCTACCGCAAGAAAGAGCATGTCCGCGCTCAACTTCCGCAATGATTCTTCCGCGAGCGGGCCGACCAGCGAAAACGAATTTTTCCGAAGCGTTCCGCCAGTGAGAATTACCTCTACAGTGCTGCCTTCTAGCTCTGCCGCAATATTTGTCGCGTTGGTGATGATAGTAAGGCCGCGAATCTGCCTGCAACCCCGCGCAATGGCAGTGGTCGTCGTGCCCGAGTCGAGAATAATTACTTGGCCCGGACGAATGATGCGAACCGCAGCAGCCGCAATGCGAATTTTTTCCTGCTTATGTAAGCGCTCCTTTTCCTGCAAAGATTGATCTTGAAGCGCGCCGGTTCGCAGAGGGAGCGCTCCCCCGTGCGTGCGCTCAAGCAATCCTTGGTGGTGTAGTGATTCAAGATCCTTACGAATCGTAATCAGTGAGGTGCGGAATCTCTTCGAGAGGTCGCGTACCAGCACGCGGCCCTCATTGCGCAGCAACTCAAGGATCTCGCGACGGCGTTCTTCGCTGAGCATGCGAATTCTCCAAAAGTGAGAGGGGTTTCGTTTTGTTTCCTTTCACTTTGGCAGACTTTCGCTTTTTTCACAAGGGATCGGCGATTCAGGGTTTCGCTTCTAGCGTCTGTTTGATCATGGCCAGAGATTTTTGCAACGACGAGGCGGAACGGTCTGTCGCGACTTTTCTCACAATGGATCCTTTGAAACCCGTCAGCCCAGCCTGCTCGGAGCCCATCACCTTGATCAGGTAAAAGCCTGCGGGATTCGTTTCGGTGGGATCGCGAACGCAAAAGGTCAGATCCAGTGCAGTTTGAAAATAATGGCTGGAGTAAAGCTGCTTTTCCGCGATGCTATATACCGGCTCCCCCGGATTTCTTCCCTTCATCGTCACCACGTGAATCACGCGCAATGTCGGCTTCAGCCCGAATTTCACTTTTGCCCAATAAAAACTGTCTTCCACCCCTTCAGGGCGTCCTTTCGGATAGCTCAAGAGATAGTTGTTAAAGTCCGGAAGATACCTGGGCAAAGCCTTTGAAAAACTGAGCATGTACTTAAATTGTTCCGGGACTTGCGTCGGATTTTTCTTATCGTTGTAAACGCCAAGCACTTCGTTTCCGCCTTGTTGATAGGCGAGAATTCGCTCAATCACTTTTTTCTGTAGGAGCTGATCCACTTGTCGCTCTGCGTCCGGGTCGGACCAGTTCACCAGGCTGTGGGCTTCTTCAATCGCGCTCGCCGGCATCTGTATTTCGCACGAAGAAGGCTTGCACTTTTGCAAGTCCCTGATGTCTTCGGCGTCGAATGTGAAGCCCTTTAAATCGGACAGCTGTGGTGGCGTGCTGAATTCATTGATCGCCAAATACCCCGGATAGGAGCGCATCCGGTTGAAATCGCGTGCAAACTGCAGATAACTTTCCGGTGAGGCTTTGATGTAAACGGCTCCGAAAACGAATATCTCTTCGGCCCCGCGCGAGTGGAGAACCTTCGCGAAAGCTTGTCCGTCATGAATCGTGGCAATCTGATTGTCGGAAAGCCCTACGTAATCTTTAAAGTACGTCTGCAGGCTGGGATTTTCCTCCGGAAAGGATTGCGGAGTTGCAACCAGGAGCCACACCGCCAACGCTGTGAACATGAGTGTTCTTGCCATTCTTGTCCTCCGTCACCGCGACCTCATCTGCAACGCATCGTTTTGATGCTAGCCGCGGTCATCTCGACGCAAATGAATCCCATCCAGGACCGCTTAACTAGATCGGCCTCACAAGCCCCTGTTCTGTCGCGCGCGTATTGCGAACGAGCAATAGAACTAACAACATGCCCACGAACGGCACCAATCCCGCCACAATAATAATCTTGTCAAAAGAGTGTGTCGCCATGGATTGATTTGCATCCGAAAAATATCCCACAAGCTTGAACGCAATGATGGTTCCAATGCCCGCACCCGTACCGCTCAGCCCGCTCACTGAAGCTACCGAATCACCATGAAACAAATCAGAGGGCAATACATTCGCGATCGTTGAGAAAGCCGCATAGCAAAACGTGGCAAGCGCAAACAAGACCGTGATTGCCACAAGGTTCACAGTAGTGATGGTTGGAATGAGTAACGTCACCCCAATTCCGCCAAAAACAACCAGCGCTTTTCGCGCCGCGCCAAGCGACCATCCACGTTTGATCAAAAACCCCGACGCTATTCCGCCAAAGAAATTTCCCAGGTCCGCGGCAATAAAAGGAATCCACACGGCGACAAGCCCGCTCTTGAGCGAAATCCCTTTTGCCACCAGGTAAATAGGAAACCAGTCTGTAATAAAAAACCAGACGGGGTCCGTAAACGCTTTGGAAATGATCGTGCCCCACGTTTGCGGCAATTTCAGCAAATCGCTCCAGCGTGGGCGCAGCCGTTCTGCCGGCATTAGAAGATCTGCTGTTTCCCTCGCAATCAGTTCGCGTTCTTCAGCGCTAATCCGCGGATGATCCCTCGGCAGGTAATACAACTTCCGCCAGGCAATCAGCCATAAAAAACCCAGCAAACCGGGCACAACAAATGCCGGCCGCCATCCCCATCGCAAATAGATCGGAACCACAAGATATGGCGCAATCGCTCCGCCGATCGATGATCCACTGTCAAACAACGCCGCAGCCACACCGCGTTCCTTCTTCGGAAACCATTCCGATACCGCTTTTGTCGCGCCAGGCCAATTCGCAGATTCTCCCGCTCCCAGCAAAAATCGAAATCCCACAAAGCTGCGAAACCCTGTCGCCAGCGAAGTGCAAATAGAAACAATCGAATACCACAAAACTGAAAGGGTCAGTCCGCGCTTCGTTCCCACTCGATCGATCACTCTCCCACAAATTGCCTGTCCGAGCGCGTACGCAATGCGAAAAGCTATCAATATGTTTGCGTAGTCTGTATTCGTCCAGTGAAAATCTGCTTTGAGATAAGGCGCCAGATTTGAGAGTGTTTGCCGGTCAATGTAGTTGATAACCGTCGAAGCAAACAGCATTCCGCCGATCCACCAACGCAGATTTCGAATAGGCCGCTGTTCGGTGGAAGTGATTAATGGCGATGGCGTCATTTGTATTCGATAAATTTACGAACTGGCGGTCGCTTCCGGACCCAGTAGCGAGGCCGAATTCCTATCCAAATAAATAGTTGTGTTCGCATGTCTGCGCAAAATAGACGCCGGCGACATCGGACTAATCTCGCCCTCCAGACACGCTTTGACCGCTTGCGCTTTCCGCATGTCCGGCACCACAGCAATGATTTCTTTCGCCTTCAAAATCTGGCGCACCGTCATTGAAATCGCGCGCGTTGGAACATCCTCCATCGTTGCAAACCATCCTTCGTTCACTTGTTGCCGCCGGCACGCTTCATCCAATTCGACAACAATGTAAGGCACTTCACTCTCAAAATCAGCAGGCGGATCGTTGAACGCCAGGTGCCCATTCTCCCCAATCCCTACAAACGCCACATCGACAGGGGTGGCCTTCAATTTCTCTCCTGCGTGAAACGCAACCGCGTTCGGATCCCCCTCACCATCGAGCAAATGATAGTCCTTGATTTTCGTTTTATTAATCACCCGCTCCAAAAGATATTTTCGGAAGCTCGCGGGATGGCTTATCGGCAGACCGACGTACTCATCCAGATGAAACATCTCCACACGCGCCCAATCAATATCGGAAATCGACGTCAAAACCTCTAAAAATTCAAACTGTGATGCTCCCGTCGCCGCAATAATTCGCGCATTTCCCTGTTCTCGAAGTGCTCGGCGAAGAATTCGCGCCGCATGCTCGGCTGCTGCCTTGCCCAGAGAATTTTTGTCTTCAAAGATTTTGAGCTGCAACCTTAATGCCCCTTGCTCAGTTCGACTCTGCCACCGCTCTCGCAGGCCGCGTATATTGCTTCTACAAGCGCCAGGCTACGTCTTCCTTCTATTCCAGAGCAGCGCGGCACTGTATTTTTTTCTATCGCCTGAACGAAATCTTCCATCGCCGATTGATGTCCGCGTATATCACTCACGGTCGCCGAAGAAGCGCTGAGATTTTTATCATCTCCTTGCCCCTGAGCATCAGCTGCCGGTTTTCGCAAGTCCGCAGCAACCAGGCGATCATGCTCAATGATCACTGTACCTTCATCGCCGGTCAGCTCCACTCGGCGCGGATATCCGGGATACACGGAAGTCGCCGCCTGAAAAACACCTGTCGCTCCGTTCGCAAATTCCAGCAGCGCGACGAGCGTGTCTTCCGCTTCGATCCGATGAAGTGCCGTCTTTTTCTGACCCTGCACGCTCAAAACATCTCCAAAGTACCAAAGCAAAAGGTCGACAGTATGAATCGCCTGGTTGATGAGCGCACCACCTCCATCCAGTTTGAGCGTGCCTCTCCACCGTGAATTTCCATAATATTCGGGCGGGCGAAACCATTTCACACGCGCATCGGCTAGAATCGGCTTTCCTAAAACGCCTTCTTCCATCCATTGCTTGACGCGAATGAGATCGGCTTTGAAACGGTCCTGGAAAAATACTCCCAATTTCACTTTTGCTTCTGCAGCAGCGGCAATCAACGCATCCGCCGCTCGCGTACTAATGTCCAATGGCTTTTCTGTAAGAATATGCAGCCCACGTCGCGCCGCGGCAATTCCCTGCTCTGCATGTAACCCCGATGGACTGCCAATCGCCACAAAGTCCATCGGGCGGTGTTCAAGAAATTTCTCGAAATCGACATAGGGCGTGCCGCCATATTCAACCGCCATATGTTCGACTTTTTGCCGATTCGCCCCGAAAACAGCCGCCACCTCCACTCCAACAACCGCTTTCGCGGCACGCGCATGCGTTTCGGAAATATTCCCGCCGCCAATCAGTCCAACCCTCATCGCCATAAAGGTCTCTGCTTGTCCATTGTTTTGTGCGAAATGCGAAAACAAAATACACTACTGGGCCGCATTGCAAAAGCGGAGCCTCTGTCCTTTTCAAATATGGCGCTTGAAAATTCGGTAGTGGGTCAGTTTGAATTTTTTGGTTCGTGACACAATAAGTCAAAAATTCAAACTGACCCACTGCTGGAATCCGCTGAACTTGACGTCCGCTTGCAGCGAACCGTACGCTGGACTGAGCATTCGAACCCAAAGCGATGAGCCTCTTCTGCGCACAAGGCGTCCCGGACCGCGAAATTTCTTCCGATGAGCTGAAGAATCTTTTTTTCTCAGCGCTGGAAAAACTCGGCAAGCGCTCGAATGTTCTCGCAATTCCGCCCGATCATACGCGCGCGGCTTCGAGAGCCGGCGAATTAACCCGCCACACCTGGCAATACTACGGGCAATCTCTCCGGACGATTCTGCCTGCAGTCGGTACGCATCGCGCCATGTCCGCGGATCAGCTTTCTTCCATGTTCGGCGAGACTCCTCTCTCACTCTTCAAAGTGCACAAATGGCGCGATGATGTAGAAACGATCGGTGTCGTTCCAAAGGAATTCATTCGCGAACAATCGGAAGGAAAACTGGAATACGACTGGCCTGCGCAGGTCAATCGCCTCGTTACGCGCGGGCAATTCGATCTAATTCTCTCCATCGGCCAAGTCGTGCCTCACGAAGTCATCGGCATGGCGAACTACAACAAAAATATTCTGATCGGAACCGGCGGCCCGGAAAGCATCAACCGCAGCCATTACCTTGCCGCTGTCTACGGCATGGAGCGAATCATGGGCCGTGCGGATAACCCGGTTCGCCGTGTGTTGAACTACGCCGCTTCCCATTTTCTTGGCCATTTGCCCATCGTTTATGTATTGACCGTAGTGTCCCGAAACAGCGCTGGAGACACAGTCGTGCGCGGACTTTTCATCGGCGATGACGAAGAATGTTTTCTTCGCGCCGCAGAACTTAGCCTCAAAGTGAATTTCGACATACTGCCAAAACCAATGCGCAAAGCGGTCGTATATCTTGACCCGCACGAATTTCACAGCACTTGGCTCGGAAACAAAGCGGTCTATCGCACGCGCATGGCCCTCGAAAATGGCGGAGAATTAATCATCTTGGCTCCCGGCGTGCGAGAGTTCGGCGAAGATCCGCAAATCGATAAACTCATCCGCAAATACGGCTACCACGGCACGGAAGCTACGCTGGAAATGGTTAGCAAGAATGAAGATCTGGCCGCAAATCTCGGCGCAGCCGCTCATTTGATTCACGGTTCATCGGAAGGCCGCTTCCGAATCACATGGTGCCCCGGACATTTGACTCGCGAAGAAGTGGAAGGCGCGGGCTTTGGCTACAGCGAACTAAACAAAATGATGCAGCTCTATGATCCCGCCAAACTCAAGCAAGGCTGGAATTGTGTGCAAGGCGAAGACATTTTCTTCATCGAAAATCCCGGTCTCGGCCTGTGGGCCACGCAAGACCGCTTTTAGTTATTCCGCGCGCGCCCACTCAGAGAGAAACACCTCTCTTCCAAGGAATAAAATCATTCTGGCTCAAAAGCTCCGCCTTCGTTTTCACTTCTCCGCTCGCAATTTGAATCACGCGATCCAGAATCTCTTCTCCCATCTGCGAAATCGTCCGTCGTCCCGCAATCACTTCGCCGGTATCAATATCAATAATGTCCGGCATCTTTTGGTTTAGCGCCGAATTTGTAGAGAGTTTCACGACAGGTGCAATCGGGTTTCCCGTCGGCGTCCCAAGTCCCGTCGTAAAAAGCACGACGTTGGCGCCGGCGCCCACTTGTGCGGTCACACACTCCACGTCATTTCCCGGAGTGCATTGCAAATGAAGTCCCGGCTGTGTCGAATATTCGGGATAATCCAGCACAGCACTCACCGGAGCCGTGCCTCCCTTTTTTGCGGCTCCCGCGGACTTCATGGCATCCGTGATCAATCCATCGCGAATGTTTCCCGGCGACGGATTCATGTCAAAGCCGGAGCGGACTGCCTTCGCTCTCGCTGCGTAGTCGCGCATCAGCTGGATGAAACGGTCCGCCACTTCTTTTTGTACGCTGCGATTGATCAGTTCCTGCTCCACGCCGCAAAGTTCGGGAAATTCCGAAAGGATCGTCCTTCCCCCGAGCGCAACCAGCAGATCCGATGTATGCCCGATTGCCGGGTTTGCCGATATTCCGGAAAATCCGTCGGAGCCTCCGCACTTTAGCCCAACGCAAAGTTTGGAGAGTGGCGCGGACTCCCGGGTCAGCTTGTTCACTTCCACCAACCCCGCGAAAGTTTTTCGAATCGCCTCCGACAACATCGTAAATTCTGATCCACTCTGTTGCTGTTCAAATACGTAAAGCGGTTTCGAGAAACCGGGCGCCCGCTTCTTGAGCTCTTCACGGAGAATCGCCGTTTGCGAGTGCTGGCATCCGAGGCTAAGCACAGTGGCTCCAGCGACATTCGGATGATGAATGTATCCGGCAATCAAGCCGCAGAGATTTATGGCGTCCTCACGCGTTCCACCGCAGCCTCCTTCATGCAAAAGAAATTTGATCCCGTCCACATTCTCAAAAATTCTTGGTCGCTTTGGCGCGTCGGCTTCTTTCGCTCGGCCGTCTTCACTCCCAGGAGCCTTCCCTTCTTGAAAACCCCGCACTAGCTCTGCGACTTGCTGCTGGTAAACTTGCGGAGGCGCGAACCCCAGCTCTTCCTCGAACGCCTGCTTCATCACCAGAATGTTTCTGTTTTCGCAGAACACCAGCGGGACAACCAGCCAATAATTCCGCGTGCCAACCTGGCCATCGTTCCTGAAATATCCACGAAAGGTTTTTTCGCCCCAATTGGAAATATCGGGAGGCTGCCAGAAATACTCTTGCGTCTTTTCATGGAAAGCGGCGGCTTCGTGGTGCGTGTTCCGCGTCGTCAGCCTTTCCCCGGCTCCAATCGGCTCCATCGCTTTGCCGATCAACACGCCGTACATGATTACCGTGCCACCTCCCGCAATATCCTCGGTCACAAATTTATGTTTTGCAGGAACGTCTGTCTTCAGCGTGTAGTTACGGCCGCCAAATTCAATTTCCTCGCCTGCGCGCAGGTCGGCCAGCGCAACGAGTACGTTGTCCTTCGGATTCAGTTGTAAAACCCGGCTCGCCGTCATTTTTGAATTCTCGCTCTTGCTTCGATTAACCTGTTCCTTCCTCGCATCCTACAGTTTTCAGCCGAACGCGCATCCCGTGTCAAACAAGCTCTCGTAAACATTGCTTTGAGTAACACTGAATGTTCGCAGCTTTCTCACATCCTTACAATTGCTTACCGTGATTGCATGCAACCGCGCTCCGCAAGAGATCTTTTTCACAGATAGCAGGTCAGTTTGAATTCTTGGGTTCGTGACACAGTAAGTCAAAAAATTCAAACTGACCTGCTATCTTCTCTCACGTAAACTTGCTTTCCCCTCACACTCCTAATGTAAAATGCGTTGCGATCCGGCTCACAATCGAAGAAATCGGAATCACACTCTCTCATCCGATCGGGAACAACTGAATGGACATCCATCAATTGGAGCTTTTTCTCGCGGTCATGAATTCCCCCAGCATGACTCGCGCAGCAGAAAAAATTCATTTGTCTCCCGGCGCCGTCAGCCTCCAACTTCACAATCTCGCCGACGAACTGAATACCGAGCTCTTTGTTCGCCGTGGAAAACGCCTCATTCCTACTCCCGCTGCGGTGCGCCTGGCAGAACTCGCTAAACAAGTCGTCACAATGATGGGTCACATCCAGCAGTCTTTCGTAAATGATCTTGCAAAGGACGTGCACCCATTTCATTTCGCTACCGGCGTCACCACACTGATCTACCAACTCGGCGGCCCTCTCCGTCAACTTCGCAAACAGTATCCCCACGCCGAAATTCGCGTCACCGTCGGTGTCACCGAAGAAATGATTGCTGGCCTGCTCGACCGCCGATTTGATTTGGCACTCATTTCTTTGCCGGTTCCGGAAGCCAACCTCAAACTCATTCCGCTTTTTGACGAAGAGCTGCTTATCGTTCGGCCCTCCGCGAATAAAGTCGGCAGCGGCCACGTCAGCTCGATGCGTGCTTCAGAGCTCGCTGACGTGCCGTTTCTCCTCTATCCCAAGCGCAGCAACGTCCGCCTGGTGATCGATCGCTATTTTGAGGAGATCGGCGTCACGCCACGCGTCGTCATGGAAGCCGACGACACCGAAGCCATCAAGCGCCTCGTCGAATCAGGATTCGGATATTCGATTCTTCCCGAGCACGCTTTGCGCGGACGCTCCCATTTCTTCCAAAAATTCCGTGTGACCGGGCACAAACTCACGCGTACCCTCGCCCTGGCCATGGCAGACACGGAATGCCCTCGCAAACTCACCGAATCCATCGCAAATTTTCTTCGCGCTTCCCTAGTCAAGAGTTAGCTCAGAGCCAGGACCCGCAGTGAGTCAGTCTCCGGTTAGTCCGTTAATCGGGAACCATGCAAACACGCTAGCAACACTGGTCACCGCAGCTGACGACGGCGATATTCTGCGCAGGCCATCGTTCCCTAAAAAAACTTTCGGCTACCACAAAACGAGATACCTCATGCCCAGCCTTCAGAGGCAGAAAAAAACCATGCTCCCTTCTGACATGGTGGACATCTTATTGAATATGCTCACCGAGCGGGCAATTGCGGAGGAGGACAGGTCATGGTGCAAAAAAAGTTTCAAGGAGGACAAAGCGGATCAGGCTTGGAATAACGACGCCATAACCTTCGAGGATCGTGCCGAGCTTGTCCTCGCCGCTGCCCGAGTTCAATTCGTCAACGGTCAGTCTACCGACCAAGTTTTGGCTTCATCTGAGCGCCTCGGACACACTCTCGGACTGCGCGCTGAAATCATGCCGCGCTGGGGAGAACTGCAGCTTACCGCCCAAGATACCACCAGCAGCTCCAAACTGATTTCTGCTGCCGCGGCAGAACCCACCGGCGTGGCCATGAGTCGCGTGGCCTCTACGAGACACATTATTGAGGATCTCGCCGCCGGCCGACTTGCGTTTGCCGCGGCAAAAGAGGCGATCCGCGCGGCCCCACAAGCGCCTCTGGCACCGACCTGGCTGTTCACACTCGCGGCGGCTGCGGGCGCCGTGGCCTTAGCGGTGATTTTCGGTGTCCAACATCTACACGCGGCGGCACTCATATTCGTGAGTGCGGCAGCCGGCGCCCTTCTTCGCCGCGGCTTGGCACACTACAGCACAAACATCTTCCTGCAACCATTCGGCGCAGCCTTGTTTGCTGGCGTTATCGGCGCGCTGGCGGTTCGATATCAGTTGAGCTCGTCACTCCGCTTGATCGCAGTCTGCCCATGCATGGTGCTGGTGCCCGGACCGCCCGTCCTCAATGGCGCTTTGGATCTCGTCAAAGGCCGTATTCATCTCGGTGCCGCCCGCATAATTTTTGCCGGGCTTGTCGTTTTGGCGATCTCAACCGGGCTTCTGCTCGGACTCACGCTTCTCGGTGTTTCCCTCCCGGTAGGTCAGGCCGGCAGATCCGTACCTCTGTGGCTCGATACGATCGCTGCAGGCGTCGCGGTCGCCGCCTTCAGCGTTTTCTTTTCTACCCCGCTGCGCATGTTTGCCTGGCCGGTCGTAGTTGGCATGCTGGCCCACGCCCTGCGGTGGTGGGTGCTTGCTGTGCTTGGCTCTAGCCCCGCGATAGGCGCCTTGGTCGCTTGTCTCTTGGTCGGGCTGATCCTCACTCCAGTCGCACGCCGTTGGCACATGCCCTTCGCGGCTATCGGGTTCGCTTCTGTAGTTTCCATGATGCCCGGCGTCTACCTATTCAGGATGGCGAGCGGCCTTGTACAACTCGCCGACGGTTCGCACGCGACGTTCGATCTGCTAAGCGCGACCATCGCCGACGGCCTCACCGCCCTCACTATCATTTTGGCGATGAGCTTGGGTCTCATCGTTCCGAAGATGGCCATTGATCGCCTTAGCGACACATCGATGCGGGCAAAGCCCTGAAGGACCCGGATGGCGCCGTTTGCATCAAGTTTCCTTCAGCCCTTTCCGCATCACGCGATCTTTCAGTTGCTACTGTGATGGCGATTCAGAAGGCTGCCGCGGTCGAGTAAGTTGTTGCAAAACCCAACCACGCTACGCTGATAATGTAGCGTTCTCAACTCGCAACTTCCCTGAAGCGGACTTCTAGCCTGCGTCGTAGAATTCAAATTGCTCATGTAACGCCTTCCTCGCGGTGACACGTTCAGACCCGCCCAGATGGGCCAACAGCGGATCAATCGCGGAGAATGCGTGCGGGATCGGTGCGCGTCGCACGCCAAGCAGGCAAAAAACACGCTGCCAACGAGACGATGATCATCGCTGCGAACGCGCCGCCGAAGGCAAGCGGGTCGCGTGGACTCACCTCGTAAAGTAAGTTCCCCAGGGACCGCGTCAGTACCAGCGCCACCGTGGCACCCAAAAGGACGCCGCCTACGGTCAACGCCAAACCACGCGAAATCACCAACCGCAACAGATTGGATGCGTCCGCACCAAGCGCCATACGCAGCCCCAGTTCGCGGCTGCTTTCCGATACTGCACAGGACATCACTCCGTACAATCCGATAGCAGCGAGTAGCAACGCCAACCCGCCTAATACTCCCACCAAAGTTGCAGCCACCAACTGCGGCGATGTCGATCGATCCACCTGCTCCTGTAGTGTGATCACCTCGTAGAGTGCCAGGCCCGGATCCAGCGCTCGCACCTCGCGCGTCAATGCAGCTGCCATTGCCCCTGGTGGCAGCAAGCTGCGGATATTCAACGCAGTCTGCACCGAGAAATTTTGACGCAGAGGCACATAGAAAAAGGGTTTGGGTAGCTCGCGAACATTTTCGTATTTCGAATCTCTTGCCAAACCCACCACCCGCATCCACCGGCTTTTTACTTGAAGCCGCTCACCAACTGGATTCTTACCGCGCCAATACCGTGCAGCCATCGTCTCATTCACAATGGCTACCGGCGCGGCCTTCTCGTCGTCCGCACGCGTGAATTCGCGGCCTGACGCTACGGCGATCCCCATTGTAAGAAAATAGTCCGGCCCCACTTCGTTGTACTCCACGGTGGGTTGTTCGTCCGGTGCCGGTTGATACCCATCTACGGCAATCGGCGTCGAAGAATAACTTCCGTAGCTCATCGGCGTGGATCGCGCGAACGCTGCCGACTCGACGCCGGGCAGGGCCTTCACGCGAGTTATGAGTTCGTCTTCGAAATTCTGGGCGCGCTGTGCATCGTACCCGGCCGACACCAAATCGACCGCAGTGTGCAAAACTCTGTGCGCCGAAAAACCTGGGCTGGCAGTCCGTATTTTCTGCAGGCTCTGCAGCAAAAGCCCCGTTCCGACGAGTAATACGAAACTCAGCGACACCTGCACCAAGACCAGGCCCGAGCGAAACCATGCCGTTCCACGCTTCCCAACGACTCCCGCCGATTCGGCTTTCAACGCGCCGGCTAGATCGATCTTGCTGGCCTGCATTGCGGGAACCAGCCCAAGCAAGAGCGTGGCGATTAGACAAACCCCGGCGCTTAACCCCAGCACGCGCCAATCGATTTGGTTCGGTAGATGCATCGCCACACCTCCCCTTGACGGGAAGAGCAGAACGAGCGCGTTGCGGCACCAGTGCGCAACGACTAGTCCGCCAGCTGCGCCAAAAGCCGACAGGATCAGGCCTTCCGTGAAAAGCTGCTTCACGAGCCGTTTGCGACTGGCGCCGATCGCCAGCCGAACGGTCATTTCACGATGCCGCGCGAGCGACCTGATTAACAGCAGATTGCCGACGTTGGCGCACGCGATGAGCAAGACAAAAACGACCACAGCAAGCATGATTTCGAACGTAGGAAGCAACGTGCCTGCGTTATTGAATGGCGTTTGCCATAACGGCCATAGCTTGATGCCGCGGCCGCGGTTGGTTTCCGGATAATCCGCTTCCAATCGCTTGGCAACCGCTGAAATTTCCTCTTGCGCCTGCGCCAGCGTCACGCCGGGTTTGAGCCGCACATAGGCCTCAATCCACCGCGCGCTGCGATCCTCTAGTTTGTAGCCGCCCGATTCAAATATTTCTTCCATCGACGCAGGAACCCAAAACTGCATCGCCCAGCCCACGAAGGTTCCATAGAATTCTTCCGGCGCGACGCCCACAATCGTGTGCACCACACCGCTGAGCCGCTGCGTCTTCCCGATTATTTCTCGGTCGCCCTTGAATCGCCTTTGCCATAGCTGGTAGCTGATAACCACCACGGGATGAGCATTTCGTCCTGTGTCTTCGCCCGGCTCGAATCCGCGCCCGAGAATCGGATGTACCCCGATGGCATCAAAATAGTTCGCCGATACGATGCTTCCCGTCGTCCTCTCGGCCCGCTCGCCAACACTGAGAGTGGTCCCCGTAATCTTGGTCACAATAAACGCATCAAATTGCGTGCAATTCTTCTGCAAATCCAGGAAATCTGGCCAGGAAATGGCATCAGGGTCGGACTCTCCGCGCACCGTTCCTGTAACAGCCGCCAGCCTCTCCTGGTGCGTTACGGCTGGGTACGGACGGAATAAGATCCCTTCGACCCAACTGAACACAGCCGAGTTGGCACCGATGCCCAAGGTTAAACAAAGGATCGCCACCATCGAGAAGCCCGGACTATTCCTGAGCATGCGTAAGCCGAAGCGGACATCTCGAAAGGCAGCCTCGATCGTAGGCAGCCCTTTCTGGTCCCTACAAATTTCTTTAACCTGCTCGATGCCACCGAAGCTTCGCAAGGCCTCGCGGCGGGCCTCCGCGGCGCTTATGCCTTTGCGCAGGTTCAACTCCTCGGCCATCGCCAAGTGCGAGCGCAGTTCCTCGTCTAGGTCGTCTTCGAAATGACGGCGGCGGAACAGTGCGGCGAGGCGTTGGCGGAACGCATGAAAAATTTCGCTCATTGCGAGCTTGTTCCCAGGACCCGATTGATCATGGCGGACATACGCGCCCAGCTTTCAGCTTCCTCCCCGAGTTGCTTGCGTCCCAACCGCGTTAGCGAGTAATACTTGGCCTTGCGGTTATTCTCCGAGACGCCCCACTTCGATGTGATCCAGCCGCGCTCCTCCAATCGCAGCAGTGCGGGGTAGAGCGTTCCCTGGTTCAATTTCAGCAGGTCTTCGGACACTTGCTGGATGCGCAAGGCGATCCCGAACCCATGCATCGACCCCATGGAATCAAGTGTCTTCAGCACCAGCAAATCGAGTGTTCCCTGCAGGACTTCGGTTTTGGAAGAAGGCATGGACTCCTTTAGATGATCAACAGGAGCGTACCATAGTTCTGTTGGCCGTCAACAGGAGTGTTGGCGAACTAGAGCCGTCTGCGCCGAACCGTGGCGAAACACTGCGACTGCTCGATTTTCGGACTCTGCCTCGATGTGGCGACTATGGCTCACAAACGGGGTTCGAGGAGATCTGAACAAGAGCAGCATTCAGTAGCACGACACTTTCCTCAACCGGACTTCCGGGAGCAAGGAGAGAGGACACCGATTGAGGCGCTTCAACGGAACTCTACACGACCGTCCGGAGCCAAGTGCCACGTTGGATTCCAGGCGACCTCCCAGGCAAATCCATCGGGATCCGCAAAATAGCCCGAGTAACCGCCCCAAGATGCCTCTCGGGCGGGCCTTAGAATCGTTGCCCCAGCAGTCAAAACCTGTTTCATCAGCGGATCCACTTCGCTTTTCTCACGCACGTTGTAAGCCAGTGACATGCCCGCCCGTCCGAATGTTGCCGGATCGGTCTGAAAATCCTCTGCCAGTTTGTCACGCAGGAACAGGGCAAAAATCATTCCGCCGGCTTGGAAAAAGATGATCTCCTTGTTCTGGAACACCGGTTTCCAGCCAAGACCGTCGGCGTAGAATCGCTTTGAAGTCACAAGGTCTTTCACCCCAAGTGTTACGAGGCTAATCCGCTGCTCCATTGTCTTCTCCTGCCGCAAAGGGAAAATTGACGCTGCCGCAAACATTGCCAAGAGTTCTCTTCGGGTCATCATCTGCAGCAAGATAAGTAGCAAGGCTAGTGTGTGTCTTGAATGAATCGGACAACTAACAGTTCATGTGCTCAGTTTTCCTAACGAGATCGGATAAGCCCAGGGCACATCGGGCAGACGGGAGTAGGACCGTCGGCGGGGTACCTGAAAACCGTCGGACCTCGCGGGTCATATGCGCTTGATCGGCGTAACCCGCGTCAGAGGAAATCTGAGCGAGATTCCGCGGCGCCTCCGTACCACCAGAAAGATTTAGCAGTCGTTGGAAACGCAATACGGACTGAAACATTTTCGGACCATAGCCGACAGCCCTCGTGAAGCGGCGCTGTAGCTGGCGGCTGCTGATTCCGATCCTCTGGCTAAGCCGCTCGATGCGGCCGTGCGGATGGTCGCCAAGCCATTGGATGGCTGCCCTCATCCTTTCGTCAACCGGGTGGGCTTGCGCCAGGCGTTCGAGTAAGGCCGACTCCATTGCCAGCGTTCTCGTCGGAAGGGTTGATTCGCTAGCGATCCGCGCAAACCGGGCACTCGCTGCCCCGCCCCACATACTGCGAAGCGTCACGGACTGGTTCAGCAGCGCCGAGGCAGGCAGCCCGAGCAGGCCCGGCGCGCATCCGGGATGAAAGCGGGCGCCAACGATCATAGTACCCAGAACGAGACGTGCGACGAAGGGTTCGGTCCATGGACCGACCACAACGGGAGCTTCGTCGTTGATCAGAACTATATCGATACAGCCGTCCGGCAACACTCGCTGTGAGAATTCACCCCGAGAACCAACGATCCTTTGCGTCCACAGACACAACAAATAACTCGCAAGCGCCGAAGGAGGCGGAAATTCCCGGTAGTCGGAAACAGCAGTGTCCACGCACGCATCGCGATTCATGGCATTTCCCCAAGTCGGCGAAAGGCGCTTTCGATCTTATGACAATCGAAAGTTTCATACCATCGACCGATCCGATCGGAAAACCGCCGAGCGCAACACGGAACGGAGGCCAGTCAACTGGGAGACTATCCAGAAACGGGGTTCTCGGAAGTAGTAGAAGAAATTGTGGCGAGTTAATGTCGCGTCGGATCATCGGAAATTGACCCACTACCGCAAGACCCGTGGTTCACGGAGCGAAAATACTCACCGCGCCCTTCACCTTTAGCTTCGTGGCACCGGCGAACGGCACCGTCAATTTTTGCGTTCGTGCATCGTATTTGTAGTCGCGTCCTTCCCGCAGTTTTCTTCCTTCTCCGGCCACGATTTCTTTCGCGCCCTTGCAATAGATCTCCAGTGTTCCAGGTATCCCCAACTCGCCGAACTCAATGGCCAATCCATCTGCCGACGGAATTGCCGCAATTTTCTGGGCATTCGTTCCGGTAAAATAACTGAATTCGCTCGCAACCTTCTCCGCTGGAAAAATTTCGATTCGTAACTTCGCTTTCCAGTTTGCTTCCCAATTGTTGTTCAACTTTATGATGTCGCCCCTTGGAATGATCGCTCCTTCGCGAACGAACAAGGGAATCGTGCCAAGCGGCGCCGCAGCGTTCACATCTTTTCCGCCGCCATGGACTGTCCGTTTGTCGTTGTAGTTCAACCACCGGCCCGCCGGAAGCGTCACATTTCTGCTCGTAGCTCCGGCCGTCGTCACTGGCGCCACTAAGATTTCGTTGCCATAGAGATATTCGTCCCAGGTATCACTGAAGCTCTTTTCGTCCGGATAACCAAATATCAGCGAACGCATGACCGGCATTCCCGTTTGTGTAGCCTGATAAAGGTATGAGCGAGAGTACGGAATCAAATCGTGATGCATCGAAACGTACGTCCTTGCGATACCAACCAGCTCTTCGTCGTAGTCATCCCAGATCGTTCGCTTTGGTCCGATCAAGATTTCCATCATCGGAGTGAACGCGCTGAATTCCAGCCATCGCGCAAACACTTCTTTGTCCGGCACGCGAATGTACCCGCCAGTGTCGGAGCCCCACATCGGGAAATTGATCGCTCCGCTGCGCAGCCCGGTTTTAATCGAAACTTCCAGTCCTCCAAATGTGCTTCGCGTGTCGCCGTTCCATACCGCAGTATATTTCCGAGCAGTGTCGTTCACATTTCGAGTAAAGTTGAAAAAATCGTCTCCGTTCAGGTCCCGCAGTCCTTCCGCCGCCATCTTCGGGAAAAGAATCGCGTTGATGTTTTCATCGGCTAGCGGCAATTCGTCTTCTTCACCACGGTCGATCTTGTAACCCTTCACTCCCAGCCGCACGTACTCGCTCAATTTCTCCTTGAACCACGCGTAGGCATAAGGATTTTTCATGTCCGCCGCCGAGCCTCGTCCGAAATACAAATATCTTCGTGCTGAGCCCTCCGTCTGCAGTTGATTCCATGCGCGATTTGCGACCCAGATCAGCAAGTTCATTCCACGTTCACGCAAATCGTTGATCATCTTCGGCGGATCGGGAAACGACGCATCGAAATCCATGTTTCCCCAGCCCATCTCTCCCGTCCCATACGGCCGATCCAGCCAGATCGACCCCGCAGGGATATGCAATTCGTGCAATTTGTCCGCGTCTTCAATCACTTTTTCCTGCGCATTCTTAGCGCGACGCAAATCGTCGTGATGATCGTCCCTCCACCAGATGCTTCCGAACGCCCACGTAGGCGGCATGATTGACGGCCCTGCTATTTCGTTGTAGCGCGAAAAAATCTCTCGATATGAGGGACCGTAAATCACGTCGTACTTCAGTTGCGAATCGAAAAACGAAAAGCTCGTCTTGCCGCTCAGCGCAATTGCAAATCGCCCTTTCGCCGTCGTCTCCACATATACGCCATACTTTTTCGACGTCGCATAAAATGGTGCGCGAGCGCTCGAATAGTTCACATCCGCCTGGTGACGTATGCCCATAAAGTCGTGATCTGCGCCGCGATTGTCTATATTTCCGACGAACGGCATTTCCCAAATGCCATAGTAATGCTCGCCCTGATCCGCGAACTCTTCGCGAATTTCCGCTGGCGCGCCGTTCTTGAACGAAAAAATCACCTGCAACACTTCCGGTTTTACAAATCGAAAGCTCGCCTGCGCCAGTTCCGACGTTCCTTCCAGATGCAGCGTCGCTTTCATCCCACCGGCGCCTTTCGTCACATCCGTCACGCTTCTCACCGTATAACCGTTTGTCGTGAACGAAATTGCTCCACTCTCCGCTACCAATACTTCTCCACTGGATTTTTCAATCACGCGGTAGGAATACGGAGTCGTATTCAATTCCAGTCGCAGCGCCGAAGACTCCATCGTCTCGCTCGCGCTACTCGTTTGCGTTTGTGCAAGCGTTTTCGTCTCACACGTCAGCAGCATCACCAATGCAACGTATTTCAAAATCTTCATCACCTTCATCGCGAGTCCCCTCTGTTGTTCGCACACCACCGCCCAAGCTTCTTATGGCCCAACGCCACCGGAGTCAAATCAACTCTGGTAAACGATTGCTTTAGCAACTCTCAACACCGAATTTCGCGGTCTTGTCTTACCATAAGCGTGTTTCGGCGGTTCTCGCGCCTGCGCGTAGGGGTATGGGAAGGCGATCGATATTCAACTTACGAAGTTCAGATGGAGGCTGTATGTCTGCAGAAAATTCATCGCGCCGCGAATTTCTGAAACTGACCGGTGCCGGAGTTGCCGGCGCAGCGCTTTCCGCTTCGGCCTCCAGTTATTCCCGAATTCTCGGCGCCAACGACCGCGTTGGCGTTGGCATCGTCGGCTTTTCCGACCGCTGCCGCAGCAGTCTTATTCCCTCTTTCCTCAAATCCGCTCCAGAACTAAATTTTGAATTCGTTGCGCTCTCGGACATCTGGAATCGCCGCCGCGACGAAGGCGCCGCCTACATCAACAAACTCACGGGAAAACAAATCGCCCTCGCGCGCAACAACGACGAACTTTACGACAACAAGAACGTGCAGGCCGTCATCGTCGCCACCGCTGATTTTCAGCATGCTTTTCATGGAGTGGAAGCCATTCACGCGGGCCGTGACGCTTACGTTGAAAAACCGCTCGCTCACACGATGGAGGATGCCAAAGCTATTCGCGACGCCGTGAAAAAAAACGATCGCGTTTTCGCGGTCGGAACGCAACGCCGCAGTTCATCCACGTATCAGAAGGCTTACGAATTCATTAAGTCCGGCCAATTCGGCGACATCGTTTCCGTCGAAATGACGTGGAATGTGAATCAGCCTGGCCGTTGGCGTCGCGCCAAACTCGTGCCACAACTCCGCGAAGAGGATACCGACTGGAAGCGCTATCTGATCAATCATCCGCATCAGCCCTTCGACGCTCGAAAATATCTGGAGTTTCGTCTGTTCTGGCCATTTTCTTCCGGCATTCCCGATCAGTGGCTGGTCCACCAAATTGATACGGTGCACTGGTTCACTGGATTACCGCACCCGCGCAGTGTCGTTGCGAATGGTGGCGTTTACAAATGGCATGATGGCCGTCAAAACTGGGACACGATGACTGCCGTGTTCGATTACGGTCCGCTCGATGATCCGTCGAAAGGTTTCCAAGTTATTTATTCGTCTCGCATGACCAACGCCAACGGCGGAATCAAGGAAATGTATTTTTCCAACGGCGGCACGCTGGATTTGGATAAGAACGAAATCACTCCCGAAGGGGGGCTTACGGAAAAGTCGGCTGCGGAAATGGACATGAAAGCGAATCAGCTTGCGAAAATGTCGCTCACGCAAGTTGTGACTGCGGCGAGCACCGCCGCGGACACTGGCGCGGACGACATGACCGTGGCGAATGTTCGCAATTGGATGGAATGCGTGCGGAGCCGCAAAACCACGAACGCGAATATCGATGCCGGTTACAGCCATTCGATTGCTTTGTGCATGAACGTGGCGGCAATTCAGACGGGGCAGCGAATTACGTTTGATGACGCGAAGCAACAGGTTGTCATTGGAGGCAAGAGCTAGTCATGAGGATTTCGACTTTTGGTGCATCGCTCGGCGTTGCCGCGATTGCTGTGTATTGCGTTTCGATGATTTTTGCTGCGCCAAAGCCGCAAGAGCACGTCAGCGTTGTCGTGAATGAGCAGGGGCGGCGGGTTGACGTCTCCATCGATGGGCAGCCGTTCACTTCGTATATTTGGCCGACCACGTTGAAGAAGCCGGTTCTCTATCCGCTGCGTACGGACAAGGGAACGATTGTCACGCGAGGGTATCCGCTGGAGCAACGGCCGGGCGAGCGCGTGGACCATCCTCATCATGCCGGACTTTGGTTCAACTACGAAGACGTGAACGGGATTGATTTCTGGAACAACTCGGACGCGATCAAGCCGGAGCAGGCTCCGAAGATGGGGACAATTCTGCAGAGGTCGATTGTTTCGGCGAAGAGCGGCGCGCAGGGCGAACTTGATGTCGAAACGGAATGGGTGACGTTCGAGAGAAAAGTTTTGCTGAACGAGCACACGCGCTTTGTTTTTCGTGGCGGACCTGGAATGCGCAGCGTCGACCGCATCACCACGCTCACTGCCCTCGATACCAAAGTCGATTTTAAGGATGCGAAGGATGGGATGCTGGGGCTGCGTGTGGTTCGCGCGTTGGAGATTCCGTCGGATAAGCCGGAAGTTTATACGGATGCGAGCGGGCGACCGACGACCGTGGCGAAGCTGGATAATACCGGCGTGAACGGAACGTATCTGACGAGCGAAGAAAAAAAAGGGGATGCAGCGTGGGGGACGCGAGGGCGGTGGTGCAATTTGAGCGGGATGGTCGGCACGGAGCCAGTCACAATCACCATTCTCGATCACCCTTCCAACCCGGGATTTCCTACTTACTGGCATGCTCGCGGGTACGGATTGTTTGCAGTGAATCCGCTGGGGCAGAAGATTTTCAGCAATGGCAAGGAAGAGATGAATTTTTCTCTGGCTCCTCATGCGAGCGCGACGTTTCGCTATCGCATCCTTATCACTTCGACGATGGCGACGCCGGAGGCTACGGAAGCTGCTTACAAGGAGTTTGCTTCTGCTTATCGGTGAGCCCACCAGAGGCCCGCTTCAGAAAGCGGGCCCTACAAGTACAGAGACAGTGGGCATCGTTAATATATAAGGTAACCGGCGAGAACCCTCCTATGGATTTTTCGTAAGTGCGGATTCTAAAGGAGTTTAAGCGGCCTATTTTGATAGAGTTATGTAAGTGTTGATAATAAGAGGGTTAGATGAAGTACGGCGAGCATCTTTGGAAACTTTGCCGACAGAGTTTAAGTTGAGGTCCTGAGGCTACGCTCGTCGGGTAGGCTCAGGATGACAAGCTTTTTGAAATTCTTACTTGAACGTGAACTCGTTTGGGCACTGTGGGACGGGAGCGTTAGGGTGCGGATTTTGCGGCGGAAGTTGGTGCTGGAAGTGAAGGCGGCTTTGCTGGAGATTGGTCTTGGGCAAAGGATGAACGGACGGCTTTGCGCCAGGATTCGGCACCGAAGGCGTTGATGTACTCGTTTTGAGCGAGGGCTACGGTTTGAGCGAGTGTTTGGCCAAGATAGGCGAGATTGGTGGCCGTCTTGGGTTTGACGTGTCCTTGAGCGACGGCGGCAAAGAGGCGGCCGAGAGCCGAGCTGAGATCGCAGGCAGAGATGTACTGGCCGGAGAGGTGGCGGGCGATGTCCTCGCCTGCCCGATCTCCAGCGAGAGCCTGCGATTCCTTGCGAGCGTGGTAGTGGCAAAGATAAGGATGGCCGGGTCGGCGGGGAGTGCGGCAATGACGACCATCTGAGAAAGTGAAGGCACACAAAGACGAACGGTCCTTGGAGCGGTTAGCGGACATAGGAATCTCCAGAAAGAAAGTTGAATTTTAGGGAAGATGCAGAGGCGGAACGGAATTCTCTACAAAGAAAGCATAACATAGCTAGGTTACCTTGTCAATATACATTTTACAGTGTTTACGGAATGCTTAATTCGAATGGCGAAGCGGAAGCGGGCGGCCAGGGCAGAGCTTTTGTTTTTTCCCGTTCGAATGGTTTAATCGCTTTGCTGAATTTTTGAAAAGGAGAAAATCATGTCCTTAACACGACGAGAATTGTGCGGGATGCTTCCGGCGCTGGCGATTCCGATGTTGATTCCGGCTGGAGCAAGTGCAGATGAAGCAAAAGTGCTGCCGAGCGCGATGTTTCCATTTGAGAAGCTGACGCCTCGAACTTCGAACGGCGCCACATTTCGCGAAGCCGTGAAGGGAAAGCTCGCCACGGGCGAATCGGTGGAAGTGCACGAGACGACTTTGCCACCGGGCGGGATGCCGCATCCGCCGCACCGTCACGTGCATACGGAAATGTGGCTGATTCGCGAAGGAACTGTTGAGCTGACGGTAGAAGGCAAGAGCACGCAGATGGGGCCAGGATCAGTGGGGTTCGTACATTCGAATGATGAGCACGGCATCAAGAATGTAGGGACGGTGCCGGCAACTTATTTCGTTGTAGAGATTGGGCCGGGTGTGGCCGATACCTGAACGACTGCCAATTTGAAAACCTTAATCTTGTTCCGCGCTCTGCAGGCACTGTAATGAAGATCAAATCATAGATAAAGCGATGTGAGGTCGCCCGGATCAAAACCCGGGCTGATGAATTTCATTCCCATAGCCGTCGTACCCACATCGAGCGGCTGCCAGACAAAATTCGAGAGAACGAGCGCGCCACAGCGCCTTCGTGTTGAGAACCCAATAAAAGTGTTGAAGCCGCCGGTCAGGCCAGACTTCCAGGCAATTTCCTCTTTCCCGTCCGACGAGATGAACCAGCCGAGCCCGGCATGCGTTCCGGCGAGGTTCGTGGGCCTTCGCGTTTCAAGTAGTCGGGCGAGCGACCCGCTGAGAGGTGCGTGCACGAGTCCCATGCACGCTTTGAGGAACGCGGTGACATCGTTAACGCCTGCGCGGGCCGCGCCCGCTCCTTGTAATGCCGGCAAAAAATCCCAGAGCGGCGTTGGCTTCAGGTTGAGGTCGTGCGCCTGCGCCAAGTGCTTTTGCATGTCGGCCGAGAGAGTGATGCGCGTGTGTGTAAGGCCGAGCGGATCACAGACTCTTTCGATCAAAAGCTCTTCGTAGCTCTTCCCGGCGCGGCGGGCGAGCGCTATGCCGAGCAATCCGAAGCCGAGACTGGAGTAGTCGAAATGGGTGCCCGGCTCGTATTTCGGCACGTAGCCCGAGACGAAATCATAGAGCTTATCGACCGAGTAATCGGCAAATGGATTGGGATTGACCCACCAGTTCGGCGGGAGATTGCCAGGCAACTTCGGCAGGCCGGAGCTGTAGGTCGCAAGATCCAGAAGCGTGATCGGGCGGCCGCGCTCATGGAGCGTCACCGAAGGCGGAAGATATTTCCCGACGGGATCATCAACGGCCACCTCGCCGCGCGCAGCCATATCGACGAGCATAAGCGCGGTCATCACTTTCGTGATCGAACCGATCTCAAAGACGGTGTGGACGTCCAACGCGACGTTGGGAACGCCGGAGCTTCCGTAAGCAATCCTACTAGTGCCGCTTTCATCGATCACGACGGCAACTGTGCCGGCGACCTTGTTGCGCGCGCCGACGGTTTGCTCAAGCGCAGTGCGAATCGGCTCCGTCGCCGGTGCCGCAATACAATCGCCGCCAAGAGCGACGAGCCCCGCACCCATCGAGCCCAACAAGAATTCACGCCGATGCAGCATGCCTCGCACCTTTCTCCTGTAGTCTCAATCTCGATACCCGATCGGCAGCAAGCGCTTGGTGATGGCCGTTGGTGCGGGTGTGAATCTTGCTCGTAAATCCCTTGTCAATACAACCTAATAGTTCTTGATCTTGATGACGAAATAGGTGAATTCTTTTGCGCCGTCGAGAAGCAGTTGGTGCGGCGTGTTTGCGGCGATGCGAACGACGTCGCCTGGCGATAGCTTTACGCGCGAGCCACCCTGAATCGTGCCGTTGCGCTTTTCGTGAGGAGCGGTTGTTTCGGCGCCTACGAGCGTGCCTCCTACCAGCAGAGTTGCTGAGCCCGATTGTACGAAGAATACGTCCACTTGCGTTTCGTGAAGTTCGACCTGGCCGTCGGCTTCGCGATGAGCGAGCATGAATAAATCGTTGGGATAATCAGCGATCGGTTTCGATGCGGCCCGATGGGAATCGGTGGCGGCTTTTTCAGCGAGTGTTTTGTTGAGCGTCTGCAAGTCTGCGGTGGTCCAATGCTCGAAACCGGCAGGAGCCGGTGCTTGAGAGTTCATGGCGGCGAACGGTATCACCACCAGAGCGAGCAGGAGAAGTTTTTTCATTTCAAATCACCTCGGGGCGAAGTGCGAAATCTTTTGCTAGAGGCTGCATCGTAATACGGCTTGGCGCTTCCGGAAACAAAAAACCGGGATGTAACAAAAAAATCGGGACGCCTGGGTAGGGCGCCCCGATCAGGGTGTTGCATCTTTCAGGGGGTGAAATCAAAAGAACAGTTTAGCGGCGAGTTGTGCGACACGAGGATCGCCAACCTGGCCGGCACGGAAAGTCCCGAATGCGGAGTTGTTATTCAGCTTATCGAAAGCGCTGATCTGGTCTGTGCCGTTGACGACGCCCGTACTAATGCTTTCCGGCGCGAAGTTCGGATGGTTGAGAACGTTGAAGTATTCGGCGCGCAGCTGGAGCTTGAAGCGCTCGGTGAAGGTGAAGTACTTGGAGATTTGAACGTCCCAGTTGGAAGTCTTCGGAAGCCGGAATACGTTTTTGCCGACGTTGCCGAACGTACCAAAAATTGCCGAGTTATTGCAGGTTGTAGCGGGAGGAGTGCATCCAGTTGTCACTTTCGTGGGCTGAAACGCCGCCGGGTTCAGCCAGCTCACGCACTTCGCAGTGACGCCTGCGCACGATTGCGAGCTATAGGGGTCAACTCCCGAGATGAAAGTTCCGCGGTCTTGCCCGATGCCCGTGCCTGATATTTCTGTTCCTTGCAAGACGGTGATTGGACGGCCGCTGGCGGCCGTGACGATGCCCCCGATTTCATAGTCGTCCAGAAGATAACGAAGGAATGTGCTCGGATTCTTGATGGTGGGCGAGTGCCAGACATAAGAGCCGCTGAATACATGCGTATGATCAAAACCCGACGGACCATAATCGATTCTGTGCCGGTCTGGATTGTTGAACGGAAGAGTTGAGTAGCCTGTATCGAAACCTGAGACGCCTTCACCGAACGGCAGATCATCCAGACTCTTGGAGAAAGTGTAATTCGCAAGGAATGTAAACCCATGAGACATGCGCTTTTCGATAGACGTTTGTAGCGCGTGATAACTGGCGTTGATATCGGTGATATCAGCCTGAACGGTGGAGGAGAACGTATTGGTTTTGAACTTACCACCGCTGCCAGTATTGACCAGAACGTTTGCCAATCCGGTGGTAGGCGTTCCCGAAGGATTTGGCGCAGATGGGTTGTAATACTGGGTCTCAAGAATGTGCAGCGTACGCGAACCAACATAACCGATGCGGAACAACAGACTCCCCGGTAGTTGCCGTTCAATTGTCAGGTTCCATTCGTATGTCGTCGGAACGTGATAGTCGCCGCTGGAGTCGTAACTTACTGCAATTTCGTTAAATGGCGGAATGTAGGCAAAGTTCGTCGGTGCCGGGAAGGGACTCGGGAATGTGGGATAGTTCGCTGCCTGCCCGCCGTCGCAATGTAAGGCCGCCTGCGTTGCAGCTTGCGTGCAGAGAGGATCGCTGAACGAGCCGGGGCTAGAAGAGGCCGTCGGAGCGCTGTTCTTGGCGGTCGAGAGAATGAACTGCGGGCTGAAGGGCCACTCGTCGACGAAACGATTGCTGAGCATACCCATCACGCGCGTGTCGTAGAAAATTCCGGCGCCGCCACGCAAGCTGGTTTTGCCGTCGCCGAAGACGTCATAGGCAAAGCCGAGACGAGGCGCGATTCCCTTCCAATTGGTTCTCAGAGCGTTGTCCGGCATGCCTGGATCGCTCGAAATGCCGTTCTGCCCGGAGAAGAAAATTCCCGGAGGCGCGTTGGGATAGACTCGAGAAACTGTGCCGGCGGCCATAGCGGCTAGATTCACTTGCGCCCAGCGATTGCCGAGATCGCTCCAAGGGAACGCAGGTTCGTAACGCAGGCCAAGGTTGAGTGTCAAGCGGCGGCTGACGCGATAGTTGTCCTGAAAATAGACGCCTACGAAATTGGCACGATTCTGCTTGAACTCTCCAGCGCCTTGCTGGAGAGCAAAGCCGTTGCCGACGCCAGAACCGTCCGACAGAATACCCGCCAGGAAAAACTGATACGTTGCAAGAGAGCCTGAAGGCACGGCAGAAATCGGAGCACTGGACAAGTAGTTGTCAGAGGTACCAAAGCCGAAGATTCCAGGCTGGTTGAAATCGTTGTTGAGGTCGACCAAACTGCGCTCGAAAGAACCGCCAAAGTGAATGTCGTGCTTGCCTCTTTCCCAACTGATGTCGTTGGCCCAAGTGTAGTTATTGCGAGTGAAGAAGGCGGGTGGATTGTCTCCGAACGAAAATCCGCCTTGCACGCCGACGCCCTGAATGCCGGAGGGAGTCGGCTGAAACGGGATGTTCACGCCAAAGGCTGTGACGTCCGCAGCGCCGGCGCCTGGGCCGCGATGAGAGACTTCGCGTGAATAACTGAATCGGAAATCATTGATGAGGCGCGGGGAGAAGATGTGTGTTTCATGGGCCAAGAAATTTTGCGCGATGATCGAGAAAGTGGCGTCGGTGTAAGAGACAAGCTGCATGGGATTGAAGACGGCCGCTTTCGTGAAGCGATCAAACTCGTAGCGGCCGCTTAGTTTGTCATTCATGCGGAAGGAATGATCAATCCTGCCAATGGCGGAATCGAAGTTCTCGACGTCGGGTTTGGAAAATGGCAGGGTCGGGTTTGAGCCCGTGGGGATGGAACCAAACAGGGAAAACTTGGCATTAGGGTCCTGCTGACCGGCGTTGGCGTTGAATGCAGCGCCGCAGCCTGCGACATTGCAGCCCGGAACGATGCCGAGCATGGCCGCAACGGCGGGGTCAATCGTACCGGGGAGGTGCGGGCCAGTAGGATTGGCGGGGTTCAAGAATGGACCGGCGGCAAGGAAATTGGAAATGTCCGTCTGGCCGACGGCCTTTTGGCTGCCGAGAACAAGATTGCGAAATGCAGTCCGTTGATAGCCGCCAAAGAAAAATGTTTTGTCCTTACGAATCGGACCGCCCAAGGTTCCGCCAAATTGATTGCGCTTTACTTGATCCTGCGTCTTCGGCGTGGCGAAAAAGTTTTGCGCATTGAAAACGGGATTGCGATTGAACTCGAACGCATCGCCGTGGAAGCTGTTGGTGCCGGATTTGGTGATGACGTTGACGACGCCGCCGGCGTTGGAACCGTACTCGGCGCTGTAGTTGCTTGTTTGCACGCTGAATTCCTGAAGGGCGTCGGGGAACGGGAACGGCTGGTTGACGTTCGTGTATTCGTCAACGTAATTGCCGCCGTCGAGCTGGTAACTGATGGAATTTTGCCGTGAGCCATTTGCGGAGAAAGTGACCGCGCCGGGGAAAGTTTTCGTAGCGCCCTGGTCGGCTCCGCCGTTTGGAGAGTTGACGGCGCCTGCCACGAGAAGCGTGAGTTGCGCGGCGTTGCGGCCGTTCAAAGGCAATTCGGAGATGCGCTGCTGTTCGATGACTTGCTTGAGAGTGGATGTGGATGTGTCCACTTGAAGGGCGTTGCCGACGACGGTTACTGTTTCGGTGGTTGAGCCAAGCGCGACGGAAACATTCAAGGTGAGGGTTTGGTCTGCGAGGAGTACGATGTCCATCTGCCGTGTAGTGCTGAATCCTTTGGCTTCGACGGTCAAGCGGTAGGTTGCGGGCTGAAGCGACGGGATGACGTATAGACCATCGGTATCTGTGGTGGCCGAACGAGCGAAGCCGGTGGATTCTTGCGTGGCAGTGACTTGCGCTCCGGCTACTGCGGCACCTTCGGGATCCGTGACTCTGCCTGCGATGCTGCCCAAGCCCTGGGCGTGAGAGATTACGGGAGCAATGAGAAACGCGAAAAAGGCAAGGAGCAGATTTTTCTTCATTTCTGTTTTTCCCTTTCGTAGGGCGAACTGAATTCCCCGTCAAACACGCCAGCCGCTTTCCCCGACCACACGGCAGCGCATACGCACCCTGAACGAAACGCAGCACTCGCTCCGCACCATCGAATTGCCAGATAGTCGCTATCGAATACTTGGATAGAACCCAGTGAGGCGACATTAGGAGCAGGGTTGAGGCAGTGTCAATCCGGAAAATTTAAAGGAGTGGTTTAGCCGAACTAAATTCGCGGGGACTCTTCCCCAGTTTTACTCAACGAAGGAGCGCGGAGGCGCACCAAAGAAGCGGCGCCTGACCGTGGAGATCGCCGGTGTTGCGGCCACGATTCAGGTAGTAGGAGATGTCGTTTTTCTTGTTGGTGCCTTCGCAGACTTCGCGGAGGTTGGCGTCGGCGTCAAGATACGTGGTGAGAGCAAGCCAACCCTTGCGAGCGGCGCGGGCGTAGGATTTTTTGGGGAGCCAGCCGTTTTTGACGCCGGTAATCATCGCGAAGGTGAACATGGCGGTGCACGAAGATTCGGGCCAGGACTCGGGATGATCGATGAGTTGGCGCCACATGCCGTCTTTGCCTTGAAATTTCAAGAGAGATTCCATCATTTTGCGATAGGCCTGCATGATGCGTGCGCGTTGCGGATGATTCGTGGGAAGAGAGCGGAGGATTTCGGCCATGCCTGCGGCAACCCAGCCGTCACCGCGGCCCCAGAAAAACGGGACGTCGGGAGCGTGATAGAAAAGACCGTTGGGCTGCTGGAGCTTGTCGAGATAGGCGGACATTTCGAGAGCGGCGCGATCGAGATATTTTGCATCGTTGGCGGCGCGATAGGCTTGCAGCTGTACCATCGTGACCATATACATGTCATCGATCCAGAAGCGCGTTTGTTTTGTGAGGCCCTCGGGAGTGGGATCGATCCATTGCTTATCGGCGATGGCTTGGCCCATGTCCAGATATTTTTGTTGTTTGGTTTGAATGTAAATTTCGAGAGGCACGGCGCCGAAGATACTGCTGTCGACATTTACTGGATTCGGCACGAGGTTTGATTCTTCCGCGAAGAGCGGGGCGAAGCGGCGGATGAGGCGGGCGGCGAGGTCCGCGTCGTCGCTGAGTTGAGCGAAGGTGAGCGCACCGTACCACGCGACGGTTTCAGGATAGGTGATGTGCGCGGGCGGAGCAGGACGATTGAAATTGGTGTGTGGTGTCACTACGAAACGCTCGGCGACGCGCTTGCCGATTTCTTTTGGGGATTTTCCGACCGGCCATTTTGAGAATTCTTTCACTTGTGCGCTACATGCGGGTGACAGCAGTGCGGTTATTGCAAAAAGAAATGCAAGTGTTGCGGCACAAGTGCTTTTTGGGGACGAGATGCTTTTCATCGATGACTACTCCTCGAACCGGGCGTGGCCTACTTCAGAGCGGTTTCTTGTTCGAAAACAATTTCGGTGCCGTCGGGATCACTGATCGAAACAGAATTGCCTGAAGCGATCACTGTCAAAGAACGTTTGCGCAACTCAGCGGCAGTAGCTGCGATGTTTTCGACGGAAAAAACGATTCGTGGTTTCGTTGCAGGCGAGGCGGATTCGAGCTCCACCTCGTCACCGGAGGTGCCAGGAAGACGCAAGCGGTGCACGTTTGTGCTACCGCCAAGTTCTTCGAACGCCAGCTTTGCCGCAAAAAAAGTCGTCTCGGCGGACAAATCGCGAGCAAAAATCACGGCGCGTTTGATGTGTTGTGATATGCGGCGGTCGCTGAGGTGCTGGCCGCGATCTTCGAAATGCAGCGAGCCGGGGAGATATTGCGTGTACTCGACAATTTGATTTTCGGGATCGCGAAGCAGAAACAGCAGATTGCCGGCGCGTGCTTTGCGCGGGGCGGGCGAATTCAGGCCGCGTTTTGTGTATTCGTTCCAAAGGGATTCGATGTCCGCTGCTTCGTAGCAGACATGCATTAGGCCGAGGGGTTGAGAGTCGTCTGCGCGGTCATAGAGTTCGATGAATTGATGGTCGTTGATTTTTATGTAGGAGACGAGCGGCTTGCCGGGGTCGGCGAATTCGAAGGACTGTTCGAAACCGAGGGAGCGGTAGAAATCGCGCGATTTGGCAACGTCGGTGACGCGGAACGCGACGTGGGCGATGCCTGCGAGAGCGGGAGAAGGTTCCGTTGGAGGCGCGGGAAACATTGTGAAGACCAAAAAGAAGCTCACGATCAATCGCATGGGTGTTTGTACCTGGAAGAGTTTCGCGAAAATATTTTTCTATGACGCAATACAACGCAAACAGGGTACACCGCGAGTCAAGCGCGGATTGAGCGATTCACATAGTGAAACGAAAGTTTCATTTTTCCGGGTTGGACAGTGGAGCGGATACAAGAGCGCGTGTGGCACCGGTGGAGATGCCACCGTCGACGAGAAGAGTTTGTCCGGTGATGTAGCGGCTGGATTCTGATGCGAGGAAGACGACTGCGCCGTCGAGATCGTTTGGCTGGCCAGGACGTTTCATGGGGATACGATCGACCAGATAATCGACCCATTCCTTATTTTCGTACAAAACTTTGTTTTGCTCCGTGCGGAACCATCCGGGGGCGAGGCAGTTCACTGTGATGCCGTGTTTGCCCCAATCGTCGGCGAGGCTCATGGTGAGTTGGCGGATGCCGCCGCGGCTTGCGCCATAAGGAGCGAGGCCAGCGTAGCCAGCGACGCTGGTGACAGAACCGATGTTGATGATGCGGCCGTAGTTGTGCGGAATCATGCGGCGGGCGACGGCTTGTGCGACGAAAAAACTGCCGCGCAGATTTGTGTCGAGGATGAGATTCCAGTCGTCCCAGGTGACATCGAGCGCGAGTTTGCGGACGTTGCAGCCTGCGTTGTTGACGAGGATGTCGAGATGGCCGAACTCTTTTTCAGCGGCTGCGGCCATTTTTTCGATGCTTTGCTGATCGCGGACGTCGAGTTCGAGAGAGCGGACGCGGCGGCCGAGAGAGCGGATTTCCGATTCGAATGGAGCGAGGCTGGCGCGATTGCGGCTCGTAAGAACAAGGTCGGCACCAGCTTTGGCGAGGGCTCGGGCGAAGTATTGGCCGAGACCGCGGCTGGTGCCGGTGACAATCGCCACTCGGCCGGCGAGATCGAAAAGCGCGTCGCTCATGGAGTTTCTCCGGGGGCGAGAATGACTTTCATGAGGTTTGGCTCGCGTGCATGGAGGCGCTGGAACCATTGCGGGCCATCAGCGAGAGGCGCGATTGCGGTGATGAGCGGCTTTACTTGAATTTTTCCCGAGACGAGCAGCTCCATAGCGCTCGGATATTCTCCTGCAGAAGCGCAGGAACCTTGGAGGCGGATTTGGCGCGTGACCACTTTTTGGAGAGGGAGAGTGATTTCGGGAGAGATGTTGCCGACGAGTACGACGGTGCCGCCTTTGCGGACACTTTCAATGGAATCGGCGATGGTTTCGTTGCGGCCAACGGCTTCTATGACAACATCGGCCCCCGCGCCGCCAGTTAATTGCAAAACCTGTTTTGCAGCGCCGGCTTCGGAGAACAGGCAGGTCGCACCAACGTCTTCCGCGAGTTTCAGGCGCGAGGCATCAATATCCGAAACAAAGATGCGCGAACATCCAGCCGCACGCAGAGCTTGCGCACAGAGGAGACCGATCATTCCGGCTCCAACGACGAGCGCGGAACTGCCAGGAGAAATTGGAGCGAGAGAAACGGCGTGAACGGCGACAGCGACTGCCTCGAGCATTGCGGCTTCAACGAATGAAAGGCTGTCCGGCAAGCGGTAGACGATGCGTGACGGAACGGTGACGAATTCGGCGAAGGCTCCGGCGCGGCGATAGTCAGAGCAAGAAACGCCGAGAACCTGTCGATTGTAGCAGAGATTGATTTCGCCGCGACGACAGGGCGCGCATGTACCGCAAAAGACTGTTGAATCGAAGGTGACTCGATCGCCTACGGAAAATCCGGTAACTCCTTCGCTGATGGCGGCTACGATTCCGGCGGCTTCGTGACCCATCACGATGGGAGGAATGCGGCGGCCAGAGGAGCCGTCGTAACCGTGAACATCGCTGCCGCAGATGCCGCATGCAGCTACGCGAATGAGAACTTCGCCAGGGCCCAGCTTCGGATCGGGAAGTTCGACGAGTTCGAGATGGTTATATTGCGTGAGAAGAAGAGCTTTCATGGGCAGTCAGAATTCATATGAAATCGAAGAGTGGTCGCTACTCTAGCGCATATCGCAAGTTACTGAAACTCTGGATCTAAAAACGTTCTTTTCAATTTAATTGCGGTTTGGGGTGCGCGGTGAGTTGCGCTACCGAAATTTTACAGGGATTGAACTTCCTGCCAGATTTGTGGATCGACTGGAATTCCTTCGGCGAGGTTTTGCTTTCGAGTTTGTAGAATGCGCTCGCCGGGATAACGTACTTCCTTCTCGGATGGAGAGCGCTTTAGTTGTAAATGCTCGATGATTTCGTCGGCGATGTTGTTTGGTGCTCCGGACGGACTGACAGTAGCGGGATCCATGGCGAGGAAGACTTGTGTAATTTTGGTTTCGCGTTCTGGCTCAGGAATAATTTGGTGAGTCGCGCGGCCTCCGGAGAGTGCCGCGCCGACCATATCCAACAGGAGCGCAAGGCCGGAGCCTTTCCAGTAGCCGATGGGCAACGGCCGTTGTGACGCTTCAATAGCCGCGGGATCGCGGGTGAGATTTCCAGCGGAATCGAAACCACCATCCAGTGGCAATTGCTCGCCCCGCATACGATAGTTCGCAAGAGCGCCGTAGGAAAATTGCGACATGGCCATGTCGAGGACAACGTGGCCCGCAGATCGCGGCACGGCGATGATGAGCGGATTATTGCCGACACGCGGATCGGCGGCTCCCCAGGGAGGAAGATTGGGCATCGTGTTGGACCAGCAGATTCCAATGACTCCGGCTTCGGCGGCCTGCCAGCCGTAACTGCCGCCGCGCATCCAGTGATTCGTGTTGGCGAGGGCGACGCAACCGAGCCCATATTCGCGTGAGATTGCAATGGCTCGTTCCATACAGTGCCAAGCGTTCAGGTTGCCGGGGCCACTGTTGCCGTCCCACCGCTCGAGAGCGCCAAAGCCGGCGACGAATGAAGGCTGAGCATTGACTACGACAACTCCGCTTTTAATCATGCGGACGAATTGGGGAAAGCGATTGAGACCGTGCGAGTAAACGCCATCGCGAGTGGTTTCAGCGAACAGTTGCGCGCAATGGCGAGCGCGGGATTCCTCGAAACCACGCTTGACTAAGACGTTTCGAAGAACGCCATAGAGTTCGCCGTAAGGGACGCGCAGGAGATTGTTTTGCATGGCGCGAAGATAGCGTACACCAAGAGCTTCGCCGGCGAATCGTCGAGTCACATTAAAAGGGTTTGCGAAGAATTTCAAAAGATAAAATGTGCGAAATATTTTGCGGCGCCATTTTGTTTGATGTAGTCTGCGGCGGCCATGAAAAACATTCTAATTTTTCTGTTGATGACAGTTGCAAGCCCGTGTTTTGCGGCGGACTTGACAGGAAATTGGGCCGTGAAGGATCCGCTGGGGGATGGGACATTTCGCACGACTTATCTGGATTTGAAGCAGGACGGCGGGCGGATTACGGGAACGGTTCGCGTGACGCAATTTTATTACAAGATTGTTGAGAGTACGGGTGGAGTGGACGGCTTTACGCTGACGGGCAGCATGATGGACGGGGCGAGCGAACGGCGCGTGAAGTACGAGGGAAAGCTAGTCGGAGAAGAATTGCACGTGGCGACACGACGGCGGGCGGACGCTCCGCTGGTGGAGATGGTGGCGCATCGCGTGCCAGCGGGAGAAGGTGCGTATCCTGCGCGACGGGTATTGCCGGAACTTCACAAAGTGGCGGATAACGGACTGGCGCGAACGCCACCGATGGGCTGGAACAGCTGGAACAAATTTGCAGGAAAAGTGGATGATGCGGCAGTGCGCGGGATGGCCGATGCGATGGCAGCGAACGGAATGAAAGAAGCGGGCTATCAGTACATCAACATTGACGACACGTGGGAAGCGGGACGCGACGAACACGGAAACATCACGACGAACAAAAAATTTCCGAATATGAAGGGGCTGGCGGATTACGTTCACAGCAAGGGATTGAAGATCGGGATTTATTCTTCACCGGGGCCGAACACTTGCGCGGGATATGAAGGGAGTTTTGGACATGAAGAACAAGATGCGAAGACCTATGCGGCGTGGGGGATTGATTATTTGAAATACGACTGGTGCGGCGCGCGGAATCTTTACAGCGATGACGAGATGCGCGCGGTGTACCAGGTTATGGGCGATGCGCTTTTGAAGTCGGGGCGGCCGATTTTGTACAGCTTGTGCCAGTACGGCCGTGCCGACGTTTGGAAGTGGGGCGCGGATGTTGGCGGAAATGCGTGGAGAACGACCGGCGACATCCGCGATACGTGGGATTCGATGACGAAGATCGGATTTGTACAAGATGAATTGGCGGCATGGGCGGCGCCTGGGCACTGGAATGATCCGGACATGCTGGAAATCGGAAACGGCGGAATGAATGACGACGAATATCGCACGCACATGAGTTTGTGGGCGATTTTGGCGGCTCCGTTGTTAGCGGGAAATGATTTGCGGGAGATGAAGCCGACGATTTTGGAGATTTTGACGAATCGGGAAGTGATTGCGATCAATCAGGACAAGGCCGGCAAACAAGGGCGACGGGTTTCAAAATCGGGTGAGCAGGAAGTGTGGACGAGAGTTCTGGCGGATGGCGGAATTGCGATTGGCATGTTCAATCGCGGAAACGCGCCGACTCAAATGAGCGTGAAGTTGACGGAAATTGGTTTGAAGACGACGCCGAAGAAAGCGCGGGATCTTTGGGCGCATGGCGACGTGAGGATGAGCGGCGACACGTATATCGCGATTGTGCCCGCGCACGGCGTGGCGATGCTGCGCGTGATGCCGTAATTGAAAAACGGCGAAAAACTATTTCCCTGTGTAGCTGATTCTCCAGATGGATTTGGAGCCGTCGTCGGTGACGAGGAGTGAGCCGTCTGATGCGACGGTTACGCCAACGGGGCGGCCCCAAGCGTGGCCGTTGTCCACGACGAAGCCGGTCATGAAGTCTTCGTATTCGCCGGTGGCGTGGCCGGTTTGGTGCAGTGGCACGCGGATGAGTTCATAGCCGACGCGGACGGATTTGTTCCAAGAGCCGTGTTCGGCGGCGAAGATGTCACCGGCGTAGGCTGATGGAAATTGTTTGCCGTCGTAGAAGGTCATTTGGAGCGAAGCGTTGTGAGGGTGGAGGATGACGTCCGGCGTGATGACTTTGGATTTGAGTTCGGGATGTTTTCCGGCGTGGCGCGGGTCTTGATGGCCGCCCATGTACCACCAGGGCCAACCGTAGAAACCGCCTTCCTGAACGTGAGTGATGTAGTCGGGAACGAGATTGTCGCCGAGAGCGTCGCGTTCGTTGACCGAGCACCAAAGCTCGCCTGTTTTTGAGTTGACGGCCAGGCCGACGCAGTTGCGGATGCCGTAAGCGTAGACGCGCATCGCGGAGCCATCGGGATTGAATTCGAGGACATCAGCACGATTTTTTTCAGCGGGAGTGGTGTCGGTGTCATCCACGTTAGAAACAGAGCCGACAGAGACGAACATTTTTTTGCCGTCGAGGGAAAACTGGATATCGCGAGTCCAGTGGCCACCGCCACCGGGCAGATCGGCGATGTGCTCGGGCGGACCTGATGCTTTTAGATCACCATTTTTATAAGCGAAGCGGACGACGGAGTCGGTGTTGCCGACATAAATCCACTGCGGATTGGGGCCAGGCGGATAAAAGTTTATTCCGAAAGGACGCTTGAGACCCGTGGCAAAGGTTTCCGATTGCTGCGGTTTGCCGTCGGCGGTGATGCCACGGAAAACTTTAATTTCGCCGGAGTGGCTTTCCGCGACGAAAAAGTCTCCGTTGGGTGCGGTGCGGATGATTCGCGGTTCGTTGAGGCCGGAGGCGTAGAGTTCGACTTTGAAGCCTTCGGGAACCTGCGGCCAGGCGCCTTCTGGGCGGGGAACGATTTTGGGGCCGTTGCCAGAAGAAGGTGTGGCGAAAGGCTCGGGAAGATCCGCGAGCGTGATTTTGCGGCTGACCCCGGGTTTTTCGAAACGATAGTCGGTGAACGGCGCTTTTGGCGGAGGCGCTGCTGCCGCGGTTGTGACCGCTTCTTCCTCGGAAAGGCGGACGCGCGGAGAGCCGGGCTTTGAACCACCGAGCACGCGGAGAAAGTTGATAATTTGCCAGCGATCTTTTTCAGGGAGACCTTCCCAGGAGGGCATGCCGCTATTCAGATCGCCCTTGGTGATGTACCAGAAGAGTTCGCCGTCGCTGGCACCTTGTGCTTTTTCGGCGGCGAGATTGGGAATGTTGCCAGAGCCTTCGCCGTTTGGGCCATGGCATGCGGCGCAGCGATTTTGATAGAGAGTTCTGCCTGCATCGGACTGCTGGCCCGCGTATGGATTCTTTGTGGCTTTTACGGAAGCTGGAGCGTTGTGAAAATTTGCGTTTTGCGCGTTCGATGTGAGATTTGCAAATTGGAAAGCAAGAACGAGCGGAGTGAATGAGCTTGCGATTGCAACGATTCGAACGACTCGTTTCATGAAGGGCCTCCGGGGTAAGAAGGATATTTCAACACGAAGCCGGTTACAGAGTGAAGAAGTTTGGTGAGAGAGTTAGTTTCTATTTTGGCAGTGGGATCAGTTTGAATTTTCGATCTATTGTGTCGCGATCCAAACAATTCAAACTGAACCACCATCGAAATTTTGTTCCCCATTGCCGCGATTCAGAAAATCAAACCGGTCTACCCAGCAAACTTCGAGCGGGTTCAGGTGCGCGGACGGAGGTCCATCCAAGCTTCGGCGTTGGAGCGGAAGAGGCGGGTGACGTCGCGCTGAACGTCCGCGCTCGTGACGCCGCGGCCATCTTCGGATAGAAGCCGATAGTTTTCAGCAAGGATGGGCGCGATTGTTCTGCGCGTGTTGCCCCACTTATAGATGACCTGCTCAAGGACACGCGCGTCGGAATGTTGCGGGATAAAGCTGGTCCCAAGCATTTCGATGCGCTCACGAGTGATTTCCTCGACGATGGAAGCGTTGTTCATGAACCACCAGCAGCCAAAGGGCATGAGGTTGTTGAACTTGCGTGAAAAAACGCAGAGTTCATGCTGGTTTTCGCGGCTGAGCACACTGACGAGAAAACGGTTGGACGGAAAATCGCGACAGAGATTTTCGACGGAGCGGAGGTTTGCGCGTCCGACGGCGTCGCCAGCGAGGCGGATGCGCGGATTGACCTGCTTGCGAACGCCGATCATGAGAGAGAGAGGAAGGTTCAGTTCGCGGCAGACCGGCAGGACCGCATCACGAAGCAAGAGGCCGTTGAGTGTGTCGCTGGGAAATTCGAAAGTGTCCGGCAGAGAGCATGCCATGTAAACGGGCTGCATGCGTTTGGCCCAGTCTGTGAGGAAGCGACGCACTTCCGAGACGGATTTACCGGAGGCCTGCGCATCGACTGAATAGCCCTGCGCAACGATGGCCTGCCAGTGATCGTGCCAAGTGCAGAGAATGCGATCGAGGCGCAACACGGCATGGAACTGATTGTGGTTTGCGACACCTTTTTGCCACAGAGGGAATTCGTCCGGGTCGAGCGGATCGTTGGTCATGACGACACTGCTGATGCCAGCCAGTTGCAGCACACGCTGCATGTGCGATTCAAGACTTTGATTTTTGAAGAATGCTCTAGCTTCCGGAAGCGCCGAGTGATCAGTAGGAAGATTGAAGGCGTGCAGAACGGCAACGACTCCGCGGGTGGCTTCCGAGATGGGAGAGTTTTCCACGAAGAGAGTGCGCCAGATGAGATCGGCCTGTTCGGATTTCGAGAGAGTCCAATAGTGCTCGGGCGACATGGTGGAGGAGCGAAAAAATTCGGCTTCGAGGTAGTGGTAGGTGAGGAGTTCGTCGATGCCCCAAAGAGAGAGTTTGCCAAAGCCGGGAGCGAAGAGATGGGTGTGAATGTCGATGAACGGGATGGATGCGAGCGATTCTTGCACGGAGGAAAAGATTTGCGCGCGGGTCAAGAGGACGCCGTTGTTGGAGGCAGGAGTTTGCGCCGCAGATTTGAGCAAGTCTGTAGTCACGCTTCGTACCCGTGCGCCGCTATTTGTGCAATTGTATCGCGCAGAACCGTGGGCGGCAGTGCCAGGTTGGCCCAGTAACCCGGAGCCAGACATAACGGAATCTTACCCCGAGTAATGAGAGATGCAGATTATGCAGCGGAGGAGCGAGTGTCAAATTGTAAGAATTGAAGTTTCCATTCAGCGGAACTTAACGAAATACGGGTGGCTGAAACGATTTAGCAGATTGGGCGGGGCGGAGCATGAATCCCTTTGATGCCATTCATTCATTTTTCTGCTTGACATAAAAAACCGATTCCATAATATGGCACGCGTGCCACATTCCAAGACCAAGAAGTCGCCGTACAAGGTGCAGGTGCTGGACCGGGCTCTGGCAGCACTCGCGACGCTGTCGAACAGTTCGAGCGATTGCAGCCTTGCGGAGTTGTGCCCTGCCCTGGGCTTGCACAAAAGCACGGCGCACCGGCTGATGATGGTGCTGGAGCAGCACCGGCTGGTGGTGAAAAACCCGGAGACGGGACGGTACCGGCTTGGGCTGCGGTTGTATGAATTGGGATCTCGAGCGATTGATGGGCTAGATTTGCGCGGAAAGGCGCGGCCGTATCTGGACCGGTTGCAGGAACGGTTCGGCGAGACGGTATTTTTTTGCATTTTGGATGAAGGCCAGGTTTTTTACGTGGAAAAGGTGGAGTCGCAACGGAGCGTGAGAACGGCGTGTACGGTGGGTAGCCGTGCGCCAGCGTATTGCACGGCGGTGGGCAAGGCGATGTTGTCAGAACTTCCCGAGGCGGAAGTGATTGCGATTGTACGGAAATCGGGAATGAAAACGATCACACCGAACACAATCACCACAATTGCGCGTTTGAAAAATGAGCTGAAGGCCGTGCGGTCGAGGGGATTTGCGATAGACGACGAAGAAAAAGAAGAAGGGCTGCGGTGTGTGGGCGCGGTGGTTCGGGCGCATTCACGGAAACTGAGCGCGGCGATGAGCATTTCGGGACCGGCGTTCCGGATGACGAAAGAAAGAATTCCGGAAGTAGGGCAAGCGCTGATGCAGGCTGCGAGCGAGCTGTCTGCCGAGCTTGGTTATCAGGAGTTGCCGCTGGAAGCGTTCCGGAGAGCAGCGAGCTAAGAGTTTGAAGGGTGTGCCCCGGCGCAGGCCGGGGATTTTTTTGGGCTGTACTCTATTGTGAGACTAAATCTCATAATGCGGTACGGCTAATTTCTGGAATGTTTCCTGTAACGATGCAGTACCAGGGGTGGAAAGGAAACCTTCCTGGAGGAAAAACCATGAAGTGCAAGCAAGTGATGTGGCTGATCGCGTTTGTTCTGGGGTTGTTCGTTTCGGTGCGTGCGTCCGCGCAGTCGACGACGGCAACCATTCTGGGTACGGTGACGGACAAGAGCGGCGCGGCCGTGCCAGGAGCAAACGTAACGGCACGGAACACGCAAACAAACCTGACGCGCACGGTGACGTCGAGCGAACAGGGCGAGTATCGCATCGATTTTCTCCCCGTTGGGACTTACGAACTGGAAGTGAGCGGAAAGGGATTCAAGAAGGCGGTTTTGAAGGGGATTGTGCTTCAAGTCAGCGTCGATGCCCGGGCGGACGCTCAATTGGAACTTGGCGACGTGAATGAGGCAATCACGGTGACCGCAGAAGTTCCGCTGGTAAATACAAGCACGCCGGAACTTGGACGGACGATTGAAAACGCAGAAATCACGAACCTGCCCCTGGTGAACCGGAATGTCTATTCCCTGCTGGACATCACGCCGGGCGTGGAAAGAAACGACAACAGCATCGTGCTTGGATACCCGGAGCAGAGAACGCTGATCAATGGCGGCACGGACGGCGGAGCAGGATCGGTGAATTACTACCTGGATGGAGGACCGAACATGGCTGGTCTGCGGAATACGGGGAACGCGACGCCGAATCCGGACGCGGTGGAAGAGTTCCGCGTGCAGACGAACAGCTACAACGCGGAATACGGGCGGTTTGCGGCGGGCATCATCAACGTGGTGACGAAATCAGGCACCAACGAGTTTCACGGATCACTTTTCGAATTCTGGCGCAACAATGCGCTGAACGCGCACGATTGGAACAATCCGGCCAATTCCCCGCTGCACAGAAATCAGTTTGGCGTAACGGCGGGCGGACCGATTCAGAAAGACAAGACGTTTTTCTTTTTCTCGTATGGTGGATTGCGGCAGATTCAGAGCACGTTTCTGAACGGCGCCGTGGTTCCGACGGCGGCGGAGCGGAACGGTGATTTTTCGAAGACGCCGGGAGCTAACTTCATCGTCCCAGCAGGAACGTCTTATCCCGGTCAGACGCCTCTAACGAAATTTCATTGTGACTTAACGACGGGTTTGCCGACGGGAGGGACGCAGACGAATAACGTCATCTGTCCGAGCTTCTTCGATGCGGCGGCAGCCAATATCGTGAACCAAGCAATTCCAGTTTCAAACACAACGACGGGTTCAGGCCAAGCAGGATGGCTAGGTGTGATTCCAAATCCTTTCAACACAAACGAATATTTGGGAAAGGTTGATCACAGCTTTGGGAACGATAACCGGATCAGTGTCAGCTATTACACGACTGCGGGGGACAATACCATCCGAGCTGGAACAGCGGCGCAAGGTTTGCCCTGGGCGCTTCAGGAGTTTGACTGGCGCCAGCACAATGCGAACATAAGCGACACGTGGATCATCAGCCCGAACAAAGTGAACCAGATGTGGGTTGGTTTTACGCGTTATTTTGGCGGGCGGCTGAATATTTCCAACCCGGTGCTGGGCCTTCCGGCAGATGCTTCGCTGGCCGATTTTGGATCAGCGATCACGGTGCAAGGAAAGCCGTCATTGCCGAATATAGCGGTAACCAATTTTTTCAATCTGACCAATGCGATTGGCGGACCGACAGCAGGAAGCAACTTCTATACGTTGCGAGACACGTTCACCTATACACGCGGACGTCACTCGTTGAAATTCGGCGGAGAGGAGATGCTGCAGAAAGACGTTCAGGACACGTTGCTGAACAACTATGGAACGTACACTTTCAACGGCACGGCGACGGCGAACGGAGCTTCCAGCCCCAAAATTCCCGGTAACGCTCTAGCCGACTTCCTGCTGGGTATACCGAGCGGCATCACACAGGATGCTCCGATCCGTGCGCTTACAAATAGCTGGTTCAGTTCCGTGTTCGTTCAAGACGACTACAAGATTTTTCCGCGATTGACGCTGAACCTTGGCTTGCGGTGGGATATCCAGACGCCGCCGACGGATCCACAAAATCGCGAAGGGACATACGTCGCCGGAGCGCAATCCACTGTGAATCCCGCGGCTCCCATTGGGCAACTGTTTCCGGGAGACCCTGGCGTGACGCGGGGAATTGTGCCGGTACGTTACCATCACGTTTCACCGCGGCTTGGAATGGCATGGGATCCCTGGGGAAACGGAAAAACGTCCGTGCGCGCGGCGTTCGGCGTTTTCTACGGCAGCCTTTCCGGGAACAACTGGAATCAGCCATCCAATTTTGAACCGTTCGCTACTCGCCTGACATTTACGAACACGGGCGCGGGAAAATTCGCGACGGGCGGAAGCCTTTCGAACCCTTATCGAGGCCTGCCGGGAGGAGATCCATTTCCGTATCAAGGCGCGTATACAAACGGCGGTGGAATCCTTGGAATCGACACGAACTTCCAATGGCCATACACCTACCAGATGAACTTCAGTGTGCAGAGACAACTGACGAATGACTTGAGCGTGTCGGTAGGGTATGTGGGCAGCCTAGCGCACGATTTGCCTTTTGCGCAGGATGTGAACTATCCGCTGATCACGACGACACCGGTTCCGTCAACGGGCAACGTGCAGCAGCGCCGCCCGAATCCCGGATTCGGGCAGGTGTTGCTGGTGCAGTCAAACCAAACTGCTTCTTACCACGCGATGCAGCTCACGGTGACGAAGCGCATGTCGCATCACCTTCTGTTCAACGCCTTTTACACGTTCAGCAAAAACCTGAATAGCCTGGAGCTGGACAACAACCAAACACAGGGCGGCGCCCAAAACATGCTTGCCCTGACTGAGGAAAAGGGGCGCTCGGACATCGACCAGCGGCACGCCGTTTCTTTTTCGGCGGTGTGGCAGCCTGAGTTTTCCTACGGAGGAAATGGAGCAGTTAAAGCAGTGCTGAATGGATGGTCAATTTCTCCGATTGTGAGATACCACAGCGGTATACCGTTTACGGTATTGAACGGTGTGGACGCGAACCTAGATGGTGCTGGCGGTGACCGAGCAAGCCTCGTGGGCGACCCACTTTCGGGTACTTGTCCGAACGGAGCCAGCGTTGGAACGCCAAGTTGCTGGTTTAACATCTCGGCATTTGCGCGGAATCCGGTGGTCACTGGAAGCCCGGTCGATGGAAATTCAGCGCGCAACTTGCTGGACCAGCCCGGATTCAAAACGGTAGATTTAGCTGTCTTCCGTGACTTCCGATTCTTGGAGAAATACGCCCTGGAATTTCGCGTTGAAGGCACGAACACTTTCAACATGGTGAACTTGAGCCCGCCAGCCGCGACGGCCCCAGCCAGTTTGGCCAGCCCTGGTACGTTCGGAACTATATCGACTGCGCCGGCAAATAGTATGCGACAGCTTCAGCTTGGTTTGCGTTTCACCTTCTGAAACGAAGCGCGGAGTTGTGGCGAAGTTTGGCGGAGTGCGATACGTTTGCCGCGGGCATAATTGAGCAGCAAATCATCCGCGATGAAACTGCTCGCACTCCGTGACTCACGAGGGGAAACTAACAAGGAGTTGTACATGAGTACGCAAGCAGAAGTGGCCGTCGAGAAGATGGTGTTCCGGAAGACCAATGGTCAAAAGGGACGCCATCTGGCCGTGACTCCGAAAAACAGCACGATGCGGCATTTGTCGTATGGGCGCATCATTCTGGATTCGTCCGTGCCGAGCGTTTCCTTTGACAATGGTGAACAGGAAACCGGTTTGATTTGCCTTTCCGGGAAAGCCACTGTAAAAACGGGCGGACAACAAATCGAGCTGAATAAGTTCGATGCAGTGTATATTCCACGCGACTCGGCGATTGAAGTTTCGACGAGCGGCTCAGTGGATTTAGCTGAATTTTCATCGGATGTAACGGGTAAGTATCCGTTGAAGATTGTGCGCTACGAGGAAGTAAGCAAAGATCCCGGGATGAAATTTGTGACCGGGGGACCAGGTTCTTCGCGGAATTTGACGATGCTGCTTGCGAAAAATGTGGAAGCGGGGCGTCTGGTTGCGGGCTTTACGTATTCCGATCCCGGCAACTGGACGAGCTGGCCGCCGCACGAGCACGCGAAGATGCTGGAAGAACTGTATGTTTATTTCGATATGCCGGAACCGGCTTATGGGATTCAACTGGTGTATAACGATACCGAATATCCGGAACTGGTGACGGTGGTGCGCGACGGTGATGCGGTGTTGATGCCGGGCGGGTATCATCCGAACGTTTCCGTTCCCGGACATCGCATTGCGTTTTTGTGGGCAATGGCGGCGCACCGCGAAGTGGAAGACCGGCAGTTTGGCGTGGTGAACATTCAGCCGGGATTTGCACAGAGTGGCTCTGGGCTGGAAGCGGGCCGCAAGTAGACTAATCAACCCAAGGGAACAGATGCAGGAAGAAAACGCGATCGCTGAAAGCGGTTCGAGCGAACGACCGGGGATGAGCACAGCCAAAAGCACGCTGCATCAGGTCGGACTCTTTGCCGGGCGATTTCGCTGGGTAATCTGCGGGCTTTTGTTTTTGGGCATTACGAAAAATTACATGGACAGGCAAGTGCTCGGCGTGCTGAAAACGCCGCTGCAGCATGAGCTGGGCTGGAACGACATTCAATACGGACACCTGGTAACCATTTTCCAGATGGCATACGCCCTGGGAATGATTTGCATGGGGCGCGTGATTGACTGGCTGGGAACGAGAATCGGATACGCGGTAGCGATGGTTTTTTGGAGCATCGCTTCCATGGCGCACGCAGCGGCAAATTCTTTTTTGACGTTCGCCGTGGCGCGAGCCGCGCTGGGTTTCGGCGAGGCAGGCGTTTTTCCAGCAAGCATCAAGAGCGTGGCGGAGTGGTTCCCGAAAAAAGAACGCGCATTGTCTACGGGAATATTCAATGCGGGCACGAGCGTCGGCGCGATGATTACGCCATTGTTCATTCCCTGGATCGCGAAACACTGGGGCTGGCGCTGGGCGTTCCTCTTTACAGGTGCGTTAGGGTTCCTCTGGCTGGTGCTGTGGCTGGCCATGTATCGTAAGCCGGAAGAACATCCGCGTTGCACGCCGGAAGAACTTAAGTACATCCAATCGGATCCTATTCCTCCTGCGGGTAAGCTGCCGTGGGCAAGATTGTTGCGGTATACACAGACCTGGACCTTTGCCGCGGGGAAATTCCTGATCGATCCGATCTGGTGGTTTTACCTTTTCTGGATCCCGGACTATATGCAACGCGAACATGGCCTGACTTTGGGGAAAATCGGCCTGCCAATTTTCACGATTTATTTGATCTCGGACATTGGGAGCGTTGGAGGCGGATGGATTTCTTCGTCCATGATCCGAAGAGGCATTTCCGTGAATGCTGCGCGAAAACTGTCGATGCTCGCGTGTGCGATAGCTGTTTTGCCGATTGCGATGACGTATCGCGTATCCGGATTGTGGCCGGCGACATTCTTGATCGGGCTGGCGGCTGCGGCCCATCAGGGTTTTTCAGCAAATCTTTTTACGCTGACCTCCGATCTCTTCCCTTCCCGCGCGGTCGGATCTGTGGTCGGGATCGGCGGCATGGCTGGAGCGATTGGCGGAATGTTGATTGCGGAAATCGTCGGGCACGTTTTGCAATGGACGGGCAGTTACAAGATTCCGTTTTTTATTGCTGCGTCTGCTTATCTTGTTGCGCTGCTAGTCGTTCATTTATTGAGCCCGCGGCTTGCGCCAGCGGAAATCGAGCAGGCGTGAGCGAATGAGCCTGGAAGCTTTTCAACTGAATGGCAAAAACGCGTTGGTGACCGGGTCGCATCGCGGGCTTGGCGCGGCGATTGCGGTGGCATTGGCGAAAGCAGGCGCGAATGTGGGCTGTCATGGACGGGATGCGAAACCAGGAGCAGCTTGCGAGGAAATTCGCGTTACCGGACGCAAAACGTTTTATTTTTCCGCGGATTTGGGTGATCCGAAATCGTACGCGGGCTTAATTGAAAAAACGATTGGTGAATTTGGCTCGATCGACATTCTGGTGAACAATGCGGGGACGATTCGGAGATCTCCGGCAGCAGAATATCCGACGGAATATTGGAATGAGTTGATTGCAGTGAATTTGACGTCGGTATTTCAGCTTTCGCAGTTAGCGGGGCGGCGAATGATCGAAAGCGGCAAGGGCGGGAAAATCGTGAACATCGCTTCCCTGTTGTCGTTTCAAGGAGGAATTCTGGTGCCGGCATATGCTGCGGCGAAGGGCGGCGTTGCGCAACTGACGAAAGCACTGGCGAACGAATGGGCGTGCAAGAGAATCAACGTAAACGCGATTGCTCCGGGATATATGGCGACGGACAACACGACGGCGCTGCGAGAGGACCCCGTTCGAAGCAAACAGATTCTGGATCGGATTCCAGCCGGACGCTGGGGTGAACCAAGCGATATCGCGGGCGCGGCAGTTTTTTTAAGTTCTGCGGCGAGTGATTACATTCATGGACATATTCTGGCGGTAGATGGCGGGTGGCTGGGCCGATGAGGAAACGATGACGCTCGTGGTGCGAGAAAAAACTGGATGCCGCTGGGATGTAGTGAGCTTAGGCGAAGTGATGCTGCGCTTCGATCCTGGCGAATACCGGATTTGGACAACGCGAAAATTTTCGGTGAGCGAAGGCGGCGGCGAGTACAACGTGGCACGAGGACTGAAGCGATGCTTCGGGCTGGACGCGGCGATCGTTACAGCGTTTGCGAAAAATCCGATTGGTTCCTTGCTGCAAGATTTGCTCAATCAGGGCGGCGTGGATTCATCGCTGGTGAAGTGGGTGGACTACGACGGAGTGGGGCGGACGGTTCGCAATGGGCTGAATTTTACTGAACGAGGATTCGGTGTGCGTGCTGCGCTGGGATGTTCGGATCGCGGACACACGGCAATTGCAGCGATGAAACCGGGCGACATCAATTGGGAAGAGCTTTTTGGAAAGAAAGGCGCGCGATGGCTGCATACGGGTGGAATTTTTTGCGCGCTGTCGGAAACGACTCCGGAAGTTGCGATTGAGGCGATGCAGGCGGCGCGGAAGCATGGCACGGTGATTTCGTACGACTTGAACTATCGCGATTCGCTGTGGCGCTCGATTGGCGGAAAGAAGAAGGCGCAGGAAGTGAACCGGCGAATCGCGCAGTACGTGGATGTAATGATCGGAAATGAAGAGGATTTTTCGGCCGCGTTAGGATACGAAGTGCCGGGCACGGATGAAAATCTTTCGTCGCTCGATCCGGACAATTTCAAAAAGATGATCGCAAAGGTTGTGAAAGATTTTCCGTTCAAGGTGGTAGCGACGACGCTGCGTAAGGCAACAACGGCCACGAGAAACGATTGGGGAGCGGTTTGCTATTGCGATGGTAATTTTTATCAGGCGCCGAACCGGCAGGACTTGGAAATTCTGGATCGCGTGGGCGGCGGCGATTCGTTCGCGTCGGGACTGATTTACGGATTTTTGGCAGGCAAAGGAGCGCAATGGGCTGTGGAATGCGGCGCGGCGCATGGAGCTTTGGCGATGACGACGCCGGGAGACACGACGATGGCAACGCTTGATGAAGTTTTGCAGGTGATGAAGGGAGCGGGCGCGCGAATCGCACGCTGAGAGGGAACGTTCGAATGGAGAAACAGGAAGTACGCGCGTTGATAGAAAAAGTTGGGATAGTACCGGTGATCCGCGCTTCTTCGGCAGAGGAGGCAAAGTTCGCGGCCGAGAGTGTGAGCGCGGGCGGAATTCCGATTGTCGAGATCACCATGACGGTTCCGGGCGCTGTGGAAGTGATTGCGGAGTTGGTGAAGACAGCTCCGGAAATTCTTGTTGGGGCTGGGACAGTGTTGGATGAAGCGGCGGCGCGGAAATGCGCGGATGCCGGAGCGAAATTTCTGGTGTCTCCCGGATTTGATGCGGCGACTGTGGCGGCGGCGCGTGAGATGAATCTGCTCATCATGGCTGGTGCGCTGACGCCGACGGAAGTGATGAATGCGTGGAAGTCAGGCGCGGATTTCGTAAAGGTTTTCCCGTGCGGGAATTTGGGTGGGCCGAACTACATAAAAGCGCTGAAAGGGCCGCTGCCACAGGTCCCGTTGGTGCCGACGGGCGGAGTGAATCTGGAGACGGCCGCGGATTACATTCGAGCGGGAGCGGCGGCACTGGGAGTGGGCGGCGAACTGGTGCAGAAAGAAGCCTTGCAATTCAGAAATGGAGAGTTGATTCGCGGATTTGCGAAGGAGTTCGTTGAGCTAGTGAAGCGAGCGCGAAATCCAGGGACGAGTGGATCGAAACAAACGATGCAAGCGGGCCAGGTGAAGAGATGAGAGATGTAAAAGAAATTCCAGATTTGGTGGTGGTGCAACGCAAAGAGAGTGAGTTTACGGAGCCGGAGCCGGGGTTGAAGCGCCGCGTGCTGGCGTATAACGAAAAATTATTTCTGGCCGAGCACGAGATGGCGAAAGGCTGGGTTGGGACTGTGCACAGCCATCCGCACGATCAGATTGTTTACGTCGTGCATGGGTATTTGAAGGTCGCTTGTGAAGGAAAGACCTTTGATTTGCGGACGGGAGATACGTTCGTAGTACGCGGCGGAGTTGAACATGGCGCGTCCGCGGTTGAGGAGTCGCTTGTTGTCGATGTGTTTACGCCGTGGCGAGAAGACTATTTGAAGTGAGCTCTTCAGCGTTTCATCTCTGTTTATTTCCTTGAGGCCAAATTCATGCACAAATCGTTTGTTCGAATGGCGTGGTTGATCCTGATCGTTTTTGTAGGTTCGGCAAGGGCGCAGCAACCAATCAAGAACATCAAGATCGTCGTGACGAATCCTAGCGAGAGTTCGCGAAGCGCGGCGAATGTTGTGATTCCGATAGCAGAGATTCGTAAGATAGCGCCGGATTTCAAGCCGGGCGCAGCGATTGTTACCGTGAGTAATGCGAGCAGTTTGGAAGAAGACGCGGCAGTGCTGCAGACGGAAGAATTGCCGTCACAAATCGACGATCTGGATGGAGACGGGAAAGCAGATGAGCTTGCATTTCAGGTGGACCTTGCGGCGCACCAGTCACTCATCGTAACGATTTCTTTCGGGGATGAAGACAACATATGGCGGTTGCGCAAGGATTATAAGCAGCGAACCTCTGCGCTTTTCAGCAAGAAATTCGAAGGGCTAGGCTGGGAATCGGACCGAATCGCTTTTCGTATCTATTTTGATTCCAGAAATGCGATCGACATTTACGGCAAGCGACGGCCAACGCTGCAACTTCCGTTGTACGCCACGCCCGATTACGTCTATCACATGGAGTCGCCGGAAGGGCGCGACATTTTCCGAGTGGGGGACGCAATTGGGATTGGAGCGGTTGCGGGGATGGTGAATGGCAAGCTGGTGAAAGTGGCCGACGTGAAAGAGCGGAAGTGGAGGATTTTGGCGAGCGGGCCGGTGCGTTCGATTGTGGAACTCGAGTACGACGGCTGGAATACTGGAGGAAAGCTGATCCACTTGAAATCACGGATTACGCAATGGGCAGGAGAGCGCGGATTTGAACATGAAATTGCCGCCGATTGCGGGGATGGCTTCACATTTGCGAGCGGTTTGACGGCAATTGCAGACATCCCGGCCGTAACCTCGGCAAAGGGAGCAGAAGTGACGTGGATTGCGACTTGGAGCAAGCAGGTCGTGAATTCGGGGGCGACAGCAAGCAACACGATGAACGGAGAAAATCTGGGACTTGCCGTGCTGACGGCAGCGCGGGGAGCAAAAGCGGAAAACGATGCGCAAAATAGGCTCGTGGACTTTCACTTAAAGAATGGCAAGGCAGAGTGGTACGCGATGGCGGCGTGGGATCAGGAGGGCTCGAACCGAAAGATTACTGGAGAGCAGATGTCTTTTGTGCTTCCGCCAGATGGGATCAGGACGCGCGAGCAATTTCTTGGCGCGGTCAAGGAGCAGGCGGATCGAATCGCGCAGCCGACGAAGTTTGAAATTCTTTCGAAGAGCGCAAGCGCAGAGAGCGCACCAGCAGACTCTCTTACTCCACACAAAACAAGAACAGTTGAGCAGGCGATTGGACTGCTACGAGAAGAAGTGGATCGGACCGCGGCAAATTGGGAGCCAATTGTTCGCGGAAGCGCAGACGGCGCCAATCCGAAAGCTGTGCCAGGATTTTTCACTGAAGGCGACAACAAAACGGGCGAGTGGCAAAAACAGAATAACGGATATTTCTGGACCGGAAGTTTCTGGATTGGGGAGCTTTGGCAATTTTATTCACGGACGCATGACGAGAAGTACGGGAAATGGGCGGAGTTGTGGAGTTCAAAGCTGATGGGACAGGAGTTGCAGGCGAACCACGATGCCGGATTTCTGTATTACTACTCTTCCGCGCTTGGACATGATTTGACGCATGACGAGGCGTTGCGTGCGAGCGCGCTGCTGGGAGCGCAACGGCTCGAACAACTGTTCAATCCAAAAACGGAGTTAATTGCATCGTGGGGCGTGGACGGCGACGACACAATTGTCGACACGATGATGAACTTGCAGTTGTTATGGTGGGTAAGCGACAGAACTGGCGACGAAAAATGGCGCGAAATGGGGAAAAAGCATGCGCTGCGGACTGCCGAATGGTTTGTGAAGCCGGACGGATCAGTCTATCAATCGGTGCACTACAACCCGGGAAATGACCGGCAGACCTTTGTGCTGCATGGCGGTTCTTTGAAGGATGCGGAATTAAAGGTGGAAAACAATGCTGCGCCGGGAGAGCGCGTGTTCACACACACACATCAGGGTTATGCGGCGGATACGACATGGTCGCGCGGATTGAGCTGGGCGATTTATGGTTTTTCGGCGGCTTATCTGGAGACGCATGAGCCGGTGTTTTTGTCGACGGCGGAACGGATTGCGGATTACGCGCTGCCGCGGCTGCCTAGTGATTTTGTAACGTGGTACGACTTCGACGATCAGGGTGTTCATTTTAGGAACCGCGATACGTCTGCGGCCGCAATCATGGCCGGAGGATTGTTCCGGCTTTCGACCGCAACTAAAGATCCTGCGCGCTCGGCGCGCTATCGAGAAGCGGGCGAACATATTGTGCAATCGTTGATTGACCGTTACCTGACTCCCGTGGGAGAAAACGACAAAACACCACCGGGCGTTTTGCGCCACGGGAGCGGCGTTCGCCCTCATGACTCGATGCTCATTTATGGGCAGTACTACTTGCTAGAAGACTTGCTTTGGCTGGAGCAACACAAACGTTAGACGCCTCAGTCGCGCGGAAGCGGACTGCGAGCAGTCGCCAGAAATAGAACAGGGGTCCAGTGCATGAGAACGAAAATCCTTGCCACAGTTTTGCTTTTGGGATTTTTTGCTGCCTGCGGTGCTGCGGCGCAGGCTCCGGCCAGCGCACAAGTGGTGTCCACCACAATGTTGGACGACGAAATTCGCGGCTTCCTGAAACGAGAGATAACCGCTCATGTGGCTGATATCAAATCGCTTGATCCGCCGCCGGACCGAGTGGTTGGAGCATTGACGATCGGCGAATTTTCCTGGGGAACATTTATGCGGACGCTGGGAGACTATTCAGCATTCGCTTCGACCAATACGATTGCGGGACACGACGTGCCGCAGATGATCGGCAAGATGGCTCAAATCGAATTGAGCCACGGCGGAAAAACCTGGGCGCAGCTTTATGCGGCGATGGCTCTCGAAAGCTATGGCAGGGACCTGAATCACAATGCGTTGTGGCAAAGCCTTTCTTCCGAAAGCAAAGAAACTTATCGCGCGTTGCTTGATCCTGGACGATTTTACGACGCGAAGACGCATACGCTGATCCATCTTCCTGAAAACTATTTTGGCGTTGCGGCGCGGATCGCAGCAATTGACTACGACCTTGGACTGAACAAAGACCGCGCATCGCTGGACGATTTGCTGAATCATGCGGCGGCGCAATTCACAAGCGGTGCGCTTTTTGCAGACGATTCCCTTCCCACAGGACGCTACGACCGATATTCGAATGAATACGCACGCGCGATTTATGATGCGGGGAGGCTTGCGGGGCGCGAGGACATCGTCAAGGCAGTTTCACCTTCGCTCAAACAACAGATGAAACTTTGGTGGGATTTATTATCGCCAGACGGGTATGGCTATCCGTGGGGGCGGAGCCTCGGCGCGATCAGCTACATGGATACGATGGAAATCGTGGGTTTTCTGGGCGTGCATCCGGAATTCCGGCCAGCGCCGCTTAGCCAGCTTGCAGCAGCATACAACGCGGCATGGACCTGGTTGCGAAACGACTTCAATAAGGACACGCATCTGCTGAATATTTTTGCTTTCGGCAGGGGTGATTACGGCTACATCACGAAAGAACGCGAATGGCAGCAAACGACAACGTTTTTCGCAAAGATCATGGCGGCGCACAAGATGTTCATGCAGACGATGACCAGCGAAGGGATCAAGCAGTTTGCTCTGCGGCCAAGTTTCGACAACGTTGCACGATTTGAGTTTTTTCGCGACAGAAGCGACCGCAAGTTTGGAGTTTGGCTCGTTCGGCAGGGCGAAATTCGCTTTGCTTTGCCGTTTGTGACAGGACCGAAAGCTGCGACTTCCGATTACGAGCCAATGCCGGAAGGATTTCCCGGCTTGGCTGTGCCCGTGGAGAAAATCTATCCGTGCCTCGTTCCTTTTTTGGAGCTAGAAGATGGACGGACTATAGCGGCGGCGGATGGCGCCGATGAAATCAGGCCTGCGCCGGATGGAATGAGCGTCACTGCAGTGTGGAAACGTTGGATCGTTGCGGGCGCAAAAGCAGGAGAACCGACGGATGAAGGGATCGTGTCGGAAGTTACATGGTCATTGCAGGGGAAGACACTACAGCGCACGGAGACACTAACGGCGTCAAAACCACTTAGAGTTCGTAGACTGTGGCTTGCAGTGCCGAGCCCGTACGATCACCTTGAGACTTTGGAAGCGGACGGGCGCCGGATCGATCGGTTGGTTTCCGATGCGGGAAAATTGGATGTACAAGTAACGCAATCGGATTGGCCCGTGCAAATTTCGGCGTTTGCGACAGGCGATAGCCCTCTCGGAAGAAGCGATCGAGGGCCGATTCCTTTGCAACTCATTCTCGAGTCGAAAGACATTTCCTTTTCACCGGATACCCCAAGAAAATGGGTGCTGATTCTAACGATACGACGATAAGACTCCTTCACTGCGGACTTCCGGGTAAAGGATAGTTTTCGGCGGCATCTTCCAACAAAAAAATCCAGTCGTTGCCGCGGCCGCTTGTTGGCGGCGTGTAGGTTTGAATTCCCCACTGGTCGGACTGATGAATCAAGTAAGAGACGCCGTAGCGCGGGTCATACCAGATTTCCTTAACGCGCGACCCTTTTATGATGCTTTTGTCGAGGGTAAAACTTTCGCCACGGGGTGAATAGACGATTGCGAAGGAGCCGTCAGAGGAGCGGGCAGCGCGAATTTTTGCTCCGCCCGTTGTCGGTCCATTGAGGATGATGCGCTGGTCAGGGACTAGTTTCGTGAAAGGCAAAGACTCGAAAAGGCGGCGGACAAATCCCATTTGAAAAGCTCCCGGGTGATCCATCGCTTCGAACCAAGGAACATTCGCGCCGAGTGCGCTTCCCTCTCCACCAATCCAGGGATCGCTGGTTTTCAAACTATTGATGGCATCCTGCATGGGCGCGGAGCGTTCACTTTTTTTTGAGGGCGGTTTGTAGATTTGCCAAAGGCTGTTGTTGCCGTAGGTGTGGCCGCATGCGCCGGCAAGGAGCGACCAGTATGCGGATTGGCGGACATCGTAATCATCGAAGCGGTCGAGACCACTCATGCCCCTGAAATGAAAGGCGACTGGGAGTTGTTCGTAGCGGTTTTCGCCGTCCATGGTGGGCTTTTCTGGTTTCAGCGCGTAATCGTGTTCCGCGTAAAGACCGTTGTCGTGATCGCGCGCGGAGTGCGAAGACTGATTCATGTTGAAGTCGAGCCAAGCGGCGTCATTCAACTTAATAGAAGACATGCCGGGACCGCGCGGATGAAATGTTTTCAAGTGTGCGCCACCGTCGCCGTCAGTTAGGCCAGCGGCTAATGCGTCGACGACAGCGCGTTCTTCGTCGTTGGCGATGGATCGGTCACCGCCCAAAATCCAGATGATGGGCTTGTCCTTGTAGCGTGCGCCAAGGAAACGTCCATACTGGCGGGCATTGTTGATGTTGAGGATGCCAGTGCCGGCAGCCCAGTGGCTTCCCCAAGAGGGCAACATCCCGATGAACAACCTCAATTCCGCGGCTTTGTTGACGATGAAATCGACATGTTTGAAATAGGCTTCGTTTGGTTTTGTTGGGTCGCCGTTGATGAAAGGCGCGTCGCCATAGACATTCGGAGCTGCCGGGCCATCGATTCCGGACAGAACGCTTGCTTGAATAACAGTGAAGTCTTTTTTCGCCCGATTCGAAAGATATTCGGTGGCTTCCTCGCGATTCAAACGATGAAAGAGTTCCCACGCGGTGTCGCCGAGATAGAAAAAAGGCTTTCCGTTCTCATATTGGAGATAACGGTGATTATCGGAAACTCGGAGGCGCCGAGGTTCATCGGCGAGCAAGCGAGGGGCGCTGAATTGCAGAGTTAACACGAAAATAGCGAGTCGCCTGAAGTTGAAAAGCGTCTTTCTGTTCATTGGCATTCTCCATTGTTCAAGCGGTGTGAGATCGCGGCGAAGTTAGGCTCGATGAGCTGGCGAGTCAACATGAAAAGATTTAAAGGGAAAGTTTAGAGGGGCTGGAAGGGTAAAATGCCCTTACCGAATTCTGAAGAATGAGTGAGTAGGAGCCAGGCATGCGCATGAATTCAGGGGCGGGCATTTCAATCCGTAAAACATCTAAAGCACTCTATAAAATCGACCAGTTTTTGTTAAGCTTTGCGCCATACTAAATCGCTTAAGGAAGGATATGAGGATCATCCGGTACGAAGGCAACGATGGCAAGATTCAGCACGCGGTAGAGCAACCTGACGGCTCGTATCTCCGTGTCGATGGAGATGTGTTTGGCGAGTTTGCTGTAACGCGCGAAAAAGCGAATACGAGAAAAATGCTCCCGCCGGTGAAACCGGAACAGATCTGGTGCATCGGGCAAAATTACCGAAAGCATGCAGAGGAAGTTGGGATGGCCGCACCGGAATTCCCGGTCGTATTCGCGAAGGGCGTCAATACGGTGATCACTTCCGGGGGAATCATCCGACTTCCCGGATTCGCGAAGAGCGACGAAGTGGACTATGAAGCGGAGCTTGTGGTGGTGATTGGAAAAGAATGTAAAAACGTTTCGAGAGAGCGGGCGTTGGACTATGTCATAGGTTACATGTGCGGGAACGATGTGAGCGCGCGAGATTGGCAATTGAAAAAAGGCGGAAGCCAATGGTGCCGCGGGAAGAGCTTTGATACGTTTGCTCCGACTGGGCCTTGTCTAGTAACGAAAGACGAGGTGGGCGATCCCAATGCGTTGCGAATTCAGACCACTTTGAACGGCAACACAGTGCAGGATGCAAATACAAACGACATGATTTTTGATGTTAGAGCAGTGATTGAGTTCTTGAGTCAAAACACAACGTTGCTGCCAGGAACTCTGATTTTTACAGGCACGCCGCAGGGAGTAGGCATGGGAAGAAAGCCGCCGCTGTGGCTGAAAGATGGAGACGAAGTGTGCGTGACGATTGAAAAGATTGGGACGCTGCAGAACAAAGTTGCGGGGAGTTAGCGGTGCGATGGCTGTTATAGGATTGAATTTATGTCCACAGAAAACATAGTTCCGAATGGTTTGCGGCTGAACGGAAAGGTCGCGGTTGTAACTGGTGCGGCGAGCGGAATCGGTCGCGCGATTGCCCGGCGATTTGCGCAGGAAGGCGCTATTGTCCGGCTGGTGGATATGAACGAGCAGGCGTGCAAAGAAACAGTGGAGGAGATTGCGAAGAATGGCGGAAGCGCCGCTGCTTATGTTTGCGATGTTTCAAATCAGCGCCGCGTGGGGGACGTCTTCGGTGAAATGGCCGAGTCGTCGCCAATTCACATTTTGGTCAATTGTGCGGGGATTTCGCACATTGGGAAGCTCGAGACAACGACGGAGGCGGATTTCGATCGAATTTTCGCGGTGAATGTGAAAGGGATTTACAACTGCATGTACGGCGCGATTGAGGCCATGAAGACCAGCGGCGGTGTGATTTTGAATATGGCTTCGATAGCGGCTACAACAGGATTGGCGGACCGATTCGCGTATTCGATGAGCAAAGGCGCGGTGCTCTCGATGACACTTTCTGTGGCGAGAGATTATCTGCCGAACAAAATTCGATGCAATTGCATTTCTCCTGCAAGGATCCACACAGCGTTTGTAGATGGCTATCTGCACAAGAATTATCCGGGCCGTGAAAAGGAGATGTTTCAAAAACTTTCCGAGACACAACCGATTGGCCGCATGGGAAGCCCCGAAGAAGTGGCGGCGCTTGCGGCGTTTTTGTGTTCGGATGAGGCCGCGTTTATTACCGGGACGGATTACCCGATTGACGGCGGTTTTTTCAATCTGCATGGATGAGAATCGATGCGCATCAGCATTTTTGGAAGTACGATCCGGCGCGAGATGCGTGGATCACGGAGGAAATGTCCGCCATAAGACGCGACTTTCTGCCAGAACATCTTGCCAGCGAGTGTGCCGCAAACGGAATCGATGCGACAGTCGCGGTGCAAGCGGATCAATCTGAGAACGAAACTATTTTTCTGTTGAAGCTGGCCGAGCGAAATCCAATGATCGCGGGAGTTGTGGGATGGGTTGACCTTTGCTCGCCGCGCGTGGCGGAGAGACTGGGATTTTTTTCGCGCTGCGGCAAATTGTGCGGATTCCGGCATATCGCACAAGCTGAACCCGATGAGCGCTTTCTGGTGCGCGATGATTTTGTAAACGGCGTGAAATGCTTGCGCGAGTTTGATTTTACGTACGACATTCTGATTTACCCAAAGCAATTGCCGGCTGCGCTGGAACTTGTTGCAATGCTGCCGGAACAGCGATTCGTAATTGATCACATGGCCAAGCCGGAAATTAGGATGGGGTGGCACGAAGAGTGGGCAGCGCAGATGCGGGCAATTGCCCAGAATCAGAACGTCTATTGCAAGATTTCTGGAATGGTAACGGAAGCAGACTGGTATTCGTGGAAGAATGCGGACTTCGATCGATATTTGGACGTTGTATTTGAAGAGTTTGGGGCGGAGCGGCTGATGTTCGGGTCGGACTGGCCGGTGTACCTAGTGGCGGCGAGTTATGGACAAGTCAAACGGATCGTAGAGGAATACGTGGACGCTCATGCACCCCCGGCAAGGGAAAAGATTTTTGGCGGCACCGCCATGGAATTCTACGGTTTGAAAACAGTTCAGCATGGACTTACAGCTTAAACATAAAGTTGTCTTGATCACCGGAGGCGCAAAAGGTATCGGCGCGGCGATTGCGCGTGGTGTCGCGGCGGAAGGCGGAATTTCGATTGTAGTGGACCGCGACGCGGACGCCGGTAAAAAGCTGCGCGACGAGCTGAAATCAGAAGGCAAAGCGTGCAGGCTGATTTGCGTTGATTTATCTCTTGCAGAGGAATGCTCAAATGCAGTGGAACAAGCTTTGCAAGAGTTCGGCGGGATCGACGTGCTGGTGAACAATGCGGGTATCAACGACAAGGTCGGGCTGGAACAAGGAACGCCGCAGGAGTATGAGGCATCGTTGAAGCGCAATCTTTTGCACTACTACTATATGGCGCACTTTGCGTTACCGGGATTGAAAAAATCCCGGGGATGCATTGTCAACATCGCTTCCAAAGTTGCAGTGACCGGACAAGGCGGGACGTCAGGTTATGCTTCGGCAAAAGGCGCGATACTTGCGTTGACACGCGAATGGGCCGTGGAACTACTTCCCTATGGAATTCGTGTGAATTCTGTTGTGCCGGCGGAAGTGATGACGCCACTTTATCAGCAGTGGGTCAGCACTTTTCCAAATCCTGAAGAAAAGCTACGGGAGATTGTGGCCAAGATTCCTTTAGGCAATCGAATGACTCAGCCGGAGGAAATCGCTGCGACAGCTCTGTTCCTCATGTCAGCGCAAGCGAGCCACATCACGGGGCAACAGATTTTTGTGGACGGCGGATACGTACACCTGGATCGCGCGTTGACTTGATTTCGTGCGATACAAATCGGAGAGAATCTAGTGGCCCAAACTGCTCCGTTGACAGAACGAAAATACACGCTGCCGTTCGTGCTGGTGACGAGTTTGTTTTTCCTATGGTCGATCGGGGTAAACCTGAATGATGTATTGATTCCTCATCTCAAGAAGGCGTTTGACCTTACTGACTTTCAATCCTCATTCATTCAGGTTGCTTTTTTTGGCGGCTATTTCCTGGCGGCTTTTCCTGCTGGACGCTTGATGGAGAAAATCGGCTACAAAAAAGGGATTCTGCTCGGCTTGCTGATTTGTGCGATGGGGACTTTGCTGTTTCTACCGGCGGCTAGCTCCAGAACTTATGGATTTTTCCTGCTGGCTCTGTTCGTTATGTCTTCGGGGCAATCTTTTTTGGAAGTGGGCGCGAATCCTTATGTCACGGTCCTTGGCCCTGCTGAGAGTTCTGAGCGGCGGCTGAATCTGGCGCAATCATTCAACGCGGTGGGGGCGGCGCTTGTGCCGACGCTGGGCGCGATATTTATTCTGTCTGGAATCGAATATACGCCCACACAAAGGGCAGCGATGACTTCGCAGCAACTGCAAGCGTATGTCGTTTCAGAAACGAACATGGTCCGAGTGCCCTATCTCGTGATTACGGGTATCTTTTTGTTTGTCGCGGCGCTGATTTATTTTGCTCACCTCCCTGAGGTTCAAGAACAAGGAACCGGAGTTGTCAACAATCATTCAGTTGGAACCGCTGGCAACGTCTTCGCGCACCCGCACCTTGTCAAAGGCGTCGTGGCCCAATTTTTCTACGTCGGGGCCCAAGTGGGCGTCGGGAGTTTTGCTATTCGTTTTGCGAAGCAGGTCATGCCACAGACGTTGGACGCGATGTCAGCGTGGGGCGCAAATTTTGTGGCAGGACAGCATGGGGCTCTGAACTTTCTCGCTCATGTTATGCCCACTACGCCTGAAAAAATGGCGGCGATTTTTCTGGTCGCACATCAAACCGGATTCATGATCGGACGATTCGCCGGATCGTGGATGATGAAGAGTATTCCTGCGCCGCGGCTGCTCGCTGCGTTCGGCTGTGGCGCACTAATTTGCGTTCTTGTCGGAATCGACTTATCAGGACTGGCCTCCGTTCTGGCGATTGTTCTGGTTGGTTTTTTCAATTCCATCATGTTCCCGACAATTTTTGCGCTCAGCATAAAAAATCTCGGCGCTCTAACAAAGCGCGGCTCTTCGCTTCTCGTCATGTCCATCATTGGCGGTGCGCTGGTTCCCGCGGCGATGGGCCGCATCTCCGATGCAAGCAGTATTCGCGTGGCTCTCGTAATGCCGCTCCTCTGTTATGCCTATGTGATTTATTTCGCGGTGAGCGGATACAAGCCAAATGCCACGTTGCCAATCCCTCAATCCGGAATTGCTGCAGAGGCCAAATGACCAAACGCTATTGCCTGACGCTCGACTTGCAGGACGACCCGCAATTGATCGCCGAATACAAGCGGTATCACGAGAAAATCTGGCCTGAGATTACGAAAAGCATCAAGGATTCAGGAATAGAAGATCTAGAAATCTATCAGCTTGGCGCGCGGCTTTTCATGGTCATGGAAGTTAATGGGCAATTTTCGTTTGAAGAGAAAGCCAAGGCAGACCGAGAAAATCTGAGAGTTCAAGAATGGGAAAAACTGATGTGGAAGTTTCAGAAGCCACTTCCGAGTGCGAAGCCCGGTGAAAAGTGGCTCTTAATGGATCGGATTTTCGAGCTAGAGAAATAGTTGTTGAAGGGCACGGCGGTGCTTCATCCCCACCGCCGTGCCAGGCGGTGGATAATCGGAACATCAGGAGAGGATCGAATCATGCTGAAGAAGCGCACGTCGCGCCGTGAATGGATCGCCGGTACGAGCTCTGCATTGGCGGCAGCCGCGATGCCGGGAAATCTTTCTCACGTCACGCCGGTGCAACTTCCCAGTGTCTCAACCGACCAACAAAGCGGTTCATCACCTGGAATCAATGACGCGGACCGCGCGCGCAGGATGAAGTGGTGGCATGAAGCGCGTTTCGGAATGTTTATTCACTGGGGACTTTACAGCGTACTTGGACGGCATGAGTGGGTGATGGAAAACGAAGGTATTCCGGTCTCTGAGTATGAGCCGCTTGCAAAGCAGTTTCACCCTAAGCCGTTCCCTGCTCGCGAATGGGCGAAGCTCGCGCGCGAAACCGGCATGCGCTATATGGTGATGACCACGAAGCATCACGAAGGGTTTTGCCATTTCGATACCAAGACGACCGATTACTGTTCGCCGAAGCAGGGGCCTGGACGCGATCTGGTGCGCGAGTATGTGGATGCAGCGCGTGCTGAAGGAATGCGCGTTGGGTTCTACTATTCTTTGATGGACTGGCATCATCCGGACGGTGCGCGGTGTGCCACAGACGAAGCCGCTCGCAAGCGATTCGTTGAATACATTCATACACATCTTCGCGAACTGCTCACCAACTACGGAAAGATCGACGTGTTGTGGTACGACGTTTCGTGGCCGCTCGACGCAGCCGGTTGGGAATCCGAACGAATGAATAAGATGGTGTTTGAGCTTCAGCCCGACATTATCGTCAATAATCGCAATAAACTTCCTGGCGATTTTTCGACCCCCGAGCAGCAGATTACGGCCGACAAGGAAGGCCGCGCGTGGGAATCCTGCATGACGCTGAACGATAGTTGGGGATATCAGCGGGCTGACGATGATTGGAAGAGTCCGCGCCGCGTGATTCAGAACTTAATTTCATGTTCGCGCGATACGGGCAATTATTTGCTGAACATTGGCCCGCGCGCCGACGGCAGCGTGCCGGAAGATTCCGTTCATGTGCTGACGCAGGTGGGGCAATGGATGCGCCGCAATGGAGATTCGATCTATGGCTCGGACGTGTGTCAAGCGAGGCGCTCCAACTATGCAAGCTTCACGCGAAAAGGCAACACGCTTTTCATGCACGTACATTTTTGGCCCAGCGACTATGTTGTCGTCGCTGGTTTGCAAACGAAAGTAAAGTCCGCACGCCTCATAGCGAACGGGGCGGCGATTCAATTTCAGCAAGATCGTTTTCGAGTGCGCTTAACTGGATTGCCAGTGGAAGCGCCGGATCACCCCGTCACGACCGTTGCGCTTGAATGCGAGGGTGAGCCAACGCAGGATAATATTTTTGTCCGCAACGAAAAGCCTCGGGAGAAAGTCTGAACAGGGACCACCGATAGAAAATTCCTCATAGAAGTAGTAGGCAACCCCTCGAAACCCGCAGGCACTTGTCCTGCGACCAAGGATTAGACTTTTTCCGTGCATGCTCCCAACCCATATACTCGGCGTTTTAGCTCTTTTGCAGTCGGCTGTTTGAGAGCTGTTTTTGCAGCGGTAACGTGGATCGTTCAATTGATGATGTGGTAGCTCAAACAGGCCGGTGCTCCTTCAGGCGGCGAACTCACCGTAATTTGAAACGAATTTCCGGGTGTTCGACTGGAGACCAAATAGCTCCTTCCTGGATTCGTGTTGCAGGTTATACCTAAAACGCCATTCAGGCTGCTGTCTTCTTGAACGAAGATCTGACTTTGCGCTGTGACAGCTGTAGTCGAAATGACGAGCGATTGGGCGTTTGGACTAAGCGCGACCGAGCCAGCTGCTGAGCTTCCGCACTGGCCCCAAAAGTTAGCGCAGCTTGTCGCTGTGTTATAGGTTGCGGTCACAATGCCACTATCAAAGCTGAAGTGATCGTTGGCGTCGGTGCCCTGACACAACCCGCTGCTGCCTTGCGCATTCTGCCAGCAAATCGTGCTGCCGTTGCGAAAACGCAGAGTGCCAGAGCTAGGGATTACAGATCCAGGAACACTTGTCCCCATATCAATTACCAAGGTGCGATTTTGGCCGATGCCGAAGCTGGCTAGTTTGCGGGTTCCGCTCATTGCGAATTCCCCACCTACTCCCCGAGTCGTAAGGCCGTCCCCGACATCCAGCGTCAGCCACTGATTTTTCATGTCGATGTCGATATATCCACCGAAGTTGCGCAACCAGGAACACTCGAAGTGCCATTCGTTTCCGCTTTCGATGAAGAACTGTTCACAGCCAGTGACGCGGTTTGATCCGGAATTTCCATCGCCCAAAGCGGAAGCCCAGAGCATCGACCCTACTTGATCCTGCGTGGAGATGACTTCCAGCAAAGAACCATCCGCTGGAAAGGTGAGGCCGGCGCCGGGACGCGAATCGCCACAGAAACTGAAGTATCCGTTGGGAATCAGGGGGCAGGGTGTGCGAGAAACGGCTGTGTAGCCCAGTTGCGTGCCTGATCCGGAGAAATCGACACCATTCGAAACGAAAGAGAAAGTGGATGTAGTAGGCGTTACACAGCCTGGAGTCGAAGGACCGCAGATTACGAAATTGCCGTTGACAGCATTTGAAGGGTCTATGGCGACCTTAGAGATATTTACAGTTGCACCTATTTGGTTCTGTTGCGCGTATTCGTCCGTGTTATTGGGGTCGGTAGTGGACACCGTTACTACGTTCGAGGTGCGGTGGATGGAGAAGATGGGGATCGGTACGGGAGGCTGCGGCGTGGATGTGCCGGTTATGCTCGAAAAGTTCCCATTCTGAGCAAGGCTGGACGAGGCGCTAAACATCGAAACAAGAGATACAAAGGCAAAAAGCTTAGGAAGGCGTCGCATTTGGTGAACTCCACCCCTCAATTCAGAATGTTGATATTTAGGTGCGCGAGCAGAAATCGATCGCGCGGCAAAGTTTGCGGAAAACTGGACGAGTCTGAATGAAAAAGTTATTAAATCTGAGTGAAATCGGTCTGCTTGGAGTCTGGCAGATTATAGCCAAGGGCCTATCAACAAAAATGTAAACCCTCATTCGCCCAACAGTAACAAAGCTTGTTCATACTTTGCTCCCAGGGACAGAAAGGTCTTCTTCTCCGACAAGACACCTTGATAAAGGCCCTCCCTAACTGGAAACAAAACGTTTGGCTGGGCGCGAAATATAAAGTCGACCGAAACAACTTCTCGCGGTAGCGACACATTGGCAAGGCGAACTCGCACGGCGGGCACAAATTCGCTGCAACTTCAAGGGCTATAATGCAAATCACCTACCTGGGACATGCTGGGTTTGTAGTGGAAACGGATAGCGCAACTATTGTCGCTGATCCCTGGCTTTCCCCAGAAGGGGCGTTTGATTCAGGTTGGTTTCAACTTCCCTGTAACCATGGCTTGGCTCCCCTTGTACGAGAAAAGTTGCGGGACCGGAGCAAGAAACGCTTTGTTTACGTGAGCCACGAGCACAGAGATCACTTTGACGCGTCCTTTCTGAAAACACTTCCGGTTGATGAGTTGACGTTCATCGTGCCCTACTTTCAGCGAGATGCACTAAGAAGTGAAATCGGCGAGATGAAGCCGGGAGAGATGATTCTTTGCAAGCATGGGGAGGCTGTAGCGATTCCAGGGGGCAGCGCAAAGCTATATCTCGATGATTCAGGCATCAATCGGGATTCCAGCATTCTGGTGACAGCGGATGGGCAGACTTTTCTAAACCTGAATGATTGCAAGCTGAACGACGAACTGCCGGCGATCTGCAAGTCTGAGGGACCAATTTCGATTCTGACCTGTCAGTTCTCCGGAGCGACCTGGCATCCGACTTGTTATGAATACGAGCAAGAAGAATACGAACGCATAGCGAAGAAGAAGCTAACGGGCAAACTGGAAATGGTGGCGCGGGCGATCGAAACCGTTCAGCCACGCATTTATCTGCCATCGGCGGGTCCCGCTTGCTTCCTGGACCCGACCCTGATTCACCTGAATTTTCAGCCCGTCAACATTTTTCCGCGCGCTCCGCAGCTGTTCGAATATCTTCATATGAGACTTCCAGGTTCGGAGACGGGACTGCTGGAAATAATGCCTGGGGATGTAGTCAATGCCGAAACCGGACAATTCGAGCCGCTCGGTACAGAACGCGTGAGTGATTCGAATTTTGAAAGATATATTCGTTCGTATGCCGCCCGCTACGAAAGTTTTTTTGCGGAAAGACAGGTTCAGCCTACCGAGGAGAGGGGAGCGGAAATTTTAGGCGGACTAAAGCTTTCGCTGGAACATAAGCTCTCTGCTTTCGAATTGCACAACCGATTGCGTGTCCCTCTTTACTTCGGCTTTTCTGATATGCCGCACAAAATGCTCCGGATCGACTTTCCTTCAAGGAAAGTGGAACCAGTAAGCGAGATCGCGGAGACGGACTTCTATTCGCTTTTCACTCCATCCTGGCAGATTGCGCGTGTGTTGGAAAAAGCAATCACCTGGGAAGAGTTCGCCCTGACGTTTCGCGTGCGATTGAATCGCAAACCGGACATGTATCAAACGCTAATTCAGGGATTCTTGCTTCTGGAAAGTGATGACATGAACTGGTTCTGTCGAAAACTCCTGGAGATCGAGCAGAGCCAGAGCCGGGCCGTTATCGACGCTGGAGGTATTTGTTATTCGATTGACCGCTTCTGCCCGCACCAGGGCGCCGACTTGACGAAAGGTTGGGCGGATGAAGGGAGGTTGTGGACTTGCCCGCGGCATCGCTGGCAATTTGCATTGGACAAGGACGGGCAATGCCTGACTGGGGCTGGAAGCATTCACGCGATTTGTCTCGAACCTGAATAGTGTTCGCGATCAGCGAGGTGCAGGGTCACCAGTCGGAATATTTCGTTCCATCCAGCGCAGTGGTTTGTGATTTCGAATGAACGTCGAAGACGTTGTTGCCGCCACCGCCCGTTGAGTCAGGATCGTCTTGAACGGACCGAACATTCCAATCGGCTCGTCCAGTCATCGGATCGATAGGAATTCTTCGCAAGAAGCGTACCTTCTGTTGTCCGCTTCCACCGTATTCGACGCCTTTCACCAGAGTTTCCAGATCCGGAGGATAGCCCTCGCTTCCAACCTGAACCTGGACCAAATTGCGGTCAGCCATATCCTTGTACTGATCGATAGCGTTCCGCATTTCGCGAAGATCGTGCCTCAGCTCAATTTCTCTTGATCGAACTACGGTGAATCGAAAAACCGGCAGTGCGGCAGAGGCCAGAATGATCAAAATGCTGCACGCGATGATCAATTCCAGGATCGTCATTCCTTTACTATTTCTGTGGCGTCTGTAAGCGTTGCGATTCATGAGTTCGAGGAAAATCAGGCGCTTTCAGGAGAGCTCGGGCGCCAATGCGCCGGCGCTTCAGCCATTGCCCTGCTGATAGCTGCGTCGCTGATTGGGCGGCCCAATATATGATAAAAGATTCCAGCCTTCTTGCCCCATAAAAATTTCCAAGTGCGGAAAAACCTGTCGGGGCTATCAAATCGCAGAATATCGGTGGAGAGTTCCGTTACGCAACGTCGCCACAACTGGTTTTCACCCTTTTCCTTGAATTGGCGATCCGTGAAGGTTCCGGTTCCCTCTGCAACACTCCAGCCCCAAGTGAAAGCAAACGTATACCAGGCTACTTGACTGCACATAACATAGCGGGCCTTATCGGCGTCTTCGTTTGTTGCCTCTCGGGCTTCGCATCGGCCTTCGGCGGGATGAATCGTAAAGACCTGACGCGTATCGTGGGTGAAGATATCGAAGGGTTCGATTCGGGCCAAAAGCAATTTGCCGAAACGTTTGCGCATCGCCTGCAGAAGTTTCAAGGCAGCCTGACATATTTTTTCGGCTCCTACTGACGGTGGCATCGGGTCAATTTTCAGAGTTTCGAGATCTTTCATGTACCGTGTGACTGCTTCGTCCGAACGAAACGTGCGCACGGAAGACTCCCACACATCGCCCGGGTACATGAAGTTGACCCCAGGAAGATTCAGAGCCGCAATTTGCGCGGGAGTGATTATGTAACGATTCATCCATTCGTTTTCTTGGTTGCACCAATAACCAAAGCTCGCAAAAGGCACGGTGAATTCAGGCTGAAAGGTCAACGCGCTGTATTTGAACTCACGCAGTTTTTGCGGAACAGCACCGATCTCATCAGCATGATTTCCAATCCATTGAGCTATCGAGAACTGGGTGAACAAAAGCGATGGTTTCCCAGTGATGCGGCGAATGTAGCGAATCTCCGCATCGGTGCAGATGCAATCGTTCAGATTGAGGACACATTCTCCGTCGGCGCGGACGACCAGGAATGAGTCCAGGGTACCGACGCAACCACAAAAAACTTCGAAGCCGGGTTTGAGCGTCATCCATTTGTATTGAGGAAGCTCGACAATTTTTTCGAACCCAAGCTTTCGTACCGCTTCGATAACGCGCGGGGAGCTGTGTTTCTGATGCAAAAAGGTAATACGCCGGCGATGCGCTTCTGGAATTTTCTTCAGAGTCGGGAAATTGAGATGGTCCGAGTGTTCATGGGAGAGCCAAATATGCTCTACGCGGTCCAGGGGAACCTCATACGACGGACTGAAGAGAGCGGCGCAGTCGTTATATACCTTCCCAGTAGTCCATGGGTCGCACCAGACGCTGGTTGCGCTGGCTTCGAGCAAAAAACTGGCGTGATTGACAAACGTGATTCGCATGATGGCCTCAAGAAAATGTCGGGAGTGCTGGCTGCGCGGAGCTACGCGCTCTCGGAAACACACTCGTCTTTGTAGCCCGATGGCTGTATTCCTTCTGCCACACCAGACGGGCATCTCTTAGATCAACTTACTTAATTGCGAGATTGTAGTACTCGGGCACACCTTGAAGCATTTCGGCTTTGTGAATGGGGCATTTCAATTTCGAAGTCAGGTCCGAACGGTATAGCGACCCCTCAAACTTCCCAAACGCTCTCAAATGTGCGTGCCGGAGGAGTAGCTTTTCGTTCGTTGAACAGAGTGTTACACGCTTGTAATAGTTCGGCCTCATCCTGTTGGATCTTCGCTGTTAGGAATTCACGACCTTGTGTTTGCGCCGAATCCTTGTTCAGCTCTGTGAGGGTGTATTTTTTTAATTTCTCTGGACTTTGAAGCCGACATTCCGGAACGCGCGCAATCACGGATGACCTATGCGTTCAGAGTTTTCGCTGCAATTTATGGTCACACCGTTGTAGAAAAGCAGAATGCTGAGGTTCAGTGCTTCTACGGCCGAACTCCACCCACAAATTCTGGCTCTCGTCTATTCCAGATTCCCGCACTCTACCAAGCCGAACGGAAATATGAAGAAGATGCTTTCCTGCGTCACCGTTATGCCGGGCAGGATTTATTTCTCTTTCATGGAATAGATCCCGCGACCGGGAGGCCAGATTGGCTAGCCGAAATTTTTCTTTGGCTATCGAACGAATACGAGGCGGGAATTTCTGTGCGCGATGAGATCAAGCGCATTCCGTATTCCGAGACCGTTTTCCACCGGAGCGGGTTGTCTCCATTTAGGCCTCATGCTTCCCTGCTCATGGCTTGGATGGAGAACGCGATTCGTCAGGGCGACACGACGGAAGCGCTTCCCAAAGCACCCTCGCCTGTGAAAGATGTCGAACATCTAATCGTCTGTTCCCATGACATAGATTTTTATTTTACGAATCGAACCTCGGCGTTGGTCCGGCTTGGCAAGAATCTTTGCATCGCGCTGATCGGATATCGTAGCTGGTCTTACTTCGCCGACAATCTTCACATGATGGTTCAGCTGCTAGTCGGGAGGCGCGTAGGGGATTATCTGCCTGCGTTAATGGAGGCAGGCTCTCAGCATAAGTTTCAATCTACATTTTTCGCGGTTGCGAGAAACGGCCATCGAAGAGATCCGGACTATCGAATCGAACAGATTTCCTCACAGCTTCGGTGCGCCGCAATAGGCGGCTTTTCGGTTGGGTTGCATGGCTCGTATCGCAGCGTCGTGGAGGATCGAAGTCTCGCCGAGGAAGCGAATTGCTTACGCAAAAATGCTGGCCAACAAGTGATCAGCAGCCGACAGCATTGGTTGCGATTTAGCCGGCACCGGGATTTGTTTGACGCGGTGGCCACAGCCGGCATGCTCGTAGACTCGAGCTTGGGTTTCCCGGACATGGTTGGCTTTCGAAATGGCGCTGCCTTTGCGTTTCCTCCCTATGATTTCGAGCGCGAGGCTCCTCACTCGTTTCTGGAAATTCCGCTGGTTCTGATGGACGGAAGTCTGCAAGCCGCCTCTCGTCAGCTACATACTCCCGCAGATGTTTTAGCCGAGCAGGTCTTGGGGGAAAGCAGGGATTTGGGCTGGGGCGGAGTATCCGTGTTATGGCACAACCCGATTGAATCGCTTTCCGTGCCAGCAGAAGTCAACGAAGTGTTTTGGAAGTGCGTCAAGAAACAAAGTGAATTTCACGAGAAGTGGATGAGCGTCGAGCAGTTCCTATCCGCTTCAATCCATCGATACCAACGAGCGGGATTGCTGGAAGGCATCCGGATCGATCCTCAGCCACCAACGTAGCGTCGTTGCTTCGCGAGGAATTTCAAGTTGGTCGCCTAACGTTTGCGGGCAAAACATAAGTAGTGAGTACGCAACAGCGGAACGGACGCCAAGATACGGTATAGAAGCGGCGAGATTCTTCCTGCAATGCGACCAATGGGCGGGGCCAGAGTCACACGTTGAAATCGGATGTGAAAATCACCGAGCAGTTCCGAGAGTTCTTTTTTCCCAATTCCTCTAACATTCGGATTTTTTGGATTCGAGTAAGCAAAATCGTAGAGCACGAAATAACCGCTAGGCCGCAGGACTCGCCGGATTTCGGAGACAATGCTGCGTCGCAACTCTTTGTCCAGGACCGACGTCAGCACTGTGTACTGGAACACAAGATCGAACTGGTCGTCGCCGAACGGAAGCTGAGCGGCGTTGGCCTCGGCAAAGGAGATATTCGGGTTCAGATTGCGCGCGTCGTGCAAACGCTTGGTAAAGAGATCCATCCCAAAACAGCGCTCGGGCTCTGCTCCAAAATCCACAAGGCGGCGTAGGTGACCACCTGAGCCACAACCTACGTCAAGAATTTGCAGTTTCTGCAGGGAGGAAAGGCCAAGTTCGCGAAAAAAGGCAGCGAGCTTCTCCTGCCTCTCCTGGTGGGCCAGGAGACGAAACGGATCAAATGCCCCATCCGCGGGTTCCTGGCGCTCGGCAAAGACTCTCCGAATGCGCTCCGCTTCAGCAGCGATACTTAGAGAGTCGCTGGGCAAGCCTGCCGCAGAAGGGTCACTCTTCCCAACGCTTGAAAATGACACATGAGTTGACATCGCCAAATCCGAAACTCGTTTTCAGGGCAAACCTGGAATTCCAGGGAATAGATTTCTCCGGCACACGCGGGCGGAGTTCTTCGATCTCAGGATGAAAGTCTTCACAGTTGAGCGAAGGATGAAGGAAACCATGAGCCATTTGGAGAAGCACGGCGACGGATTCCATTGAGCCGCTCGCTCCCAATCCGTGCCCGATCAGGGACTTTGTCGCGTTTACCCACGGCATGTCTGATAGGCGGCGTCCCAAGGCCGCAGTCAGACAGCGGATCTCTTTGGCATCCCCGCCAGTTCCCGTCAGATGCCCGTTGACATAGTCGATTTCTGACGGCTTCGTTTTCGTTACTTCCAACGTTTCCTGAACACAACGCTGAATGCCTTCCGGGTTCGATGCAGTTATGCTGCCCCCGTTTCTCTGACCACCGCAATTGGAGTGCCCTCCCAGAACCTCGCCGTAGATTTTTGCCCCGCGTTCCTTCGCGGACGTCAGACTTTCGAGCATGAGAATTCCTGCGCCTCCGGCAGGGACAAATCCTCCCGCACTTGCGCTTAGTGGCCGAGATGCGGCTTGAGGTTGCTCGTTCGAACTGCGCGTCATGACCCGCAACGAATCAAGGAAAGCCCACGTGTAAACGGATGGCGCTTCGGCGCTGCCCGCAAGAACACGATCCGACCGCCCTTCGCGTATCATCCAGAAGCCACCAACGATTGCTTCCGTGCCTGTCGAGCAGGCACTACTGTTAGTCGTTACTTGCCCGCCCAAACCGAGCAATCCACCAACGCATGCGCTTGCGCAACTCGACATCGCCTTTTCTGCCGCGCTGCTACCAAGCCGCCGTGCCCGGCCAGCATTTGTCTCCGGGACAACCGATTCACCAATCGTATCGATGCCTCCCAACGAAGTTCCGATAATCGCTGCGGTTCTCCAGTCCACTCCAGAGTCAGGATGGCGGCTTGGAAGGCCCGAATCTTTCCAGCAGTCAACAGAAGCGATGACTGCGTACTTCATCGAAGCGTTCGAGTTCTTCAAAAGTTCCGGACTGAAGTAGCCATTCGCTGTTTGTTTCGAAATGTCCGGCACACCTGCGACGTGGCAGCCGAAACCCAGCTCCTTCATTTGTGACGTATATGAGATGCCCGACTTACCTTCGCACAAGGCGCGCCGGTATGCCTCCACGCCGACTGCGTTCGGAGCCACGATTCCCATACCGGTTACCACCACACGATTCAAAGGATCAGTCCCCTCTCGTGCCGAAAAGGCTGCCCACGGAAAGTCCGCTCGACTTGCAGCCAGGTTTACGCGGCAAGTTTTTTCTTCTCGCAAATGAAGTCGATGGCATCGCCGACGCGGTCAAACCGCTCCATCTCTTTATCGTCAATGCTTATGCTAAATCTATCTTCGGTTTCCAGAATGATGTCTACGAATCGAGTGCTATTCACTTTCAGATCGTTCACCAGGAGACTTGATTCGTTGATGATGCTGGGATCCTCAACTCGAATATACGATCTAATTAGTTCGAGGTACGCTTTACGAACTTCGTCGCGGCTCATTCCTGCCCTCCGTTGAGTTTTCTTACGAACTACCAAGATCCTGTTGTTCACGTTCCATTCAACACTTCCAGCGGCTATGCTTTCTGGTCAAACAGAACACCCATGCCCGCCAGCTCAGACGCTTCCGCAATCAGTCGGTGCTCTTGATCAAATATCTTTACGTGCGCCCGAATTCTTCGGCGTCGCCACGCCAAAAGTTCGCCGTGCAAAGTGATCTTTGTGCCAGGACCGACTTGCTCAAACCACTCAACCTGAGCACCGGTGAACAGAATTCGATAGTCCTTTGCCTTTTCAATAGAAAGCTCTTGCGCCAGGAGAAAATAACTTTGCGCCGCAATCCCACACTGACACATGGCCTCTAGCAGAATCGTTCCGGGCGTGACAGCTTTTTCCGGAAAATGTCCGGGATAGAACATCTCGTCCTCGCGGAACCGGTAACTCGCTACGACGTGGGTCGCGTCGATTTCCTCTATCTCATCCAAAAAACAAAACGCCAAGCCGCGCGGTAACATGCCCATGACGTCCAACGGAGAAATGGTGCATTGTGTCTCCGGAGAAGCAACTTGTGAGCCGGATCGATTCATGGCAAAACCTCTGCTAACCGGGCTTCTCTCAGCAATTCGTTTGCGTTCAAATGAGTCATTAGTTCGACCCCCGACCGGCGAGACAGATTCTGACCCCCCCCCAGCTCAATCCTGATCCAACGACCGCAAGATTCACGGCACAAGCGCCCAACTCGTCCCAGTTTTGTGACAACACCGATGGCGCCCCTGCGGCCCCACAATTTCCAAATGTTCTGACGTTAGAGAGATGGTTCTCTGGAGGAATGCCCAGCCGCCGGCAAACTGACTCCAGCATTCTCAAATTTGCTTGATGACCAATGAAGAATTCATTCGTTTCGGACTGCCCATTTTGGGCAAAACGCCCTTCTCCTATGGCTTCGGCGGTTTTGCGGATGGCGAACATCTGCACTCGATTTCCATCCTGATCAAAATGGCCTCCAGCGGAAATTGTCACCTGATCGTACCCGGAGGGATCCGTTTGAAAACTCGATTCCAATATGCGTGCAGGCGCGGGTATCCGGGGAGAAAAGATTGCAGCCGTAGCGGCGTCACCGAAAAGCACAGCGGAACGCCGATCTGAATAGTTGATGCTTCGCGTGAATGCCTCGACACTGGTCACCAGGACAAAATCCGGAAGTGATTCCGGACGCATCTGCAATAGGAAGTGGATGTGGGCCACAAAGCTCGCGCACGCAGCCGATAAATCAAAAGCGAGCGCTTGTATCCCGAGTGCGGCTGCCACGCGACTCGCCTCCGCAGGAATCAACATCTCAGGACAGCAGCCGCCTCCGATTACCATCCGAATATCTTGAACATTCAGCCCCGCGCGCTGCGTGGCCATCACCGCCGCTTGCTTTCCCATTTCCATCGTTGAAATCGTCGAACCTTCCACAGCCGCACGGGTATCCAAATTTTTCGTGTGCCGAATGTAATCCAGAGACATGCTGGTTCTGCGTTCTACAATTCCCACGCGCTCTTCTATCCATGTTGGATCCGCGCCAATATCCAGCGACGCCAGAAAATCGTTATCGATGACGGTCGCAGGGTGGAAATGGCCTATGCCATGCAAATAGAGCACGCTTCCCCCAGTTGTGCGCCAACAATCACATCACGTTCCATGTCTGGGCGTCTGTGAATGTCTTCCGCAGACCAGGCGATTGCCGCTGCAACGAAGTATCCGTGGTGCGAAAGACTGACGTCGATCCTAAGACCTGAATCCACAGCCTGCTTTAACCGTGGAATTCCGTTTTTTGAGTCAATAGACACGCCATCCCAACCATGTTCTGCGATGAGCTTTGCCGCCAGTTCCCTGACACTTTCGGATTCCTCGTCTGGCGTGACACCGCCGGATTGCCAGCCGCTAATTTCTTCTACCCTCCAATCGAAAGCACATCTCCGCTCAAATCTTGCAATCGCATGCACCCATCGTTCGTGAACATGTACGTCCACGTGTGCTTGAGCTTCCCCGTAAGCCGTCTCAAGGCTCACTCTGTTTGCCGTGGTCTCAAAACCAGCAAAATTCGTCACAAACTCACGCGGCACGAAATGTCGCAGACCAAGCTGGTTTGCTAGGAGTTTGTACGCTGCTTCTTTCGCAGACCACAGGATCGCAAGATCCCTATTGCCATCCGCCGATTGTCGCAGAGCTCTCGCTTCGCTTGGTGAGCACAGTCGACTTATATAGCGGACATGCCGATAAAGCGGCGTATCGAAATACAGCAGATCAACGATGTCGTTTCCGATCAGAAAGCACCTGTAGAACCACTTTTCATACACAATTCGCGATGCCGGCAGGGGTGTAATTGAAACCGACAGTGCGCCCTGATGATCTATCGCGGCTGAAAAATCCACATTACGGGATCGTTAAGAGTCGTTGAAACACCAAGCCGTCCTAGTAGCGGCTTGCAAGTGACATGTGAGGAGGCATTTCAGTATCTTACGTGACTAAATTCGCTTGCTGCCCTTCACCACGCAGTATCCAAGTTGGCCCTCATTGAACAGGCGTGTCATGATTTCGCACGACTTGATGAAATAGTTCAACTGCTCAACTCCCAAGATCTCGGCGATGAGATGCGAGTGCTCTTCCGCGTTAGTTCGCCACAATTGGAATGTTGGAGCAACATTCTGGGAAATGTCGAAGCCTTCGGCGTCCATGCCACACCCCTCGAACTGTCGAACATAGAACTCTTGTGATTGGAGGTTCGCCTTGCCATAAGCTCTCTCCAGGACCAGCATGTCACGCCACATTGCCGCGTTTGGTTGCGATGGAAGCGGCCGCAAAAGCATTAAATCGCACAATACTGTTGTGCCGCCTGGACGCAGAACACGAACGCACTCCTGGACGAGCAGCTCCTTTTGAGGAATCAAATGGGATGATTCCATTACCCATGCGCAATCAAAAGAGTTCGCGACGAAGCCCGTGGCGGTCGCCTCTCCAACGCAAAAACTGACTCCATGATCCGCACTTTTTTCAGCAGCTCTGGCTTTTGCTCGTTCTATTCCTGCATGGCTGTTGGAGATTCCAGACACGTGGCATCCGCGCTCCATCGCCAGATACAGAGCGGGATTGCCCGTGCCGCAGCCGATATCAAGCACGCGGCTGCCCGCCTCGATGCGCGCGTGCTCCGCCATGAGCGAAGTGAGCGCTCTCGTGGCCTCAAACAGATCTTGATCTGTGTCTGAAAAATAGCCGACATGCAGATCGTCGCCCATCACGTACTGCCAGGCCTCTGTGACTCGATCGTAGTGGTCCCGAGGTTGCGCAGACAGGGTCTGCCGTTGCGATGTCATCGGCGCTTCGGCGACGCTGCCAGAATCTTCTTTCATGTGAGTCTCCACATAACTCTACAAAAGAACAAATGTTCAGTGATATGAACGACTCCCGACGGCTCACGGATCAAAACTGAACATGGCATCGGTGAGGTCCCATCCATCCGAGGACAAGAGTTCCTGCTCTCTCGAACAAATCAACAACGAGCGTGTGCGCCGCGCACACAGAAAACCAAATTTCTTCATTTGCCGCACAAGTTCTCTTGAAAGCTCATCGTCACCATACGCGGCCCATCTCACTCCCAAAGTGCCTTGGGAACGCGCAATTTCCACCAACTTTGCCAGAAGTTGAAAGGATGGCTGTCCTGCGGAAAGACGCCACTGGCAAATCCGAAGATAACGGTCGGGGGATCCGTTCTTAATGATCAAGTGGTTCCGGTTGTCACCGACAATAAGACTCTCGTATTGATCTTCGGGATACCGCCATCGCATTGATTCGAGATCACCAAAAAAGCAAAGCTTGGCACTCTCGGCACACGAGAGTCCTTTATCGATTGGAGATGACCGAACCGCGCTTGATTTACTCGAAAACAAACGACCGGCAGCCCACGCCAGTTTTTGAAATATGCCGGCGAAGCATAATGTTGTGCGCTGCCAACCGCGCAGATTGGGAGTAAGTCGCGCTGCATTCCACGGTCGCATAACCAGCAGACACTCGGACACCGTAAAGGTCACAGTTGACCCGCCCGCGTTTGAAAGTGATCGCCGCCGCACATCACTCGTGGAGATGAGTAGAGGATCGAACTCATTTTGGCAGCGCTGGAAGAGCTGCTGAATCATGATTGTGTTTCTGGGACGTCCTGATTTCTCGAATCCACGAATTTTCGAGGCTTGATACTCTTCGAGGATAAAAGCGTATTCGGCTTTCCCCCCAACGACCTGTCTCCCGTTGCGGAAACCGCGCATGGGAATCACTGCCGTGTGCCCGACAATTTCCGACGCTTCATTTTCGAGTATTGCGTGCCACGCTGGACCATCGGGTCCATCGGTCACCCAGCGCAAATACTCCTCCATTGGAATGCGGGAAGAAGTAAGGCGATTGTAGTGCTTCAGAATTTCCCGATTCTCCGTTGCTTTCAAGGGCCCCCGGAGAATTCGCAAGCTCATGAATTGAGAAACTTCGTTGGCAGAGTCGTTTGGGAATCTCTTCCCTTCCTTACGCGAAGCTTGCGACGGAATTTCCATTGAAAGTTGCAAGGCGTAGCTCCACTCATCCTCAGACAAAATCCGAACGCCGGTGAAGATATCACTCTATTTGTTACAGATTTGTTTCAGGGAAGTCTGTCCTAAAAGAAAGAAGGGCGCGCCTTTCGACACGCCCTTCAGCCGATTCGTCAATCAACTTAAGGAGTAACCACCAAATTGACGTTTGTTTGATGAACAACGCCAGCCGCTGTCGATGTGATGACAACCTGATAGGTTCCCGCAGGAGTTCCGCTTCCCGTCGTAACCTGCAGGGTGGAATTGCCGTTACCCGCATCAATGGTCGGCGGTGTAAATGTTGCGGTTGCTCCAGGAGGCAAGCCAGAAGCTGTCAAAGCAACGTCACCTGCTCCGCCATTGACGGGAGAGATGCTTATGACGTAGTTGGCGATCCCCCCGGTTGCTGGGACAGTGGCCTGCCCTGGCGTCACGTTGCCTGAGAAGTCTCCCGTGCTCGTGCTTACGCCAAGATAGACGGGGATGTTGTGCACCAAAATCCCATTTGTCCCAGTTACGGTGATGTTAGAAACCGCAGGCTGTGGCGTCGTGGCGGAAGTCTGCACATTGAAGTGCACGCTGCCAGAACCGCCAGTGATGGTCGACGGGGTAAAATTCGCCGTCGCTCCGGGCGGCAGCCCTGAAGCCGTTAAGGCGATGGTGCCGTTGAAACCATTCAAGGGCTGGGCAACGATTGTGTACGATGCCATTGCGCCGGGATGAATGTTTTGTGTTGATTCCACCACGTAACCGGTCCAATCGCCAACGGAATCGTTAACTTCGAGCTGCGTTTTGGTGGCATGGGTGATAGTGCCACTATTTCCCGACAACGTCACCGTATAGAAACCCAGCGGGACAGCATTTGACGCAGTCAGGGTAATCGTCGAAGTTCCAGAGCCTCCGTGAACCACTGCGGGGTTGTAGCTGACGCTGACGCCGTTCGGCAGGTCGGAAATTGATACGATTACGTCGCCCGTGAACCCATTCATGGGTTGCACTGTCACGACAAGCGATGTGCTACCTCCAGGAACCAGGACTGACGAGAACGGCGGAACAATGCCCGTGAAATCTGGTTGGGGTGGCGTTTGCAGAAACAGTCCGAAGGAACTTTGCGCTGTCCCCCCGACGGTCTTCGTCGCCTGGTTGACAATGTCCATGCGACCATCTCCGTTAAAATCGCCTGCCAGCACGAGTGCGGGCAATCCGCTGGAACCTTGCGAAACCGGGAAGGTGCCATCACCTGCCCCTTCATAGGTATATCCCCCAGTGACCAGGTCAAGCTTCCCATTTCCAGTAAAGTCTCCAACGAGAATTGGCGTGGTGACAGCTACGACGTTGGGGACCGACAAGGGCGACTGGAAACTTCCATCGCCGTTTCCAAGTGAAACCTGAATTGTGCCCTGAATTGTTGAACCAGCGGTTTCAATTCCGGTGGCGATATCCAGCACGCCATCCCCGTTGAAATCGGCAACAACTGCGGTGATCGCGCTTGCGAACGGAGTCCCTGTACCGGGAACGAGGGCGACGGGACCAAAACTTCCATCTCCAATGCCTAGCATGACTCCTGTGAATTCCAATCCCGTCGTGAACGGATCATAAACTGTTACGGCGATATCCAGCCTGCCGTCGCCGTTGAAGTCGCCAACCCCGGTAACTGCCAGGCCAATTTCGTTGAGTGTACTATTGGGACCAAGATGAAACGTTCCATCGGCACTGCCTGTCAACGTTTGCACACCCGTCGCCGTGGCGTACGCGACGTCGGGATAACCGTCTCCGTTAAAATCGGCGACAACTAGTCTAGATGGAAAATGCGCACCGCTGAAATCAGACTCCACTGGGGCTTGGAATGTGCCGTCACCGTTTCCGAGCATGGTGGCCACAAACGAAACACTTGAAGTCTTGGGGCCAGTGACGATCAAGTCGAGTTTTCCGTCCCCGTTGACATCCACAACATTGATGCTTGTAATCGTTAGCCCTGAAGGTCCGTTGCTTCCGCGAGCCGCTTGAAACGTTCCATCGCCATTGCCCAAAAGAACGTAGACGACACCGCCAACCGCTCCAACCAGATCCAGCTTGCCATCATTATTGAAGTCGCCTTCCGCGAGCGGTGAAGTGGTTGGGACGTTGTCTGCAACATCTCGAGTCGTCCAGAACAGCTGTGAGGTCGAATCTACAATTGGCAGGTATTGCTGATTTGAAATGCCGCCTCCGGGCCCTGGGCTTACTACGGTAATCGTTGCCGTTCCTGATGCCACGATGTCCGCGGCATAGATTGAGGCCGTCAATTTTGAACTGTTCACAAAAGTTGTTGTTCGAGGACTTCCGTTCCAATCTACGGTTGAACCAGCAACGAAACCCGTGCCGGTCACGGTCAAGGTGAATGCAGCGCCACCAGGAGCGACAGCTGCAGGTTGAAGCGGATTAAGAAATGGGACTGGGTTCGACGTTGCCATTGCAACGCCGGGTAGAACTCCTAAAATCAACAGCGAGAACACAACAACCGAACAGCGGATTCCCCGTACGCTCATTTATACTCCCCTCAGAGGGCCGAGAATTTTGCGCAGAAAAATACAGAGCGCAAATTAGAAGCAGCATGGGGCGCGAAAATTTCCTGCTGATTAACGATATAAAGATTGAGTGAAAATTTTCTGCAAACTATCAGATTTTCTTAATGCTCCGCCAGCTTACCCATTCATGTTTCATTCATGCTTCATTCGCATTGTGTTCCTATTGTGGATCGAAGAAGAGGATGCCAGAGGAATCGACGCCGTTCCCCAGTGGCCCCTGTCCAATCGCGACGAATTGCCGCGGGCCAATCATGTAAAAGACACCGAATACATCGTTAGGAGTATTGAAGTCATTGAACACTCCCGCTGGAAACGTGATCAGTCCTCGACCCAATGTGGTGTCGTTCAGCTGGTAAGCCAATCCAAAAAATGCGGTGTCGAGTAAGACGTCCTGCGCCTGGCCGTTCACTCCGCGGGTCAAATCCGGAGTCGTGAAATCCACGACTGCGGAATATCCTCCCGAAGCGTCAAAATTTGCCGCGAAATCAAGATTCGGGATTCCGGAAGTGGATGAGCCGCCAGCGAGTCCGATGTAATTCCCGGGAATGTCAGAAGTCGAGAATGTACTCTCCGTCTGGGCGATGAGTGGACCAGAGAAGGCATCATTCGTGCCGTTCGCGGCCTGCGTAATGTCAATCATGAAGCCTTGTCCGTTGTCATAGAGATAGACTGCGGCTCCAAAAAAGAATCCGTTCACCAGAATATAGCGTCCTGTCGTTGGATCGAACGAGCCGAAAACCGCCCCGATAGTTGACGTTGCCGGAACCTGACCAGCGTTGACCGTTCCGGCCCGATTAAAGTCATAGGTGGCGGTGGCTGAGGTCCCGCCGGTCACGTTCAACACGCCAACTATTACGTCGGTAGCGGTAGTGCCCCCCGATGAGTGCGCTCCCGTCAAAGCTGCCACGCTTGTGGCGTTCAGACTGTTGGCAGTCAGTGACTTTTGTTTTTGCGCCGTTCCCGACTGAATGGTCCCGAATGTTCCGCCAGAATCAATTTCGATGAGATTCAGCTGCTGTGAATTCACCATGTAATAGGCGTATTGATTCGAATTTCCGCTGATAGTAAGCGTGAATGTGCCTCGTCCCGAAGCGTCCGGTGGAGCTGCAACATCCGAAGCAATCGTAGCGGGTGTTGCGCCAGTCCCTATCAGAACTGCAGGGGCGCCCGTTTGGGCGGCGTCAGCTACTCCTCCTGTTATGCCTGTCGCCCCCGTTCCAATCGTAAATTGCCCTACTTCAACAATGCGGCCGGTAACCGCACCTCCTCCGCTAACTCCCCTGTCCGAATCGAGTGCGAAGGCGTAACTTCCAGCTGCATTGGCGGCGGTCAGAGAAGCTGTATCTTGCTGAAGGATCGTCCCAGCGTTGAGTCGAAGGCTGTCGTCAAACTCGATGATTTTTCCGCGCTTCCCATCAGAAGTGAGGGCGCATTTCAACGCAAAAGTGCTCGACCCTGTATTGATATCGATTGTGACGCGCGGGATCGCTTTGAACGAATTGTCCACAGTGTAGGTTCCGCTTAGGCTCGGGACGTTAATAACTGTGGCGGTGGCGGTGTAATCGAGTTCGCCTGCCGTTATGTTTCCCGCGCCGTCGCTGGTGATACTGCCCGCCATGGTCATAGGCAGCCCAGCCGTGTCGAAGCCTCGCACTTGAAATGCATAGCTTCCGGTGAACAGCGAACTCAGATTTACGACATTGAAAGAAAAACTGTCATTTTTTGTAGCGTCTGTAACGGATGTAGCAGTGATTGTTGGAGAGGCATTGGGGCCCGCGGGAAGCGTGGTCGGTGCAGTGTACGCCGCGGAAAAGCTGGGAGCACTACTCGGAATCAGTGTACCGCAAGCGGGTGAGCAAGCGTTCCCTCCGGTGGTCAGCGTCCAGGTTACGCCGGCATTTGCCGCGTCGTTGTTTACGTTCACATTTATGGTTATCGGGGACGCCCCAACTCCAACGGTCGAGAACTTATTTGATATCACCACCGCAATCGCCGGAGCTGTGATTGTGAAGGTAAAGCTATCGCTCTTGGTTGAGTCCGCGACTGAAGTTGCAGTAATCTTCGGCGTTGCGTTCGCGCCTGTTGGCACCGTCGCCGGAGGCTGGTAGTGCGCCGTGAGCGATGGCGCCGGATCAACCGTCAGCGTACCGCATGGCCCCGTGCAATCCGTACCACCTGCCGTCAGCGACCAAGTCACTCCGGCGTTGCTCACGTCGTTGCTGACTGTCGCAGTCAGATCCACTACTGCTCCACCTGCTGTCTGTGTGCTGAACTTGGGAGCAATACTTAAGGTGATAGGAGGAACGATTTGAAAATTGAAAACGAATGCCTGCTGATTGTCGCTCAATGACCGGGCAGTGATCGTCGCCTGCTGATTCACAGGCACTGTGGCGGGAGGAGTGTACACGACTGAATTGCTTGTAAAGGAAGAAAGCGTGCCGCAACCTGGCGAACAGTTTGTATTCGCGATAGACAGAACCCAAGAGACGCCCACTGAGGCCGTCAACGTCACAGGCTGCCCTCCCGCTTGGATAGTGGTGAACGCTCCACTCACATTTACAACGACCGGCGTCGTTTGGCCGGAAGAGGAACCACACGCAGCCATCCAGACCATGACCGGAATGAAAAGCAATCCCCCAAGATATCGCTTCATAAATTCCTTCAAGTTGTGAAAATTTGACTTATCTGCGGCGCGAATATCTGGGAACCTTCAACGCTCGCCAACAACAAACTGTGCTGATGAAAAATAAGTGAACTTTATGAATAACCGGATACGGCTTAACGAATGTTTTGCGACTTTCCGGTTAACACCGCATGAGCGGCAAGCAACAGGTTTCCCTTTAAAGCTTGTTCAGTTTTGGTTCGGCTTAGCCTTATCTTTTTCTGGCTTGGCATTTGCTGTGTTGTTTGTTTTCTCAACTTCGAGTGTGCCCACGCTCGGCCATGCCGGGGCTTGGGGTGCTTGGACCGCCGGATAAAAATGAACGCGACTGGCCTTGTCAGTCGCAGCATGTAACTTTGCGTCGGGTTTCAACTCATCCTTCATCCATTCAAACAGTCGAGCAGGCTGAGTATTCGCCAAGAACGCGCGGCCATTGCCATATTGATTGACCACGGCAAAATCGGGAGCGGCAGCTTCGAGATTTTCCTGCGCCTTGTCTGGCATGGATTTATTCCCGCGAACGTCCTGAATTCGAAGTGCTTTGGCCTTGCTTTTCGGTAGCCACGACACGGGTTCCAACGGGGCCACCTTAGCCAGAAATTCTGGCTTGGCAAAAGTTGCTCTTTCGTCGTCCCTCAGAATCTTCGTTTCCGCGACCCACGTGGGCCAGTCGGCCCACGGCCCCATTAGGTCCACCACCTTAATTCTCGGATCCACGGCTGAAGTCAGAATCGCAACGGCGCCGCCGGACCCCGATCCAAACATAGCCACGCGGCCGGCATCCAGATCTTTCCTGGTCGCCACATAATCCAGAATCAACTGAACGTCGTGAACTGTGCTGCCCAGAGATTCCTGCATCTCGCTGACAAACCATTCCTTCGGTAACCGGTATCGCGTACGGTGACCCGTAACTGCTCCGACAAAGCCAATCGCAGCATAACCACCGCTTACGGCGTCCTCGCACCACGAATTGTTCTTGAATTGGTCCGTGTCCTCGGGAAAAGAATAGAGATACAAAATCACAGGCGCTCGTGTCACTCCGCGCGGCCGGATCACATACAAGTCAAACGGATCTTTGGAACGCCAAGTAACTTCGTAACGCTCGCGAATAAATCCTGTGCCCGGCACATCGTCGCTCTCCGCGAGCACCGGCCGTTTCATTCGAAGCGAGCTGGATCGCAGGCTGAGGTCCGTCCAGTCTTCAAGGGAAGAGCCGGTTACTGCGACGCCTGCCTGCAAACTTTCCGCCTTGGGCGGTTGGCTTTGTTTCTGGGGCGACGATTCTTGCGACATCACTGCTGTACTGAAGACGAACAAGATGCAAATCAGCACCTTGGCGCTTTTCATTGAATTCGCGATCTTCATGCTCCCTCTCGAAAGAATCTGTCTTTTCCTGCACTTTGCGTTGCTATCGGTGCGAAAACAAGGAAGCGGGGCGGCAGGACTTGCCGCCCCATTCCTTTTTCCTTTTGCGTGCTTCTTACTGCACCCAAGACAGGAAGGAGTTGCTGAAAATGTTGTTGAAATCGACTTCCGTCTGGTTGTTAAAGATGGCACCGGCAACGTCGCCGCCGTTTTCTGCACTGGCGCCGAGGCCGTTATTCGGCGAGCCTACGCCCCACGCGGGAAGCGCGTAGTGTGAACGGAAAACATTCACCGGGTGCTTCAGGTTTGCCGTAGTGCAAGCAGCATCTCCGCAGTACGTCGTTGGCAGGAAGTCCGGCAATACCGCCGTTGGGGCAGGTGCCGCCTGGTTCTGGGCGCCAAGGACATAGCCGGTTATGTTGAGCGGGCTGAATGAGGGTGCCAGCGCGCTCGCTCCAAAATACGATGCGCGGACAACGTTCCACAGCCGGTAATTTCCGCTGTTGATGCCATCGAATGTGGGCAACGTGTAGGCGTTGCAGCTAAAGCTGGTAATCGTTGCTCCGCCGTCACCGTTGAAGTAGCCCCCGCACTGACCTGCGGCCGGGGCCGGAAGAAGGGCTGTTGTTCCCTGGCCTGCCACGCCTCCGGGGAAAACGCCATTATGAACGCTGTAGCTGGGGAACAGCGCATCGGACCCGTCGAGGGTAAGGTACTTGATGTTTTGCTTATTCCCGAAGTTTCCGAGGCTCCAGAAGGCATAGCCGATCGTGTCAGGCAAAGTTGTCGTGTTGCCAATCGAAATCATCTGGCCTGTGCCAATGACGCGCGAGCGCAAAGCACCGGAGGACCCCAGAACATCATTTAGTGGATTAGCACATGGGTTAGCTGCCGGCGGAAATGCGGTCGTGCTCTGCACAAAACCGCAGGTGCCAGGATAGCCAGGCTGGGAGGGACCCAGGTTTCCGGTTTCCTGCGAGAACGCTGTGTTCCCGTCACGCTGGCGAACTACTTGCCATTCGAAGGTTGTGAAGGTGCCGGACATCGGCTCGCGCACAAGGGCATGGGCGGCCACTACGCCGATCCCACCGGAAGGACCACCATAAATGTCACGCGTGAGGAGGGCTTGGCCAGAATAGAGCGCAGCCAACGAATGAGAATTTACGTTCGTCAGCGGGTTGGTGCCGAGACTCGTTAGGTTGCCAAATCCGCCGCTTGCGGTATTTGAGATATTTACAAAGATGAGCGCGGCCTGCGCGCCGATGGGCTCTGTCTGGGCCTGCGGAATTGGCAATCCGCTAATCGGATCTGTTCCCGTGAAGGAATACGCGACAGCCTGAGCAGTCGCTGTGCTGTAACTGCTGACGACGGCAGTTCCCGGTGCAGTGACGCCAGGGCCGTAACCCAAGCAGGACTTGTCGTCAGGAGGGAAGGACGCTGTTGCATTCGCGTCATTGCAAAGAACGCGATTGTTACCGACGAACTGTGCATCCTCAGGACGAATGTCAGTAAATGCCGCGTTGAAATGGACGCCGTGTTGCGTTTGAGTAGCAGGGCACGCTGTGTCCGTGGTCCCCATCAACGCGTTGTAAACGGCCAAAGGCAAGCCTGCGGTGGCCGTATCCCAGACAAAGGAAACTTTGTTGGCTGGGGCCGTGCTGCAGGCAGTCAAGGGAAGGGTCAAGGTTGCGTTGCCGCTGGCTCCTGTTCCAAAGAAGAGCCGTTGACCAACGATACTATCCACTGACAAGTAGGCGCAGATCACGGTTGGCGCTGCGTCGTTGTCCCAGGCAATCCAAATATTTCCGCCTTCATTGGGAATGTTGGGGGTCGTGAGAGTTTTCCGCGCATCAATTGCAGAGGCCGTTCCGGTCCAGAAACGCGTCCCGCACAGTGGAGCGTTGCCGGTTCGAATCGGATCATCCTTGATGGCCGCGAGGGCGGAGGCACCAAAAAATCCAGAGGAGCCAACGCCGACAAGCGGAATGTTTTGAGCGTTTGCTGCCGGCACGCACATTGCTGCGATTGCCAGCACCAAGACCGCGCTACAGATTTTCCATCGATTCATGAATCTTCTCCTGTTATGAAAGTTTTCGCGAACGGAGTTAGTGAGAGGCAGTAATTTACCGCTGCGGGCCAGCCCTCAGATGCTTGTCGCGCGGTCGAGGCGAATCCTCAATTACTCTCTTTAGGGTGTATGAAATCCGGCCCGAAACCCGTTGACGAACTTCGGATATTCGGAATCTGGATCGAGTTTCAGGCCGACGGAGTCTGTGTCTGGTTCTTGTCATTGAGGCCTCCGTTGAAAAAATAATTCCCACTCGCGCGGGGTGGAGACGCTCAAGTCGGTGCGATTTTGGTGGTCAATTGTTAAGCGGGAATGAAGTCACAGACAATCGGAAGTGAAACTCTCAACAAAATTGATTTGCCGCAGCGAGTTCAACGGCCAGTTCGTTCACCTGCGAATCAGCTGATGAATCCTCACTGCTTTTCATTTTTCGGGCGAAAATCACAATCGCACAGTATCGTGCTTGATTCCTCCGGCGCTGTTCAACTCGCATGATTCGTAACACGCGCAGCCGGCAAAGTTGCTGTTGCAACGTCTGCCCTTATCATTTCGCTGCCCGAACAATCTTCCGCAGGCGAAAGAAAGAATTTTATGTCCTTTCTCGACTTGGAGATGCACTGGGAAGAATTTCATCTTCTCTCCACTTAGTGCTCCCTGGTGTGCAAAGCGGCTCCGATCTTTCCGATTGATGTGATTTGCACCCATCCGTCATTTCGCCGTAACACTTCGGCTGACAAGATACCGCATTTTCTGAGGGGGTCGTTCCACGTGCGAGTACCTCGCTTCGCTTTGTTTGTATTGGCCGTACTGAGTTTATTTTGGGCCCAAGCTGCTGGCTTCGCGCAAGAGCAGGAGAAAACAGGCTCGATCGCAGGCACGGTGCTGGACAATACGGCTGGCGCCGTAGTTGGGCTCACGGTGACTGTTACAGGACCCGCCGGACAACCTGCCGCCGTTACTACTGATGAAAAAGGCGAATTCGTTGCTGCAGGTTTGCTCCCAGGCACCTACACCGTATCTATTTCGCTGGAAGGCTTTCAGGATTTTCAACAAAAGGATGTTGCCGTTGCAGCAGGTCAGACTGTTCGCTTAAGTATCACGATCGTCCCCGCGACCGTAACGCAAAAAGTCAATGTTGAAGGAAATGCCGTCGCTCAGATCGAGGCAGAGTCCGCACAGATCTCGGGCACCATCACCAACAAAGAACTCACCCAATTGATGCTGAACGGCCGCAACTTCACGCAGCTTATTGCTCTCACGCCTGGTGTCAGCAACCAAACGGGACAAGATGAAGCATTGGTGGGCGTTAAGGGCAGCGTAAAATATAGCGTTAACGGCGGTCGCGTCGAATATAACTCGTATGAGTTTGACGGTGCGGACATCTTGAACGCCAGCATCAACGGCAGTAACAGCACCCTGCTCGTTTTCCCAAGCATTGACGCCATAGATTCGTTACAAATCCTGACGTCCAACTACGGCGCGCAGTATGGCAGGAGCGCTTCTGGAATCACCGTCGCCTCGACTAAGTCCGGCACTTCCGAATTTCATGGAGACGGCTATCTGTTTGTCAGAAACGAAGTTCTTAACGCCAGGAACTTCTTCGATCAGACCCGTCGAGCCCCTCTTTACCGGAAATACGATCCGGGCTTCACCATCGGTGGGCCGCTTTATATTCCCGGCCATTACAACACCAACAAGGACAAGACCTTTTTCTTTTTCTCAGAAGAATACAGGCACGAAGAAGAGCCGACTGCCTTCAATCAAGCTGTGCCTTCCATGTCGGAACGCAACGGTAATTTTAGCGATGTATGTCCAACATCAGGAACCATCGACCCGGACAATGGCTCTGGGTTTGTCTTCACTCGATCCCTGGCAGCCGCTCAAGTTGCCAAGTCGCAAGGGTTTAATGTCCCCTATTTTCCAGACTGCCCAGGAAACGTCAGCAACAGAATTATCAGTGTACCGAATAGCAATCCAAATTTTCCCAACAACAGTTTTCTGGTTTATGACACATTCGGTACCAATGATCAGATGCCGACTGGCTGGATTGGTCCGCAGTCCCAAGCAATTGTTAGTTCCGGACTCTTCCCGCTCCCGAACTCAATCAGCGGGTGCAATTCCACCATCGCCGCTCAATTGAATGGAGTGCCCAATCCTCATTGCTATAACGCCAGCGTCTCCCCTCTAACAACTTGGAGACAAGAACTCTTCCGTATCGACCATAACTTTACTCCGAAAGAAAAACTCTACTTCAGATTCACTCATGATTCTTGGAGCACGGATGTCCTAAGCCCTCAGTACGCCCCGATCTATAACAGCGTTCCCTCGGTCGAAAATCATTTCGTCGGTCCTGGGCTGAGTATGGCCTTACACCTTACAAGCACAATCGGCACAAAATTGGTAAATGACCTGGCCATGACTTATGGTCACGACCACATTACGCTTGCGAACTTGCCCGGCCCAGGAGTCACTAGCCTGAATCGTTCCGACTATTCCACGTTTCAGCAACCGCCTATTTACGACTGCTCTTCGACGCCCTGCATGGCCGACGGAATCGGATACTTATTCGGAACGCCGGCGCTGGACTCAAACGGCGTACCTTTTGGCAACAAACTGCCGGGAATCGTCTTAACGGGACCGAATTTTGCATACGGCGGTCAAGCCTTGGCCGCTGATACGGGCTACATGCCGTGGCGCCATTCCAATCCGACTTATAGTCCGCGCGATGATGCCACGCTCGCTCTCGGCAAGCATACGCTGCAGTTCGGCGTCCTCGCGATCTTCGCGCAAAGAAACGAAGTGAATCCTCCAGTGGGAGCAAACACGGGAGACGTTCAGGGCACAATTTATCTCAGCAGTACCGGTCCGAACAGCACCGGTAACGTATTCGCTGATCTACTGCTATTCGGTACGCCAGCTGGGGGCGCGGGCGGGGCACCCAATTCCACGGCGACTTATACACAAGACAGCGGGCAGGGCGTTTACCACAACAACTACACCATCGTGGAACCGTACATTCAGGACGATTGGAAGATCACGAGGCGACTAACCTTGAATCTTGGCTTCCGCGCCAGTTTTTTCGGCCTTTACCATGAAAAAAATAAATTTTCATATAATTGGGTGCCTTCCGAGTTCGACTCCACTCTCGCATCGCAGCTGAGTTTCTTTCAGCGAACCGGCGCACTGGCGATTGGTCCAACGACTCCATTGGGTCCCAACAACTTTGTGCCAACGGACCTGAACAATCTCAGTCCCTACCTTACGAATGGTCTCGTGCGCTGCGGCGTGGACAAATACAAAGACGGTACGCCCGTCCCCGATGGCTGCATGACCAACCACCTTTTCAATCCCGCCCCGCGCATTGGTTTCGCCTGGGATCCTTTCGGCAAGGGCAAGACTTCAGTTCGTGGCGGTTACGGCATTTTCTTTGAGCACGGCACGGGAAACGAAGCTAATACCGGCTCCTTGGAGGGTAGTCCAGGAAACGCGAGCGCCGGCGGCGTGATTAGCATGACCCAATATGGCGTACCGTCATGGGCGTGCATCGGAAATGTTGGGCAAGGTTGCAGTAACATCACGTCCGGTGGCAGCGCTTTCCCGATAAGTGTGACGGCGATTCCAACCAAAGCGACCTGGCCCTATACACAGCAATGGAGCTTCAGTGTCCAACAGGAACTTCCTGGGAAATTGTTGGCGTCAGTCGCTTATGTCGGCAGCAAGGGCACGCACCTGACGGCTCAACTCAACGCTAATCAGTTGGTGCCGCTGAACATTTCCCAGAATCCGTTCCTTGCGGGCCAGCCTGTGACATTGAATTTTTGCTCCGCCGTCGCGCAGGCATTCCAAAATTCCGCGACTCCTGTTACCTGGAATGGCCAAAGAATCGGGCCTCAGTTCCCAGGATGGGGGAATTCTCTGGCCGCTTGCTATGGAATGCCTGTCGATTTTACGAGAATCTCACCGCCCAACGTTCTGCCCAGCGCGTTGCGTACTCCGGGCAACGTCATCGCGCCTTTCATGGGGCAGGTTTACTCGCTTCAAAATGTCGCCAACTCGAACTACAACGCTTTTCAGGCCAGTATTCGCAGAACTGCGGGACCGCTGACGCTAGGGGTTTCCTACACCTACAGCCATTCGATCGACGACGCTTCTGACCGCACCGAAGCAACATTCATCGACGCCTACAATTTGCCTTCCAACCGTGCCAGCTCGGATTTCGATCAAAGGCATCTGCTGAACATCAGTTATGTGTATCAACTGCCTTTGATGAAGCTTCACAATTTTATTGAAAATACGTTCGACGATCCAACGAATGAATTGAACAAGAATAGGAGCCAAGGCGGTTCCGATTCCGTGGCCCACAAGGTTCTGGACAACTGGGAACTCTCCGGCATCACCGTCTTTCAGTCCGGCACACCGTTCAGCGTGCTGAATCTTGGTTCCGTGGATGGAATCAGTTCTCCAGATAATGCGGGCGTGGTCACTGTGGCGGGAGCTGCTTCCTATCCGGATCTGGCTGCGAATCCGGGTTCAGCGCCTGGCAGGAGAACCGGTGGCGGCTTCACCTTTGGTCCCCTTCTTGGCAACCCAAACCAGTTTGCTGCTCCCACTGGTTTGACTTTTGGAAACGCCGGTCGAAATTTCCTGAGCAATCCACACCGCACCAACTTCGACGTTGCGCTCTCCAAAACTTTCCCGCTGGCCGAAGGACGCTCTTTCCAATTCCGTATTGAAACATTCAACCTTTTCAATCACACGCAATTCCGAATTTACGACCAGTCACATCCCGGCAATGCGGGAAACAATGTCATCGATTGCTACGGAGACACAAACGGCAGCGCGGGAGATCCTGGATGCCTGGCTTCCAGTGCTTTTCTTCACCCCATTGATGCTCATCGCCCAAGAACCATGCAATTGGGAGTTAAGTTTTTGTTTTAGCCAATCGTGCCCGCTCGCCCTAACTTCATCACGAATATCGCCACCATTCTGGGTGGTCAGGCTGTTAACGTCGCAGTCGCATTACTTACCGAAGTCTGTATGGCGCGGTTACTCGGGCCTACTCCACGCGGCCAAATCAGTGTATGCATGATGGCGGTTTGGTTTGGGGCAACCCTCAGCGGACTCGGCGGCGACATCCCAATTGTGCTTTGGTCTGCTGCGCGCAAGGATCCTTCTCACTGGCTGCGTACCATTCTGTGGTGGGCTCTCCTCGGCTGCGTTGTTACTGAAGGCCTTTGGTGGTTACTCTATTCGCGATTGCACTCTTCTCTGCTGCAAGGCGTGACACCAGAGCTTGCTCTCGTCGTTTTACTTTGCATCCCAATTGCCGTTCTTTTCAACTACTCGATCGCGCTTCTTACTGGAGGTGAGCTGTTTCGTGAACGCGCCGCCGTTGCGCTTCTGGAAAATTCTGCAAGCCTAGCGGCCATGCTTGTGCTGGTCCGGCTTTATGACCGGGGCGCGGCTGCCGCGATGTGGGGAAATTGGTTTGGTCTTGCAGCTGGTGTTTTGGTTGCAGTCGCTCTCGCCAGGAAGACTTTTCGCGCCGGCATTTGGACGGCTCCTGCTATGCCGCATGAACTGCGCTCGGGGTTATTCGTGGGCTTGCGCGGACAACTTGGCAACGTAGCCGCGCTCTTCACCTACCGTCTGGACGTTTTCATCGTGAACAATTTCCTGAACCCAGCTCAGGTCGGAATCTATGCGGTAGGAGTCACGGTTTCAGAATCTCTTTGGCAACTGCCGCAAGCCGTGGCTACGGCCCTGTTTCCGCGCACCGCGCGCACGACGCACGAAGATGCATCCACGTTCACTTGTCTGATCTTGCGCCAAGTATTTCTGATTTCTTGCGTTTCGGGAGCAATACTTGCTTTGGTTTCTCCGATCGCTATTCCTCTGGTGTTTGGTACCCGATTCGCTCCGGCCGTGCCGGTTATTTGGTGGCTTTTGCCTGGAACAATCAGCCTCGCAATGGGCAAGGTAGCCGCATCCGACCTGGCAGGGCGCGGTAAAACCACTTATTCTTCCATCTTCAGCGTAGTGTCGCTCGTCGTTACGGTTGTTCTCGACCTTCTTTTGATTCCGCGAATGGGAATTCAGGGCGCAGCGCTGGCATCTTCAGTAGCTTATCTTTTCAATAGCGTGTTGCTGTTATCCGCATTGCGATACGAGTTGAACGCAGATTGGCGGACTCTACTGGTCCCGTCCAGTGCGGAGTTGTGGCGCTACAAAAAAGTATTCGCGGACTTTCTGGGTCGATTCAGTCAGGCAAGCACAGCTTTATGAACATGCATGTGAAACCGTTGCGCTGCTGTCGGTTGCGCTCTTTTCTTCCCGTTGCAAAACAATTGTTCCACCTTCCACTGTCGAAGGCACGGACTTCAGGCAATACGCCGGCGAAGTCAGGCAGCGACCCGTTTCCACATCAAACTGCCACCCATGGCCGGGGCACTCAATGATTGGTCCAGCGACTGTGCCTTGCGAGAGCGGCCAAAAAGCGTGCGGACATCTATCTTCATAGGCAAACACGCGCCCGCCGGAGCGGATCACCAGCACCTTGGAACCATCGTGCTCAATGCAAACAGGCGAATTTTCGGCAAGGTCGGTGAGGGAGAGTTCAGTGTTGTGCATACCAGTTTTGTAGTTTCTCCGGGTCGGGTTCGTAAAGAAAATGGTAAAGGGGCTCGTTGTATTGGTCGGGGCGGCGCGAGCATCGAAACCGCAAGGACAAAAGCAAATCCTCAAAGAAAGGCTCCTGGCCGGTAACAAATGGCGAAATCAGTTTGTCCTCGACTTCAATCTTGTAAGTCCAGTCCGGAAGAATTCCCTCCCGGACAAAATTTCCATTCGATAAGGAAAAATCCACAGTCCACTTTCCGCCCTGCGGCCCTGTTACATCGAATGCAAGCTTAGCGTTGATCTTTCGCCGAACGGACTCAGTCTGAGCACCAACAAGAGCATCGAAATACTTCACGAGGGAATCGCCGAGACCTGAATGTGCAGGCGGCTCCGCTGCCCTCGCTGCGGCAATTTGGGGTGCCATCCGTTCGGAAGCCGAGCGAATATATTCGCTTCTGGGCACCCGCAAAGCGGCTGGAGCGTGGGGTTCGAAGCCCTTGTCGCTGTCCCAAACGTCGGTAGCCACCATATATAAAGGATGCGATGCCAGTTTGGACTGCCCCAGCTCCCTCACCGCAACCTCAGGGTCAATGAAAATCCCTTGTCTCTCATCATTCAAGGCCAACAAATCGTGGGCAAGAACCATACAAGGGCCGGCTGCTGGAACGGCGAACCGTGGTTTCGTAAGTTTGACCCGCTGGACAAGACTGCGAAGCAACGACCTGCGCCGGAGCCGCACCATTTCAAGCATGACGTCTTCAGGATAGTCGTACAAGATCGGATACCAGTTGGCACCCGAAAACATATAGAAGCCGATGTCTATTCCGAGATGGGAAAGCTTTTCAAGATCGCCGAAAGCAAGTTTGCAATCGGTCTCATTGAACATCCGGACGCCGTTGTGCTCTATCAGGATCGCGGAATCGTTGGTGTATTCGGCGGTTGAGAAAATCGTGACGGCCACTTCCCCTTCGAGCATTAAAGGTTGGCCTGAATCCACCTCGCGAATGTTCGTAAAGCCCAAAACCTCCAAGTATTTACGGAACTTCGTGGTTGCGAATCGGCAGATGAGTACCGGAATGTTCGAAGGAAAATGCTTCAGTGTGGCCACGTCCAGATGGTCCTGATGCTCGTGCGAGAGGAACAAATAGTCAATTCCCTTCGCGACGTGCTCCGGCCTTACTCCCGCATCCGCAAGAAGGTGGGTGTGGAACCAAGTGCCCTGGTAAGCGCCTTCCGTAAGCCAAGGATCGGTGAGAATTCTGAGGCCGCCTGCTTCGGTGAGCGTGCAAGCCTGTCCGTAGTAGGTCACTCGCATAGAAACTCCTATTTTGACGAAGCTGCGCGAAAGATTTGTTGTGGCCACGTGAATGGAGAATGAGATGTCGAAGACAAGGGACGCACGGACTCCTCGATTGCTCGCTAAGGGGAGGGCGAACTAGAAGCCCGCGTCGACGGTTGAGGTTCGAGGTAGCGGAAGATGGAGACACCGTTTTGCGAATAAACCTCCCGGAATTGACCTGGGGCATTTTGCAAGAGCGCGGCAAAGTGAGGGTATTTCCCCGCTTCGAAAGGACCAACGTAGAGATAGCCAATAGAGTATTTCCGGACCACGCGGATAACGGAAGAGAGTTCAACAGAACTGAACATCTGGTCGAGGTCGGACCGGCGTTCCTTGGCGACGGGCCAGCCGTTGTCTACGACATAGGCAGCATTCGTGGTCCAGCCGAGAACCTGGGGACGCTGTGCAAAACTGGCAATCAAGGACAAGTAGAGACCCCGATCAGGTCCGGAAAAATAGTCATATTCGCCCTGGACAACGGCGGTCTCGGGGAGATTCTGCCGAATCCACTGACAGGCTTGCATGTCTTCTGGGCGCACGTAGCGCGTGTCGTACGGGTTGCTCACGTCGGACGCCGCATGAATGTCTGTGAAGAACGTGGGAACGCCAAGCAGAATGACGATTCCGGTGGCGAGAGCCGCGATCCGCGAAAGCCGGGCCGACCAAAGATCGCGAAACAAATAAGCTACGAATGGAATCAAAACAAGCGGCAAGAGGCGGTCAGCCATGCGGGCCGGCGGTTTCTGAAAAACAAACAGCACCTGCAAGATTGTGACTCCTGCCAAGAGTAACAGAGGCCATCCAAATTCCTCACGGGGCCCGCGCCACCAGCGTATGACACCCCAGATGCCCAATAGGAATAGAGGGCCCATCTCAATAAGAAAATAGAGAACACCAAATTCCGCGATCCATTTGCTAAAAGCAAATGGGGCCAAATGCGAGGTCGAACGCTGGTACATCCCTATTGCAAAAAAACTGGCGGACACAATGCCACACGAAACCAGGAAAGCCAGGAAAGGTTTCACTGCTTCGCCATTCAATGATTTGTCCCATGCGATTCGCAGAAAATAGTAGAGACCGAACCAAACGACGGCCAGTAGCCCCTGCATCGCTTCCATTCCAAAAGAAATCGCCAAACAAAGGCCAAGGAACACGGCCAGCGCTGAGTTGTTCAAGCGAAAACGCATCAGGGCAAGCAGCGCGAGCACAACGAAAATTAGCGATGTAGCGAGAGCCGCTTGAGGTTCCACCAAAATCGTGCGTTGCAGGTGGTGTGAAACACTGGAAACGCTGCCGAAAAGTCCTTGGCCAGGCTTCAACAGCAGAGCTTTAGCGGCGTCGTAAACCCAGTAGTAGCTGTAGGCAACCAGCGTTACAAAGAGAGTTGAAAGCAGAACTCGGGTTTCGGAAAACAAGTTGCGAAGAAAAATGTACAAAGACGCAAGCAGCAGAAAACCGCAAGCAAGAGTCGTAAGCAGGAGAATGGAGTGAAGGGCAAGTGTCTTTCCACTGGCCGTGTAAGCGAAAGCCGGTAATGCGTAGCCAACCAAATACATGCGCAGTGGGATGCCGGACATCCAATACCAATCCGGGGGCAAATTAGTGGTCATCGCCTGAATCACGTCTGCACGATAAAGGAAGTCAAAGCCGTAGAGCCACGTGTAGGCATAGCCCTGCGAAGTCAGCTTTCCGACTTGAAGGGCCGGAATTGCGCTGAACAAAACAAGAACGATGCCCATTCCGGCAACAATTATCGAATCCACGCGAGTCCAAGGACGCAGCGAAAGACCAAAACGTCCCCGGAAGTAGTGTCCAATCACGCCACAAACACAAGAGAGTCCAATGAGAGCTAATAATATCGATTTCAGATTCCAGCCGCTCCAAAAACCTACGAGAATTGCTAAGTAGCTACTGATGGCTACGCCGAAAATTGCTCCAATGATGCTGCGTTCGGGCCAAGTACCAGGCTGGTCCGCGAAAAAAATCTGGACGATGAAGAAACCGGGCAAGGCGAAAAACACAAACGCAGAAGCGAAGTAGGCGATCGCCATTCGGGAAGCAAGGGCAATCGAGAGAAACGCCAGGCTAAGGAGAAAGAGCGCCCATGGCACGCTGACTCGCGGCTCCCAAATGAAGCTCCAAGCCCTTTCTCTTTTTGTGCCTTGCTCCGCGGACACTTCCGTACGGGCCTGAAATATGCTTTCGGTCATATGCCGGCGAAATTCCGATCAAGAAGGAGTTGAATCGAGGCCGCTCGTGAGGCGATCCAACGAGGCGGTCGCAGGCACGGTGTAAGACGGTGGGACCTTGGTCGTGAAGGTAACCTGCTTAGCACCTACACCAGCGAATGCTGCCATAACTTTGATGTCTAGTTCATTTTTCGCGAGAACGCGCCCATGTTCCTTCAGAAAGGAAACATTGCTGTAAAAAGGATGGCGATAGTCAACGATTTCACCAGTCTCAAATGCACGTTTGATTTCCTGGATGCCATCCTCAATCGAGTAGCCCGCGATGAAGCCAAGGCAATCTTTGATTTTCCGGAAGGAGACGCGATAGTTGCGCCGGTCGGAATTTTCCACGTATTCCACCTGCGTTCGTGGAATAAGAGATTGAATTTTTTCAGCAACTTGGGCCAACGTGAAGTTAAGCCCGTCGTCACCCACATTGAAGGTTTCCCCACTCACGGAGTCCAAAGAGGCACATAGAGTCTGCGTCACAGCCTGAGCAACATCATTCGCATGGAGGAAAGGACGCCATTGATCGCCATTGTAGATGGTGATGACGCCATCTTGAATCGCCTTTGCCGTAAGCAGGTTGACGACGAGATCGAAGCGCGGTCTTGGTGCTAGTCCAAAGACAGTGGCAAAACGGAGAACAGTGGGGTGGAAGCTCCGAGATTTGGCTTCAAGAAGCACCTGCTCGGAATGGAGTTTGGTTTCCGCGTAGAGAGATACAGGAGCAGTTTCAGATCTTTCGTCCATGACGTTGTCGGAAGCCCCGTAAACGCTGCAGCTGGAAGCAAATAGGAATCGCTCGACTCCGTGACCTTTGGCAATTTCGACCATCATCCGAGTGGCCGCGTAGTTGATCTGGAAGGCATTGGCGTCGTCTTGGGCGCAGGCTGGGTCGCCGACGATCGCAGCCAAGTGGATCACATCTTTGACGTTGCTCATTGAGCGAACAACATCTTGAATGTTGCGGCAATCGCCCTGAATAAAATCAAGCCGCGGATTCGACAGGTGGCGTTCGATGCCGCGATTGCCATAGAGAAGATTGTCGAGAAGTCGGACAGTACAACCGCGTGCCAGAAGTTTATCAACCACGAGCGACCCGATGTAGCCCGCGCCACCGACAACAAGAACGGTGTTCGAATCGGAAGATACCGCGTGGACGATTGGAGGCCCTACGGTCTGCTCCGACTCTCTGTGGAAAAGCCAATCCTTCATCCAGCGAACGCCGACAGCTGCAGCTATAGCATTTAGACCAAAGAGAAGCGCTGCTGCGCGGGGGAGTTGGAAACGCCCCATTAGAAAACTGACGAAGATAACAAGTAGAGTCGCAACTGAGGCACTTAACGCCGCGGAGCGCAGTTTGTAAGCAAGCGAGTAGCCGCGCAGCTTCGTGTAGAGCCCCGAGAGTGAGTACACCAGGGGAAATACAAGAGAGATCGGAAGGAAAACGTGGAAGTAATAGTGTGCCAGGGCACCTTCAGATGGCAGAGAGGAAGCGCGCGAGCTAGCAAATGCGAGCGCAATCGCCGCCGCCACTTGAACCGCAATAAAATCGACCAGTGCGCGAGCAATGCGCTCCAGCCAAAGATGGAAGTGCGTCCTCACTTTGTGTCCTCGACGAACCTGCTATACCAAAAACAAACCTTCGGAGAACAATGGGCTTTGCTCCCCTGCATTTGCTTCGTTACCTCACCTCTAACTGAGCGCCACAATACGCTGTCTATGTAAGGAACTTGTTAAGAGGAAGTAAAAACTCCAAGGATTCATTCACAACCGCTTTCGTAGCGTGAGCCGTCAATAGAAGCAACTTACTAGCGAGGCTGCCGTCGGGCATTCAGAGGCGCCGTAGCGAGATGAACAATGGAGTTGGGCACATTCGACCGATGAGCGCGCGTTCGGAAAAGCTGGCCGAACGTAAGAAAAAGAATGTACAAGTCGCCCGAAAAGGTGATGTTCGAGCAGTAGTCGAGATCAACTTGCAACTTAGCCGGAAGAATGGTTGTGAGATAGAAACGCTCTTTGTCGGCTTGCCCAGCCATCAGTTGTTCTTCATTGAGGATGATGGAGGGGCCGGTAATACCGGGCCTTGCCGTAAAGACTTCCTTTTGGACGGCCGTGTAGTTTGAGATGTAAATAGCCACCTCGGGACGAGGGCCCACCAAACTCATGTCACCGGCCAAGACATTGAGAATCTGTGGAAGTTCATCGACTTTCGTTTTGCGAAGCCAACGGCCTAGGCCTGTGATCCGTGGATCACCCGCAGCGGTAAGCAAAGAACCAGAGCCTGAGGGCGACCGACGCATCGTGCGGAATTTAAGGATGCGAAACGGTATTTCGAACTGCCCAACTCTCACTTGAGAAAAGAAAGCGGAGCCTGCGCTCGAAAGGCGCACTGCAACAGCGACGACCAGGAATAATGGGCTCAAGAACACTAAGCCGATCAATGAAACAGCGGCGTCAAACCATCTCTTGCCGAAGCGAGTATAAAAGGTAGAGTTCATCGGAATCATGCGCCGTCTTCATACACTCAATGAGCGAGTTGCGCTTTCACTGTAAATACTAGTGTTGTCATTTTACTTTCAGTTGCTGGATGTGGCGACCTTGAAGTATCGGTCGGCTGAATCCTCTTGGGCGTCGCGAGTTATTTTCGATTGATTGGAAGCCTCAATTGCATCCAGAAGTGGTGCATCTGCAAACTGCCGCAAGATCTTGATGTTCGGCATGACGCAATGACCGCCGATAATTCCTGGGAAATACTTGGTTCTTGGAAAAAAACCTATCTCGTCATAGATCGAGATGACTTCCTCGTAGGAAGTACCGGCCTGATCGCAATAACGCTCGACCTCTTGCGCCCACGCAATCAGCAAACCAAAGTAACTGGTCTCGGTTAGTTTGGCCAGTTCAGTTGCTTCTGGCGAAGACAACGATTTGGTTTTCAAACCAGCAGCTGCAAAATGGTCGGAAGCATGTTTCGCGCCGGAGGCATCAAGAGCCCCAACGAATTTCGTGTAACGCTGGAGCTCCTCAAGCATACGTGCATGCTTCCCGCGCACAGGGCTGTGTGCAAGCGCGGCGCCGGTTCTATGTGCTATGGCTCTCGTAGTTCCAACCCCTACGGTGCTATTAATGATCGTCAGTTTGGGTTTAAAGAAATCAATGTAGCGGGCTGTTTCACCAACAAAGTCCTGAATGTCGAACGGATAGCAAACATGCAGGACATCCACCGGAACACTTGACGATACGGCCGGTGCGATGTCCACGCCAATAGTGTCGTAATGCGGCGAAAGAAGCTCCAACAAAGGCCGGCCGACCTCTCCGAGCCCCACAACGACAACGCCATCTTTTTTTTCCACTTCTGGCCTCCCGCCGCGCGGCATGCGAGCGCGGTTTTTGAAATTGTTAGTTCCTCGTGCAAAGATCGTGCTTGCCTTCGAGCGATTCAGGTGTATTAGCAGTGGTGTATGCGAACGATGTCGTGAAGAGCCTGGATCACGCGATCTTGCTCTTCCCAGGAAAGATCGGGAAAGAGAGGAAGGGATATCGCGCGCGAGAAATGCTGCTCGGCATTGGGAAACTGGCCGGGCAAGTATCCACTTTGCCGGTATAAAGGATGTAGATGAAGCGGAATGAAGTGAACTGAGGTTCCGACACCGCGTTTTTTCAGTTCCTGGATGATGGCGTCGCGTGAGATTTTCAGAGCACCGTTGTTCACTTGCAGGACGTAAAGATGCCAGGCGTGGTCAACGTCAGATGGTGTGACAGGCACGGAGAACGCACTCAGAGAAGAAAGCTCCTGTGTGTAACGCGCGGCAAGCGCAGCACGCCGGGCGAGCAAAGTTTCGCATTTTTGAAGTTGTACGACTCCGATGGCAGCTTGGAGGTCCGTCAGATTGTACTTGTAACCCAAGGCTTCGATGTCATACCGCCAGGAACCCTCAGCAGAATAGCGTTTCCATGCATCGCGACTAATACCGTGGAGGCTGAGCCGCCGCATCTGATCGGCAAGTTTGGGATCTTCGGTGGTAGCCATGCCGCCTTCGCCGGTGGTGATGGTTTTTGTCGCGTAGAACGAAAAGCAAGTAATGTCGCCAAACGTGCCGATGAATTTTCCGCGGAAGCGTGACGGGAATGAGTGAGCGGCGTCTTCGATAACTTTAAGGCCGCGGCGATCGGCGATCTCCAGAATCGAATCCAGACCGTGCGCGTAGCCCGAGTAATGCACGGGCATGATGGCTTTTGTCCGAGGAGTAATGTTCGCTTCGATCTGGGCAGGATCCATGTGAAACAAATCTGCAGTCGAATCAACCAACACCGGGCGGCCGCGGAAATACAAAACGGCTTCCCCAGATGAGGCAAAGGTCATCGTGGGAAGAATAACTTCGTCACCTTCCTCCAAACCGATGGCGGCCAAAGCGAGATGCAAAGCAGCTGTGCACGAACTGAGGGCAACGGCATGAGCTGCTCCGACATGATCGGCAAAATGGGATTCAAACCGCTTGACGCGTTCACCTGTCGTGAGCCAACCGCTGCTTAGAACTTCGCGGACAGCCTCGATCTCTTCCTCGCCGATTGACGCTCGATGGAATTGCAAGAAGGGACTAACAGGCGACATTGCGGCAGACGCGGAAGACATATGAGACCCCGGACGAAATTGGATTTGCTACAAGGAAACTTTAGAAACATCAGCGGCGACGGGCTGCTCTGCGATTCGGTCAGAGGTCAATTGGCGCAACCATTCTCCAACCAACTTGGACCACTGGAGATTGTTTTCAACAAATCGCCGGCCGTTCTGTCCTAGCTCTGCAGCAAGCTCTGGATTGCGCGCTAAGCGCAGAAACGCATCTGCAAGGCATTGAGGATCACCCGGCGGCACGACGATTCCAGCCTGTGCACGTTCCACCAGTTGGGCTGCTTCACCCTTGCCAACAAAAATGAGCGGTTTGCCGGAAGCGAGCACCGGAAAAAGTTTTGAAGGCCGAGCTCCCTCATAAGTGGGTATATCCACGAGAGACGCTAAGCCACAAAGAGCGATGGAAAAATAGGCTGGAACAGAATCGAGAGGTACAGGATCGCGAAACGTAACGTTTTTGAGTTTCAACTGCTGGTGCATTTGCTGCAAACCAACACGGGCAGAGCCATCTCCAACAAAAAGAAAATGAAGATCGGACTCGCCTTCCAAAAGTTTGGCAGCCAACAACACGTTCTCAAGCCCGTGAGCGAACCCCAAGGTTCCGGCCCAAAGCACGATATTTTTGCCGCTCAGACCAAGCTGTTCCCGTAAGTCGCTGTCGGGAGGAGCCGGACGAAATTTCTGTGTGTCCACTCCATTTGGCAAAAACAGGAGTTTTTGCAGCGGCACAGACTTCCTTTCCTGGAGCAGCTTGAAAATCCAGTCCGTGACGGCGTTCACAAAAGCAGCGCGGCGATAACTCCATTTTTCGATCTTCCGAAGGCAGGTGATGACTATGCCTTCTTTCATAAAGCCCCCGTCCACAATTACATCGGGCCACAGATCAGCAACGTTGAAAATAAAGGGAACGCGCCAAACAAGTCCTGCAAGAAACGCAGGAAAGCTAAGAAACAAAGGTGGTGACTCCACAAAAATATAGTCAGGCTTTTGCGCCCTGCAGAGACCGTAGAAACTCATTGCTGTGAACGACGTGTAATTCAGCATGCGCTTCAGGCCGCCGCCGACAGCGGGATAGAGCCACACCCGATGAACGGTGATTCCTTCAAGGTCTTCCCGTTTGTACCAACCCTTTTCGTATCCTTCGAAAAACTTTCCGCGAGGATAGTTCGGCATGGCGGTAACGACTTCCACGTCATGCCCACGGCGTACGAGTTCAGAAGCGAAGGACTTCAGCCTGGTCTGAGCGCCACCAATTTCCGGCGGAAAGTATTGAGTGAGTATCAGGAATCTCATGCAAGAGCGTGTATTCAATTCACGGAGAACACATTCGCCCACGTCTCCAGCGAAACGGCGCGAAAGAGCGTCCCGGGAGAAAGTCCGCGGGGAGATCCATTGACCAGCATCTGGCACTCCTCGCGAAACTTGGCGGGATCAATATATCTCTGCATACGAAGACCAGAGGCGTCCCAAACTCGTCGGTATCCGTTTTGAAGTCCGTGACGCATCCACTTTTTTTCCGGAGTGTTGAACCCAAGTTTCGTCCGGCGCAGTCGTATCTTTTCCGGCAGCGTATCCGCCAACGCATTCCGTAACAGCCACTTGCTCCAGCCATCTCGCAGCTTAAGAACAGTGGGGCAACGCAAAAGGAATTCTACAAGCCGGTAATCCAAAAAAGGCAATCGTGACTCTACGGAATGAGCCATCGCGGTTCTATCTTCATGATGCAACAGAGCAGGGATGCTCGAGTAAACCAAGTCGGTTTTTTGGCGTTCCGCCACCGTTTGGCCAGGTCCAAGTGAAGGGCGCACATCCTGTGCCAGTTGTTTCAGCTCTCGCGCACCAATCCGGTTGACAGTCGAGAAAGTTCTCCGGAATTGCGCAGGCAGATAGCGACTTATGGCGGAGGGACTCCAACCCGATGATGTGCCTCCGCGCAACCACCTGAAAGTCTCACTCAAAAACCGTGGATCTCTCTGGCGCAACAAATGCAACCAGTGGAAAAACTGGTATTTTTGATATCCACAGAGCGTTTCGTCGCCCCCCTGGCCTCCCAAAATAACTGGCACGCCATGCTCTCGAGCCTCGGCCATCACGCACCATTGCGCATACACTCCCGGGCTGCCGACAGGTTCGTCTTGGTGATAAGTAATGTTCTCAAGTGACTTCCAGAATGCAGGCCCTTGCGGGAAAGCAAGATGACTTGTCCCTTGAACTTCGCGCACAACTGCCGACACGTACTCTCTTTCATCAATTTCTGGATCCTCAAAACAAGCTGAAAAGGTACGGAGCTCCGTCTCCGGAGAAACCTTCCTCGCCTCGCACACAACAGATGAGGAATCCAAACCGCCGCTAAGCGAAATGCCGACAGGCACGTCACTGCGGAGGCGCAAGCGAACAGAGCTGGAAAAAAGATCCCGAAATTGTTCGATGGCCTCACCATCTTTGAGTTCAAGTTCCGGTCCGGTTTGCAAATCCCAATAGCGTCGGATTTGTAAGTTCAATTGAGGCAGGTCAAGGGTGAGGTAACTTCCGCCCGGAAGCTGACGAATGCCATCAAAAAAAGTCTCATCCGAGTAGTCAAGCAGAGCCCATTCCAGAAAGTGGACGACCGCCGTGGAATTTGCGATCCTCGGCATTCCTGTCGCCTGTAGGATTTGCTTAATTTCCGAAGCAAAGAAAAAGCAACCGTCATACATCGTATAGTAAAAGGGTTTAACGCCGAGCCTGTCGCGGGCACAGAATAAGCGCTGTCGCACGCGATCCCAGATCGCGAAAGCCCACATACCATTGAAATGTTGCAAGCACTCTTCGCCCCATTGTTGGTACGCGCGGAGAATTACTTCCGTATCCGTATGGCTCCGAAACGAAATTCCGGCTTGTTTCAGTTCTTCGCGGATTTCCTTGTAATTGTAGATTTCGCCATTGAATGTGATGGTGTATACGCCGTCCTCGGTTTGCATCGGCTGACTGCCTGCGGTTGAAACGTCCAGTATTGCGAGACGCCGATTGCCAAGGCCAATCGTTGGCCTGGAATCGAGGGGAAGCCGATCCTGATTGTGGATGACCTCCATATCGCGCCGACCATCGCCACTCGCAAAGGCAAAGCCATAGCCATCCGGTCCGCGATACTGAATGAGCTGCGTCATCTCCACGAGAGTCTTGGGATCAAAACTCTTGGGAGCGACAATTCCCGCTATGCCGCACACTTTTCGTCCACCAGGTCGGTGTAGAGCCGCACGAGCGTTGGAAATTGCGTGCCCCAATTTAGATGTTCAAGCACTGCCGCCTGTCCGCGGCGTCCCATCTCCTGGGCTTCTTCCGAATGGGTCAGAAGATATTCCACAGCATCAGCGATCTCGCGGACATTGAGGGGATCGACAAATATTGCACACCGCATATCACCCAGCATGGCGCGCCACAGTGGAAAATTTGATGCGACCACCGGCAGCCCCGCTCCCATGTACTCGAATAGTTTTACAGGTGTGCATTCCACTCGCCCAGCGATGGGGTGTTCACACAACAAACCGATTCTCACGTTGCGAAGAATCTGATACACAGTAGCTTGATCGACGGGACCATAAAACTTCACACGATCCCATCCCTTGAGCGTCTTCACTTCGTCCAACATTCGATCGCCTGCAATTTCTAGAGTTGCTCCCATAGAATCGGGCAGTAGGCCCATTGCCTGCACGATTTGTGGAATGCCCCTCTCTGCGGTCACTGTGCCGGTGTAGGCCGTCGCTAATCTGCGGGTTTCCCATGGCGCAGGATTGTTGTCGATCAATTCCTCGGGATAAGGATAGTTGCAAACGATAACCGTTCGGCTGTTGGCCACACGCAAGCGGTCAGCAATCGAGGGAGAAACAGAAACAAGAGCTGAAAAATGGCGGCACGCGGCCGCCTCCACGCGTGCCGCCATATCCGAAATCCAACGTCGGCTCCACGTGGGCAAATATTCCTTGAATAAAATGTCTTTCGGATAGTCTTCGTGAATATCGTAAACCACGCGTTTGCCGCTGCTACGAAGTAGGAGCGCCACCGGTATCAATTCAGGATCGTGGAAGTGATAAATGTCCGCGTCCAATCGTTTCGCGGTTTGAAATACGTTCCAAACGGTTCGCGTCATTCTGGCTATGCGCGACTTGTGCTTTTTGACGGAACGAATGTGTACTTGCTCTTCGAACGCATCTTTCGGATACGGAGCAACGACGGTCACGTCAAAACCCGCGCGTGCCAGTGACCGGCACTCTTTCTTGAAAATACGCGGATCAAGAGCATGATGAACTGAAGTCAGATGAACTACTTTAGGCGCCTTCATGGCTGATCCTTGATTCCCAAGAACGATCAATGGGCAACGTGTGCGAGTTCCGCAACAATGCGCTGTGCGGTCGTGCCATCCCCGTAAGGCTGATAGTCCTTCCGCAGCTCGAACTCTTCTGAAGCTGCAGCCCGAATGGCAGCTGGCTCTGCTGGAACGAGGCGATTTGCGCCCGCCTCCACTGTTTCCGTCCATTCGGTTCGTTCGCGCAGCGTAATGCAAGGCACTCCGAGGTAGAAAGCCTCTTTTTGGATGCCACCCGAATCAGTGAGGATTTTGAGAGCATGGCGCTGAAGGGTCAGCATCTGAAGATAGCCCTGCGGCTCAAGGGGCAACAGATTGCCGTTCAGGGGAATTCCCGCTTGCGAAAGAATCTTCCGGGTGCGGGGGTGAACGGGAAAGACAACAGGCGCTTGGAGTCCGCTGGCGCCCTCCACAATGCCGCGAAGGCGGTCGAGATGGTCGGTGTTTTCGGCGCGATGAAGTGTAAGAAGATAATACGATTTACTCTTTACACCGAAGTGATCGAGGTGAAGTTGCGCGTCTTGTTCCGCAATGGCCGTGTTTTGCAGAAGCGCATCCAGCAGGATATCTCCGACTACAAGCACACGGCGGCGCAGTGGATCGTCAGGAACGCCAATTCCTTCGCGATGAAGATTGGCCTGGTTCTTTTCCGAACTTGCAAGAAGCAATTGGCTCAGATTGTCGGCAACGATGCGGTTTTGCTCTTCGGGTTGACTGATCTGACCGCTGCGGCAGCCTGCTTCTACATGGGCTAGAGGCAACTTCAATCTTGCAGCAAGCAGCGCTCCAGCCAAAGTCGAATTCGTGTCGCCATATACGATCATGCAGTCCGGCTGTTGCGAACACAGGATGGGTTCCATCCGCGCAAGCATGCGAGCCAGTTGAGTCCCGTGCGACCCAGACCCGGCGCCCAGGTTGTAACGCGGCGCCGGTATTTTCATTTGATGGAAAAACAGGTCCGCAAGTTCACGATCGTAGTGTTGACCGGTGTGAATGATCTGATGCTCGATTCTAGCTTCCGGAAACTGCTGATTGTGCTCCTCAATGGCTCGGCAAAGCGGTGCCACTTTTACGAACTGTGGCCGCGCGCCAACAACACTGATCAATCGGGTTTTCGTGCTGGGATCTGGGGATCGCATCGAAAGCTCTTCAGGATGTGAAATTGTCATTATGATCTACGACAGGATGATTTCTTCCCAACGGCGAAATAAATCAGAACGAACAATTTCTGGCGCGTAGAAATCTGCAATGTAACGCATGCCGGCTTGATTCAGCGCTAGATTTCCGGATTCATGGTCGGCTTCGAGCTTCTCTAATTCCTTGCAAGCCATCTCAACACTTGTTGTCTGAATGCATCCGGTCAATGGATAGCTGTAGAGCACGTGACGTCCCATGGAAAGGGCTTCCAGAACAGTGAAGGAGAGCCCGTCATGCCGAACCGGGCGGTAATACACCGTTGTCTGCTCGATAAGTCGGCTCAGATCAGGCGTCCACGGATACATTGTGATATTGGAAGGACCTTCAAGCTTTTGTCCGGCCGGAAGTCCGCAAAGATTGAATGCGACGTGCGGAAGCTTGCGCGCAACCTCTAACATACGATCCCAGCCATAAAGTTCGGCCCTTCGCGCATCTCCTACGTATAGCAGAACCGAAAATTGTTGCGGCAGATGCTTGGGATCTCTAACGGGCTGAATCATGTACGTCTGAACATGTTCGCAGGCAAGGCCGAGGCTTCGTACTTCTTCCGTCACCCATGGGGAAACGGCCCAATGCACTTTTTCCGCGATCCACGGTTCGCAAATACCAGCGGCCAATTCTTCTTTTGCAAGAAGAACATCGCTTCCCGACCAAAGCATCACCAGTTTCTTCTTTCGAAGCAGGCGCGCGGCCCAGAGGAACTTGCCCATGCTGATTCGGCCTCCCCACGTGTAGGCCAAATCGCAGCGTGACAGGTCATGAACAATTCCGGGCAATTGGACTGCACTGTGGTTGGAACGATCGAGAACATCCCATTTGTCGCTCTTCAGACTGGCTGGTAGTTTCTGGCAGAAATACGCCAGGCCATGTACGACCACGCGATACGGATTTTTCTTTTCGTTTTTGTATAAGTACGAACTCTTTCCTTGTCGCCCATCCGAGCGTGGCAAGGGTTCTGCTGATTTCACTGTCGCTGCAGTCGCAGCGGTCAGAATAGCCGCGCACATTTCAGTGATCTGTCGCCGCTGTCATCACAGCACCGGCTCCGGCACCCGCCCGCGCCACTCGATACGATTCAGCTGCAGCCACCAACACGCCATCAGTCAAATTGTAATTCGCGCCGCACTCTTCGCATCGCCACAAGCCACTGAAGTCACGCAATGTTGTACCGCAAGTGCATGCCCATCCAATCTGCTGGGCTGGAACGCCGACGACTATGGCGTGATCGACAACATCCTTGGTTACGACTGCTCCGGCTCCTACGAACGCATACCTTCCAACCGTAACGCCGCACACTATCGTGGAATTGGCGCCGAGCGTGGCGCCGCGCCGCACCAGTGTCTTCTGATACTCGGATTTTCTGTTCACGTGGCTTCGCGGACTGATTACGTTCGTAAAAACCATCGAAGGCCCACAAAACACGTCGTCTTCCAACTCCACTCCGTTGTAAACCGAGACGTTGTTCTGGATCTTGACGTTGTCACCAATGCACACGCCGTCGGCAACGTGTACGTTCTGTCCAAGATTGCACCCGCGCCCAATCTTGCAGTTCGCCATTACGTGCGAGAAGTGCCATATCTTCGTTCCTTCCCCAATTTCACACGGTTGATCTACAAGCGCCGTCGGATGCGCAAAGTAAGCTGGACGCGGCTCTCGTTTGACAAAAACTGGTTCCCCATGACGGCGAACTGATTCACTCGCCATATGAAGTATCTTCAGCACCTGAAGACCATTTTCTCCGTCGGTCTTTGGAGTTTTTCTTTCACGAACACACTCGACGAAATGCAAGCATTCCGTTTTCAAAGGCTCTTCCGCAGGCAGCGGCACGGTTTCGCCTTCCATCCTGCGCGCAACGGGAACGCGGTTGATCCACTCGATTCGGTGGGGATACAACACTAGCTTTGTTTTCGCCTGTGTGTCATCGAAAACAGCCATCTTGCGGTCGCCCACAATCACAATCTTCTGTTCTTTAAATGGGTGCAGCCAGCTTACGAAAATATGCGCTTTCACGCCGCTCGCAAAACTCAGAATGGTTAGCGTGACATCAGAAATCGGGTGGTTCAGGTAACTTGCGCCTTGCGCGGTGACGCTCGTAGGAGTCTCACCCAGCAGATGGACAATGGCAGAAATGTCGTGAGGCGCGAAACTCCAGAGAATGTCTTCTTCCGTTCGCAACCGCCCCAGATTCAATCGCGAGGAACTGATGTATTCGATGCGGCCGAGTTCGCCGTCACGGATCAACTGGCTCAATTGGACAATCGCCGGATGATAGTGGAGCAGGTGGCCAACCATCAGAATCCGCGACTCGCGACTCGCCAGCTCCGTCAGTTCTTCTCCATCTTCCACGCGCAACGCGAGCGGCTTCTCGACAAAAACATCTTTCCCTGCGAGCAAGGCACGCTTGGCAAGTACGAAATGGTCAGCAGCAGGAGCAGCGATGACGACGCAAGGAATATCGGGTGCCGCAAGCAAATCTTCGTAGCGTTCCATTGCCTGGACCGCGTAGGTTTTACTCAACTCGGCAAGCCGCTGGGCGTCAGAGTCGTGCACCGCGGCCAAACAGCCGATTTCCGAAAACACGCGGACCAAATTCCGGCCCCAATAGCCACAACCGACAACTCCAACTTTCGGCAAATCTGGATAGGTCATTAGGCGCTCCATAATCGAGGGAAATCCTTGCTGGATTCGCACTACTGCGCGTAAGGCTTTCGGGACCCCGCGACTAGAAGAGGTAAAACTGTGCGATGGTCTGAACAACAGATAACTGCTGCTCTTCCGTCAATTCCGGGAAGATAGGTAAGGCAACTACTTCGCGGCTTGCCAACTCTGCGTGCGGGAATTGTCCCTCCGCATACTCCAAATAGGAAAAAGCAGGCTGCAGATGAAGCGGTGTCGGGTAATACACTTCGGTCGGAATCCCTCGTGCGCGAAGATGCTCGCGGAGATTGTCCCGGTCCTGGCAACGAATCGAAAACTGGTTGTACACATGCTCGCAGCCCGAAGGCGCATCCTCCGGTACCGCTACAAACCGCGCGAGATCGAATTGGCGGAACAGCTCTCGATATCGCTCTGCGTGTGAGCGGCGTGCGCGTGTCCACTCTTCAAGGTGACTGAGTTTAACGCGCAGAACGGCAGCTTGTAACGCATCCAGCCTGCTATTTGTTCCCAAAATTTCGTGCTGGTATTTCTTGCGGCTGCCATGCACGCGAAGAAGGCGCAAGCGGTCCGCCATTTCGGGATTCCGGGTCGTAACCAACCCGCCGTCCCCAGCGCCACCTAAATTCTTCGAGGGAAAAAAGCTGAAGCAGCCGAAGTGGCCCGCATTCCCTACAAATTCACTCTGGTATGTGGCGCCGATCGCTTGCGCAGCATCTTCAATCACCACCAAATTATTTTCCTGCGCAACCGCCATGATTCGGCCAAGCTCGGCAGTCTGCCCAAAAAGGTGTACAGGCATGATGGCGCGCGTCTTGTTGGTTATTCTTGGCGTAATTCTGTCCGGATCTATATTGAAGGTAACAGGATCAACATCCACGAACACGGGTTTCGCACCTACCCGTGCGATCGATCCCGCCGTAGCTACGAACGTAAATGGCGTGGTAATGACTTCATCATCTATGCCGATTCCCGCGGCCATAAGTGCTAGAACCAGCGCGTCCGACCCTGAAGCACAAGCGATCGCGTGCTTTGCGCCGAATGCCTGCGAAAATTCCTGCTCAAAAGACTGCACTTCATTGCCCATGATGAAGATTTGACTCTCCATCACTCTGGTCAGCGCAGCCATGATCTCTTCACGAATCCCAGCAAACTGGGCCTTCAGGTCAAGAAAATCAAAAGCCAGTGGTTTCACGGCACTATGCACAGAAGCGTTCGCATCGGCACTTGCTGTGAGTTGTGTATCTAGATTCGCTCTTGCGGGCGAAACCATGTTGGGTCCCCTTGTTTAGTCTAAGAAATGCTTAGTTTGAGAAATGTTCAGTTTGAGAGAATATTTAGCCTGACGAATTACCTGATTCCGCCAACTCTATAGCCCAAGCCATAGATAGCGACGCCATTAACCGCCGAAAGCGCGACTTCACCCATAACTTTCAGTGTTTGCCTTGCGCCGCTGGTGGGCACATACAAGATGTCGTTCGGAGCAAGAAGCATGTCCGTAGATTTGCCAGCCATCATCTGGCGCAAATCAACGGGAATTTCGATTCTAGCCTTGTCGTTCGTCGATTGGCGCACGATGAGAGCATGAGTGCTGGCCACTCCTTTCAATCCTTCAGCGAGCGCAACGGCCTGCACAACGCTCACACCCGAACTGGGATCGCTCATGGTGTACCCGCCGGGCTTCGTAACCGCGCCTACAACGTAAATGAGCTGCGCTGATGACACGTTGACGACATCGCCGTTCTTCACTTCCAGCCCCGCGGCCAAATCTTTGCCGCTGGTAAGATCGCTCATCTGAACTATCTTCACGGAGCCGGGTGCCGTATTCGTCGCTTCGGCGCTGGCTGCTCCTCGAACAATAGTCACTGTGTTGCCGGAATTTGGCAGGCTTCCACCTGCGAGCGATATAGCTTCGAGAACATTTGTGCGCTTCGTCAGAGGGTAGACAGAGGGCTTCGCAACCGCTCCTAGCACCGTCACTGTGCGGCCGTGATACTCCTCAACGAAAACGCTTACGCGCGGATCACGCAATTGCTTGGCGCCAATTAAAGAATCGCGGACGATGTGGGCTAGTTCGATTGTTGTCAATCCCTCCGCACGAATCGGAGTCGTGACTCCAGGCACTTCAATCACCCCTGAATCGCTCACACGGAATTTCCCGCCAAATTCAGGGGCATCGGGCACAGCGATGGTTAGAACATCGGAAGGTCCAATCTTGTAATCTTCAACCGATATGGCCGCTGGCGGCTTGCCCGAATCATCAAGAGTCGCCTGCGCTCCGCTCGCACCAAGAAAGATCGCTGCGATTGCAACTGCAAGCCTCGCTACGTTCTTGAACCTGTGCCTGAAAGTCTCGTTCATGGTTCGAACCTCCAGAGCCCTGAAAACGGTCCGCGTCGATACCGTCAACCTTCTGTTATGCATGGGCACCTTTTGATTTTTCCGCTTCCTTCTTTTCCGCGCTGCCCACTGGTACGAACGGTTTATACACTTGCTCATACTTGCGCCCGCTTGCAGCCCAGCTGAAACCGTAATTGAAGTAGTGATAATCGGCAGATGCCAAGTCAATGTCGTTCAAAACTACGCCCAGTAATGGAGCCTTTGCGTCCGCCAGCATTTCGGCGCTGCGCAGCATCGCACGCCGCGTGGTATGGCCGTAGCGGCTGACGAGGATCACCGCGTCGCACAAAGGAGCTAGCGCGAGAGCATCTGAAAATGAAAGCAGTGGAGGAGAATCGATTACCACATGTTCGAATTGCTGCCGCAAACTGTCGACTGCGTCCTTCATCCGTTCTGTAGCCAGCAAGTCGGAGGGATTGGTCGGCAAATCTCTCGAAGGCAGAACCATCAATCCCGGCACACCCGATGCAGGAATGAGCGCCTCGCTCAACGTTCGGCTTCCTGCCAAAACTTCTCCTAGGCCTGAGCGCGGAGAAATGTTCAAAGCAGACTCAATCATCGGACGCCGCATGTCCCCATCGATCAAGCAGGTTTTTCCGTGCTGCGCCAGCACGCTGGCAAGATTGAGCGCCACCGTGGTTTTCCCCTCACCAACGCTGGGCGAAGAAACCAAAATCACTTGAGGAGCCGGTCCTCCTGCGGACGCAAGCAAAGCCGTGCGGAGACTCCTTACAGCCTCTCCCTCCGCTGTTTGCATCCTCGACCAGAACAAGTGCGGAGAAGAAAATTGCCGGTCGACTTGCGCGGGAATTTGAGAGGAAGCGCCTATACCAGAAGTCAGCACGCCATTGGATTTGGCGATCGCGTGCACGGTGGGCACAACACCCAACGAAGGCAACCGCGTCCAGTTCCTAATGTCATCTGGTATCCGGACCGTATTGTCGAAACTCTCTCGCACAAATACCAATCCGATCGCGAGAATCAGACTGAGCGCTATGCCTACGCTCATAATTAGCCACCGCAGAGGCCCTGTAGGTTTTTGCAAAGTCCTCGCCATGTCCACGATACGGATATTCCCGGATCTCAGACCAGCGTAAATGCCCGCCTCTCGCAGCCTTGCTTGCAGAGTGTTATAGAGCGTTCCGTTTGCAACTGCTTCGTTCCTCAACATTCCATATTCCACAAGATGCGAACTGGCGTCGCCCATTTGTTTCTGCAATTTCTCACGCGCCTGGATCATCATCTCTTCGCGTCCCTTGGCGGCTTCAAACGTGCTCCGCGCCCTCTGAACCAGGCGATCGCGCACAGCCTGTACCTGTGCGCCGAGTTCCTCAATTTCGCTTTTCAGTTTTTTTACGTTGACGTTCTCATCGCCGTACACTGCTTGCGCCTGCGCCAATTGGCCGTGCACTTCGGCATAGTGCGTCAAAAGACTTTGGTAAACCGTATCGTCCCGAAAGGAAGCAATTGAGTCCGTCTGTCCTACGTCAATCAGCCGCACCACAGCTTCCGACTGGATACGATCAGCCTGGGCTTCACTCAAATGGCGGCTGACTTCTCCCATCAGTTGGCCTAGTGGCACATCTTTTTCATCCGATTCCACCAACCCATACCGCTTCTGATAATCCGCAACTGCCTGATTGGATTCAGCCACTTTTCGACGCATGTCGCCTAACTGGGAAGAGAGCCAATCAGACGCTTCCATCGTTGTGACATACCGATTGCGATAGTTCTGATCCATGAATTGCGTCACAAGCGTGTTGGTCACGGCTTGCGCCAGCTTGGGATCATGGCTTGTAAAACTCACCTCGACCAAACGACTGCCTCTCACAGGACTCACGGACAGCTTGCTGTGAAATTTCTGAAGAGCTTCCGATTCCGCGGGTGTGGTCTGCGCAAGATCGAGTTGTTCCTGCAGGTACGATCCGCTACTCGTCGAAGCGCCGGCAGCCGTGGTACGGCTCGCTGCACTCGCGCCACCTCCACCCGGACCCTGCTTGGTAAATTCCGGACTCTGGTCGAGCCGCAGCGCGCGAATCACGCGTATCGCCAAGCCGTCGCTCTGAAGAATTTGCACCTGCGTATCCAGATAATCCTGGTCGCCTTCCGATTTTGCGTTCTGAATTTCATGCAGCGTAGTGATGCCGCCTTCGAGTGGATCGATCTCCAGCCGAGCAACTGGTCGATAAACATCCCGCAGCAGAAAGGCCAAAGCCACGGTCGCTAGCGACAACACACTTAGAATTCCAAAAAGGAATAGCCTGTGTTTTCGCAGCACACGCACTGCCTGTTCCCAGGTGAGGAGGGATTGCTCTTCCGCAGCGTCCCGTGCTTGCAGTACGCTCGGCCGATTCATGAGGCCGGAATGAATGTGGTCAATTTGTTCGTTCGGTTCCATGTCTTCTTTCAAAGTCGAAGGTTCCGCGCTCTTCGGGGTGCGCTTGCCTTTTAGCAGGCTTCGGCCGGGACTCTCACAATTCGACTTGGTTCACGCAGCGGCTCAACATCTTCTTCATCTACTTCCACTGAAACGCATTTCCGTAGCAACTCCACTGCGACAATCACGCGGTGCTGATTTTTCGCGCGAACAAAGATTCCTTCAGTCCCAGCCAATGGACCTCCACGGATGCGCGCTCTTTCGCCCTGTTGCAAATAGTCATGCGGCCGTACGACTTTTCCATCCTCCCCTGCGGCACAAACATTACGAAGCGTCTCAATCTCTGCGTCCGGCACTTCGCACGCACGCCCTGCGTTCTCAACAAGCCAATGCACACCAGCAGTCTGCACAATGTCCAGTTTTCGATCAGCGCTGGTACGAAGGAAGAGATAACAGGGAAAGAGCGGCAAACTCACGGTCTGCTTTCGGTCTCGCCACCTGTGCACAGTTCGGTAAAGTGGCAGAAACACTTCAAAAGCCTTTCTCTCTAACAAAGAAGCAGCACTCTTTTCATGCTGAAACCTCGTATACACCGCGTACCAGGCTTCCAATGCTTTGCTCCTCGAAGAGCGCTGTCTTTCATTGCGCTAAAATCAAGATAGAGCTTCGCCCTGTGACTCACATTTGTGAGCCTTCAACATTCCCGAGCACTCAAACACGCTTCTAATGCCACCGCACACACTCACGCTCTTCGGCGCCAGAAAATATCTGACTGTTGACAAGGGCCGGCGGGGGCTGGATTCCCAAGTATTTTGCGAATTGCGTTTTCTTTTCACGCGGAGGCTATCCCCCAGTTGTTAGTGTTAGATGAAAGCCAAATGAAAACTGGAAACTGCGGGCTCGCTTTGCAGGCTGTCTACCATTTTTAAGACTGCTGTCACCGTCCCGTAATAGACGCGCTCCACGGCTGTTCTAGACTCTCGTGATGTCTCGCTATATTTTTTCCGAGCAATTTCTTTTGCCGCCTGGAATGCGCTCTTATTCTCCTCAGCCTTCCTTCATTGTGGGTCATTAGCGTCATGAATGTCGCCGACCGGATGCGAGTCACAGATTGGACATCTCAACTTTGTGTAATTGGTCTTTTCTGCTTATCCGTGACCGCTCCCGCCGTTTATCTGGGCACCTCGTTGCCTTTCTTCAAGATTGAACAATTGCTGCTCCCCATCGTGATGGGAACTTATTTCTGGCTGCTGCTCGCGGGAGTGGCGCAGCCTATCCGCTTCAACACAATGCTTGTTATCGGTTTTGTATTCTGCCTGTGCAATGCAATTTCCATGTGGTATGGAACTGCCATCCTCGGGCACACATTGGTTTTGCGTGATTTGTACGAACTGCCTAAAGTCTTTTTACCGGTCATCTTTTTTACTATCGGTTACGAGGCTCAGTTAAAGGAATCAGCACTTCTGCGTTTGCTCGCCTTCTTCTCCGCTGCGATCCTTCTCGTTTGTTTATATGCCTGGAGTCAATTCCTCGGGCTGGGCTTCGCTTTTGGGCTCAATCCCTATTACTCGCCCGGCGGACATATTGATATCGCGCTCCAATATGAACAGCGTGTTTATGCCACCACCGGAAACTCCAACGTTCTCGGTCAGCTCATGACCTGGTGCGTCGTCCTTTTAGTATTGGCAGCTCTCTTCCGCGCGGGAAATACTCTGCGGAATATTCTGGTTGCTTTGGCTTGTTTAATTACCTTATCCATGACTGGGTCTCGCTATGGTTTGCTGACCGTCGGTTTGGGTTTTGTGCTGATTATTTTTTCGATGGCCACAACGCGACGCAATTTCGCCAAGTTTGCTCTCATTCTCGTGCTATTGCCCGCATTTGCTTGGATATACGAAGGAGTTGCAGCGAGCAATCGAAAAACTCTCGAGCGCTACCAAACTCTGGAAAATCCTTTGCGCGTCGATTCTTTTCGAGAACGGATCGAAGGTGGCTGGTTGGAAGCCTGGAACGATTTCAAAGTCTCCCCTGTTTTCGGGCATGGCCCCAGCAAGGCGCGTTGGCAAGGCCGCGTAATTGATAGCGAGTTTCTTGATGTTCTCCGCGAAAAGGGTTCACTCGGTTTTTTGGTTTTTCTCGGGTATTACATTTATCCCCTCTATTTGATCTGGAGTCGGCGGCGGCGCACGCGAGCCACAACCGTGCTCGTCGAGCAATTCCCTGCTAGCTTTGCTTGCCTCCATGCTGCTTTCATCATGGGAATTCTTGCTCTCGTCATGGATATTGGAATGGTTACGTTTTACACGCCATTCCTGCAGGGTTTCCTCTGGTTGTGGCTTGGTGTTGGCGCTTCATGCGCCGCAAAACTGCAGACGCTGAGTCCTGCACAAGAATATTCGTACGCCGCCCCGCCTCTTCAACCGCAACACACTTTGCCCTAATCGGAGAACACAAGTCCCCGCATGATTTTCAAATTCGTAATAAAAGCGTTCAGCACCAGAGCACTTTCGACTGTTTTATCAATCGCTTTATTGGGCAGTCCGTCTTTTGTCGCAGGCGCCGCAGGTGAGGACCCTTCCACCGCCCCCGCATCTTTCGTGCGATCTATTCCTCTAAAAAATGGTGCGATCGACACAAAAACTTATCTCGACCAGGCGTGGGAACAAAAAGCGCGCTCAGGTTTGGTCGCCAATTCCGGCCTTGCGTGGGATTCCGCTACGCGCGACTGGCGCATGAAGAACAAATTGCCGGACGAAGCTGTCAAGGCGATTGCCCACTACGCATCCTGGACGGCGGTCGCCGCACGCGTTGGCCTAAATATTGCCGACGCTTATCATGAGCAGGACCGCATGGATGAATTGGCCAAGTTCTATAACGCGTTCTTGAAAACGTATTTCACGAGTTTTGGCGACCTCCGGCGAGTCAACGCACCCGAAGTCAAGCAGAAACTCCTTGGGCCGGAACTCGGACCGGATTCGGCTCAGACCCTGGCTTGGTATTCGAAACAATCTGATGGCAGCGTTCTCCTCCGCGATTGCTATCAGTGCAACGCAGAATATTTCTATCCAACAGCGCGTCTCGCGCGGTCAATCGCCGCGCTCAAGCCCGCCGAGCGCACCGCCGCAATGAATCAGTTCGTTTCGAACTATGTTCCTCTACTCGCCAAGGACCATCTCCTTCGTCTGCATTTCGCGGAACGTATGCGGAGTGAAATGACTCCCAGCGATCCGGCCTACAAAAAGAGGATCATGATTGCCGACGAAATTCTTGCCGTAGCCACGGCCGCGGAACTCCTCGGTGCGCGTTCACTTGATTCCAAATTGATCGTCATTGACGACAGCAACGTGTCACAGTTGCGGGACTTGATACGCGCCGGCGTTGACCGCTTTCAGTTCTCGCGAACTCTTCGCCAAGATTCCGCCGGTCACAGCTACGCTTCCTATTTCGACGGCGACTACGATTCTTTTGAAGATATGGACTACGCGCGAAACGAGGACGAACCTTTTCCCAACCCGGCTGCCAAAGCCAAACCCAAAGGCGTCAGTTGGGACATTTCTCACTTCCACATCGTTCCCATATTTCTGTGGTCGCTGTTCCGCAACAAGCAAACCACTGGCGTCGATTTCCCTGCTAAGGGAGACATCGACGCGATTTCAAATCAGTATGCCTTTCACGTTTTTCAAGGAGACTTCGCGCACCCGCTCTTCACAAATTTCTTTGACGGTTCCGATGGCTGGTACCGCGTCAACTATTCTGGCCGTTCCAACTACGGCGTCGCGCCCTCGCATTTCTGCAACATGTTCGACCCGAGCCACGCCTGCGTGACCATTGCGGGGATCTACTCCTGGGGACTCCTTGCTTTCCTCAATCCGGATGTCGCCCGCGTGCAGACCGCTCTCGTGGACCTGGCGCGAAATAACGACCCCGCCGTTGCCTGTTTTGAACCGCGTTGTTTCCGTGAACGCTACTACCACTATGCCGACGCGTCGTTTTCGTTTGTGGACTCAGAAGGGCAAACCCAATACCCGCCAGCTTTGATCGTCGTCCTATCCGAACTCGTGCTCTCATTCGCCCAAGCGCCACAAAAACGCTGAAACCACCAGGCAGGAGTGTCATGACACAGTTTCCTGTCTATGCAAGTTTCGAAAATCAGTCAGGCTGCCTCCCGATGTCTGCGGTCTTCTTCGTTATCTGAAAGAGATTGGTATACTATGCGCGCGTTGCGGGCGGGCAACCCGCAAAGGACGAGTTGGGTGTTGGCATTTGAGATTGCCGCCGAGGTGCTCTCCTAACAAGAGGTCAAGCGAACCGTGCGAAACCAGACCCTGATATTTCCTTGGACCGGAGGCTGCGCTCGTTACATCTATTAAGAACACTCAGATAGATGTCACTCATCGTGAATCGGGATTGAGATAATGGACGCATCCAAGGGACTAAACGAGATCGTTCTTCCGCAAGGTGTAGTTGGCCCGCTGACACGCGCGGCGATTTTTCTGGTTTTCTGTATTCGCGCGGAGCAGGACAACTATGCGAAGCTCCGGTCATTTTGCGCAGACTTTTCGGGGCTTGTGCGCGCTGTGGAGTTCCGGGACGTGGAAGCCGGTCTGACCTGTGTCGTCGGATTTGGCTCGGACGCTTGGGACAGACTCTTTGGATCACCTCGCCCCGCCGAGCTCCATCCGTTTCGAGAAATTCGCTCAGGCGGCCGCCATGCCGTCTCCACTCCGGGTGACATTCTCTTTCACATTCGCGCCAAACGAGCCGACCTCTGCTTTGAATTGGCTGCACAGATCATGGATAGCATCGGCGATGCAGTTTCCGCTGCCGACGAGGTTCACGGCTTCCGCTATTTCGATAATCGCGATGTCATCGGGTTCGTCGACGGCACAGAAAATCCCCGAGGCGATGCGGCGAGTGACGCTGCAATTGTCGGTGCCGAAGATCCCGCCGTTGCGGGCGGCAGCTATGTCATCGTCCAAAAATATCTTCACGACATGAAAGGATGGAATGCTCTCTCGGTTGAGACGCAGGAACGCATTATTGGCCGCAAAAAACTCTCCGACATCGAACTGAATGACGCTGAGAAGCCACCATACGCGCACAATGCGCTGACTGTGATCGAAGAAAACGGAAAAGAACTTAAGATTCTGAGAGACAACATGCCTTTCGGGCGGCCGGGCCACGGCGAGTTCGGGACCTATTTCATCGGTTACAGCCGCACTCCGCGCATCACGGAAACGATGCTTCACAACATGTTCGTGGGCCGTCCCCCCGGCAATTACGACCGTCTGCTCGATTTCAGCAAAGCAGTCACCGGAAGTTTATTTTTCGCGCCGTCGTCAACGTTTCTCGACAACATCAGCGGAGACGCGCCGAACTCTTCGGCAATCGGCGCATCGCAGACATCGAACGCGCCTTCGACTTCGTCCGCGGGCAATACATCGCCGGGTTTGTCGCTGTGAAGGATCAGTCTCTTCAGTTCCAGAATGTCTGGATTGGAGCATCCTACGCCGAAAGCGGCACAAGTGCCGGCAAGGTGAGCGGCAAGGACAACGATCCAGCGAAATGAGCACCTACTGATTCGCGGGCCGCCGTACGCAAAGTGGACTTAAGCCTCTCACTCATATTTGGGCCGCGGGGTGAACTTCGCCGTCAGGCTGTGGGTTGACCACCAGGCGGTCCAAGTTGCCTTGGAGGCGGAATCGCCGGAATTGTCTGGCGGAGTGACAACCAGCAGCGTCAGCGCGTAAGCAATGGCTCGATCCCTATCGTTAATGATGCCGCCGATGTGTTCCTTATCGCCGGTATAGTCGGGCCGATCTGCAAGAAAAGTGGGACTGTCAAAACCAAGTATGAGCGTCGAGACTGCATGCTCGCCACCAATAGCGACAAGCTTTCTCGTAGCATCTTTGTATTGGAGCGTATCGAGTTCGTGAACAATTAGGTCGAATTGCTGCCGGTCGCCAAGAATTGCTAACCCTGTCTGCGCGAGCCCTCGAACCGTATCAAAGGATCCCACAGCTTCGGACTTGTCACCCACTCGCAAGAGATCAGTCAGGAGGGGGCCAACGCGTTTGTCACCGCTATCGGCAAGATCGAGTATTGCATAAGGGTATCCCCAGCTTATTTTTCTGGCGAGGCACTGCAGTCTGCTGTCTGCAAATGGCCGCTCGGAAATAGCGAGAAAGTTTTGTTTGGTGCGGGCAGTATTCCACCAATCGACCCAAATTTGGATTGCCGCCTCCGAGTAACGCTCGTGGGTGGGCGCATCCAAGAGGAGGTCAAAGGCGGACAACGAATAGACAACCTCCAGCAGCGGATCTTCGCCGTAGTCTGAATGAATTACATAGCGAGAAGCATCCCGGGATTTTACCTCGAGGTGCGTCAATAAAAGTCCGAAGGCGACATCGTTCCCAACCCGTGCTAGCTTGCGCGGCGCCCACCAGGGACCTGTTCCAAGCTTGCCATCGAGTTCTTGTTTCAGTTCGGTCAGTGATCTACGAACACCGAACTTCGACAGGCTCACTTGTGCCGCACCAGGAACTTCCTCTGGGGAAAAACCCGGCCGCGAGACACGGCGCAGGATGGGGATCAAGTCACGCCCGCCAATCGCAGCGGAGCGATAGATTATGTTGGCATTTACTGGCGGACCAGAATTGTCTAGGTCCTCCGGGTTGTATTCGGCGAACTGCGACGCTGCTCTAGAAATTCCATGCGCCAACGCGGCGAGATTGGGCTTTCCTGAGGGACACGCCTGACCAGACGATTGTCCGGGTACGAAGATCGGCAGCAACGCTAGACTGGCTAGTCCGCATGCAACCCGGTATCTACTGACATTGGACTTGAAATTGTCCATTTGGCGTGGTTACCGTGTGAGATGTCGGCGCTGCGATTGGAGTCTTGTTGACAAGTTCGAGCCAGTTACGCACACCTATGTGTAATTGGTCTTGGTCCAACATCAACCACCACATCAGTGCCGACGTGTCGGTAAAATCTGTGTCTTTGGATGTGAGCCCCGAGATACAGGAGATGGTGTTCGCTGGGAACTGAGGGTCGGGAGGAGCTTCTGTCATATGGTTCATCCAGAGAGTATGACCTAGCTCGTGCGCTAGATTCTGCAACAATCGATTCCGGTTAGACGCTGTGTAATCGTTAATGAATATGTATTGGCTGCCCCGAAAGGTCGCAAATCCAAGCGTAAAGAAGTTCTGGGGTGGATCCACAACCATATTTGGCGGCGGAGCATTGGGATTCGCAGGGCCCGCGCCGATCTGAAGGCTAAACGCACGCGTTACCATTGCCGGAGGATTGGCCGAGTCGGTAACCTGGACGGTTATGTGATAGAGCCCTGTGGGCTGCGGCGTGCCGCTGATTACGAACGCGCTGTTCTGAGTCGCCGGAACGAGACCCGCCGGGAGGGCTCCATTTGTTATGGCCCAATTATACGGAGGAGTTCCTCCACCCGCGTATATCGGCTTGAAGTACGCGGCTCCAGAAATCCCGGGTGGCAGAGAAGGGGTAATGATGTTCAGGAACGGCGGTGCGAAACTCTGAACGAAGTACACATTGATTGGATGGTGATCCGAACTGGTGTCTCCGGCTGGGAATCCGATCGCATTGATGATAGCCGGTTGCTCGACTAGATGGGCGTTGGGATTGTTGGGAGGTAGATCGACCTGCAAGGCGCTATCCGGATGTGGATTGCCATATGCGTCGACGGTATCGTAGTGAACTTGTTCCGCAGGAACCTCACCGGTGCAATCCCCAGCGGACGGATGGGGAAATACACTGAACTGGACGTTAGCCTGTGGCCCCCAGATCTGGTTGAGATTGCTCTCCAAAAAGTTAACTAAATCCTCTAAATCTGCCTGAGTTGCTGGCTTGGACATCGGAGTCAGCGGCGGGACAGGACATGGGTTCTGGGCAGTCGGTGCGGGTGCAACTCCGCTAACAAAGTGCAAATACACGTTGTAGGTCCGGGGCTTCATGATTTGCAAGTTCAGCACTCCAACTCTATTCTTGGTAGTTTGGGCCCCGCGCACAACCTTCTGATTGGCATTCAAATTCGTGGTGCTAGCGTTAGTAGAGACGCCGTTTCCTGAAATGGTCAAGTCCTCGAAGAAATGAACGGTCGACGACGGTTGCACGGTGGACCATGTTGGCTGAGCTGGGTCGAATGTCACCGATATACTGGGGACAACAATTACGCCAGCTGGCGGAGGGGCATTTGCCGGAGGTGCGTTGTGTAGGACTGCGTTGGGAATCTCGGCTCGCACTCGATTTGACCCAGCCGGAAGAATCGAATCGTCGGTTGGGACCATTAGAAAATAGTCGGGAAAAGTCGGCGTTGGTGCCGTTTTCTGAATCGTCCTTCTGTGAAATCCTCCGAGATTAAACTGGTGCAGGCCCGCAAAGGCATAAATTCCGGAGTTATTGAAGCCAACTTGATGAGTATTAGCCTGATGCGCAGCATGGGGATGCGGCGCAGCAGGGTGGCCGGCGCCTTGCTGCTGACCCTGTGGAATAAGGTCAATGGAAAACGTATAGGAGCGCACGGCAAAGAGTGAGGATGGGATTTCAAGTTGCATTTGGTTTGCAGACACAGATGTAGGCGTTAGCTGAGTCTGGGAGCCGTCGGCTTCGACTGAGACTGTTGCGCCCGGCTGGAAGTTCGTTCCTTTGAGAACGACCGGTGTGGAAGGTCCACCGACTGAAGTTGCCAACGGTACGAAGCCGTCTGCTACTGAGTTGACCTCAGGCCGAACCGGGGGAAGTAGAAAACCAAGAGTGTTATCGATAGAAAACGGAACATCTAGAGACCGGAGAGTCGGATCTTGCCGGGATTCGAGATGTACCAGTTTGTTTTGCGGCGTCAATTGCCAAATAGCCGGAATCAAAACTTGCAGTTGCGTGCTTGAGATTATGCGCGTCTGCAGGTTTTGGGGACTCGGCAACATTTGAACTACGGTGTCTCCAGACACGAAGTTGTTTCCACTAAGCGTGATCCACATGTCCTGAGGGTTCTGAGTGGATGCTAGCTGCGGGGGATCAATTGACGTGAGAACTGGAACGGGAGGGAGGCCGGAAGGAACCACCGATATTGTGACAATATTCGACCGAGCTTCACCGTTGTACAGCGCCAAAGTCAGTGTTTGAAGTTGTGTGAAGTAATCAGAAGTCAGTTGAAGTTTGACCTCTGTAGGTCCGACAAACTGAATGGGAAGTAGAGTTGTGGAGTCGCTACTGAATCCGGGTCCGCTACGAATCACTTGGGCCTGCGTGGACGGAAAGAAATTCCTGCCACTGATATCAAGCACCTGTTGGGCCGAGCCAACGACAATGCGGGACGGAGACACGTTCAGAGCCACGGGCGTGGGAGAGAGGCCCAATAGGGACGCAGCGCCGGCGGAAATCTCCGCCGAGGCCTCGCCGAAGTTACTGTTGTTGCCATCAGGATTCTGCACTTGAACTCTGATCGTGTTGGGGGTGACGTTCAGCAGCTGACCCGCCGGCCAAGTTACTGTACCAGTGGCCTGCACTGGAACTGGCGTACTAAAAACTACAGTGCCTAAATCGTCCGTCACCTGAACTTGCGCTGAAGCGACTTGACTTAGATCGCCCTGAATTGAGTATTTTATTGGAATGTCGTCGCTAGTTACGCCCTCGGGGGTTGCTAACAGACCGGCCTCATCTACGGAGATCTGAGGGATAACGCCGAGAGAAGAGATTTGCAGGCCACTTGGCGAACTATTGGAAGAGCCGACAATTAGTCCTGACGAGTCGACGGCGATCCAGTTTCCGAAGGTGCCGGTGATTTGGCCAGCGAGGGTGGGCTGGGAGGGATTTTCCAAATTCACGAGAATGATGTTGGTGCCAGTGGCCACGAGCGCGATGGTCCCATTGATCCTGACGTCATTGCCGTTTACTGGGTTGCCGTTCTGATCCTTCAGCGCGACGAAGCCGATGGGCTTGGGGCAGTTCGGACTACCCTTGGTGGCGTTAGGGTTGCAGGCCTGCGTGGCGCCGAGTGAGTACGCTTGGGTAAGGTCCACGACCGCCAGCATCGAGACTGCGGGAACGGGCGAAGGCGCTGTGGCGGTTGGGCAAGCTGTAATCGTGGCAGCCGGCCCGGAGTATCCCGTACCCACTACTACCGCCAAATGGGAAGTCACTGCCGTGCCCGTGCTATCCGCACCAGTCACTGTGCCCAACGCTACCGCACGCCCTGAGCAAAGGAGCGAATTGGTAGTTCCATCGCTGCTGGTCATCAAGAGCGGTTGCACAGGATTATTCGCAAATTGCCCGCCTGATGAGGATGGATAGAGGACAGCCGCGGAGCCGCTCTGGGTCGGATCGGCCAACACGAACGGCAATTGACCGGTGGCCGCAACAAGCGTCTGGATACCAGATTGATCAGTCGGGAAATCGTCCGCCTTGAGATCGAACATCGTGGCTGTGCCGCCGGAAGTTACGGGCAATGGAATCGTGTTAACGACTGTGTCCATTGCGAACCCGTCTCCCTCGGTGGATATGGACTGACCAAATTGAACTGGGTTCGTCGAGAACACCTGCTGGTATTCCGCCACGGCCTGCATAAGATCGATCACCTGCAACCCATGGTAAAGAGTGCTGGAATAGAGGAACTGATCCTTCATAAACAATCGAAGCGGTATTCCATCTTGCGTGGCACTCGTCGTAACGCTTACGGCTCCGACGCGGACTGGCGCAGGACAACCCGGAGGCGCCTGGCTGTTTACGTTCGGCGTTAGAGGGTTCGGCTGGCACGCGTTCGAGCCCGGCACCTGATACAGAAAAACGTTGCCAGGGATCGCGTTGTCTACTGCCGTGCCCGCGGCCATCGCGATTAAGCCGCCGCCTGTGACAGGAGAATTGTCCTGGCCGGCTGTATCCAAAGACCTGCCAATAAAGTTCGCCTGAGGGCCAAGGTCGACTGGTTTTGACGGATCGCTGATGTCAAACAGGCCAACGCCGCTGAGCGCCGAATTGAGATACTCGCCTGCATAGGCGCGCTTGCCAATTACCACCGGTCGTGTATTTACCTGATATTGGCTGCTCACGCCGCCTAGCTCTTGCGGGCCGAACGTAGTGAAAGTGTATGGGCCACCGCTTGTACCGGTGAGCGGCACAACGCAAAGGGGAGGCTGGTTCTGATCGACGATCAAGGACGAACCGACTGGCTGAGCGATAGCGTGATTATTTGAATCGACACAGCCGTCCGTGCTCGCAGCGTTGACTTTGAGCGTGTACGTCTCGTTATAGGCAAGCCCGAGCAAAGGCTGGATGGTTACTGACGTGATCACGTCAGTGTTTCCAACGGGTTTGACGATCGCCGGAGTTGCTCCGGGCGTTGCCGGCACCTTGACTCCAATCAAGAGAACCGGGACGGGAGTACCGGTGTGGTCGGCAAGAATTACGTTGCCCGGTATGTTCTTCACAGGACCACTGAATACGATCTCTGGAAACACGCTGGGAGATACGCCAGTAGCAGCATTCTTCGGAGATGAATTTATCACCGTCGGTGCATTGCAAGACTGGTTGTTTGCGTTGCAAGCGACGAAAGTGGTGTTGTCTCCGCCGGCTTGCACCAGCAGGAAACTCCGGCTGGAAGTTGCCGGGGTTGCCGAGGGATTCAATGGATCGATCGCAATCGCAGTCACGGTATAGAGCCCCGGAGTATCCGACGAAAAGGGGAAATTTGGATCGCTGAGCCGATACGTTTTGAGCGGATTGGCAATCGTTTCAGATGCGGTCTGCGTAACCGCATAAGTCGCGCCGTTGATCGTTGCACTCTTAACATCGAGGGTGGAAGAGAACGTAATGTTGAGGGGAGTTCCGGTCTGGATGATCCCGCCAATAGGCTGTCCATCGGCTGCGGTGTTTATGGTGATATTGATCACCGGCGCTGGCGGCGGTGGAACTGCAGACGGGAAGGTAATGTTAGCGCGGCCGATATTGCGGTACTGCCTTTCCAGACCAGCGTAAATTGCGTAGGTTGCGTCGTCGGCTTGGATGCCATTCACTTCGTTGACGACAGCGGTAACAATACTGGTGCCATCGGATGCGGTGAGATGACGGATTCCGCCGCCGAATTGATGATCAAAGATACTGAATGTGCCGCATTGCGGAGTGTAAGTGGCTACGGCACTCGGATCAGAATCGAGCGTAATTGTGGCGGTGCTGGGGTCGACCTGAACAAAGGCAGATTGGCCGTTGCCGGCCGCGACCTGCTGATATACGCGGCCGACAATGAGCCCCGGCGAGGCGACACCCGGCAAGTTGGGATCAGTTTGAGCGATGTCCCACATCAATATGAAGTCTTGGAACGGCGAAAACTGTGGGATGAAGGCGGCCGCGCCGCTCGCAGCAATTACGACATTTACGTTCCCGTAGCTGTTGCAGTACCCAGGGAATGGGGGCGATGCGGTGACGACCTGCGCGCTAGCACCAGTCCCTTGTACAAAAGCATGGTCGATCGCCTCGAAATAACTCTTGCCATTCTGGTCAGTCAGCCGGCGATACGCATAATAAAATGCATTTTTCGGAGCATTCGGCGGGACGGGGAAGGCCAGCCTCAACTCTTTTTGCAAATTCGGACTTGAGGGGGCCGAGACGTGCAAACCACTTCCAAAGTTCAAGCCTTGCCACGTCGGCAATTGCGGGAACGCGGACTGGTCGAGGGGCGTGAGCTTGAAGGTGGTGCCTTTCGTCAGGGCGCCTTGGGGAATGATCAAGCCGGTGTTTCCGGCGCCAACGACAGTGCCGCCGCCGGAGCCGACGGCGGTGGTGCCATCGGGCGCGACGAATTGGCTGCGGGTGAAGCTGGCGGTGGTCTTATCGGGAGCAGTGATGGTGATGGCGAGGACGTCGTCAATGGTGGCAGGCATTTGTCCAGAGACGGAGCCATCATTGGCGACAGTGAGTGACAGAACGACGCCATTGGTTTGATCGACGATGAGAACGATGGTTCCTGGCGGAAACGAATTAGCGGGAGCAGAGATGGCGACGTTGCCATTCTGATCCGGCATGGCAAAGACGAGCGCATCGGTATTGAAATTGGGCGGAGTGTTGGCCTGGGTGGTGAACGTGACGGCGGGAACGGCGATGAGGCCGCCGAGAGTATTGGCGATGCCGGAGGCGGTGAGCGTGTAAGTCGCGGAGGGCTGCAAAGCGCTGAGCGGGAAAACGGAAAGGCGTGTGCCGCCGAGAGAGAAGACGAAGTGGACGGGAATGTTGGTGCTGGTCTGGCCGTTTTGCGTCACAACAATGCTGGTGCTGGTGACGGTGGCTTGGTTGAACGGATCAGCGGCAGTGATATCGATTTCGACGGTGAGAGGAACGCCTACAGCGCCATTGGCTGGAGTAACAGTGGCGGATTCGACTTGGCCGGTTACGGTGAGGTTCAGGGCGGCGGTCTGTGCGCCGGTGACTTGAGTGGAGCCCGAGCCGGCCAGAGCGGTGTTCGGGACGCTGGCAGTAACGTTAACGGATCCGGCGAGAGCGGGGATTACGTAAGAACCGGAGAAGTTGGAAAAAGCGACAAAGGGCAAGCCGTCCGTTTGCACGATGGCAGAGACTGGGCCAGTCGAAGCCGAGACTGTGCCGGAAACGTAGCCCGTCGGCGAAGTGGCCTTGTAGAAGATGTAGTCGCCGCCCTGAGTGATGCCAGGAAGGCCTGGGGCCGCTTGCGTCACGAGGTTGGCACCGATGACTTGAGCGGAACTGACGGCGACGAGATACGGAGTGCCATTGATACGCTGAATCTGCGCGAGGAAAATCGTGTCTCCTGGCCGGGCAGAGCCAACGGCAACGGAGAGCTGTGCAGGAGCTGCAAGCACCTGGCCGGAGAAATCAAGATTGTATTCGGCAAGCGGGAGAAGCGTGGAAGTTGAGGGCAAGAACCCATCGACCGGTTCAGGTGCAACGGCGAGTGCGGTGTCCTGACTGAGCGATCCAGACGCGACAGTGAGCGTCGCGTCGCCACCAGTCACGACCACTGCGTCGCTGCCGCCAACTTGGCCGCGGGCGGATTCGCGACCGGAGAGGATGTCGAGGTGGACATCACCGGAAGAAAGTTGCTCCGGCTGAAAGGTCTGTGAGGGCGTGACAGGAAAAGTTGCTGCAGCCGCCGCTCCATTTGGAGCGCCCTGCTGATAGAGCAGAATGTCCTCAACGCGCCTTGAACTGGAGCGTTGTTTGCCGGAACTAAGAGCGTACGTTTCCGAAACGTTGGCTTGAATGACTGTGCCGGAAGGAACCGGAACGGAAGATTGCAGTGCCAGGGACGCGGAAGAAGTTCCGCCGGTGGGGGAAACAGAGGCGGGATTCAAAACACCGGTTGTGTTAGATCCCGTCGGGAGAGCGACCATCGCGACTCCGGACAGCGGTTGGCCGGCGGATGGAATGACAAGCGAGGTGTTTCCTGCGTCGGAGGTAACCAGGGCATAGTCACCGATGGACGGAATCGGAATGGTCAAGGAACCGTTTGCAGCGCCGAGATTTGGGGCGACCATCAGCCATGAGTGCTGACTATAGTCGTAGCGCACAAGGTGAAGGCTCACGCCGTTGGGAAGCTGGGCGAAGGTTCCATTGAAAGAGGCTGTAGTAGAGCTGTCCGCGCGGAGATCGAAGGCGCTAATCGGCGACCAGCCCAGCGGGAGCAAGCCAGGCAGGCCTTGCTGAGAGAGCGGTGTGAGATGGAATAGCGTTGCTGCGGAAACGGCGCCGGGAAGCGCGGCAATCGTGATTGTGCCGCCGGCAAGCGATCCACCCGTCGGGTTAATCGTTCCTCCGGCGGCGACGGGAGTCATGCGGGCGTCAACTGGCACTGTGCCGACACCGTTTTGCAAGTTAAGCTCGCGTTCCACGGTTACCATGGCGGGTGTATTTGCTGCGCTATTCGCAGCGACGCTCACGCTCAAGAAAATATGCGAGGCGTTTGAAGGAATCGAATAGCGCCCATTTGCATCGCTGGTGTCGTGCGCAGAAGCACCGAGCACTTGGACCGCAGCTCCGGTGAGCGGCAGACCGGTGACATCTGATAGGACTTGGCCGACAACGACTCCGGACGGCACAACCTGGATTCCGCGCGCAGAGCTGTTTGCGTTTCCCGCAGCGTCTGCTACGGACGCGGTTAGGTTGAGCGTGTCGCCGGGATTTGTCGTGGCCGGAACGGAGAACGTAGTCGTGAAGGGCGGCGCATTCAGCGTAGCAATCGTCGCACCATTCAGTTGGAAGACGACGGCGGTGATTCCGCTGAGGCTATCGGTCGCGACGACCGTAGCTGTTGCTGACTGCCCCGGCGCGAGTTGCGACGGCGCGGTGAATTGCAGGATTGTGGGCGGCGCTTGCTGGATTTTAAGCGTTACCTGAGTACTCGACGAATTTCCTGCAAAATCGGTCGTCGACCCGCTGATAACCTGATTGGCACTGTCAGCTGAAATAGTTTGCGGCGATGGGCAACTGCTCACGCCGGATAGACTATCGGTGCAGGTGAACGTGACCGTTACGGGGGTATTGTTCCAACCACTGGCATTCGGCGTGGGCGAAACAGAGGCGGTGATGACTGGCGGCGTTTTGTCCAAATTGATGGTGGCGCAGGCATTCGACGACAAGCCAGAAGTGTCTCTTGCCGTGCCACAAATGGATTGATTGGCTCCTTCGGTCGACACGGCGACTGGACTCGTGCAGGTGGCGATGGGATTCGATCCAGCCGCACAAGTGAATGTCACGGTCACGTTCGTGTTGTTCCACCCTTTCGAATTGGGTGAAGGAGACGCGGAGGCAATGATCGATGGCGGTGTCGGTGCGGCCGTTTGAATGTTCAGCGTAACGGCGACGCTCGCGGTATTGCCTGCAACGTCTCTAGCGGTTCCCGTGAAGACCTGATTCATGCCGGTTGTGGTCACCGTGATGGGCTGAGCACAAAGGGCCACGCCCGAAAGCGCGTCAGCACAGACGAAAGTAATAGTGACCGGCGTGGTTGTGATGATCCCGCTGGCATTGGGCGAAGGCGAAACGGAGTACGAAATTGTCGGAGGCGTCTTATCGATGTTTACCGTGGCGCACGCCGACGCTGAGGTGTTACCAGCCGAATCGACAGCTTGTCCGCAGAATTGCTGCGCCGCACCTTCACCTGTGACCGCAATCGGCGGCGGGCAGGTGCTCACTCCCGAGCCCGAGTCGTTGCAGCTGAAAGTGACGGTGACGTTGGTATTGTTCCAACCAGCCGCATTCGGCGCTGGAGCAACCGCGGGGGCGATTGTCGGCAAAACCGTATCCACCGTGAATGGCTGAGCGGCGACCGCCGTCGAATTCCCTGCCCTGTCGAATACGGTCAGCTGAATGTTATGAGTCCCATCAGCCAGGCCAGCCAAAGTCCCGGTCGCCTGGCTGGAGCCAAATGTCAGAGTGCTCGTGCGGTCGACCCCATCCACCGTCAAGATGGCCTTTGATGTGTCCACACCACTGTTGTCATCCTGATAGTTCACGATGACGCCGGCTGACGACGTACTCAGAATTGCGTTCGCGGCTGGGGATTGAATGGAAGCGGTCGGAGGAACCGTATCGACAACGAACTTACCGCTGGCTGTGCCTTGATTGCCAACAAGATCGCCGGCGACAGCCGAAATGGAATAAGTGCCATCATCGAGAGCACTGGCAGCGGAGATCGATCCCGTAGCGCTGGATGCGCCGACCTGCATGTAGCTGGTCACGTCCACCGGAGGATTTGTCCCTTTCTGCAAAAGGACGCGCAAAGAGGCAGTGTCAACGCCCAGGCCGGTCCCGTCGTTGTAAGAAATCGAAACGGAAGGTGTCGCCTTGTTTGTAAAAGAATTGTTGGCAGGTGAATTGATGGTGACGACAGGGGCGGTGGTGTCGACCGTAAAGGATAACCTCGCTTGCTGTGAGACATTTCCGGCGCGATCGTTGATCATCGCAATTAGCGTGTGCGTGCCGTCGGTAAGAGGTGTCTGCAAGACTCCTGTCGCTGATGTGGCGCCCGGCGCTACGAGCGTGGAAATGTCCGCGCCATCTAATGTCACTTTCAGTGAATAAGGGTCGACGCCGGAACCGGAACCGGAATCGGAATAGACAATCGTAATCGTCGGGAGGTTCTGATTCGTACGGCTCGGCGGAGCCTGGAACGCAATGACCGGCGGAGTCGTGTCTAGCGTGAAGGTTGAAGTGACGGTGCCAACCGTGCCCGCTAAGTTCGAGATCTGAGCCGTAATTGTGTTCTGCCCATCTGCCAATGAAGCGGCCCCGGTAAGCGTGCCGGTCGCACCTGAAGCGGTGGCAACGAACAAGTTGGTGACGTCAGTACCGTTCACCAACACCTTTAGCGAACTCGTGTTGACACCTTCGATGTCACTATAGTCGATTGCGACTTGCGGTCTTGGCGTACCGATGATTGCGTTCGGGGCAGGCTGATCGACATGGATCGTTGGGACGGTGGTGTCCACGTAAAATGTGACCTGTACGTGACCAACATTGCCGGCCAAATCCGCAATCGAAGCCGCAAAAACATGCGGCCCATTGGAAACATTGGCCGCTGTCCCTGTAGCGTTCGTCGAAGTTTTCGTCGTCGACAGCGCAGTTCCATCAAGCGTGACCACCAATTTTGTTATGTCAATCGCCTGATCGTCTGAGTATTGCACGACAAAATCGACGCTGGACGACCCATGATAGGAGTTTGCTGCGGGATGAGCGATGGAAATGACGGGTGCGGTTGTATCGACATTAAAGGAAGTCGAGGTCGAAGACGGAGTGCCCGCCACATTTTGAATCTGCGCGACGATAGTGTTCGCACCCTGCGGCAAGGCAGTTGCTGAGGTGAGCGTTGCCGACGCACTGCTGCTAGTTTTCGTAAAGAGTGAGGACTCGTCGGTTCCGTTTATCAACACTTTCAGGGTGGACAAATTCAGGCCGGCGCTGTCGGAATACTGAACCGTGATGGTCGGAGTAGCGGTGTTCAGATATGCGCCCAGGACGGGTTGTGTGATGTGAATGATCGGAGCGCCAAGATCGACGGTGAATTGCGAAGTGGCAGTGGTTTGGTTGCCCGCATTGTCCGATAGGGTGATGACCAATGTGTGCGAACCGGCGGCAAGAGCTAAGTTCGAGGGGATTGACGCACTTGCGTCAGTCGACCTGACGGTGAAAAGACTGGTGCGATTAACGCCGTCGAGCACGGCCTTAAATGTCGATGAATTCACACCAGACGCGGCTGGCTCTCCGGCTCCAACGGAGTCGGAATACGTAACCTCGATGTTTGGCGTCGCAGTGTTGATGTAACTGGAAGCCGCGGGAGTGACAACCGTAATTTGCGGCCCTGTATGATCTCCGTTGGTGCCGAGGATGTTGATAGTGAGAAACGATCCCGGTTTGCTCGCGAGCGTGACTTGCAGCGTGTTCGTGGACTGCAGTGTTACGCTGCGGTCGATGGTCGCAACGTTCTGGTTGAAGTCAGATGGACCCAAGATCTGAACTCCATTGAGGCTGATAGTCGCAGAGGAAATACGGTAGTTACCGTTCGCGTCTCCGTTCACCACATGAAGGTTGTAAGGCGAAACCACCCAAGCCGGAGCCGTGAACGTGGTCGTGTACTGGTTTGGTGCGCCGGTCGTTCGCGTGTAAGTCTGGGGTCCGAAGACCGGGGTATTCGCCGTCACCTGGGCGTCGCCACGCGCTGCAAGGAGTAGCGTCAGAGCAAATGCACACGCAACAGCCGTCCACGCCGCCGCGCGCAGACTGCGTTCGAATTGGGTCTTACTTCCGCTCTCTTTTGCTCTCATCGCTGGGCCTAGCAATTACTCCATGACATAGAAATTCTGTTTGTCTCAGTTCGTGACGTTAATACTCCAAATACCGCCGTTCAGAACGGAGTTATTAATCACCGTCCCATCCGGCTTCGCGGGCAAAATTTGAACATTGGCCGTGCCAACGGACGCGCCGCTGGTCGAATAGGTGACAGTGACCGCGCCATTCACGGTCGTGAAGACCTTATAGGCACTGCCGGTTGGAGACGGATTTCCATCGACGATGGTGCCGCCCACCGACGTGACGAAACAGCACTGGTCTCTAATCGCCACGGAGTTGTTAGCCGTTATAGCGACCACGGTGCCGTCCGGAACTGTATTGCCTGCCGAATCCTTGATGCCGCTGAACGTCACGCTGGCGGTGGAATTTGCAGCAATCGACAGAGATGCTGGCCCATTCGCCGTGGCCGCAGTTACACCATGGAGATTGACGGTGCCGACTCCGATCGCGAGGTTGGTTAGCACTGAACCATCGCTTCGCAGCGGCACTACCGACACAAAGCTCTGGAGGGTTTGACCCACGCCGGCGGTGATGCCCAGATCTGAATACGAAGCAAGCACCTTGCCCTGAGCCACTGTAAATTGCTTGTAATTCGAATTATTTGTCGCCAACGTGCCATCGCCCGGTGAAGTTCCCGCGGCCGAAATGGTTCCGCCTGCGCCTCCAATGAAGCAGCAACCGTCATGGGTAATTGTCACGGAAGGAACGGCTGATAGTCCGACCAAGGCACCATCGGGAATCGGTGTCGAATTGTCGCTGGCCTTTAGCCCGGTGACCGTAACTGCCGCTTGATTGGAATTGCCGTTGGCTGTCAAATCAACCGGCGAGAGACTGACGCTCGCGGCGCCTGGCGCGAGCAATTGAACAGCGACGGTAGCCAGCGCGAAATTGCTAATTAGATTGCCGGACGGCGTCACTGGAACCACTTGCACGGTGGCGGTCTGAGAACCAGATGAAACCGATACGCCCTGCGCTGAATACGTAACGACTATCTGTCCATTGGTGACAGTGAACAATTTGAATTGCGAATTGAATGCTGCAGGAGTGCCGTCAACGATCACTCCACCAGCAGATTGAGCAAAGCAGCAGCCGCCGCCGATGATGGTAACGCCCGATTGAGCCGTAACGGCTACCTGCGTGCCATCTGGAACAATATTGCCCGAGGCGTCACGGAAATTAGAAAAAGTGACAGTCGATCGATAATCTCCACCGTTAGCGAATACAGACGCAGGCATTGCGACTCCCTGCGCGCTAGTCAGGCCGGCGATCGTCACGGGCGTGATCCCGACCGCGTTAGTGTTTGAAACCTGGCCGCTGCCGTGCGTTTCAACAATGGCAACGTTTGCGGTCAGCTGCTGTCCAGGCGTTGCCATCACATTCTGGTCCGCGTAAGTGATGGTCAGCGTTCCACCCTGCACCGTATGGATGCTGTAATTGGCGGAAGAGGCCGAAGGAGTCCCACTGAGAATCTGGCCGCCGGCCGATGTCACGAAGCAGCAGCCATCTGGCGTGATAGCCGCGCCGGAGGTCGCGGTTACAGCCAATTGCGTTCCATCCGGCAAAACGTTGCCGAAGGCATCTATCACAGGCCTAAATATCACGGTTGCGGTGTGAACGCCTCCATCTCCGAGAATCGAAGAAGGTTGCGCCGACCCGACTGCGTTCGATGGCGGTACGAGAACTAGATTTTCGAAAGTGATCACATTGGAATCGAGCACATTTCCAGCGGGATCTACCATTGCCAACTGCAATGCAGCGGTGGCGGTTTGTCCGGGCGAAGTAGGCGATGAGCCATCGGTCGAGTAAGTTGCGGTAAATCCGTTGGAGGCCAACGGAAAGTAGCGGAACGAGGAATTGTTCTGCGCGGGCGTTCCATCAGTAATGACTCCGCCGGCGGACTGCACGAAGCAACAACCGCCGCCAAAAATGGTGGCGCCGGAAGCTGCGCTTATTCCGACGTTCGACCCATCGGGAATCAAGTTCCCACGAGCGTCGTGAGCGTCTTGAATCTGAACAAGCAAAGGTTCTGCCGGCGACACTTGCGGGACGCTTGGTTGTGCCGGATTGATGTCCGCGCCGGCCGCACCGACCAAAGTTATCGAGGCCGTTCCAATGGTGTTACTGCTGGCGTTACTGCCGTTTGCATTGACCGGGAGAATCTGGACGACGGCCGGGTTGGTTTGATTTACGCCGACAAAAATGCCGCCATCGGTGTAGTCCAGAACAATCTTCCCTCCGGACATTGTGCCGAGCACGTAGTTGGGACCGCTGGGAGACGGAGCACCGTTCAAGAGGCTGCCTCCGGCGGACTGCACGAAGCAACAGCCGCCGCCGAAGATCGATCCGCCCGGAGCCACCGTAACGGAAGCCCGGGTTCCATCGGGCAAAATATTTCCGCTCGCATCTTTGAGGACGATTGTGATGTGGCTACGGTGGTCACCGCGATCGGCGTAAAGCGAAGCCGGCGCAACGGACACGATGGCCGTGTCCGCGGCAGCGCGAATATTAATATCCTGCGTGGAGACTGCGTGCATGCCGAGCACATTGCCATTCGCGTCCGCCGCCTGCATCTGTACAACAGCCAACGCGCCAGTAGCCGACGCTGGCGCCACCGAACCGCTGGAATAGGCAGCCGTAACCGATCCGTTCTGAATCGTGTACACCTGGAAGTTGGGATTATTCGCAGCAGTCGTGCCATCCGTAAATATTCCGCCGGCTGAAGGAATCGGTGTCCCCGCGGGATTAACCGTGGCCATGTTGGTCGCAGAGAGGGCGATCTTGCCACCATCTGGGACGATCGTTCCGTTGATGTCACGAATGTTGGTGATGGTAATCGTAGAGGCACCGGCGTTGACGCCATTCACTACTACCGTGGCGGGGTTCGCTGTGATTGTCGAAGAGTGCGCTACGTATTGTTTGTCGGCCGGAGCCACAATCGTGAACGTACCAACAAACCTTGATCCGTCGGTGAACGCCGCTGTGGCGGTGTAGGTCGTGCCGGGCACGATGAATCCGCCGTCGGACGCAATCAATGTCAGCGTCGCACCACCGGTGACCGGGAAGTTGATCGGACCCGTGGGACCATTCAACAACGGCGAGCCAGCATCGGCAGCGACGCCGAGCGGAGTACTTCCCGCTTGCGTACTGCGCGTTTGGCCGCCACCCTGCAACGTAATGAACGAAATTGTTCGGGTGATGCCAGTACCGATGGATACACTCAGAGTGAATACGGCGTCTGCTTGTCCATCAGGCGCGAAAGCGCCTGCAGCGAAGCCGACCCGGTCGACCACATTGCCTTGATACACCAAAGAGGTGTTGCCGGCAGAAGGCGGCAGCGAAGGCGTCGAACGAACTGTAACCAACGTGGGCGAGCTAACGTTGCCGACCGCGTCAGTAGCCGTCAAGGAGAGTGTGTCGCCCACCGCCGCGTTAACGTTTGTCGCGAACGATCCGTCGGTTGAAGCGACCGCCGTACTGGTCGCGTGAGTGACAGCATCCACAATCGTCAGCGTCAATCCGCGTCCAACCGCTCCAGCAATTCCATGTACCAGCGAAAAGCCGTTCGTTGGTGGCTCCGCAAAGATGAAGTTGGCAACGGGCGCGGCGGGTGGCACCTGCATCACAACGATCGTAACGGTAGTTGTCGCAACGTCGCCAGCGAAGTCAGTCGCGGTCACGGAAATAATCTGCGGACCATCGGCGACACCGGCCAGACTCAACGTTCCCTGATACGGCGAGGCAGTCGCTGTGACGGTCTGCGTACCCAGGCTGAAGGTGATCTTCTGCACGGGTTCCGAAGCCACTGCCGTCACCGTCACTTGCGATTTAAACGGAGCGCCGGTTGTCGGCGAAGTGATCGAAACGCTGAGCTGCACGTTTTCAACAAATGCCTGCACAGCCGCACTGACTGTTCCGCTGGTTCCTGCATTGTTCACTGCCTGCACAGCAAAGCTGTGCGGGCCGTCGGGAATATGCGACGAATCAAAATTTCCAGCAAACGACGGCCCGAGCAGAGTCGCTTGCACCACGCCATCAACCAGCAAATTGATCTTTGCAACCCCGGATACTGTGTCGGTGGCTGATGCGGATACGGGAATTTGGCCTTTAAGAACCTGACCCGCGCTTATGCCGGTCAAAACCGCAATGCTCGGCGGCGCTGTATCCACGATGAACGACGATGAAACGGTGCCGAGCACGCCCGCATTGTTCTGGACAAATGCTGTGAAGCTGTGCGTGCCATCCGCCAGAGGTGTTGACGGAGTGAAATTCAGTTGAGTTGAATTCACAAAAGGCGTCACCGGCTGGCCGTCGAGAATGAACCTCGCGCTTGCGACGTTGATTCCTGTCAGCGCATCGCTCAGCGCGATCGAAATCGTCGGCTTGGAGGTTCCAACAAATGCGCCGCTTACGGGCGATGTCACCTGTAGGATCGGCTGCGATGTTTCCGGCGAAACAAAAATGCTGGTGAACGGCGTCGTCTGCACATTGCCGCCAAACGAAACCGCGCCATTCACCGTAACGGTGTAAATGGCGTTGTTCGCCAGATTGGCGGCTGGCGTAAACGTTAGAACATTCGGGGCTGTTAACGTGGTCGTGCCGGCTACCCCGACCCCGCCACTGCTTACGGTGATCACATTGGCAGGCAGTGCCGCCGGCGACAGGGCTTTGTTGAAAGTCACCACGACCGCCGTATTCACCGGCACTTGAATCGCCTGATTGGCGGGCGAAATCGCCGTCACGAACGGCGGCGTTAGATCCGCGGTGGTGAAGTGAATGGCCTGTGCCTGAAGCGGATGCCGGCCGAATACATCGGTCACTTGCGTCGAGATATTCAGGACCAGCGGCAACCCATCTGGCAGCGTCCCCTGCAGCGTGATCGTCTTGCCATCTCCTGATAGTGACGAGCCGAGCGGAAGTGGCGTCGAACCGTTCGATACGAACACTCCGAAGCTGCCGGTGAGAGCTTCGCTGAAGGTAACCGTCAATGCCTGCGCTATGCCGACTCCGTTGGTGCCATCCGTCGGGTTGCTCGCGACCACGGACAACGCATTTCCATCGAGAGTGACCTGGCCCAGGTTCACAACCTGACCGTTGGTCGAGATCGTTTGTGACGGAATCGCGGCTAGACCATTCGTGGATGGGTCATTAATAAGGACGGAGAATGCGCCGAGGGGAACGCCAACTGCGGTGAAGCTGCCATCGTTCTGCGCTTGCAGGGTGATCGAGCCGCCCACTGCAAGCTGTATATTCACGAACGCTCCGACCGCAGGCGCAACGCCGTCCGGCCGGAGAACCGCGCCAGTGATGGTTCCACTCGATTGCGTCTGGATCGTAATGTTCGTGGTTTGATTCGGCAGCACGCTGCTCGACGCTGTGCCATACAAAGTGAAGCTGCCGACTGTGGCGCTAAGGGACGCAGTGAAAGGACCCGCCGACACTTGCGGCAACGAGAACAAACCGTCTGGGCCCGTTGTTACCGTCAGGTAGTACGGAAACGCGCCTGTTCCTTGCAAACGAATCGTGCCGGCGGTGGGATTTCCCGCTGAATCGAGTGTTTTGCCGGAAATCGCTCCGATTCCGTTGAGCGTTACTTTCACATTTGTATTTGCGCCGGAGCCGACCGTGATTGGCGCGCTCGCTTGATCGATGCTGCCAAGAACTTGCGCGGAGATCGTTCCGCTACCGGCCGGAACCTGCGGGAACGAGAAATTACCTTGAATATCCGTCGTTGTGGTTTCCGTTCCGCCGCCGACGCCTCCGATGCTGATACTCACCGTCGATGTCGTTGCTGGCGTCACGCCATCCGCCGCGACCACTTGCCCTGCAACCGATCCCGAGCCACGCAGCGGCACGTTAAGCGTCAAGACGTTTCCATCACCGCTGATCGTGGACGAGGCGGTGCCGCTAAGGAATCCATTGCCCAAGCTTGCCGTGACGACCACGACGCCTTCGGGAACGCCGTTCATCAAGTACATGCCAGTCGCGTCGGCCTGCGTCGTCGCCTGGAAAGTTCCGGAAGCGACAGTAACTACAGCTCCCGGTTGCACACTGCCATTCGCAGTCACCAGACCTTGCACCTGATCGAGTCCGTGGGCTTTCACGTCGATCGTCAAGGTCTGCCCCTGCGTGGCAATTGACCCAACGGCGATGCCAGTTCGACCGGTCAAAGGATCGAGTGCCATTAACTCCACCGGCCCCGCAGGAACATACTGGTAGGAATACGAACCGACATCTCCAGCGCCGAGAGTTGTGAACTGTCCAATGACCCTGCCATTCGCCGTCAGTTGAACGCTGGCATTGGGAATCGGAGTTACGCCGTCCGGGAGGAAGAAGTGGCCTTGCACATTGCCGGTGGTGGTCAGCTGAACTTGAACATTCACCGAAGAAGTCGATTGCGGCAGCACGCCCGATGCACGCCCGCCTCGTCCAAATGAGTCTGCCGCTTGTACGCTGAAGTTGCCTTCGAATACATTCGGGAATGCCAAAACACCCTGATTCGAAGCGTCCAGCGCACCGCTGAAACTGGCGTTCGGGAAGTCTGCCTCGCCAAGCGTGACGAATGCGCTGGAGACCGGAACTCCGGCGCCATCCACAACTGTGACGTTGATCGTGCCGGTGCCCTTCAATCGCAAGTTTTGCGTCGTGTCTTGGCCTGCGCGCAAATAGATCTGGATTTGATTTGTGCCGCCACCTACGGGGTCGTTCGCAGTGAGGGTGTAACTGCCTTCCGGGAAAATCTTGGCAAATTTGAAATTGCCGTTGCCGTCGGTATTGACGATCACATTTGGCAACGCACCGTTCGCTGTTACTTGAACTCCCGCGCCAGCAGGCGTCACACCATCAGGGAGGAAGATCGTTCCGGAGAGCACCCCGGAGGTGGTGTTCTTCAATTGCAGAGCAAAATTCACGGAAGCGCCGTTCGACGGAATTGTTCCTTGGGCCCCGACCTGGGTGGGGAAGAACGATTGCGACACCGTAACGCCAACATTTCCCACATCGACTTGTGTGAATCTGAATTTTCCGCTCGCGTCGGTCTGCACGGACTGTGTGATCGTCGGCGTGAGCGTACAACTGGAATCGACAAAATTGGATGTCAACTGAACGATCGCGCCCAGCACAGGACTATTATTCGGATCGACCACGCTACCGGTAACCGTGCCTGAGCCCTTGAACTGCATCGTCGCAAAACCGGTGATCCCATCCTGCGTGATATTCGCTGTTGCCGAGGCGAGATCCGCAAAGTTGCCTTGCGAAACCAGCGCGATCGCGTGAACCGCTCCGACAGGCAATCCAGTGAATGTCGCCGTTCCGTTGGCGCCGGTTGTCTGGCTGAGTCCTCCGCAGCCCGGGCTCCCGTCAAGAATTGTTACTTTTTGGCCTGCTACCGGCTGTCCGGTTGCGCTCAAGACGGTGAATTGTGCCGAGCCCAATCCCGATAGAGTTATGTTCGCCCCGGTCACGGGTAGCGTCGCGGTGCTGACCACGACCGTCGCCTGTCCGGAACGCAGTCCGTCCTGACTGCGAGCAGAGATTGTTTGCGACTGCGACGGCAGAACCGGCACACCCGGCAACGAGAACGTCCCGTCGGACGCGGTCAAAACTCCGCTCAAAGCTTGATAGACAACGACTCCAGCAGCTCCTGCTCCGCCTGGCAGCGTCACCTTGCCTTGCACTGTTCCAGTTACCGGAATCACGATTTGCAGCGGAACATTCAAATTCTGCCCAGCAGCCGCCACTCCGCTCTGACTCGTACCGAGCTGCGTATTCAGATCGACCTTGATCGTGTACGGCCCGGTCGGCATTCCGGTAATCGAGTAGCTTCCATCGTTAGCCGTCGTTGCCACGCCCACGGGCATCGAACCGCCCGCGACTCCCACACCAGTGATGTAGTAAACGACAGCTAGGCCTGGAACCGGAGTAACCACGGTCCCCTGCGACTGCGTGACAATCCCCGAAACATTCACGGCGCCGCCGTTAAGAGTCACGTTTACGACCGCTGTCGTTCCCGCTCTCTCGATATTCCCGGCGGAATTGCCCAAGCTAATTCCCTTCACCGCCTTTACCGTTACTGGGCCGACTGTTATTCCGCTAATCGTGTAGCTGCCGGTTGCATCGGTGAACGTCGATCCTCCAACTTGAGGATCGGTTCCACTGATAGCAACCACTTGGGCGTTGTAGACCGGAGCGCCGGAGAGATCCTTCACAATTCCTGCTACGGAGCCTCTGCCAAGCAGCGCAAGGTCAATGACAAGCTGTTCGCCGCGCGCCCGCACGTACGCAGTCGCCTGCCGCAACGCTCCGGTCGTGGGATCTTTTGTCGAAACCGAAAAAGGTCCGCCGCACTGATCCTGATGCACATACCGGAACTGATAAGTGCCGTTGCTCTGGACCGGAACAATCGAAAGGCCTACCTGCGATGAGCCGTCCATCGTGCATTGCGGTGGGTCGGATTGCGTATTCACGTACGTCACGCTCGCCGTGCTCGATATCGTTCCATCCGAGTTCACAACGCGACCCGTCACCACCGCGCCCGGGTCGACTTGCAATGACTGCAGTGGCAAAGTCGCGGCTGGTCCGGCGACTCCGCGCTGGTCTGCAACACCGCTAACTGCGAATGTGGTCGGGACGTACGGCCCTTCCGGCTGAGTCAAATTCCCAAACACGAGCCTTCCCGAAAGTTGCTTGCTCGCCGACGCAATCGAGTTATTCGGAACCGTGTAGTTGGCAGTCGCGCTCGCAGTGGTTCCGTCTACAACGCGGTCAAATAGCGCGACCAAGTTCATGCCGAAATCCCGCGCCTGGCTCACGGTGTGCGAGTCAATGAGTGTCGCGGAAATGAGCGTTGGCCCAGGCGGAGAAACAATCTGCGTGGTTAGTGGAATATTCGTTGCAAAGCTTCCATCGCCGGCTGAATCAACTTGTAGCACCAAGCTCGTCGGGTTCGCGAAATCTGCAACGATCCGCATCGCTTGCCCTTGCACAACGGTCACGCCGGTGGCAACGCCGCGCAGAACTGTCCCGTCACCTCGCGGCATCGAAATGGAAAGGTCCACAGCCCCGCTTGACTGCCCGTTTAACAGGAGCGTGTAAGGCGAGTTCGTCGGGGATGTAACTAATCCGAGGTACGGTGTACTAGCGGTGGTTCCCAACGGGAACAGCACACCGCTAACGATGGTACTGCCCGGCGCTCCACTTGCCAGCTGATTTCCCGCTCCGTCGGTGAGCGTGACCGAAACTGGCGCCGCTCCTGTTCCGTTGCCAATCGCAAATGTCAAAAAGTTCGGTCCCGATGCTTCGATGTTCGCCAGTTGCTGTTCGTAAGAAATCGCACCGCCGGCTTGAGTCGAAGCCGTCGCCAAATTCGCGCCGAGAACCGCTGTGAAGTTCTGCCCGGCTGGAGTCGTACGCAATACTTGATCGAATCCGGGATCAACCGTCGTTCCACCAAAGAAATCAGTCGCCAGATCGCGAATTGCATTGGGCAGAGGCTCGCCAAGAGATTGCCGCAAACCCGCTTCGGCAAGGGCGAGCGCCTTCTGAGTCACCACTGTTCTGGTCGTCGGAATCACGCCTGCGGGCAAGGTCGGCGCGGTCGCGACGCTCCAGGCCTGCCCGATCACTCGCATTGCGGCATCGACAACATTCGTGGGCAAATTATCGACGGACGACGGCAACACCAGCGTGTCAGGCGACATCGGCGTGCCATTTGCGAAAACACCCAGCGTGAACGACAAGTTGCCCGTCGTTCCGTTCTGTGTGTCGAAGTTTAGATAGCTCGCGACGACTCGCCCAGTTTGCAGGCTCTGGAACTGGAAGGTCAGCGTCGTCGAATCGCCGGGATTTAAGGTCGGAATTACGGGTGAAGGCGGACTGACTAGTGTCACGCCGCTTACAGATCCCTGTGCAAAGTTGACCGTTAGATTGTTTGCCGCAACCTGGCTGATGTTGGTCACGGTCGCATAGACATTAAACAATTCACCCTTGCGAACCACGCCAGGCACGGTGAAGGTCATGTCGAAGAACGGATTGCGGACCAAGACGCCGCCTGTCGCGCTTCCTTTCAAGGCAACGGGGCCAGTCGGCAGTCCCTGCAATGTCGCGTTAATGTCGAAGTTGATTGTGTAATAGCCCTCTTTGTCGCCGCGAATCGTCCATTGCGCCTGTCCCGTTTCGCCGGGATTCAATGAGCCCACGCTCGGCGTTCCATCCGGGCCCGGAGCCAAAACGTCCTTCGTTTCGTCCTGCGGACCGCTCGTCAGATTCGGTAAGGCCAACGGGGCATCTGCAGCCACGCCGTCGTTCGGCGTTGGCAGATCGATGGTTCCCGTGATGCTGTCGACGGCCAGGTTGGAACCACCGGGAGCTCCATTCGAAACGTAAAGCTGTGCGGAGAAGAACTGCTTCAGGTATCCGACATTGCCTGGAATCACGATCACGCTGGGAATTTTGACGGTTCCGGTAGTGCCGTCGGGCAACGTTATCGTAGGCGCAGCGCTTCCGTCCGCGGTTTGCAACAGAACTGGAACAATCGTCGGCAACGGAACTGCTACGCCGACTGGCGACGCTGTAGGCGGCGAGAGCGGCTGCGGGATTGGCACACCTTTTTGATCGAACACCACCGGGAACGTAACCGTCACCACTTGCGAGGACAGCTGCAGCCCGACCGTGAATTGAAATCCAGTAAACGCGCTGCTATCGAGAACGACGCCCATCGCCTGAATCTCGTCCAGCGTGAGTGGCTTCGTTTGTACAGACGTGACCAGCACTTGATCGATCACTTGCACAGTGATCACGCTCGGCGTTACATCCAGCACCGGCGCGCCGTTCACCACAAAGCGCAAATTGCTGAGCGTGTAATTTCCGGAAGTGGTGACAGCAGGCAGCGTGATAATCAGAGAATTCGCCTCAGGTGGCGTGGGCGGCACCTCGACCGTCCCCGATAGTCCTGGCCCGGAGTACTCTCCCGCCAGCTGAAAATTCCCGCCGAAATATTGCGCCAAATCCGCAGCGGACATGGGTTTGCCGTTTTGCGTAACAGCTACCTGCACTCCCGAAGCGATATTTTTAGGGATGACCGGCTTGGCTGGAGTGACCGTAGCCTGTATTCCGCCGATTGAAAGGTCCAGAGCGCCAATCTTTGTCGGGGTCTGCCCACAAGCTAGATCGACCACCAAAAGAGTGGCAAGTCCGAAGCACACTTTGAGGAATGTCGATGTTGGGCTGGGTCCCAAGTAAGCAACCTGTCGCACGTGGACCAAACACGCGCGTTATCTTTCGTCAAAAGTACCGCGGAGTGTACGCATCATATTCAGTACTTGTCAAGCATCGATAACCGCCACTCTGCAATATTCACTGAGCTGAAAAGTGCAGCTTCGCCCATGTTAGGGCCGCTGGCCTCATCCTCAATCGGAAGTGGATCAGTCATTCGGAACAACGCAGACTTCCCGTGGAGGTTGAATCGCTCGCTAACACGGGCAAGAGCACGACAATTAAGATATTGCGTGGCATGATCCATCCCACTTCTGGGACGGGAACTATGGCTGGCAAACGCATTGACGAGCCGAGAGAGAGCCGAGAAATGCGCCGCCAACTAAATCGACAATCGGAAGTTTGGCCACGACGAGAGGGGGAACTCTATCCATCGAGACCCGAAGAGCAGAGATTCTTCACTGCGCTCGTTGATAAATTCAACGTCGGTTGCTTCCTAATCTACTCAGAACAATAAGTATGTGATTACAATGCCCTATTTTCATCCACAAGCTTCTCAGTGGTGACCAATGAACTCCGGTAAGAATTTGTGGATTCCTCTCGCAGCACTGACTCTCATAGTTTGTCAGGATAAATCACCTAGTCCAGCCGCTGGGCAGCGAACCCTAGGAGGGCACATTGTTGCGTACAGGCCCGGAGACAGAGTGATTCAAGTCGTATCGCATGTCATAAATGTAGAAAAATTGTTATTCAAGGTAAACCCACCAAACAACGACGGCCACCCAGAAGTTATCAAACTCGAATACCTCCATATGGGCTACTCCGAGATTTCTGATGGGGATCTGGACGGCAGCCGGTCTCTTATGGTTACTGCCATGAGAAAGCCGGATTGTGATGAATCGTTTAGTCATTATCTGACGAGCGCGCCTAGGCCTCGCGATGAGCGTGGTAAATCACAAAGGGACTCACAATTTCAGACTGTCGTATTTACTGGGGGTACCAAGCAGAGTGATTTCTCTCCTGAGTCAAGGTTGGAATGCTACGTCGTCGAAAGAGGTAAAATTGAGCCAAGCAAGGACTAGCGGCGATCCTCTCTGCTTGGTCAAAACTCTCTATCGAACACGCCGGCATATTCCGACACTTAGGTAGGTATGAGTGTGTAAACGTAGTGGAGTGCTCTCCCGATTCGCACTCGTTCCTGCTTTGTTTCTCCTTTCTCCTTTCTCCTCGTGAAGACCCAGCTTCTTGCGTACTGCGTCACGAAATTCTTTCTTCTCTTTCTCTGACATTACTTCCGCTAGCTTGAACAAATCGTCGAGAATCTGATGCAATTGCTCGCAGACTGTCATCGACATCCCCGCAGATACATTTGCTAGCGACATGCTGGCCCGTGGAGTCGGAGTTTTCGAGGTCGCAAAGATGTTAGCCGACACCGTTGATACTGTTGAGAAGCACTATGCGCAGTTCGTTCCGGCTGCCCGAGACGCTGTGCAAATTAGGATGGACTCTGGTATTGGCATCGAAGAGCGGAGCAAAATGTCCGCACAACGTGGTAGAAAAGTTGTGGGCATCCGGTAGTAGATAATTTCAACTATTAGCGGATGGCTAGATGGAGCTAGTTGAAGTTCGGGAGTAGGAACCATGAATTTCCTAGAAGCACACTGGGCTCTTTCTATTTCGACGCTCTACATATTTCTTCTAGTCATCTTCGCGGTAATTTATTTCAAGGTCTATGTAAACGACCCAACCAGCTTTCTGTTTCAGACTGAGATTTCCACAACGCAATCCAAACGCATCCTTGCAGATTGCGACGACGAAATTCATAACCTAGAGATTCAAATGGCCGCAATGCGTGAACTGCTAGCTGGGAGTGCGAGTAAACCCAAGGTCTACAGTGCCACACACGTAAGCGAACACTTCATATTCGAGCTATCAGCCGGTTCGAATTTGGATAGCGAGGACCCGATAAGCTTTTTGACCGTTCTTGTGAAGAGCAACGCTGGAGTCAGAGTGTGCAAGTGGAGATGGGGAACGGGCTTACTAGAAGTCCCGGTTTGGGAAGGTGTCGAAGACTACGCTAAGACCTACGAAGGGCACTTGGCGAAAAGACTTAAGGGAGCACAAGACTTGCGCGAACAGGCGAAGTTGTCCATTGCCCGAATATGGGGATTCTTTGACTTTCTATACTTTAGCGGAGTGACAATCACCACTGTGGGATACGGAGACATTCTTCCGAATCGGACTCTTGTTCGTATCCTTGTGCTTATCGAAGTTCTCGCGGGACTGATGCTTCTAGGAATCGCAGTTGCCCTGCTGAGTTCGCACTCCATCTAACCTCTGCTACTCCTAATGATGTGAAATGACCGGAACCTAAGTTTCAGTATTTGAATTGGCTTATGTTAGACAAGCATGTTAGACAACAATGAGACCGGCTGCAAGTCATTGAAAAGAAGCGGGTGAGCCTGTAAGCCGGATTCTGTGCGGCGCGACCTTGCGATCACACCGCGGCGATCATTCCTCTAGGCCGTGATTTGCACCACGGCTCCAGCAGCCTACCCGAGGGTTCTCAGTTGCCACGGCTTGCGCCGCAACAACAGGAGCTTTCGCTCATCGAGCCGGGCCGGCTCTCCCCTCCTATTTGGCCTTGCACCACGCGGGGTTTTCCGTGCCTCGTTTGTCGCCAAACGAGCGGTGGGCTCTTACCCCACCGTTTCACCCTTACCGCGGAATCAGCTCTCGAGACGTCTTGCAGGTTTCCCTGCGCGATGCCACCGTGCTCCATTCCACCGGCGGTTTATTTTCTGTGGCACTTTCCGTGAACCGCTCCGCACGCATGACGTGCGCTGCAGCTCCCCTGACGTTATCAGGCGCGTTGCCCATCGGTTCCCGACCTTGCGACCGGAAACCTCGGTGTCCGGACTTTCCTCCCGTCCTCGTCTTGCGACTCGGACCAGCGATCACCCGGCTCACCCGCTACCTTGAATTATAGCAAATGTAAGTTTGGTTCCAGACGCGTGGATTCAAGAAAGCTATCATTCGCAATCGCTACGCGTCTGTTTGAAGCAGTCATATCTGAGGAGGCGCACTCATGTGGCGAGCGACCTTTTGCTTGATTCTATTTTTCCACCTCGCACTATCGACACTAGGTTACGGACAAGCAGCCAATCCTCCATCACCTCCAAGGGAATCATTCAAAAACGCGGCCGCGCAATACGATTGGGTTACCAACGTAAAGGGACAGCGGATTCGCACGATCGTAACGCGGCCAAAAAACGCAAGTGGCAAAGTTCCAGCGATTTTCTTTGTCGGCTGGCTCAGCTGCGATTCCGTGGAATACGTCAACGGAGAAACGGACGCGTTCGGCGCAATCTTTTGGCGGCTTATTGAGCAGTCCGGGTTTGCCACCATGCGTATGGATAAACCGGGCGTTGGCGAAAGCCAAGGTGATTGCGCGAAGACGGATTTTCAAACTGAGTTGGATAGCTACCGCGCTGCTTTTGAGTCACTCCCCAAACATTCATTTGTGGACCAGGACAAAATTTTCGTAGTCGGCTTAAGCAACGGTGGCGGCACATCACCCCTCGTCGCGGGCAATCATTCGGTGCGCGGATATGTCGCTGCCAGCTCCTGGGGACGCACGTGGTATGAGCACATGCTCGAACTTGAGCGTGGACGTCTCTCGCACGATTCGCAGCTGCCCCCTGCACAAATCACGGACTCTATGAAAGGATTCTCAGATTTTTACTCGCTCTATCTCATGCACGGCCAAACGCCTGGGCAGATTCTCACTGCGCGTCCCGAATGGAAATCACTCTGGTACGACGAACCTGACGGTCAGTACGGGCGACCGGCTGCGTTTTATCAACAGCTGCAGGCGTTAAATCTAGGAAAGGTTTGGCAAGAAGTCAGCGCGCCTGTCCTTGTGCTACATGGCACCGCGGACACGATCATGAGCAGGGCCGACAGCTTCGCTATTGCCGACACTGTGAATCGCACGCATCCCGGAAATGCAGAATTTGTCGAGATCGAAGGCGGCGACCACTTGCTCGCATCGCACGATAAGCTAATCGAAAGCGTCGTTCCAAAAATCCTGGAATGGATGCAGAAGCAATCGAACTCGAGTCGATAAGCCATGGCGAGCGCGGTCGACCACAATATTTCAGACAGCCCGCTTACTCCAGGCCCCGGTACATCACCAGTGCATCCACGAAACCGAGTTCTGGATGTTCGAAGACCTGCGGAAGGCGGCCTACAATGTAAAATCCGAGGCTGGACCAGAGTTTGACGGCGCGTTCGTTGGTGCTGACGACAAAATTAAACTGCATCGCGCGAAACCCACGTTCCTTCGCTCGCTCCAGCGAGTGCAGGCACATCGCACGCGCAATTCCCCTCCCCTGCGCTGCCGCCGACGTGACGTACCCGCAATTTGCGACGTGCGCCCCACCGCCTTGCTGGTTTGCTTTCAGGAAATAAGTGCCAAGGATGGCGCCGTTTTCTTCAAACACGAACGTTTCTTTTTCCGGTGCGAACCAGTATTCGAGCGCTTGCTCTTTGGTCATATCGCGAGGCAGTGTATAGGTATCCCCACGCCGAATCATCGGTTCGAGAATTGACCAGATGGCGCTGTGGTCGCTGCTCGTGGCTGGGCGGATGGCCACTTCGTTAAACTCACTTCAACCCTACAAGTTTTTCGAAGCCAGTTTCGTCCAAGATCGGAACACCCAATTCTTTTGCTTTGTCGTATTTTGAACCTGGATCGGTTCCAACCACCACGTAATCCGTTTTCTTGCTCACCGATCCGACAATCTTTCCACCATGCTGCTTGACGATCTCCCCCGCCTCTTCCCTGGAACGATTCGCCAATCCTCCGGTAAACACAAACGATTTCCCGCCAAGCTTGTTGCTTTTGACTTTTGTTTTTTCACCCGTTGGCCGAACACCAACCTTTTCCAGCTTTTTGATGAGCTGTTTGTTCGCCGGCTCAGAGAAAAAGTCCACGATACTCGCCGCCACTTTCGGCCCGACCTCATTCACTTCTTCCAATTGCTCCTGCTTCGCGCTCGCTAATTCATCCATAGAGGAAAAATGCTCCGCCAAAATCTGCCCGGTGCGTTCGCCGACAAACTGAATACCCAGCGCATAGATCAAACGTGCGAGCGAATTCTTCTTGCTGGCTTCGATTTCATTAAGAAGATTTTGTGCGGACTTTTCCGCCATCCGCTCCAACCCGGCCACTTCGTCGAGCTTCAACTTGTAGAGGTCGGCGAGATCCTTGACGATTCCTTTGTCCACAAGCTGGTCCACAATCTTGTCGCCCAGCCCGTCAATATCCATCGCATGCCGCCCGGCAAAATGCAGCAAAGACTCCTTCCGCTTGGCGGGACACGCGGCATTCACACAGCGATACGCCACTTCGCCTTCCACTTTGTGAATCTTGCTGCCGCATTCGGGACATTCCTTCGGCATACGGAAAGCTTTGCGGTTCTTCCCTTCCTTCACAACCCTCAGCACATGTGGGATCACTTCGCCTGCCCGCTCGATAAGCACCGTGTCGCCAATATGCAGCCCCAATCGTCCAATTTCGTCCATGTTGTGGAGCGTGGAACGGCTGACAGTGACGCCTCCCACTTGCACCGGTTCAAGCACGGCGACTGGCGTGAGCGTTCCCGTGCGGCCAACTTGCACGATAATGTCGTTCACCACCGTCGTTTCCTGTCGAGCAGGATATTTGTAAGCAATCGCCCACCGCGGCGATTTTGACGTAAATCCAAGCTCATTCTGAATGCCGACTGAGTCCACTTTCACCACAACGCCGTCAATTTCGTACGGCAGCTTTTCTCGCTTCGCATCCCACGACTCGCAATACTTCACAACGTCCTCAATGCCATCGCAGAGCTTCCAATCATCGGAAGCGCGGAACCGCAATTGCCTTAGAGCTTCCAGAGATTCCGAATGCTTGGGAAAAGCAGGCTTACCGCCCACCAACAGGTAATACGCAAAAAAGTCGAGTTTGCGCTGTGCCGTGATGGACGGATCAAGCACACGTACCGATCCTGCAGCAGAATTGCGGGCGTTCACAAAAATTTTCCCCCCGATCTGCTCCTGCTGGCGATTCATCGCCTCGAACGCTTTGCGCGTCATGATGACTTCGCCGCGCACTTCGAAATCACCCCTGAGCTTCGCTTTCTTCAACACAGCGCCGTCAATGCGGAGCGGTATAGACCGAATCGTCTTCACGTTGGGAGTGACATCCTCTCCCGTCGTGCCGTCCCCGCGTGTAACGCCGCGAACCAAAACACCGTCTTCATAAAGGAGCGAAATACTCAAGCCATCAAATTTGTGTTCAGCAATGTATTCGATCTCTTCGCGGCCAATTCCCTCGCGTACGCGCCGGTCAAAATCGCGCAGGGCATCGAAGGAAAATGCGTTGTCCAGACTGAGCATCGGCCGGGCATGCCGAACCGTTTGAAAACCTTCCCGCGGCTGAGCGCCCACGCGTGCCGTCGGAGAATCCGGCGTGACAATATCCGGATACGTCGTTTCCATTTCTTTCAGGCGAGCGAGAAGCTTGTCGTAAGCGGCGTCCGAAATCTCGGGATCGTCCAGAACGTGATAACGGTATTCGTGGTACCGGAGCTTTTCGCGAAGCTCTTCCGCTTCGCGTTTGATTGTAGCGGGGGCAGCCTTGGCCATGAAATCCTCTACAGAACTGCTGCATGAAATCGCAACATATTATATAGAATGAAGATTCGATTCGAAGGGTCAGAAACGGACAGGAAACCGGCTCTCATGGAAACTCCACCAGAACTGCGAAACGCACTATTAATTCATAACCCGAATGCTGGAGGAGGTGGCGAAGCCCGCCGCAAAGAATTGGATGAGGCCCGCAGAATTTTGGCTCAGGGAGGCATAGAAGCGGACCTTGCCGAAACCACTGGCCCGGGCGATGCCACGGAAATTGCCCACCGTGCGGGCAACGAAGGCCGCCAGCTCGTCATCGCCTGCGGCGGCGACGGGACGTTAAACGAAGTGGTGAACGGCCTCGCTCGCCAGCAAAACGGCCACCGCGTTCCTCTCGCGCTTCTGCCCGGAGGCACAGCGAACATTCTGGCCAAAGAACTCACCCTGCCCTGGGACATTCCACAGGCAGCCGAACGCCTCGTCCGCGGAACCGTGCGCGAAATTGCATTGGGTCTCGCAACACCCCTGCAAGAACCTGAAAAGAGCCGCTATTTTCTCAGCGTGGCCGGCGCAGGGCCGGATGGAAGAATTACCTATGCCGTGGATCTCGAGCTCAAGGCGAAGATGGGAATCTTCGCGTACTGGTGGCAGGGGGCGATGGAAGTCTTGCAATACAAGTTCCCGATGTTTCGCGTCAAAACGCAGGACCAAACGATCGAAGGCTCGCTCGTGATTGTTGGGCGAACGAAACACTATGGCGGCCCGTTCAAAATTACCACCGAGGCCGATCTCTACGAAGACCAGTTCGAACTTGCCGTCCTCACAACGCAAAGCGGGCTTCGCTATCTCAGCTATCTTCCAACGCTCTGGTTCGGTGATCTGCGTAAAGCGGAGGGCGTGCATTTCATGAAAGCGGACACACTCCTTTGCGAACCGATTAACGGCGATGCCGTTTACGCGCAAGTGGATGGCGAGCCACTCTCGCGCTTGCCCGTGGAGTTCAAAATTGTTCCGCGCGCACTAAAGCTCCTCGTGCCGGAAGAACTGCCTGAAAAAGCTTCTATGACGGCGGCATAGAATTCCCCGTGGACCCAGTCACACACGGACTCGCTTCCTTCGCACTCAAGCGCGGCTTTTTCCCTAAAGTTCCGCGGCCCATATTGATTTCAATGATCCTCGCCGGAACGCTCGCTGACCTGGATTGGTTCAGCGGTCTCTTCGGACCTTCCGCCTACATTTCGTGGAATGGCGGTGCGTTGCATTCCATCTCAGGCGCGTTAATGATTGCATTCGCGGTCAGCTTTGCTATCCGTGGATATGCAAAGTCACGCAGTGTAATTTTAAGCGGCACCTTATGGTGGCTCGCGCCAGTATGCGCTGCGCTCTTGCACGCGGGAATGGACGCGCTTCTATCAAGCGGTATAAAGCTGTTCTGGCCGTTCATTCAAAAACGCATCGCCCTCGACTGGGCGCCAGGTTTCGATCTCTGGTTGCTGCTCTTATTGCTGGCCGGAATATTTCTCCCCGAGCTTTCTCGGCTGGTCAGCGATGAAATTGGCGCAAGATCAAAAAAGCCGCGAGGCCAGGTCGGTGTCATTGTCTCTTTCGTGTTGATCATTGTTTACTTCGGTTTGCGCGGGATGATGCATACGAGTGCCGTTTCAATGATTCTCGAGCGTTCTTATTCCGGTGAATCGGCTCGACGCGCTGCCGCATTTCCAGATTCAACCTCCCCATTCACCTGGCACGGCATCGTGGAAACCGAATCCGCGATCCACTTATTGCAGGTTCCGACCGGCTCGCTTGCCAAATTCGATCCGGAAAATGCGCTGCACATTCACAAACCCGAGCCATCTCCAATGCTCGGCGCAGCGCAGAAAACTGACGCGGCACGCCAATTTCTGATATTTGCCCGCTTCCCGAAAGCTACCGTACAACGCGAAACAGAAGGGTATTCCGTCGAATTGCGCGACATGAAGTACGACGCGCTCGGCCAAACTTCCCGCATTGTGGAAGCAGAAATCAGTCTCAACGCAACCGGACAAGTGACGTTTGCCCAATTAGAGTGGCAAGGCCAGGCCCACAAACACTAAAAGCCAGGTAAATGAAGGGTCAGAACTCCGCAATAGTTAGGCCGTGTAAGTTCAGCTTCGCGCGACCTAGTCTGCATCATGAAGCACGACCACAGCGAACTTCCAGCCGCTTTCTGTCTTGTGCACCAGATAGGTAATGCCTGCGCGCTCCAACTCCTGGCCATCAGTTTTGAGCCGGACGGCCACGCCTATGGCCAACGCCGAGGTCGCACTCAGAAGCTTGAGCTGTTGCAGCTTCAATTCACTTTGGCCGTATTGCCGGCGCCGAAGGTTCTCCATTACCGGGCCGAAGATTGGAACGACTGCGGCAGGAGTGGGTAGCGGGATCACGCCCAATGGCCCCACGAGCAGAGCTGGTTCATGAAAATAGGGCAGGATATCCTGGATGTTGAGCGTACTGAAGGCTGCATAGTAGTCGGAAAGAAACTTGGTTACGGCTTCTTCGTTTGTCATGGCTTTCGCATCTGGGACCGAATTTTCATTAGAGCGAATGGCGATGCTGGAGTCAAACCGAAAAGAGAGCGCGTATTTCCCGCTGCCGTTATCCCGAATCCCCGCCGTTTTTTGCAGGGTGAGGCATCTGCTTTTCGCCTTTGTAGTGGGCCGTCTTTAGACCGGTTCTTCTCCACTGAGGATGTCAACAGAACCAAGCCATCTCATCAATCGATTCTTTCTTTAGGAGGTCGGGGCTTCAGCCCTGACATAAAGGAACACGTAGACTGGGCTTTAGCCCATGAAGAAAGCCTGGAAATTTTGGCTACGCCATCTATAAGATGACTCTTGGAAAGTTATGGTTCAACTTTCAGCCGCCTGCTCGCATCGCTTTTTAAGAGGAGCCGCGACGCGGCATAGCTCGCCACAGCAAATAGAGCCAATCCAACAGCGATCGCTATCCAATGCTGCGAAATAAAGGGCATGGCATTGTCGCCGTATTTCACGGCCAAAAATCCGACACCAAAATAACGGATCAAGCGAGCCAGTGAAATTGCCGAAGCAAAACTCATCAGTGGTACTTCAAAAACGCCCGCAGCAAGAACAAAAAACTTGAATGGAGTCGGAGGCGGTAGGAGGGCAGCGGTTAGCATCCCTCCGAAACCGTTCTTTTCTACCCAGTTCCTAATCACATTCGCTCGCGCGCCGGCTTGTTTACGAAAGAATGCTTCACCTCCCCTCCGGGCGATGAAGTAGAGCAATACGCAACCCAAAACAGATCCCAACGAGGCCATAAAAGCGTATAGCGGCATACGAGAATGATTCCGAATGGAAAGCGCAATTAGTAGACCGTCGTTGATGACAGGAAATGGAATAAACGATGAATCCAGAAAAGAAATCAAAAAGATGCCGGGCGCACCTAACGCCGTTGCAAATACTTGTATTTTGCCCTTCCAGGTTTTTAGCCAGGAAAACAAACGCAATCCCTCCGCTGGAAAACGCTATGTGAGTCTATCAAAGAGCTGGCACGCATCAGAAAAGTGTCTGCACTGCTTCGAGAATTACGTCGTATACATGATTTAGTTCATCCGGTGAAATCACATAAGGCGGCAAAACATAAACGACATTGCCAAGCGGCCGCAAGAGCACACCACGTTCCAGAAAAAACTGGTAGAGTTTCGGCCGCATCGCCGAAAGATATCCGGCGTCTTCAGCGCGCAACTCGATCGCGCCAATCGTTCCAATTTGCCGCGTTTCGCCGACGGCATTGAATTGATTGAACTGTTCCAACCGCTCGCTGGTAATTTTCCCAATCATGGCGATACGGTCGAAAACCGGTTCCTCCGCGAAAATTTGCAGACTGGCATTCGCCGCCGCGCAAGCCAACGCATTCCCCGTATAAGAATGACCGTGATAGAACGTGTGTATCCGGTTTTCGCTGCGAAACGCCGATTCCACCCGGTCCGTGCAGAGCGTCACGCCCATCGGCAAAAAACCGCCTGTAATTCCTTTCGAGAGACACATCAGGTCCGGCACGACCCCTGCAAGATCACATGCAAACATTTTTCCAGTGCGTCCAAATCCCGTCAGCACTTCATCCGCTACCAACAGCACATCATGTTGCGTGCAAAGCTTTCGCGCCTTCCGCAAATATTCCGCCGGATAAACAATCATCCCGCCGGCCGCCTGCAAAAGCGGCTCTAGAATCATGCAGGCGATGGAATCGGATTTCTCCTCCAATAAATCCGCCAGCTGTTGAATGCAATGTTCTAGATGTGTTTCCGGAGCCATTCCTGCCGGTCTTCGATACAAATACGGCGATGGCACGCGATGCACCGCGTACCGCATCGAGCGAAAAGGATCAGTGAACGGCGAATCGTCGCTGACCGACATCGCCCCCGCCGTGTCGCCGTGATAGCCATGCTCCAACGCAATAATTTCTTTCTTTCTGAGCTCACCTTGATTGCTGAAGTGCTGCACTGCAATCTTTAATGCGACTTCGACCGCGGTTGAACCGTCATCCGAGAAAAAAAGATGCGTCAACTCCGGCGCAAGCCATTTACGCAATCCCTCGACAAGCTTTTCCGCAGGTTCGTGCGTGAAACCGGCCAGGATTACGTGCTCCATTTTCCGCGCCTGCTCCGCGATGGCTGCCGCGATTCGTGGATTTGCATGCCCATGCAGGTTCACCCACCACGACGAAACAGCATCAATAATTCTTCTGCCGTCTTTCGTATAGAGCCAAACGCCTTCCGCCCGCTCTACAAAAATCGGCGAAGGATCGAGTGCGGAATTTGTAAAAGGATGCCAGATGCGCAAAGGAGAGCCCATGAACGCGGATTACTGCGCGAAGGCGGAACGATCGAAATGATTCATGAACACCTGGATCAGCGCGGTCCGATGCAGGTTCGGCAAACGCGGCAACTCACCAATCACACGCACATGGCCGAAGCGCTCAATCGTCTCGCGATTTTCGCGATTCTGATCGCCAATAAGCACCACACCATGTACCGGCAATTCCGCAGCGTGCAACGCTGCCAAAGTAAGCAAAGTGTGATTGATCGTCCCAAGAGTACTGCGCGCAGCCAAAATCACGGGCAACTTCAACTTCACCGCCATGTCCAGAATAAATTGCTTCTGATTGATCGGCACAAGCACCCCACCAGCACCTTCCACGATCAGCCAGTCGTTCGTCAGATGATTGGGCAACGCGATACGCGCAAGATCAATCTCCACGCCGGCCCAGCGCGCCGCAAGATCCGGCGCCACCGGCGGAACAAATTTATAAACCTCATCGAGCGTGCGGTCAGAACCGATCCCCGCAAGCCGCATCACCGTCATACGATCCGATCCCTCCAGCGTGCCCGTCTGAATCGGCTTCCAATAAACGGCGTCTAGTGCAGCGCAAAGAAGTGCAGAAAGTACCGTCTTGCCCACTCCAGTGTCCGTCCCTGTAATAAAAAAGTGGTGCCTCACGCACGCACCGCCGCCGCATGAATTTCCCTTCGTTCGCGCCATTCATTTAGAGAAGAAAGCAATCGGTCCAGTTCGTCGTGCTTGATCAAGCTTGTCAGCGAAAATCGCAATCGCGATTTTCCTTCCGGCACCGTTGGGGGTCGAATCGCACGCACGGCAAACCCTTCACTCTGCAAGAATTCCGCAACTCCGAGTGCATCTCGATTCGAACCAACGATGGCCGGAACTATTTGCGAACTCGTGGACGAAGTTTCCCAGCCTGCGTTTTGCAATGCGCCGGAAAACTGCCTCGCTGCGTCCAACAACGAACGTCGTTCGGCGTCCATACCGGATGCTAGGTATAATGCCGCACTGATCTGCGCCGCCATGTACGGTGGCATTGCCGTGGAAAAAATAAATGTCCTTGCGTGATTGATTAGGTGCTCCTTCAAAACTCCGCTCCCACAGACAAACGCACCCGCACTCGCCAGCGCCTTCCCGCAAGTGTGCACAATCGCAAGAACGCTCCTATTTTTCCCACCGGCCACTGCAATTCCTCGTCCACTCGGCCCATGCACAGCCGTCGCATGCGCTTCGTCCAAAACCACGCTTGCACCGAATCGCTCCGCCATCGCAACCATCGCGGAAATGTCCGCAACATCGCCGTCCATGCTAAAAACTGATTCGCTGACAATTATTTTCCGGCACCGTTCCGCCTCGTGTCTTTTCAATTCGCCTTCCAGCGCATTCAAATCAAGGTGTGAATAGATGACCTTGCGCGCTCCGGACAATCGAACGCCATCTATGATGCTCGCGTGATTCAGCTCATCGGAAAAAACTAAATCGTCTTTGCCTAGCAACGAAGTCAACAGCCCAAGATTCGCCGCATATCCACTACTGAAATACAGCGCTGCTTCCGTCCCTGCGAACCCGGTAAATTCGTTTTCCAATTCTTCCCACACGGCAAAATGGCCAGAAAGCAAACGCGAACCCGTTCCGCCGACATTCTCGGCGCGTTGGACGGCTTCCAGAATTGCTGCGCGCAACCCTTCGTTCTGCGAAAGTCCCAAATAATCATTCGAGCAAAGATTCACACCTGCAACCCGTAGCAAACTTCTGCGCTGGCTCTTGCTCTCCAGTCGCCGAAGGCCACTTTCCAATTGACTCAACAGTGAATTTTTGAACTCAGACGGCATGCGACTCCAGGGGCTGCATTCCTAATTTTTCCAGCAATTGATGATCTTCGTCCGGCCCAGGATTGGGAGTCGTCAGAAGTTTTTCCCCAACAAAAATCGAATTCGCGCCGGCAAGAAAACACAGAGTCACCGCTTCCGGCGACAATTGTTTGCGCCCCGCTGCCAGCCGTACACGCGAAGCCGGCATCAAAATCCGCGCCGTGGCAATCGCGCGCACCATCTCCATCGGATCGAGCGTAGGCATGTTCGCCAGCGGCGTTCCTTCCACCCGCACCAACATATTGATCGGCACACTCTCCGGATGCGGCCGCAAGGCCGCAAGCTGCTGCAACAACCCGATGCGGTCGCCCTCGCGCTCGCCCATGCCCAAAATTCCGCCGCAGCAAACCGTGATCCCCGCGCGCCGCACTGCCGCCAGCGTCTTCAGCCGGTCCTCGTAAACACGCGTCGTGATAATCGAGCCATAAAACTCCGGCGAAGTATCAAGATTGTGGTTGTAGGCGGAAAGCCCTGCTTCCTTCAACTGTTGCGCCTGCTCGTCCTTCAACATCCCCAGTGTGCAGCAGACTTCCATCCCAAGCGCCGAGACTCCACGCACCATCTCCAAAACTTTTTCGAATTCCCTGCCCCCGGGAGCTTGACGCCAAGCAGCTCCCATACAGAACCGCGTCACGCCACGAGAAGCCGCGTCACGCGCTACAGAAACAACGTGCTCCGGGTCGAGCAGGCCCTGCCGGTCAACGGGCGTGTCATAATGCGCGCTCTGCGGACAATAAGCACAATCTTCCGGACATCCGCCTGTCTTGATGGAAATAAGCTGGCAGGTCTGCACGCGATCCGGCGCATGAAATTGCCGGTGCACCGTCTGCGCCCGAAACACAAGTTCAGGCACCGGCGTACGGTAAATGGCTTCCACTTCCGCGCGAGTCCACTCGTAGCGCAATTCCGGCAATGCACCCTCGGTAACAGCTTGTGCGGCAAGCGGTTCGGTACTCATGGACCCCCGAAAAGTAGGTAAATTACTCGCCCAGAACGTCCCTGCATGTTACCAGAGGTTTGCCGCTAAGTGCTTCGCCGGTTTTGTGGCGCGGCGCCGGGAGCACCGGCTGGGGTCAGTTTGAATTTTGTGGATCGTGACAAAATAAGACAAAATTCAAACTGACCCGCCGTCAAGCAGCTCCCTCGTTTGAAAATTTTCCCTCGAAATGTTATAAATTTGCGTTTTGTTGCGGCCCCGGTTTGGCTTATACAGGCTTCCAGCCGAGCCAAATTAGGGTTCCGGGCAGGGGTCCTAGAAACGCTGCAAGACGTTCCGAGTCCCGTCACATCCAGGGAGCCTTTTCATCAACCGGCATGGCTTCCCGCGCCACAGGAAAAATGGCGAAGTTCTGCAGAGAGCCGGTAACGAGTGTGCGGGTACGAGTGCGGCCTTTTAACGCCGGTGTGCCCGATAAGAATCGTCTGGAGGATCGTAGATGCAAACCTGGCTGAGCAATGCCTGGTCACATGGTTGTAATTCCCTGCGTAAAGCCGCAACGGCCGCAGGATTGGTGCTGATGAGCGGAACCGCCCTGTTGGCGGAAACGCACGAAGCGGGCGGCGAAGCAAATCTGAAATTGCCCGATCTTTCCGCCGTGAAATTTCTCGGAGTAGACGGCCACAAACTGCTTCTGTTCGGCCTCGTTATCTGCTTCCTCGGCTTGCTCTTCGGTTTGATCATCTACAGCCGCCTTAAGAATCTCCCCGTGCACAAGTCCATGCGGGACATCTCCGAGCTCATCTACGAGACCTGCAAAACCTATCTCGTCACGCAGGGCAAATTTCTCATGTTGCTCTGGGTTTTCATCGCTGTCGTCATCGTGCTTTATTTCGGGTGGCTCTCGCCGGTGCCCGGCAAGTCCGTCGCGCTAACGCTGCCTATCATTTTGTTTTTCAGCTTGGTCGGCATCGCCGGCAGCTACGGCGTCGCTTGGTTTGGCATTCGCGTCAACACGTTCGCCAATTCCCGCACAGCCTTCGCTAGCCTCCGCGGCAAGCCCTATCCCATTTACGACACGCCGCTCCAAGCGGGCATGAGCATCGGCATGATGCTCATCAGCGTCGAGTTGCTCATGATGCTCCTGATTTTGCTTTTCATTCCAGGCGACTATGCCGGCCCCTGCTTCATTGGTTTCGCCATCGGCGAATCGCTCGGCGCCGCCGCACTCCGTATCGCGGGCGGCATCTTCACCAAAATCGCCGACATCGGCTCCGACTTGATGAAAATCGTCTTCAAAATTAAGGAAGACGACGCGCGCAACCCGGGTGTCATCGCCGACTGCACCGGCGACAACGCAGGTGACTCCGTCGGCCCCAGCGCGGACGGCTTCGAAACCTACGGCGTCACCGGCGTCGCGCTCATCACCTTCATTCTTCTCGCCGTGCACGACACCACCGTGCAGGTCCAGTTGCTCGTCTGGATCTTTGTCATGCGCATCGTCATGCTCATTGCCAGCGCCGCGGCCTACTTCATCAACAGTGTCATTGCCAAAGCAAAGTACGGCAACGTGGACGAAATGAATTACGAAGCGCCGCTCACAAGCCTCGTCTGGATCACTTCTTTCGTTTCCATCGCGCTGACTTATGTCATCTCTTCGCTGATTATTCCGATTCTCGGCGGAGATCCTTCGCAGTGGTGGAAGCTCGCAACCATCATCTCCTGCGGCACACTCGCCGGAGCCATCATCCCTGAGTTGGTAAAAGTCTTCACTTCCACCGAATCGCGCCACACAAAAGAAGTCGTCGTGTCCGCCGAACAGGGCGGAGCATCGCTCGGCATTTTGTCGGGCTTCGTCGCTGGCAATTTCTCGGCGTACTACCTCGGCTTGGCGATGGTCGCGCTCATGGGCGTCGGCTATCTCATCACCAATCTTGGCCTCGCCCACTTGATGATCGCTCCCGCCGTCTTTGCCTTCGGTCTCGTCGCCTTCGGCTTCCTCGGCATGGGTCCAGTCACCATCGCCGTCGATTCCTACGGCCCAGTCACCGACAACGCGCAATCTGTTTACGAACTCTCGCTTATCGAAAGCGTCCCGAACATCAAGCAAGAGCTAAAGAAGGACTACAACATTGACGCGAACTTCGAGCGTGCCAAGGAAATGCTCGAAGCCAACGATGGTGCAGGTAACACGTTCAAGGCCACCGCAAAGCCGGTGCTGATCGGAACAGCGGTCGTCGGCGCGACCACGATGATTTTCTCCATCATCATGGCGCTCACAAACGGTCTCTCGGAAAACGTAAACAAATTGTCGCTCCTCCACGCGCCGTTCGTCCTCGGCCTCATCACCGGCGGCGCCATGATCTATTGGTTCACCGGCGCATCCACCCAAGCCGTCACCACCGGCGCCTATCGCGCAGTCGAATTCATCAAAGCCAATATCAAGCTCGAAGGCGTCGAAAAAGCCTCCGTCACCGACAGCAAAAAGGTCGTAGAAATCTGCACCCTCTACGCGCAAAAAGGCATGTTGAACATCTTCATCGCCGTCTTCTTCGCCACGCTGGCCTTCGCCTTCGTCGAGCCGTTCTTCTTCATCGGCTATCTCTTTTCCATCGCTATCTTCGGCCTCTATCAAGCCATCTTCATGGCCAACGCCGGCGGCGCATGGGACAACGCCAAGAAAATCGTCGAAGTCGAACTCAAACAAAAAGGCACGCCGCTTCACGACGCCACCGTCGTCGGCGACACCGTCGGCGATCCCTTCAAGGACACTTCCTCCGTCGCCCTCAACCCGGTCATCAAGTTCACAACCCTCTTCGGCCTTCTCGCCGTCGAGCTAGCCGTCCAACTCACCGCCTCACAAGGCAGTACACTGACGCACATTCTCGCCGCCGTGTTCTTCCTCGTCTCCCTTACGTTCGTCTACCGTTCGTTCTACTCCATGCGAATCGGCTCCGACGCCAAACACTAACCGCATTTCGGTTAAGCGCAAAAACGGTGTCCCAGCTTCACCGGGACACCGTTTTTCTTGGATCGCCTTGCCCGCTCAACGTTAGGCGTTTGTATGGGGGAATTGTTTGAGCGCGCTTTCTTTTCTGTGGCTTTCGTGGCAATCTTCGGCTAGCCCAAAAATCCAAGGCGGATTCCCAGCCTGCGTTACACTGTTACAGTCGATATTGGAACAGATGGAACTGACTCTCAACGGGGAATCCTACGAAGTCGCAAGCCTCGGCGGCCTGCGGTATCACCTGCCAAAAATCTCCGAAAGGCAGTTCTGTGAAGTCTGGCTCTATTCTGCGTCTGGCTGGCCGGCGGTTTGCACGCTTGTGAACGGAAGTTCGGCCTGGATCATGTTTCTTCGCGAGGAAGGCGACTCCGGCTTTTCCACGCGTAATCCGAAGTACGACGGACCGAAAGACGCCCTAATTGAATATTTCCTCTCAAACGGCCAACGCGACGAATATCCGGCCGAATGGGACATCACCACACCCGAAGCACTTCGCGCCCTCGAACATTTCTTTGAGGCCCAAGCGATGGCCCCCTGGCTCCACTGGCAGGAGGAACATCCCGCCTCACACGCCGCTTGACAGGAATATCCAATTTAGTACCCTAACAGTTAGGACAACGTGTAGCCTCGAACGGCGGGAGAAATCTCCCGCCGTTTTTGTTTTTAGCAAGCCGCCCATTCCCGGCAAAAAGTCAGTTCATGCCAAACAGGCAGCAAATCGTGAACGCCATTGCTGCCGTGGCCCGAAAACTGCGTCGAGCGCCTACGCGTTCCGAATTCATCTCCCTTACCGGAATTTCCGAGTACTACATCACCCGCATCTTCTCTTCATGGCATGACGCCATCCGAGCCGCCGGTCTTCAGCCTCGCTTCCTGAACGTGCCCGTCAAAGACACTGAACTCCTCAAAGACTGGGGCGACGTCGCACAGAAGCTTCGAGCCCTACCTTCCCGGCGGGCTTATCGTCGTAACGGAAAGTACGACCTACGCAAACTCGAAAGACGCTTCGGCCGCTGGTCGCTCATCCCGCGCGTATTTGCGGATTTCGCAAAAGACAAGCCGGAATGGTCCGATGTCCTGGCACTTTTTCCCGCCTCCAACGAGTCCCAGGACAGGGTCTGCACCAGAGCAGCCGCGCCAACTCCCCGCTATCGACGGCAGCACGCGCTAAGAAAAAACCTTCCTACCTATGGCAATCCTCTCGACTTCCACAAGATGCGTCACGAACCAGTAAACGAGCAAGGCGTCGTCCTGCTCTTCGGAATGTTGGCGGAAGATTTGGGCTATATCGTCGAAGCCGTGCAGAACAGCTTCCCCGATTGCGAGGCAAAACGGCGGATCAGTCCAACCCGCTGGCAGCGCGTCCTCATCGAATTTGAATTCGAGAGCCGCAATTTCCGCGACCACGGTCATCCACCCACCGGCTGTGACATTATCGTCTGCTGGCGCCACAACTGGGACGAGTGTCCGGCGCATCTCGAAGTCATCGAGCTATCGAGCGTCATCAAATCATCCGCCCGCACCATGAGCTAGCGGACTACCGAACAAAGCTCCTTTTTTTGGAGTGCGGCGGCTTGACGCCGCTTTTCTTCCATCTACACGCCAAAGAGCTATGCTATTTACTTGATTTAGTAAATTAGTGATAATCACGGGCATTAGAATGCTGCGGCCATCGGAAAAGCGGGAGCGAGCTCCCGCACTCCAAGAAAACCCCGCACGTATTCAGGTGCGTGGTGAGCCATCCCCTCAATCGATCAATTTGCGAAGCTGGCCCCATAGCCCCGTTCACTATCTTCGAGACCCTGGCACCTACATGGTTACCGCAGGAACATACAACCACGAACTGATCTTCCGTGGCGCGGAACGCCTCACGAAGCTCACAAATCATATTCTGCAACTGGCGGAGCGTTACGAATGGTCACTGCAAGCATGGGCCGTGTTTCCGAATCACTACCACCTGGTGGGCAGCTCGCAATTGCCGGAATCCCTGCGCAGCCTTCTTCGGCATTTGCATTCGATTACAGCGATCGAAATGAACAAATCGGACAAGACTCCAGGCAGGCGTGTGTGGTTTCAATTCTGGGAAACGCAAATCACCTTCCCTCGGTCCTACTTGTCTCGTTTGAATTATGTGCATCAAAACGCGGTTCGGCACGGACTGGCACGCGTCGCCTCGCAATATCCTGCGGGATGGTTCGCGAGAAAAGCAACTCGCTCTTTCTATCAGACGGTCTGCAGCTTTAAAACGGACAAGCTTAATGTTTCCGATGAATTTGAAGTAACTAGCATTGAATAACCAGTCCTTTTGGAGTGCGGGAGCTTGCTCCCGCTTTTCCGGCGGCCATGAACCTTACCGTTGGTAAACCTGCTGAATTGCCCGGGGATACTCCTTGGCGCATTCCTGCGCGCTCTTGCTCGCTCTTGAGTTCTCTTTGCACACTCGTGCCACCCAGCGCATTTGGTTTCAATAGCTTGCGCACTCTTTGCAAAAACACCAGGTGTGGGTATCTCTCGGAACGCCAATCTCCAGATTAGCGAGCAGGTCCAATATGCTATGGCCGCCGATACCAGCAGATAACCAAACGTCAAACTCTCTAATCCAATTCAATATGCGGAAAAAGAAGATATGCTCCAACGAAACCAAGGCAACTCATCTTTCACTTATAGGCAAGGATGATTACCACCGGGACAATCAGGCGTCAAAATTCAACTGCGGCGAGTTGCGTGAGGAATTCGGACTCGAGTACTCGTGCGAGCGCTGCCTCTATGCAAATGGTCTTCTCTGGTAATAAAAGAATCGCTCTCGAAACAGGCCTACACTCTAAACCTCGGCCCGAATATAAATGCATCGAATTTTGGTCATTGCAAACAACGACCAAATGCGCTGTTCCATCGAGAGAAAACCTAGTTCCCTTAGGATCTTGGATAGCGAGACTTCCGATTGGACTTCTTGAAGCGGTAGTTCTTCTACCAACCGGCCAATGAGCGCCTCGAATTCCGACTTCTGAATACTCCCAGCGCGGTCGTCTAGAAAAACAACAAAAATTGGTTTCGACACAAGTTGTCGCAACAAACTGGCTCTGGTTTCGTAGAGTGCGGCTTCAAAGACTATGTGATTGAAATCAATTTTTCCCAGGTCGAGTCCGTCATGCGACCACGGAACGCTTACGGACTGGCACTATGGATAAAAGATATTGCCGACTGTTGTGCCGGTTTGTGACCTTCACGTCGCGAGTATACTCCACGCACTCCGGCGCCATTGAAAAGCTTTGGGCCTGTTAATTGCCGGCCAACAGCTGCGTCTAACTACGAATCAATCCGACAAATTTCTTCGGATTACCGTCAAACCCCGGAAACACCGGCGCCAAATCCGGCACACCGACGTGCTTTGCCAAAACTTCACTGAGCACCGTACGGAAATCCGTCGTCAGCGCCAAGTCGCGCCCTTCGTTCAACTGATGATCCGCGAGCCCGGGCCATTTGCCGTACACGCGGCCGCCTTTCACGTCGCCCCCCATCACGAACATGCAATTCGCATGACCGTGATCCGTTCCGCGATTTCCGTTCTCCTTCGCCGTGCGCCCGAATTCGCTCATGGTCACAAACACGATGTCCTGCATCCGGTCACCCATGTCGCGATGAAATGCCGCAAGCCCCTGCCCCAAATCTTTCAGCAAATTCGAGAGCTGGCCCTGCACGCCGCCTTCATTCACGTGATTGTCCCAGCCGCCGCAATCGACAAACAAAACTTCCACGCCGATGTTGGATTTAATCAACTGGCCCACCTGCTGCAAACTCTGTCCAAGTCTGCTGTTCGGATAGTCCGCGCCATTCTCAGGTTTGTATTTCGAGGGATCGGCCTTCCGCAGCAAATCAATCGCTTCAAAAGTTTCCGTGCCCGTCCCGCGCAGCGCCTGATCCACCGTCTGCGAATACATCGCCTCGAATCCGCCTTCGGCCATCTGCCCCGCGCCTGGAGATTGCGCCATCACTTTGAATTGCTTCACATCCGGCAACGCAATCGCCGCCGCAGTTCCACGGAGCATGCGCGGCAAATTCGGCCCCATCGCCACGGCGCGAAAAGGCGAAGCATGTTCTTCCGGAATACTTTCTATCGCGCGATTCAGCCAGCCGTCTTCCGTAGCCTTCAATCCCGGTGTTCCGGATTCCATGAAATCCTGCGCGTCAAAATGCGAACGCGTCGGGTCCGGCGAACCGGCGGCATGCACGATTGCCAATTGATTCTTGTGAAATAGCGGCTCAAGCGGAGCCAGACTCGGATGCAAACCAAAAAATCCATCCAGATCTACGGCCGCATCCAGCGATCCACTCTTCGGCTGTGGAATCGCAATCGTCGGACGCATGCGATAGTAATTCTGCTCGCCAAACGGCACAACGATGTTCAATCCATCCGCCGCGCCGCGCTGAAACAAAACAACAAGCTGTTTTTTTCCGCCTGTCGGAGTCGCCGCGGCAGCGCGCTGCAAAAACGCGGGCATCGCGCTCAATCCCACCAGCGCCACGCCACCTTGTTTCAAAAAATACCGCCGCGAAAATTTCAGCCCGCGAACACCTTCGCAACATTCAAAGCTCATATCGTCCTCGCAATGTCTTTCGCTCTCGTAGGGGCACGATATATCGTGCCCTCGCTCCGTACCTCGGTTACCGCCTCTGGAATTCCGGCGCGCCCAAAACAAGTCCTGTCACCACGCCCATGTCCACGCGCTTCACCGGATCATCCAGTTTCGCCTGCAAAATTTGAGGATCCTCGACCTGTTTTTCGAGAGTCTCGACCGTTGCTCGCGCCGCGTTTCCGCCCAGGAACAACTCGATCCCCCGATTCAACGCCGTTTTAGGATCCGAGGAGGAGTCCAAACCCAGCAACGTGGCTGCATCCGAATGTGCGCCGCGAACTTTATTTCCAGCCAGCGCCAGCGAATAATTCAAGCGGTTCAGCAACGCGCCGGTATTCACCCATGCATCCGCTTTGTCTGAATACCCCGTCGGCGGCTGACATTGATAAAGCGGCTCGCCGATTCGTCCGGTCCACTGCACCAGTGGCATCGGCGTATCCACATCCGTTCCCAGCGCACGCGCAGCGGAAATCACAAGTTCGTATGGCGTTTTGATCTTTGCCCGAAACGTTTCACGCGACCAGAACTCCGGCGAATAAATCATCGTGTGCATCACCGCGCGAATGTCGCCATCGCTCGACTGAAACGTCTGCGCCATCTTTGCAATCAACGATTGCGGCGGATTATCCGATACAAACCGGCGCGCCAGTTTCGCGGAAATAAATTTCGCCGTGCTCGGATGCTTCACGAGCAAGTCAATCACTTCCTTGCCGTCGCTCATTCCGCCGGCATGAATCTTCTTTCCGAGAACGACCTTGGTATCGGGGTCGTGGAGCTTTTCGTCAAACTTGAATTCCGGATTCTGCCGCGGCTTCTCAATTGTCCATCCCGTGAAGCATCGCGCCACTTCCGTAACATCTTTTTGCGTGTAACCGCCGTCCACGCCAAGCGTGTGCAGCTCCATCAATTCGCGGCCGTAATTTTCGTTCAGCCCGCGTTCCTGCTTTTTCTTCTGTTGTTGCGGAGGTGGAGAAGGCGGAGGCCATCCCCCGAATCCTCGGCGGCTCGCTTGCCGCGCAGCACGCTCCGCGGCGATACGTTGCTGCGAGCGCGGATCGGCACTCAAATAGTTGTCCAGGTAAAACAACATCGCGGGACTTTTCGATGTCGCTTCAATCAGGTCTTTGAATTTCCCCAGCGTATGCGGCTGAATCGCGTCGCGCTCGTACGACGTCAGGTACCACTTCACTTCGCCTTTCGCGGCGTACACATTGAAATGATTGAACCAGAAATCATCCATCACTTGTTGCAGTTGCCTTTCGCTGTAAATAGCGCGAGTCACTTTCGCCATCGCGAGTTCTTCCACAACGCGCTGCGGCCGCTTACTATCGTCCGCAATCGCGCGCGGAACTGCATTCGGATCCACACTTAATTTGTTGTTTCCGCCGCCCTGTCCGCGCGTCGCGGGGTTCTGAGTGTCCGGATCGTCCTTCATGCTTGGAGGCGCGCTCGCTGCCTGCTCTTGCGAGCCTTCGGAATTCGCGCTCGCGCTCCGCGCACTTGTGCGTTGCCCTTTGGAGAACTGCATATCTCTTGCGACGACGGCCGCCGCGGCGTCAGATCGGCTCTGGTCCGCCGGATTCTGCGGAGGTGTTGAAGCCTGTGCCGCTTTTGCCGCCTGTTTTTCCGCTTGTTTCGGCTGCGGATATTCTTCCAGCAGTTTTGCAGTCGACATCTTCAACGTTGGATAATTTTCCAGCCGCGCTTCCACTGCCTTGTCGTCAATGCTGTTCGGATTCAGCTGCTGGTCGATCCATTTCGCCAGCCCCATCTGCTTGACACGCTCCACGTCTCCTGGTCTGGGCCCGTACGCCAAACGGTTCAGCGCGTGCTGAATCGCTTCCTCCGGACTCAGCTCCGTGATGGGCAAATTCTTCAGCGAAGCATCTTGTTTGTTTTTCTTGTCAGGCGCGCCAGCGGCAAACGCAGAAGGCAGGTCAATTCCAAACGTACAAAAAAATGATGCCGCAACAAGCATCGCCGCCGCAGACCGCCACGACCAGCGGACGTTCTCTACAATTTGTTTCGTAAATGGGTAAGCTCTGTTGTGCACCGGAGGTCGCTCCCCGCCCTGCACCAACGCAGGGGAATGCTCTCTCCTCAGACTAACCCCGTTTGAGAGCACAAGTTGCGGAAGCAACAAAAGAGTGTCGCGAACGCGGCACTCCATAACCCACTGATTGCAGTGGGCTTGTTCAAGTTATTCGGTATCGACCAGTTGTCGGCGAACCTATTCAATTACTTCGAACTCTGCCGTGCGATTTTGCGCCTGTCGCCCGGCTCCATCAATCGCCATCAACACCAGCCGGTATTGTCCGGGCTTCAAATCGGCAACCTTTACAAGAAGTCCGACCGGAATTACCGGACTTCCCTTCTGAATAAATTCCGCTGCGGAATAACTGCCCGTACTCATCACCTGCGTGTTTGTGGCCTTGTCGATGATGTTGTACCCAAAAACAACTTTCGGAGGATTTTCCGTCAGCAGTAAGGGTTCGTAGATTTCCGAATACAACAACACTGTCTCCGACTTCTTAAAACGGCTGGTCGCCACCGGCCGGATATCCATTCCCTTTACGATCAACGGCGTGCGGTCCTCAAGCAGCACCGCGTCCAGGTCCGCGCTCGATGCAATCGCGTCCACATGTTGAGCCGTATTTGAAATCACGATGGAGCCCAGGCTCAGATGCTTTCCGTCGTATTCGTCAACTTGGAGCGGCCATTCCGATTTGCTATACGCGTCGCCGCCGGAATTCAAGACAATTGTCATCTTGTAGTTTCCGGGCACGGTGTCGAACTGATTTGTGTAGTGATACGGTCCTTTTGAAAACTCTTTCATCTCATCTTTCTCGAGATCGAGTTTTACTTGGTCGCTGAAGCGCGCTCCGATCGTTCCGTCCGGCTTGTACGCAATTCCCAAAACGTTCAAATTCGCGTGATACTTTCCCTTGTCCTTGTCGAAATGAAAACTGTCGCCCGGGATGTCCAGAGCCACATTTACCCGCGCGACATTTGCCGCCGAATAAAAGTAAGGAGCCTGAATCGCCCCTTTCGCATTGCTTGAATTCGTATCCTTTGCTCGAAGTTCAAGCTGCTTTTCTACCGTGGTACCTTCCAGGACGTTCACTGGTCGTGCGTTGCAGTAGCCCGACCGCGCACGCACGTTCATCCCGCCGCGATTCAGTTTTACTTTCAACGTGTGGCAACTTCCTTCGGCCGTATCTGGCGGCACGTATCCCAGCAAATAAAATTCGTTTTGTTCGCTCGCGATTTTCTGCAATCCGCCGACAAGATCGTTGGTGTTAAAAATCGTGAATCCACCCGTTCCTTCTGCAAGCGCCGCAAGAATTTGCTGATTGGGCACAGCCGAAGGTGGCAACTGCGGAACGATCGATCGTGGTTGGCTGAAAGGGTTGTTAAACGCATTTGAATTAACGGGCGGCCTTGTGCCATTGCCACCCGTAGTTCCACCTGTGCCGCCGCGCGTTCCGCCGCCGGTTCCCCCTTTGCCTCCGCCAGCGCCGCCTCCAGTTCCACCAGTTCCACCCGTTCCACCGGTCCCGCCACGGCCTCCTCCTCCACCTGCGCCACCTCCGGTCCCACCGCCACCACCAGTTCCACCACCGCCTCCGCCCGGCTTTTGGGGTTCAGGATATGCAGCAAGTACAAGCCTTGGCGTCGCAGCCGAATTCTCTCTTTTCTTCGCGTTGACCGCATGCAGTTTAGCGGCTCCGCCCTGCCGGAATCTGCGATCTCCATCTCGCAGCGATCCAGCCAAGAGGCCTCTTGCATCCAGCGCATAAATTGCGATGTTTGCTTTATTGCAGGCATCCAGCGTCGCCGTCAATTCCGATTGAGTCTCTTGTGTATAGGGAAATCCTGCGGAAATCAGCACGACCATCTTCCGCCCCGGGATCGAGCGCAAATTCTTTGCCAGTGAACGCAATGCAAGAAGCATGGTTCGCGCGCCGTAGTCCGCTTCCGCAGCAGACACGGAGGACATCCCAGGTACATCGGCCACAAATCCTGAGCTGCCCGAGTCCACATTCGAAGCGACCGCGGAGGCTTTCGCGCCGGACGCCGCGCGTTTCAATACATCTGCGTTCGCAGTGAAATTCTGCAAAATTCGCAGTGAACCGCCGAACTCCACAACCGCCATCAAATTATTTGGCCCCGCGTTCGCGTCAATAAATTTCGTTGCCGCGCTCCGGGCAGACATCTGGTCCGGCATCTCCATGGAAGAGTTGTCAAAGAAAAGCACCAGATAGTGTTTTTGATTGCTGTTCGGCCCGGCGTCTTGCGAAGTGCCAGTAGAAAAACTCGTCACCGCTTGCTCTTTGTTGTCTTCATAGACGCGGAAATCGCCTTGCGCCAGGTTGCGTATGTAATTTCCCTTCTTGTCCGTCACCACCGCATCTACAAGCACCAATTTCGATTCCTTCTTGATTACCGCGCCCGAGCGCACTGCGTCATCCGTGGCGGCGGCTCCTTGCCTCGGAGCTGCCGCAGGCGCGGCTGGGGATGGCGGCTGTTGTTCCTGGGTCTGTGCTTGACTGCATATCACGCTCACACAAAATCCGAATAACAAAATGCAAGTCCGCACAGATATCCGAAAGGATTTCTCTGTTTCAAATTTCCTGTTCATGAGCCCCTCCCGCCCAATCTAATCTCTACCGAATGACTAATAAGGAATGACGACAGCGCCATTCCTCGCCGCCATCTGCTCGCCTTCGGCATCCCGTACGACCAACCGCACCAAATAGGATCCTGGCTTAACATCAAAACTCGATTTCACGTTAATTCCCCGTTGTCCGAGACGCTCCAGCGTCCCATCCAGCAATCGCATCTCGACAATTTTTTCTCCGCCGGTCACGAAATTGCCGTTCTCGTCAAAGATCGCCGTCGCAAGCGTTACATCATTGCGGTTCCGTCCCTCTGCCTTGCGAAAGCGCAGCGATTTCAAGTCCAAATGGGCGACCACGGAAAGTTTCGCCTGAGAAGGATCCGATTTGAAAAACTGCGTTTGCATGTCCACAGGAAGATCGCGAATTTCATCTTGCGAGAAAATTGCTTCTTGAATCTCCTGCTTTGCGGTCTCCGTCGGATCCTGCGCCTTACGCGGCGCAAAGTAACCTTTCCGCGCTTGAATGTTGTACTTGAGTTTTCCCGCCATCGTCACTTTCAGAACGTGAAATCCGCCGTTCAGCTTCAGATTCTGCGGAGAAAATCCCAGCACATAGGAAACTGGCGGCGCGGCAACTGCTTCGCGCAAGCCTTCTTCCAGATCGTTCCGATTGTGGAAATACGTTCCACCCGTTCCTGCGGCGAACTCGTCCAGAATCTCAGCCTGCGCCGACTGCGCGGTCGTTCGATACAGCGCTTTCGGGCCCATCACGCGATACGACCCTCCCGGAGGACTTGCTATATCTCCAAGGATATCGGGCGTGTAGAGTCCTCTGGCATCAATCGTATCTATGACAATGTTGGTTCGGGTGGCCCGGTCGATGATTGCCGAAACGTCCGTGAATAACGTCGAAAGAATAAAACCGGGGGAAACAAACACCATCACTCGTTGCCCGGGCATGCCGGCAAGCCGCCGCATCGCGTCCTCAATGTGGCGGTAACTGTAGTCAGATTCCGCATCGCCGTTGCTCAACGCTCGACGAGAAGCGGCCGACGCCATGGGTCTGGCCAGAGGGAGCTTTGTTTGGTCTCCGCCAAATGCGCAATCTACAGTTTCCGCCACAGCAACATCAAGGGCTTGCTGATCGTTCTTATTCTCAATCAGGTCCGCCTGGTAATAGCTGATATCGGGACAATCGGCAACGCCACCAGTACGGCCGGTCAAAGATCTTGGAATGATTCCGTTCAATGCCCGTTTCAGCAAATCCCGGTCACTCGTAAATTCTTGTGCTGTTTGTCCGGATGTCGTAAAGATTCCCACGCGGTCCGTCGGTGAAAGTGCATCGAGCATTCGCGTCGTAGCTGCGCGGACAGAGACAGCGTCTTCCATGGCAATGTGCACGTCGTCGTACAAAATGCTCACGAATCGCTGCGGTATCGCCGGCACCGGGCTAGCCGGAACACCTGCGACCATTTCTGCGTTAATGTTTGGCCCTTCCACAGTCGTGACCGGCATCGTGCGGGTCGCCGGAGTATCCACGTTGAAGAAGGAAATCACTTGGGGCTTGCGATCGTCCGCAAGCGCAAAATCTTCACGGTGAAGATTTTCAATAACCTTGCCTCGCTGGTCGCGAACCACCACTCTGACCAGAACCAGGTTTACGCGAACCTTAAACATCGCTGGCGTATCGTGTGTTTCCACTTCCGGCCCTTTGGCCTCTTGTGTTGGCGGGGCGGGAGTAGGAGGTGCCGGAGATTGGGTCGCCGCCGGAGTTTGAGTCTGACTCGAACTCTGTGCCTCCTGCGCAGGAGCAGGCAACGCGAAGATCAACGTGCTGCAAAGGATTGCGACCAGGCAGTTCGTCCGAATACGCAGGTAGTTTGGCAGGACGTACCTTCCTTGGCTTCGACTATAGACAGACTCCAACTTCTTTTTGACCTGCACCGTAGTACGCCCGAGGTGGGTGAGCCCAGGTGGGCGAGAGTTGTAAGGTTGAATATACGCCTTCGTATTCCGCGATTCAATCGCCCTTTGCCTGCGTTCGGCCGGCCACAATCTCTGCATTCCAGGCCGCTCCCAGGAACACGATCACGGCTGAGAGCTGCATCCAGATAAGCAAACCGATCACAGCAGCAAGTCCGCCATAGACAATCGAGTATGGAACCCTTCGCACGTACACGCCGAAGACCACATCCACAAGCCACCACAAGAGGGTCGCCACCACTGCACCGGGCAGCACGTTGCGCAGACTGTTCTCCTGTGGCCTCGCAAACCGGTAAATCACCGTCAACGCCATCAGTGACAACAGCATGGCTGCCAGCGGGAAGAAAAACGCCCACAAGCCGTGAAACGGATGGCTTTCGCCAATCTCTCGCGCAAACCATTGATGCAGCGGACGCCCGAACACACCGAGCACGGAAGCAACAATTAACGGGGCTATCGTCGCCAGCAACAGGACTAACCCTCGCCACTGGCGGTGCAAGAACCCCGGCTTCTCTATATCACCGTAGATGGTGTGAATTCCTTCCATGATCAGCTTCATCACCTGCGACCCAGCCAGCAGAGTACCGGCCCAGCCCACTACCGCCCATTTCCATGCTTGGGGCGCGCGTTTGATCAAAAATTCAGACACAATTTGCCGGCTGCCCGGCGGCAAGTAGCGGGTGAAGTCCGTAATCAGGTCGAGCATGTTCGTGTGGCTTCCAAGGCGGCTCGTGGCAATACCTACGACGAGCAGAAGCGTCGGGAAAAATGCCAGGAAGAGATTGTATGCGATCGCCTGCGAGATCATGCTGCACCGGGGAAAGACGCGCTGAAACATTTTTATCGCGCGCTTGAGCAATCGGATGGCGGGATTCATTGGCAGGCATTATACCTGCACTCCTGTGTGCTCAAAGCCGGCTGGCTTGCCGCTCTTCTTGGCGCATCGTAGACTTTGGATTGCAGTCAAATTGCACGTTAGGAATCCGAAAATGCCAACAAAGCCCCAGCCCAGTTCGTTCGACGTCAAAAAGTCTGTGCTCAATGCTTTCATCATCAATGAAGAAGCGAACCAGCTTTTGCTCAAAAATATCGAGCAAGCCGTCTGGAACGCCGCGCCTCCGGCTGGCAAAGGCCGTAACATCGCTGCCATTTTTGCCCACCTTCATAATGTGCGGCTTATGTGGCTCGCTGCTGCAGACAAGAGCGCCAAGCTGCCACCCAAACTAGACGGTGAAAAAATCTCTGCCGGCGATGCGAGTGAAGCACTTACCAAGAGTGCGGCGGCTATTCAAAAATTGCTCGAAAAAGGATTGGCCGATCCCGTTGGCCGTATTCCAAATTTCAAACCGGATGTCGTCGCGTTCGCCGGCTACTTGATCGCGCACGATGCGCATCATCGCGGACAGATAGCGATGATGGCCCGCCAGGCAGGCCATCCCGTTCCCGCCAAAATTTCTTTTGGACTTTGGGAATGGGGCACTTTGTCAAAATCCGCGGGCTTAAACTGAGGAATTCAGGAAAAGAATGAAATCTCTTTTCAGAAATTCAGTGATTCTCGTTCTGCTGGCAATGATTGCATTGTTAGGCGCTGCTCCTCGAATGTCCGGCCAAACTGTATCTCCGCCCAAGACCAAAAATCTTTGGAAGTCCGTTCCTTTTGCCATCGTTCATTTCAATGAGGACGCGCCGAAATCCTGGAATCTCTATTTTTCTTCCAAACGCGGCGTTCTGCTTTTGCGTCTTTGGAAGCGCTATTTGTTGATCGATCGCAACACGCAGCAAGTTTTCGACGTCGACCCCGAAAAAATTATCGCGAAAGGCGACGACGTCGAATTCTCGCAGGAAGAAAACCCCGGCCAGCCAGCAGACATTACCGATTGGCGCGAACGCGACATCGGTTCCTTGCATCGCCTTCGTTTTCGCTTTGGCGAAAAAGGCAGCTACCTGGACATTCAAACTCCGCTCAAGCCGAACGGCACTCCACTCTATTGATGCGGCGGCCCTTTTCGATACACACCGTAAACCCAAGGAATTCCAGCGACTCCCGGCTCAACTGCAATTTCCAGCGAGTCGCCCACATGAAAGCGATCGAAGTCGTCGGCATCCACCGCGATGCGTTCGAATCTTCGCCCCGGTCTCCACGAAGGAACCACGAGACGGCGGCTCCCGCGAACAATTCCCTTCATGTAAAACGTGTCGTGCACGGTCGCCGGTATGTATTGAATGTTTTTCGGACTGTCGAATTTCCCGTTCACAAACAACGTCGCCGTCAAAATCCACGGCAGCGGCACCAACCCAGTGAAGATTCGTTTTATCACTTCGATCTCGGCGTGCCGCCGCGCCAACCGGTCCAGAATCACCGCCAGTGTCAGGGCAATAAAAAATAGCACGCCAAAAAAAACCAGCATCAAATCCAGATCAAGCGGCGGAAAGACCTGGCTCACGTAAGGAAAACAGAGAGAACCGGCGAGGAAAGTCAAAGTTCGGTATATCAGTTTTCGCCGGAAGACGAGTTCCGCTGCCGCGGTCGTTAGCCCGCACGACAGGCACTGATCGGACTGACGCTCCGCCCCACAATCAAGGCATCTAGTCATCGGGAAAAGCATACCGCGATGTCAGGGTTGATTCACGGAAAGCACGTTGATGAGCTCTTGATACCGCTGGCTGTTCGAGTCTTCGTCGGCAAGTGCGATGGATACGCCCATTCCGCGTCCCGGCTCGACTCTTTTTACAAAGCAATTCAGCCGCACTGGCTTGTCCAGCGTCAATTGTGCGGAAAAACCTGCTCCCACCCAAAGCGGGTCGACGGACTCGATAAACATTCCATTCGCGCTCACGTCCCGCGTACGGGCGCGCAGCACCGTCGAACCCCATTCGATCTCGAGGTCGGCGTGAAAACGAAATCGAGGCGCCCAGCGGCGCTCGAATCGGCGGACTCCCTGATCCACGTTGCCCATAAACCTGGCGAATCCCCCTGCCCGGGTTCCCAAGTCGCGGCGCAAGGGCGATAACGCCACTTCTTTCCCCAAACAATACTCTCATTTGCTTCATTGCTATACGACGCCGTGACTCTTTGTTTTGTTCCCTGTATTGCTAGAAACGCTACGTGAAAGTACTACTCGCCTTTCTCTCCGTACCCACAATTGCAGTCTTATTCCGTCTGCGGCTTCTCTCCTCTTCTGATTCGCCTCTGAATTTCAGCTTGCAGGTATCGCCGAAAATTCTCCGGCACGATTCCCGGTGTCGTCAACTCGCGCAAGTCGGAAACGGTAAGCTCAGGCAAATACGCCAGCACGGTCGAAAGCGTCGTCGCCGGCTGCCGTACCAATGCTAGCCTCACGTTATAGCTGTGCGACCACTTTTCGTGTTTCGAAACCGCCTCGACGACTTTCGGCGCAATCTTTGGCCGAGAAAGCGCTTTCAAAACATGCGCTTCGCTCAGGTTCGAATTGTCGAGCACGACGTTCAGCACTTGGTCGTGGCCTTCCGCCAGCAGAGCGCCGGCCACGCGTCCGGGCCCTCGACGCGCCAGCGTAATCTTCTGCCCAAGCGGCAATTGCGGCAATCGTGCGATCAATTGTTCCTCGGCATTGCGCCTTAGCTCGGGAAGCGCGCCTGGCGCCAGTGTCAATTGCACCAGATCCATCAAATATAAATCGCGTAACATTCGCAAACTCACCAGCCGCGGCGTGTGAGGATGCAGTACCAGTGCTTTCTTCACCGCATAACTTTTCAATAGCGGCTTTCGCTGCGAAATCTCTTCGATCAAATCCCCGGGAAGATCTTTCCTTGCAAGCAACAAAATCACTTGCTCTTCATTCAGCGCTGGATTCTGTACCAATTCGCGCAGGGCTTCGGGCGATCCTTCGCGTACCCGCTCGCCAAACGCCGAGGTCGTCGCTCTCTGCTCTTTTGGTTCGCCAATCTCGCTCATAAACTCAAAGCCCGGCGCGCCGCAACCTCCGCAAGCGGCGTTCTCAAAATCTGCAATCTTCCTCGCGGTGCAATTCGCCGCAATTCCGCATCCAGCGTCTCGTCAAAATACTTCGATCGCTCGATCATTCCGCCGGTCTTTCCCAACACAAATTCCATGCCGCTCAATTGCAGCTCTTCTTGGACGCCCGCAACGAACCCCGCCAAATTCTTCGCCGCATCGAGCAGCAAATTCTGCGCGGCCTCATTTCCTTCATCCGCTGCATTCGCAATTACCGGAAACAAGCGCGGATACACCGCATCCGCGTCTTCTCCCGTTAGGCCCGTAACCTTATCCAGCGAGTCCACACCCAGTTGTTCCAAAATTCGTCCGCGCAAATCGTTTGCGTCTTCCTTCGCTGCAGCATGAACTGCACTCACAGCATTTTTCCCCACGGCAAACGCGCTTCCTTCATCGCTCTTCTTCGGGCCATGTCCGCCGGATCGCGCCACTCGACCTGCCAGGTCCCGGCCAATCGCCGCCGATCCTGTTCCAGCGACCAAAACAATCGCCGGCGCCGAGCCTGCAGCCATCAACGCCAAGTCCAAATCCGTACACAACTCAAATTTTTTTGCGGCGAACGCTTCGCCAAGAGTTTTTCTCATTGCGGTGGCGCGGTTTGCGTCCGCGACTCCTGCTAGCCCCGCGCAAATGTCCGTCACTTGCTCCATCTTCAACCCCGCATCACTCAACGCCGCGTTCGCTGCCCCTATCACGCCGCGCGCCGCCGCTTCCACTCCAATCCGCGACGGATTCGATGGCCCTCCGCGCCCATGCCCTAAAATTTTCGCGCCATCATCCATCAACACGCAATCCGTCTTCGTACCGCCGCCATCCAGCCCCATCGCAATCCGCATACGCAAAGAATACTGGACCTTCGAACGAACCTCCACGCTCTCAAATCAAGATGTTATTATCCCGCCGCACCTTCTTGACGCCTGCACGCCGGCGCCTCTATCCTCGTCGCACTTCATGCACATTCACCTCGTCGACCTCGTCATAGTTCTCGCCTACCTTCTCGCCGTCACTGCCCTCGGAATCTATTTCCGTCGCGGCCAGCAGAACGTCCGCGACTACTTTCTCGGCGGTCGCGCGGCTCCCTGGTGGGCCATCGCGTTTTCCATCGTCGCTACAGAAACCTCCACGCTCACAATTATCGGCACGCCCGCCATCGCTTACGGTGGAAATCTCACTTTTCTCCAACTCGTTTTCGGTTATCTCATCGGCCGGATTCTTATCGTGTTGCTTCTTCTTCCTGGGTATTTCCGCGGCGAATTTTTTACCGCCTACGCGCTCATCGAAAAACGATTCGGCCCGCGCATGCGCTCTCTCGCCGCGTCCACATTTCTGATTACGCGCGCAATCGCGGAAGGCGTTCGCGTCGCAGCGATCGCGCTTGTCGTCAGCGTCGTTCTCGGAACATCCGTTCGCCTCGCCGTGTTTCTCGTCATCGCGCTCACTATTGTTTATACGTTCGAAGGTGGCATGAAAGCCGTCATCTGGACCGACGTAGCGCAGTTCCTTCTTTACCTCGCTGGCAGCGCCATCACATTCTTCTTCTTGCTTCACCGCATTCCGGGCGGCTGGAACGAAGTCGCGCAAGTCGCCGCCGCGCACGGCAACAAACTTCAGCTTTTCGATTTTTCCTGGAGCCTCGCCACAAAATACACATTTTGGTCCGGCCTTATCGGCGGCGCATTCCTCACCATGGCCAGCCACGGTACCGACCAAACCATCGTCCAGCGCCTCCTCGCTGCAAAAAATGAACGCGACAGCCGCGCTGCCCTCATCACCAGCGGCTTCATCGTCCTTTTTCAGTTCACGCTTTTTCTACTGGTCGGCGTTCTTCTTTTCGTTTTTTCGCAACACACGCCTCTGCTAGTTGCAGGCCAGCGTACCGACGCTATTCTCCCCGTATTCCTCGTGCGCGAAATGCCCACCGGCCTCGCCGGAATACTTCTCGCTTCGATTCTCGCCGTCGCCATGTCCAACGCCAGCGGTGCGCTCAACTCTCTCGCCGCTAGCACCGTTCTCGATTTTTCCATCCTCAGCGGCCACCAAACCGACCCTGCGAAGTTCCTCAAACTCTCGCGTCGCATTACGCTCGTCTGGGGAGTCGTCCTCATCGGCTTCGGCCTTGTCACATGGGGGCCGCTGCTTGAGACCGGACTCACTGTCGCGTCACTTCCCTTCGGCAGCCTTCTCGGTCTCTTCCTCCTCGGAACGCTCGACAAGAAAGCCACGGCCACAGGAGCTGCCATCGGCATGTTTGGCGGACTCGCCGTTATTCTTTCTGTTTGGCGATTCACACCAATCGCATTTACGTGGTATGTCCTCATTGGTTCTGCTGTTACATTTCTCGTCGGCAGCCTGATGAGCAGAATCCTTTCAACTTCCGCGCGCACGCCAACTCGGGAGACGACCGCATGAGCGCTCCCGTCGGCGAAAAGCGTCTCGAACTCGTCCGCGAACTCGGCCCGTGGGCTTCCGCTGCCATCGTCGTCGGCACGATGATCGGCACCGGCATTTTCTTAAAGCCGGCACAAATGGCGCGCGAAGGCCAGAGCGTCGCCGTCGTGTTCGCCGCGTGGATTGTCGGCGCCATTCTTTCGATTTTCGGCGCTCTTTCCTACGCCGAGCTCGGTGCTGCCATTCCTGAAGCTGGCGGCGAGTACGCTTATCTCCGCCGCGGTTTCGGCCCGACGTGGGGCTTTCTCTTCGGCTGGATGCACTCCATCGTTGGCCGCCCCGCTTCTGCTGCTTCCATCGCGGCAGGTGGTGTACGTTTTCTTGCGTTTCTTCTTCCCAGCATCGGCGCGCCTATCTTCACTTTGCACTTTCCCGGTCTCGCGCACTGGATCAAGCCCTACGATTTCGTCTTCACCTGGGCGCAACCGCTCGCCGTCGTCTGGCTCGTCGCCATGACCGCCATCAACTATATCGGCGTCAAATTCGGCGGCGCCGTCCAGGTCTTTCTCACCTTCATCAAAATTTTTTCTGTTCTGCTGGTAATCGGAGTTGCGTTCCTCGCACCCAGCGCGATACACACGGCAGATCCGTACTGGCCCGCCGCGATCAACGGCGGCTTACTCACGGCGTTCTTGGCTGCACTGGCGGCCGCGCTTTGGGCTTACGACGGCTGGGAAGACCTAAATTTGGTTGGCTCCGAAGTGAAAGACCCGCAAAAGAATTTCCCGCGGGCGCTGGTCGGAGGAGTTGCGGTCGTCGCTATCATCTATCTGCTTTTCAGCGCCGCGTGCTTGCGCGTGCTTCCGTTTTCTACCGCTGCCGCTTCACAACACATCGCATCCGACGCCGTCGAACACGTCTCCGGCCGCGGCGCAGCCATCTGGATCACGCTCGCCATGGTCATCTCCGCCATTGGCTCGCTCAACTCTTCCGTCCTCAGCGGCGCGCGCGTTCCTTACGCCATGGCACGCGACAAGAATTTCTTCCAGGTCGCGGACGGCATCCACCCTAAATTTCTCACTCCGAGCCGCGCGCTCATCTTCCAGGGCGTCCTCACCAGCCTCATGGCCCTCACCGGCACTTTCGAAGAACTCACCAACCTGTTCATCTTCGCCACCTGGATTTTCTACGGACTCGCCGTCGTCTCTCTCTTCCGCCTCCGAAAAACCGAACCCGACATGCCGCGCCCCTACCGCTGCCCGGGTTATCCCGTCGTTCCCGGAGTCTTCGTCGCCGGCGCGCTCGCACTTACCATCAGCGTCCTCTTCCAAAATCCCGGCCGCTCATCTATCGGTCTTCTCCTCATTCTCGCCGGCCTCCCTTTCTATCACCATTGGCAAAAAAAGATGACCGCGGCCAGTTAATCGGCTACGGTCACCATTTATCTTTTTCTGTGCTCTGTGTAGGGGCGGGACTTCAGTCCGCCCTCTTGGATTTTCTTAAGGGTGCAGGTTTTGCTGCTGCTCGCTTACGCCTTTGCTGCGCGCAACTGCTTGATCCGCTCTTCCGCCTGCTTCGTCAGATGCGGCGTAATCCCAAGCTGTCTCTGTACCAGCATCAACTGCCCGCGATGATGCATTTCGTGTTCTTTGCCGCCCAATAAACTTTCAAATCGCGTCTTCACGGTTTTTCCATCACCACCAATGACGCCGACCGCCAAGAATTCGTCCGTCAACGATTCCAGCCACGCGGCAAACTTTTCTCCTTCGGTTTGCAGTAGCTCTACAATTTCCGCCTTCGTACGCGGCTTAGCTTCTTCGGCGGCAAAACGCTCGCGGATAGTCGTAAAATCGAATCCCACGAACGTCGTGAGCCCTGCCAGCTCCGGCCAGAATCCCGGTGAAATGGCCATGTGGACAAGCGTCTTCGCTACCGGTCTCACACCCGGCGCAGGGACAAAGTCGTACTTATCCTCCGGGATGTCTTCGGCAATCTGAATCGTATTCTTCCGCACCAAACGAAACGCGGCTGCCATCTCTTTTCCGCCATAGACGCTCATAACTTTCACCTCACTCTGGGATCGTCCGCCCTACGCAGGCAGACTGCCCGGTTCGATGCCGGGGCTTCGGATCCTGTCACAGCCGTTCAGCCATTATTTTGCTCGTCCTGGACAGGGGCGGAAGTCAAATACAATGGAAACCTCCCCTGCCTTGGTATTGCGGTGGAGCTCCATGTCGTCCAGTGACACGTTCGAAGGGAGAATGTTTTTGTTGTTCTTGAAGAAATCCTCCAGACGGCCAGAATCGAAAAGCCACATGGAACTTGGGAACGCCGCTTTCAGCTTTTCTTCCAGTTTCTGATCCGCGCCCAAGAACTGAACTTCGTTTACATAATATTGCTTTTGCTCGTCAACGCGGATCGTCAGGTCGATAGTCTTCTGGGTTTCGTCAATTGTGAAATCCGGCGCCGCTGTCATGTCAATGAATCCGAATTCGCCGTAAATCCTCGTGAGTTTGCGAAGCGCGCCGCGAATTGCATCTAGGTTAAGAATTTCGCCTTCCCCAAGCCGCAACTCTTTTCTTAGAGCTTGCGGCCGCAACGATAGCCATTTGTCCGGATCCGCAGCTTTAATCTCAATCTTTCCGACGCGGTATTGAGGTCCCGGTTCTGCGGAAATATTCACAGCAACACTAACTTCATGACTATCCTTTTGGATCTCGGTCATCACTGCGTTCGATTGCGCTTTAAAATACCCTCGGTTCTGCAGCGGTCCCCGAACGCCCACTTCTGCAATTTCGTCCGCCGCTTCTCTCAAATAGTCGGAGTCGGCGTCCTCTTCATAAGTCGAGTGCTCTACTTTCCTTCGTATCTCGTTTTGTATTTCGGCTGGAATAGCGCCACTTTTGTTGAACTCGATGCGCGCCACATGAAGAGTGACTTTTTGCGGCTCGACTTCCCGCTGTATGTCGCGAATTTCCTGCGCCAAGGTGGGGTTCGGCAAACAACGCTCAACTCGCTTGGGGAGTTGCGCGATGGAGGGTGTACCAGCCCAGAATAAAATTACAAAACTCGTCAGCAATCGACGCGACAACATTCACGCACTATAGCCCCGCACCTTGCGCGGTTCAAGACATAGAGCAACGATGCTGGGGCACCTGACGCTAACAAGGCCAAGTCGGGCTATTTCAATTCGACTGGGCACATTTTCGTTCAACCGGCGTCTAACAGCACAACCTTGGGGGACCGGTCTATCACCAAAAACTGTTAGGAGCTGCCAATGTTTCGTAAAACCCTACTCGTCGCGATCTTGGGCGTCATTGCCCTATTCCCGCAAGCCGCGTTTCCGCAGGTCTCGATTCCAACCAGCCCAGCTGGCCAGACCCTCCAGGCCTGGCTCACCGCCTTCAACAGCGGCGACCGTGCTCAAATGGACGCGTACGTCCACAAGTACGATCTCAAAGGCTCCGCCGAGCGCATGATGTCCTTCCACAACATGACCGGTGGCTTCGAGCTCCTGCAAATTCTCAAAAGCGACCGGCTCCACATCGAATTTCTCGTTAAGGAGCACAACAGCGACACCAAAGCCATCGGCAATCTCGACGTCAAAGACGCCGATCCCGCCGAAGTCGTCGATTTCGGTCTTCAGGCGCTTTCTCCGGACGCGAACCTTTCCGAAATCACGTTCAACATTGACGCCGCGGAGCGCACTCGCGTCATTGACGGCGCCATCAAAAATCTCAACGAGTTCTATGTCTTTCCCGACGTGGCCAAGAAAATGGAAGAATCCGTGCGCGCTCACCAGAAGCACGGCGATTACGACGCCATCACCGACGGCAAGGTGCTCGCCTCCAAGCTGACCGACGATTTTGAAGCAGTAAGCCATGACAAGCACCTGCACGTAAATTACAGCGCCGTCAAAATGCCCGAACGCCCCAAGGACGCGAAACCAAGTCCCGAAGAAGTTGCCCGCGAACGCAAAGAAATGGAAAAAATGAATTGCGGCTTCGAAAAGGTCGAACACCTTTCCGGCAATGTCGGCTATCTAAAATTCGACTTTTTCGGCGATCCCGACGTTTGCGGGCCTACGGCCGTCGCCGCCATGAATTTTCTTGCCAATGTGGACGCAATTATTTTCGACCTGCGCGAAAACGGCGGCGGCGATCCGAAAATGGTCGCGTTCATTTCCACTTATTTATTCGACGAACCGACTCACCTGAACGATCTCTGGGAACGGAAAGGCGATGTCACGCATCAATATTGGACGCTGCCGTATGTGACTGGAAAACGTTTGGGCGGCAAGCCGGTTTACGTGCTCACCTCGAGCGACACGTTCTCTGGCGCCGAAGAGTTCTGCTACAACCTGAAGAATTTGAAGCGTGCCACCATCATTGGTGAGAAAACGGGCGGAGGCGCTCATCCAGTCTCAGGCCACCGAATCGACGATCACTTCATGATCGGCGTGCCCTTCGCTCGAGCTATCAACCCCATCTCCAAAACCAATTGGGAAGGCACCGGCGTCGAGCCCGACATCAAAGTCCCCGCCGCTGACGCGTTGACGACCGCGCAAAAACTCGCGCAAGAAAAGCTACGCTCTAAATAGACACATCGGCGGCGGGCCGAAGCCGAGAGTCACGGAAAGACATTCAGCTTCCCTCTCCTCCGGAGTTATACTCAACCCATTCGACATCTTGTCGATATCGGCGCTATCGCCGAGAAGGAGGTGATCCAGTGAGGTACGGTTTATCTTGATGCGGTGTGAAGAGGCGTTTGTGATTTTCCCAAGCGCCTCTCTTTTTTCGCTCGCCGACAGTGCGGCCAGAGCGAACTATTTCTCCAAGAGTTTCAGCCATTTGCTGATCACGCCGCGCAAAGCCTTCTCCTTCGACTTCACATCCTTCACGCTGTAAAACATCCCCAGCCGCCTTCCGTCCGCGTAGTCGCCTTCCAATAATCCGGACTTATCTGCAACCTTCGCTCCACTCGGAAACACCAGCCGTATGCAATCCTTCTTGAACAAATTAAATACGATGAGGTATCGCGTGTACTCCTTTGGATTCGTCGGCTTCATCGGCCCGGCATAAAAGAACGTCGGCGCATTCCACTTGACCTCTTCTCCAATTTCCTTGTCGACACTCAGAATGATTTTGCGCAAGTCCTTCACCACTTGCGTCAGCGGATGCTTGAGCTTCGCCACATACGCATCGACTTTCTCCGGCTCCGACGCTTTCGTTTCCAATTCGCGCGCCTTCGCCCGGGCATTTGCGCCATCCTTAACCACGATTCCGTCCTCCGTCAGTGCACGTATTTCTCTCAGTCTCCGCGTGCCAACCGCTATGCCCCCTCCACCATGCGGTAAACGTAATCCAGTATCCTTTGGGCATGTTGCTCCTTCCTCGAATCGTTCGCGCCCAGTCTATCTCATGACGAAGACGACTACCGCGGTACGGGTTTCAGGGTTTGTACTTACAACCTCCTCTCAAGGCCACCAGGCCTTGAAACCCTGATCTGAGAAGGACGCGTACCAGCTAGCTTCCTTTTCTTGACAGTTCCCTATCTTGCGACTAGAGTGGCGCCACTCCGCATTTCGTGTACTGCTGCACCTTTCTCAGAATCGCATAAAGATTCAAATTTGCAGCGTTTTCAGGAGGCAAACTTCTGTGGCCATTGGAGACGCCGGGCTAGTCGCTCGAGTTGTAAAAGAAACAAGCACAACGAACCAGCTCAAAACGTTCTTGAGTCAGTATTTCTATCTCACCATGTCGCTGGTGTTGGCCGCTCTTGTAATTTTGGGCTTCAGCCGCACCGTCAACGCCAACCTGTTCCGCGCCAACCCGCCAAGGCCGCTGCTTCTGTGGATGCACGGCGCCGCATTCTCGATGTGGGTGGTCTTCTTTATCGCTCAGTCGGCCCTGGTGCGCGTGCGGAAAGTCAGCGTGCACCGCGCGCTCGGTTGGTTTGGAGCGGCGCTGGCCGCGTTGATGGTTGTATTGGGCGTCACGGTCGCCGTGGTGATGACCCGGTTCGATACCGTTGTACTGCAGCAAAAGGGCTTGGAAGCTTTCTTGTTGCTTCCGTTCTCCGACATGATCATCTTTGGCTCGTGCATCGCGATGGCAATATATTGGAGAAAAAAGCCGGAATACCATCGGCGACTTGTCCTTATAGCGAGTTGCCAGCTGATGGGCGCCGCCATCGCCAGATTCGATTTCATGTTCAATCACAACCTCTTTTATCTCGCCCTAGACGGTCTGATTGTGCTCGGCATGGCGCGGGATTGGGTCGTGGATAAGCGCGTCCACAGAGTCTATCTCTATGCGCTGCCCTCGTTGATCGTTGTGCAGAACTTTGCCATCTACACCTGGAGGATCAATCCAAAGTGGTGGCAAGGAATCACCCAGGCGATCCTGGGCTGGTGACGAAGGAAAGTGTGGGAAATTTCGTCTATCAGCGGCTCGGCTTCGCAGCTTTCAACTGATCCACATTATCCGGCGCAATCCACCGTCCCGCTGCTCGCGCTTTCGCCGCTAACGCCTGAGCCTTATCGGATTCGTGAGTCTGCGTCAGATAAATCCACATCAGCTGATTATAAGGATCGCACTCGCAAGGATCCGCGTGGTTTCCCATCTCAATCGCTCGAGTAAAGTCAGACGCCGCCAAATCGTACTTCTTGTCAGTCAGGTACGCCGAGCCTCGATTGCAGTACGCATCGGAAACGCGATACCGAGCCTTGGAGTCAAGCGCGGTCTCTTGCGTAAAATCGCTGATCGCCGCCGTCCACTCTCCCAGCGAAGCGTCGGTCAGTCCCAGCATGTCCCACGCCTGAGCATTTTTCGGATTCCGCGCCACCACTATGGAAAAATCGGCCTTTGCCGGCACCAAAGCCGGCGACGGCGTCCTGTCGTAAATCATTTCTGCTCCAGCTCGGCCGTAATAAACATATCCGCGGCGGTAGTACAGATCCGTATTTCCGGAATCGAGCGCAATCGCTTTGCTAAAATCCGCAATCGATAGCTCGAAAAGCTTGTTGTATTCCTCGATTGTAATCAGCTTCTGCACCCGCGAATAGCGCGCCTTTTCACTGTAGGTGGCTCCGCGGTCCGCGTACGCTGCGGCCCTCTGCGCATCCGTTCTTGCAGACTCAATCGCTGCGCCGGCTTTACGAATATCGCTGTCGAAGCGCTCCAGATACCCCGATTGAGAATACGGTCCGCATCCAACGAACAAAACCAATCCCGTCCACAAGACCGCAAGGCTCAATGTTTGCGCAATTTTCGGATGGGTATTCACAGGGCCAGTATGGGCCCATGGCCCGCGCAAATAGATGTCACACACAAACGCCGTTGTTTTTCTGATATACAGAACGTCTTACCGGACGCGTGTCTCTTGTTCGATCCACTTTTCCGGTAAGCGCGTTTACCAGGACCTTGGCACCCAGATGCAAATGCTCGCACTCCTTGAATCGCAACGTCATAATTGGGTTTGGAGTTGCCAAGGCAAATGACAAAAGCCCTTTACCGTGTGTTTCGCATATTGCTGCCTGCGCTGTGTGTTTTGGGAACCCCGCTACTATCGCAGACCACCAAGACACGCAGCGAATTCTTGATAGATGTGAATCGTCCGTTTGTGTACGTAAAGTTCGACCACATTGGACCCGGTGCTCCCAGAAGCGAAGATGAGCCGACTTCGCGTGTCTGGGTTCGGCTAACAAATAACTGTCTGATTCCAATCACGGTTCGCGCCAACGGTGTACCCGATGAGAGTCCCAAAGATGAAGTGGGTGTGCAGTACGATGTTGTAGAGAACCCTAAACCGCAAGGCGCAGGTACGCTTTTTTCGCCATCATCGGCAAGAACCAAATCCGAAAGCGATAAATCTACAGACGAAAAAGACCAGAAAGGAAAGGAACAAGTCGTACCGAGAGGCTACATGTTTCATGTAGCTTCTCTAATTATTATTGACCCGGGTGAAGAAATTCTATTTAGCCTTCCCGTAAATCATTTGAGCAGGAACTGGCACATAGAAATTCCCTTTGAATTCGAGTTGCCGCAGGGAAAGGGTCCGCGCGACCCGCTCAATGGCGGAGAACCGCTCATGGCTGTTCACTACTCACTGTGGGATTTACCTCCAAAAGCACAAGCAGAACTCGCGAAGAAGTAGTAATTTCCCCTGATTTCCGTTAGTGCATAGTCAGTCGTCTTACAGGCCACGCGCTCTTTGTCTGATCCACTTTCCGATGCGCGCATTAATTAGGACTTGCCCCCATTAGTTCCGAGCAGGCGACGAACCGGAACCAAGTGAAACGCGGAGTCGCCGCGCGGAATTGTAGGTGACCAATCGGCGGCGTTAAATCCAGAAGTTTTGCACCGGGGTCAAATGTCCATCCATCATGAATTGAGGTTTCGCAGGCACAGAGATGACAACGGGAACGGCGCCAAAAGCTCAATTGCTACGCGGGGTATTGATGCTCCTGGTTGTCTTTTCAGGACTGTGCACGATCTTCGCGTCGGTGGTGACGGTGGCAGAAGCTTGGCAAGAGCACGCCCAGGCGCGATGGCCAGTGGTCGAAGCGCGCGTTGACACGTGCGGCCTAAAGCAGGGGAGCAGCGGTCGGCGGCAAAACTACTACATCCGTTGCCGCTTGAACTACGTCGTGGGCGATGAGCAGAATGCGACGAATGTCTACTCGAGCAGCGTTCCTTCGCCCGAAGTTTGGCAATACCCGCCCAACCAGATTGGCCCGTTCCAGGAGTGGGTGGACAACCATCCTCCAGGAACGCCAATCTCCGTACGCTACGATCCGGGCAACCACAAAAAAGTAGTACTGGTGGCGGACTACATGCCGCGCGGGGGACCGCGAACGCCGAACAATGTGAAGCTACTGGAAGTCTGCGCTGGAAGTTTCCTGGTCCTGCTGGTAATTGCGCGAATCACACGGCCGCGATCCGTTCCGCAAAACGGATATTCTTCCATGCCGCTGAAGCCATAGACTCTCTCGTTTCTGTCGGGTCATTACTTCTTGCATCAGCTCGCTCTGGTCAAGCTTCATCAGATTGGGAAGAGCAAGGCGACACTGCCGTTCGCTTCGTTGATGAATCCATCGAGCGACACCAGAGATTACTTTGGTCATATTTTTATCCTGGCAATTTCCAGGACATTGGAGTCAACGGCACTCAGAAAAATACACATGCCCGATTAGCCGCCTTACCAGACACGTGCTGTTAGGACTGGTCCACTTTTCCGGTAAGCGCGTTAATCAGGAACTAAGACCAAGGCGATTGCAAGATCCGGCCAGTTACCAATTCAACTGCAAATTTCGATTTACTGCACTGCGAATTTGTTGGATCGTAGCCTGTGCCAGACACGATTCCTTGCTGAATGTCCGAAATTCTCAAATCATCCCAGCACACGCGGTGTTTCCAGAGTTGGCCATCGGAACCAAATGCAGAGAGCGACGTAAAGTCCGCCAGAAGGATGATTCCTGCGTCACTAACAATCCGAACGTCCCTAATTGGAAGTGCGCCTACTTCGGATGATTTCTCGGGCTCATTTACATGCACCCAGTAGCCAGTCCCATTTGACACGATACAAACACGATCGGGGTGCGGTGAGGCGAATACTCCGCACAACTCGTAATCTCCAAATGCAAAACAGCCACTCCATTGGTTGCTATTTGAAGCTGTGAATCTCAGTAGCAGGCCGTCCTTGCCACCAGTCCTTATTCTGGCCGGAAAGTAAATTGGGGGATGTTCGCCATTGCGCGATAGTTCGGTCGGAACGACCTTGTAAGTGTGGGGAAACGTAAGGTCGAAGGTGAGATTGGCGCACATCTCAGAAGATTTTATAGCAAAGAGATTTTTAAGTCCTGACAAGTCGCCTTACGGACAACCAGCTAGCCGTGTTCGACGCGCGCCTTTATATCCGAGTACGCCATTTCGATGAGCCCGTTTAGCGCTGCGGCTTTTGTGGCCGTTCCCGGTTTCAACTTCACATGACGCATGAACTTGCCGGTGCCTTGCAACAAGCGAGCCGGATCCGGCAGTGCGGCGCCGTGAAAGAACCCAACGTTTACGTGCGAGGTGAATACATTCACATAGCCGAACGGCGCATCTCCCAAACACGCAGTCGGACAGCCGTCATGCAAGAGCTCCCAATTCCCCTTTATGCTTTTTCATCCAGGCATCAATGGCGGGATCCCGCTCCACGGCGCCGTCGAATCGCAGGAATTCATCTTTCATCCTCGCTAGCCTTTCCGCTTTCGGGAGTATCAATGCTTACGCGATCTGCTGAACCCATTGCTTCCGCCAGGCCGGCGCCTCGAAGGGATCAGCGAAATACTGTGTTTCGTGGACAACCTTGCCGTTGCGGAACTCCATAATACTCACCGTGTATGCCAGCCGCTCCTGGTACGTAATTGTGTATTCCGTGATCCAGAGATTCCCGTTTCCGAGAATCCGTTTGACCACGAAGCCGGACGGCTTGCCGGGATGATGACTCCGCAAGGCCTGCAAATTTCTTCGCCCGAGGATCCGCTCGCCCGACTGGGGATAATCACAAATCGCGTCGTCATCGTAAATATCGTGTTCCGCGTTTGCATCGCCGACCGCCGACGAGTGCCAGTGCGCATTCAGCGCCGCACGGATTTGTTCTTCTTGCATCGACTGCTCAAGCTGCGGTTTCGCTTCCATGTTCATTTACCTTGTGCAGTCGACTTACTTTGTGGAATAAAACCCGGAACGCCGGTTGTCACCACTGGGTTCAGCCGCTGTCTGGTCTGAATTCGATTTATTTCGTCGAGCGCGTCTTCCGGAAGCGTAGAAATGTCGAAATTCTCTCTCGCGCGGGCCGCACTTCTGGGGCGTGGTGAGCACAGCCGTGCCGCGCTGCACCGCCCAGGCCAGCAGCACCTGCGCCGGCGTCTTTCCAATTCGCGCGGCAATTGCCGAAATAACTGGATCACCCGCAGATCAGAAGATTCAATCATGGTTACACTTCCAAATTATTTTGCGTTCGGCATCGCTGCCTGGATTCAAAAGTTAGATGTCGCGTGCCGCAGACTAGGGGCAAACTCTCTCATTGGTCGCCTTACCGGACAAGTGAAATGGTCGGATTGGCACCATGTCCGGTTAGCGTTATTCAGACACAACGGTCCCAGAACGAAAACCAAAGCTTTCACGCATCGTTACAGTTCGTAGCAGCAGTGAGCTTGCTACGATTTCATTTCTTCAGACGGAATGTGCTGAATGCAGTGGCCGCTATCAACACCTGTGCTTCGGCGGGATCAACGGGTATAAGTTTTATCTGTTCGCTCGAAATTGGTTGCTCCGGCGTCTTTGTCCGGAAGTAGTAAGTCTTGCCGGCTTCCGCCGTGAAGCTGGTCGCCGCCAAGGAAGATTTGACCACCCGCTCGAACTTCGATTGAACACCTGTGCACAAACGGTGATCGCCGGGTTCCACTGGAAAGAAAAAGTAAGACCGGTAGCCGTTCGCTCCTACCCAGGTGCCATCGATTCCGAATCGTGTCGGCGGCGTTCCCACGTGGACGGCAACATAGTCGGACCAGGCAGCGCCAATTACGTATACCAAAGCCTTGCCGGCGTCTGGTTGTGCGGTTGGGTGTTGCCTCTTGTCCGTTTTGACATCGAAATGAATTTCATTCGCCCCGCAACCGGCAGCTGCCAGAGGATTTACCGTGGAATCCTGAGCAAAGGCCGGAGAAGCAAAAAGCAGCGCAATCAAAGCTGTCCTGACCATGGGAGAACCTCCTTGCAGTCACTGCTCGTACTTAGGTGAGACGTGTCTCCGATATCTTCCGTTACCGTACTAAGGTTGGCACGAGTGGAATTCTATGCCGAGTATTGCGTTTCTGCATGCCCGAATAGTCGCCTTATCGGACATGTTGCAGAGGATCGGTCGTAGTTTCCGATAAGCGCGTTTAGCGGTACTAATCCGAGGAAGTGCCTGCAACTTCCGAGCGGCCCGCCATCCGACAACGACCCATGCCGATTACTTGAAATTGGCTAAGTGCTGCCGTGGTGAGCACTAAAAACAGAATCGACGGGCAGGTCTATCTCAAGGCAGCCGAGAGTGAACGCGAACGGGAATGGTCCTGGATCGCTTGTTCGATACAAGCCGTCAAAAAAGATAAGGGCGCGTTCTCCAATTTGCTCATGAAATTGAAGCGAGGGCTTCCATGGACCGGAGTGCCACGCGCGATCCTCAGCCGTCATGATCTGGATCGGCTGGCTCCAGTCGGAAAGCTTGCCCGAGGGTCTTTCGGTTCTGCACCACCACAATCCAGTCTGAGTCGGCGGTGTGCCTTCCTTGAGCCATACGCGTGCAAAGATAGCATCGAACGCATCTCCTCGCTGACGAACGCAGAAGTCGAACATCCTCATTTCAGCCGGAGCAAAGAGCGCATGCTTGCTCCAGCCACTTTTACCATCTTCGCTCTCTGCGTACCCTTGCACGAGATAATCTTCTTGGTTTGATCCGGCCACATACCACATTTTCCAGCGGCCATCGTGATAAATGAGGTTTGGCTCGTAAACGCTTCCGTGTTCCCACTCTTCATTTGCAATGAACGCGGGTTCTGGTTGGTCTACCCACTTCTCTCCATCCCATTGCAGAAAGCCGATCGCATACGGCCCCCAGAGGTTCTCAGCCGCGCCCGCATAGTAAATGCGTTCGACCCAATCGCCTTTGCGCGAATCCCACCCCTTTATGTATGACGGGCAGTGCCGTCCGCCTTTGCCGTCCCATGCCGAGCTACGTCTGCGCTCCGCAACCGGCGCCAACTCTCCCGCTATACTGCGAGTGGGTTTCCACCCAGTCACGGAGAGCAGCGCTCCCGAAGGAAGCGAGGCACTGTAGATGTCTGTAGTTCCAAATCCGCCGGCCTGGCCCGCGAGGTACATCCACCATCCATCCGTTCGCTTCACAACGCTTGCATCAAGGAGTTCGGCTCCACCAGAAGCTGTCGAGGCGTCCCGAGGATCGAAAATCTTCGTTTCAGCCGCC
>DATMMW010000039.1:0-2143 GCA_035569555.1 Candidatus Dormiibacterota bacterium | reverse complement strand
TACAACTGTCAGGAATTTTCTCATAAAAGAATGTCTCCTTGCACTCGATCGTTCTTCTTGGGTCTCGTACGAGGACGATCCCTCCATAACCATCCCATTCGATCATACGACCGCTTCACGGCTGGTTCAAGCCGAGACTCGTCCCGCGTGAAGCTTCTGAAGGCTGTGGCATTTTTTGAGCTATGATGGTCCGCGCGTTCGGCCCATACACGGGCGCGGGACTCTACTTTTGCACTGAATGTTTGAACGGAGCTGTTCAAGCGAAGAGCTTTCAAGTGAGAGTGGAGCCCGCCAAGAAAACTAATCACGAAAGGTCTTTCAGATGGAAATCAAGAACGTGGGCGTGTTGGGCTGTGGTCTGATGGGCTCGGGCATCGCCCAGGTTTGCGCCACTGCCGGGTTCGATGTGATTTCCCTGGAAATCGAGCAGAAATACATCGATAAAGGTTTCGCGGGAATCGGGAAGTCGCTGGAGAAATTTTCGTCGAAGGGCGTCTTGAAGGAGCCTGCGGACCAAATTTTAGCGCGGTTAAAAGGGACGACGAAGAAGGAAGATCTGGCCGGCTGCGACATCATCATCGAGGCCATCATTGAGAATCTGAACGAAAAGCGCAAAATGTTCGCTTCAATCGATCCAATCGTAAAGCCCGCTGCGATATTTGCGAGCAACACCTCATCGATCTCTATAACGGAAACGATGACCGCAACCAAACGCCCGGACCGTTTTGTCGGCCTTCATTTCTTTAATCCGGTTCCGCTGATGAAACTGGTTGAAGTGATACGCACAATCGCCACTGCCGATGACGTGTACGAAACTGTTTATGAGTTTGGCAAAAAGCTCGGCAAGACGCCGGTGCGCACCAGTGACAAGACGGGCTTCATCGTGAACCGCTTGTTGGTGCCCTATTTGCTGGATGCAGTCCGTGCGTACGAAGAAGGTGTCGGTTCCATCAGCGACATCGACGCGGCGATGAAATTAGGCTGCGGATATCCCATGGGACCGTTCACATTGCTGGATTTCGTCGGGCTGGACACAACGTACTACATCACGAACGTGATGTTCGATGAATTCAAGGAGCGGCGTTTCGCGTCACCGTCGCTGCTCAAGCGAATGGTAATGGCGGGCTGGTATGGAAAGAAGAACGGCAAGGGATTCTACGACTGGTCAAATCCTGACAATCCCGTGCCGCAGGATGCCGCGCTGCGAGGGTTCGCTAAGCAATAAGCCCCGCGAGGTGGAACCGCCTGCTAGTGCAGCAAGCCGTATACGTCCAGTTCAGTTTGTGTTCCCACGTAAACTTTTCCGTTGGCTACTGTAGGTACAGTGAACCTCACGGCAAGACCAGCGATGTCGCGGGTCGGAAGCGTTGCGCTGTTGTAGATCTCGTTCGAAAGGTTTCCTGCGTCGAAGGCGCGAAGAATAGCCGGATTGTTGGGCGTAACCAGCGCTCCGCTTGTATCAATCAACCAAATAATGGCGTTGTTTGTTCCATTCGAGGAGAGGACGGGCGTGGCGCCCTGCGGGCCCAGAGTTTCAGGCGACTGCGAAGCAATCGGCGCTGTATTGAGGACACCTCCGACCATGGAGAACGCTTTCAGCCTGCCATTTCCGGCCGCCACATAGATAAAATTGTTCCAGAACAAAGGAGTGCTGAGTATGGAGGCGTCGCCTACGGGCACCGTTTGAACGCGAGCCGGCGAATCGGGGCATGGAGAGTTGTATGCTCCAAGATTATCGCGGTTGAGCAAGTAGAGAGACCCATTCTTCGCGCCGCCTATCATCAAATGAGGCTGTGAGACGGAACCAGCAGAGTCGGGAAGCAAGACCAGGGCGCTCGATCCGATGTCCAGACTTGTGGCGGAGAGCATCTGTTCATCGCACGGCGAAAAATAATCCGCTATCGATAATCCTCCGACCGTATTGAGCCGCAAAAAGCTGTCACTGTAATTCTTTCCTATCACACTCGCGTCGAAATTCCCGTTTCCAGTGGCCACAAAAACGTCGTGATTCGAATCTGCCGAAGGGCCGCCACCGCTTTGCCAGATTCCTCCATGCAGGCCAGTAGGTGTGACATTAAAAACCGAGTTCTGTTGCAACGTTGAGTCGTCGTAACTAAAAAGCCAGCCATGATAGTCGCCTAGA
>DATMMW010000038.1:0-127346 GCA_035569555.1 Candidatus Dormiibacterota bacterium | reverse complement strand
CAAAGTAAATCCCACGCAGTCCGAAGCACTCACGATGGTCGCCGTACAAGTCATGGGCAATGACGCCGCCATCGGCTTCGCCGGCTCGCAAGGCAACTTTGAACTAAACGTTTTCAAGCCGGTGATGGTCTTCAACTATCTGCACAGCGTCGAGCTCCTCGCCGATGCCTGCAACTCCTTCGTGGACCACTGCGTCGTCGGCATTGAAATCAATCGCGCGCAGATCGACAGCTACGTCAACAATTCTCTGATGCTCGTCACGGCGCTCGCTCCCAAAATCGGCTACGACAACGCCGCCAAAGTCGCCAAAGCCGCGCACCACTCCGGCATCAGCCTCCGCGACGCCGCCATCAAGCTCGGCTACGTCACCGCCGAAGAATTCGACGCCCTCGTCAAACCCGGGGACATGACCCATCCCTAAAGCTGTCTAATGGACGAATTAAGAATGTTTAAAAGCATTTCCAAACCGACGGAGCGAGTCAAAACATACAGATGCCCGTGCTGTGCCTTCAAGACGTTGTTCGGCCGAGGGGGATTTGAGATTTGTCCAGTCTGCTGGTGGGAAGACGATGGTCAGGACGACCACGATGCGGAGCAAGTTCGCGGCGGGCCGAACGGTGCGCTGAGTTTGACCGAAGCGCGCAAGAACTTCGCCACGTATGGTGCTAGCGATCCACAATTCGCTTCCAGAGTTCGAGAACCGCTACACGATGAGAAACCGGCAGAAGACGTGACCCACCATGGTTAAAGCATCACAAAAACTGGCACTGCCGGCCCCAGAAGCCCTTCGTCTTAAAGCGCAGTCACTCGCAGTTCTGGATGCGATCATGAGTCCCGATTGGCAGTATCGGTATTACTCCTTCAACTCTAAGTGGAGCGACGGCGAGATGATGGTTTCGATGACCGATAGCTGCGGCGATAATTTCTTTATTCTCTTCAATTGGCATGGTGCCATCCTTAAAGGCTTCGATCACGAGAGCTTCATGAGCCCTTGGGCCCGAGAAGACCAACCCCTTTGGCCAGGACTTTTCGAGGGAGTACCACCGGAATTTCATGAGTTTCTGAAAGAACCGGCTTTCGACATACAAAACACAACTTTCTGTATGTGGAGAAAGCACACGGACAACGCATGGCAGGTTGGGCCTATCGAGTATCCAGAAGGAGACGAAGGCGGCGATGGTTCGGAACAACTACTTTCAATCTTCATCGGCGGACCAGAATCTTATAAACAGTTTGCCCTGGAATATTATGAAAAAGACCCTTCTCTCGAGTTGCTCCGGTGCGTCTACCGCCATGAGATGCTCACTGAGGAACTGATTCGGGGTCTCAATCCAGAAATATCTTTTGCAGACCTAAAACACGATCTCGATGAGATCGGTTATCCGAGCGTATCCGGTGGGAGAAATTGATGAGGTTTGAGAATACTTCGTTAGCTACGCGATTTCTTATTTTGAGCCTGGTCTCTGTTTCAGTGACGAATGCGCAGGCGACGCACACGCTGAAGGCGACGCCTAAAACAGTGGCTTGGGGATATTACGACGCGAAGGCGGCTCCGGTGTTGCGCGTGAAGTCGGGCGACACGGTGGAGATTCAGACGCTAATTACGAACAGCCCGAAGCGGCTGGAAGATGCGGGCGTGCCGCCGGAGCAGGTCGAACAATCGCTGCGCGACATCACTGACCAGGTGAAAGACAAAGGTCCGGGCGGGCACATTCTGACAGGGCCGATTTACATCGAAGACGCGCAGCCGGGCGACGTGCTCGAAGTAAAAATTCTTTCGATCAAACTTGCAATTCCCTACGCCTACAACGCGTTCGGACCGGGCCGCGGTTATCTGCCGGACGATTATCCTTACTCAAAAATCAAAATCATTCCGCTCGACGAAAAACGCATGGTGGCAAAATTCGCGCCGGGCATCGAAATTCCGCTGCATCCTTTTTTCGGCAGCATGGGCGACGCGCCGCCGGAAAGCGCAGGCCGCTTCAACAGCGCGCCGCCGTGGATCATGGCGGGCAATCTGGATAACAAGGACCTCGTCGCGGGCTCCACGCTATACATTCCCGTGCACGCGCCCGGCGCGCTCTTTGAAGTCGGCGACGGCCACGCGGGGCAGGGCGACGGCGAAGTGGATATCACGGCGCTTGAAACTTCGCTCATCGGTACGTTTCAATTTATCGTGCGCAAAGGCATGCACCTGAAATGGCCGCGTGCCGAAACTCCCACGCACTACATCACCATGGGCCTCAACGACGATTTAAATATGTGCGCTCAGCTCGCCGTCCACGAAATGATCGATTTCCTCATGACGGAAAAACATCTTTCGCGCGACGACGCCTACATGCTCTCCAGCGTCGCCGCCGACCTCCACATCACCGAACTCGTCGACGGCAACAAAGGCGTCCACATGATGATCCCCAAATCTATTTTTGTTCAGGGATCAAAATGATCAAGCTCCGTTATCGTCAGCCGCAGCCACTGCCTTGTCATTCCGAGCGGAGCGAGGAATCCGCTTTTTCCTCCGACCGTGACGAAAAGCAGATCCCTCGGGCAAAGAACGCCCTCGGGATGACAAGTAGTAAGGTTTTCGCGGAAATGGGCAGGCTGTAAGCGATGGAAAAATTGTATTACGTCTATATTCTGACGAGCCGCTCTCGGGCGCTGTACACGGGCGTCACCAATAATGTGATACGGCGAACTGGTGAGCACCGCGAAGGAATTGTGAAGGGGTTTGCCAGCAAATATCGAATCCACCGGCTGGTACACTACGAAATGTTTCGAGACGTTCGATCGGCGATTGCACGGGAGAAAATGATTAAGGGATGGGCCCGCCCAAAAAAGTTAGCCCTTATTGAATCAGCGAATTCGACATGGGAGGACAAAGTAGAGGATCTATTTCCGCGCTTTCCGCGAAAAGCAGATTCCTCGCTTCGCTCGGAATGACAAACATAAGACATTTTGCGCGAACTCTCCGTGCGCTCTGCGCTCCGGTCTCTGCACTCTCTGCGTTAATGTTTTGTCTTTCTTTTTCAGCTGCTGCGCAGACTTCAACGTATATGCCGGATTGGTGCAAGGCATTTCCGCGGCCGGAGTACAAAACGCTGCAGCGGGTGCTGCCGAATGAGACGTGGTTTGAGGTTTACAAAGTTGCGCCGCAGACGTTTGCGATTTATGAGCCGCACCAATCGGAAGAGACGATTTCGTATCTGATTGTGGGCACAAAGCAGGCTGTGCTCTTCGATACCGGCATGGGCATCGGCGATATCCAGAAAATCGTGCGTCAATTGACGTCGCGGCCCATCGTCGTGATGAACTCGCACACGCATGACGATCACGTAGGTGACAACTGGGAATTCCCGTTTGTATTCGGCATGGACACCGAATTCACGCGCAAGAATGCGAAAGGCTCCGTTGAAGACGCACAAGCAGAAGTCGCGCCAAGCGAAATCTGTGGCGACTTGCCCGCGAAATTCGATCCGAAAACGTATCGCACAAAGCCGTGGCACATTTCCATCACGATTCATGACGGCTTCAAAGTGAATCTCGGCGGCCGCACCGTGGAAGTGATTGCCACACCCGGCCACACTCCCGACGCGATTTCCCTTTTCGACCGCGCCAACGGTCTGCTCTTCACCGGAGACACTTACTATCCCGCTCCGATCTGGCTCTTCCGTCCGGAAACGGACATGAAAGCGTACGCTGCCTCGGTGAAAAAGCTGCTTGATCTGAAACCAGAAGTAAAACTCGTCCTCGGCGCGCACAACGTTCCGGTTGCTTCGCCGGAAGTCCTCGACGATTTGCTGACCGCCACGGAAATGCTGATCGAAAATAAACTTCCCGGCAAACCGGCATCCGACGGCAAAGTGATCTACACGGCGGGAAAAATTTCCTTCCTGATGAAGGCCGCCAAATGAAATGCGTTCTTCCCTGCTCCGCTTTTTTCCTCGCCACGCTGGCGTTTCCTTTCGCCGCCTGCCCGTCCGAGCAAAAACAGCCCAAAGATCAAAAGCCGCTCGCACGCACCGTCTGGAACCTTGAAGGCGGCGCATTTTTCGCAACCGACGGAAAAATTCCCGGCGGCCCCTGTTTTCGCTTTACGGGACAAGTCACCGCACCCGGCTTCTTCGACAACCTGAAGCGCGTAGACGACGATCAGGGAACGAAGTACGTGCGGGGAACAGAAGCGGTTACCGAATTTCCGCCGCAGCTGGATGTTTCCATTTTGATTCACGATTTTCCGTGCTCGTTTCAGCTCAAAGAAAAAGTGTTTGGATCCTGGCTTACGAAAGAGGATGTCGGCAAATTGAAATTGAAGATGTACTGGAAACGTGGAGTGGAATTGCGCAGCACTACGTGGGCCGCAGCGCCAAGGTTGCTGATTCGCACGCTCGAGCCAAACATAAAGCCGGAAGCGAACGATTTGCCGGAACGTTACGAATGGAATATCACCTTCGCGTTGCCGAGCGAAGGAGTGCCGATCGAAGACAGCCTCGTCTTCACGCTCGAAGCGCCGGACGGCACGATCGCGGCGCGAACTTCAGCGCGCTTATGAACGCGTCATGGATTAAGGCGGTTACTCGTGACAACCGGCAGTGGGCCGCGTAGGAAGGTTGTAAAGAAAAACCGAGCGAACTGTTGAATCAGCGGACGGCAAGGATTTTGGCAGAGGAGGAAAAGGGGCTGCATCGCGCACGGCATTCATCGCTTTCTCGACGAGCAAATCGCTTGCGAACACTTCTTGAAACGAAATGCCGTCTTCCAAAAGTGAGCCGTCGGACTGTACTTTGATCCTCAGTATCAAAAGACCTGTGTCGCCGTCACGAACCGCGGCAGGCATTTTCTTGAGCCAGTACTTTGAAACTTTCGATTGAACTTCGGAGAAATACTTTTTCAGCTCGGGATTCTTGTCCATGGCTTCGTCGCCGAATTCCGTTTTGTAGCAAAACGGATGTTTCAGTTCGACGAGAACTTCGTCGAGCGGCTTTTCGCCCGCATTGATGATGGTTTTCAGTTGCGGCTCTTGCCACTTTGCTTCGCCCGCGGAGCGCGCTACTTCGATCAGCTTTCCGCCGGCCGATTCCTCATTGGCTTGGAAGTCGCCGAGCGCAATCTCCAGACGCGATGCGAACTGGCTCTCGTCAATGCCGTCGCGCGGCTTCAGGTGAAGCTGCAAGACACGGACGTGCTCGTTCTCGAACCGGATGCGGAAATGTGGCGCGTCCACGAGCATGGGATCGCGCTCGGAATACGGCACGCGAATCTGCGTGATGGCGTATGAATCCTTGAGCTCGATGAGCAGCAGCTCCGCCGCGTTTGGCCCGTGATTCTCCAGGTTGTACGCCGTGCCGCCGCGATTCCAGAGCGCACTGCCCGGCCCGTCCTCCCACGGCTCGCCATTTCCTCCCTCCGGAATCCGCCGCAGAAGATCGCCCTTAAGGCAGAGGAGGAGGCCCTCCTTCTCGAGCTTGGGCAGATCCAGGCTCCCCTCCGGGGGGATCTTGAAACGATAAATCCAGACATGCTGATTGTCGGTATCGGTGGAGGAAGAATCGGATATGTTTGCAGCCAACTTTTTTTCCGTTACAGCGGATTTTGGAGCGGGTGAGACTGGGAGTGCACGGGGAGTTTCCTGCGCAGACGCAGAAAACGACACAATCAGAGGAATAAGGATTAGAAAGAGCAAAATTCGCATGGAAAGAAGGCCAGTCAATAAATTAAATACAGGTGAAAGACTTTGAGTTAATTTTGAATCAGGGTCAAGAAGAAACGCCTTGAGAATAAGAGCTGGTTTTTTCGCAGGGGCGAAGAGAATCGTGTTTGCGGTAGACTCGAATCACAATCATGAACGGACGGAAATCCTTCTTCGTGGCAACAATCATCGTGCTGGTGGCTGCGGCACTTTTTGCGAGATGGGTTTTGCATGACGGGTTGAGCGCGCGGTCGACTCCTTCGTGGCTGGAAACATTCGTTGCGCGCAAGTCGCGGCATTTGTCGATTCCGAACGGGGCAAGGGCAGAAACGAGTCCAGTTGTAAATTCGCCGGAAGTGCAGCGCGACGCACGGCTGCACTTTGCAGATCACTGTGCGGTTTGCCACGGGAATGATGGAAGCGGCGATACGATGATGGGACGGGGAATGTATCCGAAACCGCCGGATTTGCGCGATGCGCATACGCAGAAACTCTCCGATGGCGAACTTTTCTGGATTATAGAAAATGGCGTGCGATTTACGGGAATGCCCGCTTTTGGCGGCAACAACGGCGGACATGGTGGCCAAGTGGATAGTTGGAAACTCGTGCTCTTCATTCGGCATTTGCCGCAATTGACGGCGGAAGAGCGGCTTGAAATGGAAAAATACAATCCGAAAGGTCCTGAGGATCGCGAGGAAGAACAGCGTGAGGAGGATTTTCTGAACGAGAACACGCCACAACCAATGAAAGAAATGGAGCATCATCATCACTAGGAGATGGGAATTGCAGATGGAGCGATCGAGCAGAAAACTTCTTTGCGCCGGGGCGGTGCTGGCAATTTCGATGTTTTTCTGCAGGGCTGGAGCGGCTCACGAAGGGCAAGCGAAGGCTACGCTCGTCTCCGGGATTCTCTACCGGGTGCATACAGGATTTCTGGAAGTGAAATCGGATGAAAAACATGTTTCCGTGGTGAAGGTGGATTCCGAGACTGTCTATTGGAATGGAAAAACGGATAAAGTTGCGACCAAAAAGGATTTGAGCCTGGGAGACGAACTGATCGCAGAGATGATTGAGAAAAACGGCGCATTGGTTGCGCAAAAAGTGCGATTTTTGAACCGGGGCTCGTGAGCCCAGCTGTTAGCGATGATAGTTTGAAACGGCAGAAGGACGTTGTTTGTAACGGAGGTAAGTATGAGAGTTCGATCGATTGCGGTCTTAATTGCGCTTGTGTTTGCGGTGGCTGCATATGCGCACGGAGACAAAGTTCACGTGATGGGGACGCTTGAAAAGGTGAGCCCGGAAGTGGTGTCCGTGAAGACGTCGGATGGAAAAGTGGTGGAAGTAAAGCTGGCAACGACGACCGTGTACGTTATGAGTGCCGGAAAGAGCAAGAACGGTTCGCCAGCGAAATTTGAAGATTTGGCAGTGGGGCAGAAAGTAGTCATTCATGCGACGCCGAAAGGCACGGATTTAATCGCCGATGAAGTGAAATTTGGCCCGGCGGGGGGCTCGGCGGCGACAAAACCGGCCGGCAACTGAATTTTTGTTTTATTACTCGACGATGTGGCAGGAGTACGTCTTCAGAACGAGCCAAAGCTCCCTGCCAGGATGAAGATTGAGTGTGCGCGCAGCCCCCAGCGTGACGTGGACTTCAAATAACGGGCCAGCTTGCACTTTGCAGATGATGGTGGCGGAGCGCTGCTCGACCGATTGAACTGTTCCCTGCAGAATATTTCTCGCGCTCAAACCAGAAGGTCTTTCCAACGCGAGAAGAATATCGCCGGCGCGAATGGCGACGCGGACAGAATCACCGGGATGAGCAAAGCCAAGCGGAACTTCAATCATTGCCGATGAGCCGTTCAACGTGACGCGCATTACGCCATCGTAAAGACTGACTTCTTTTACGACACCTTGCAGGAGATTCTCAAAACCGGAAGCGAGAGCGAGGCGTTCTTTTCGTGGTGCGTCGAGAACTTCGCGTGGAATTCCCTGTTGAGCGATTTTCCCCTGATCCATTGTGATGACGCGTTCTCCGAGAGCGTCGACTTCCGCGCGATCGTGTGTGACGTAAAGAATGGGAATTTGGTGTGCGGCGTTCCACGCGCGTAGATCCGCGATGATGGAATTTTTTAGTTCCGCGTCGAGACCAGAGAGTGGCTCATCGAGGAGAAGTGCAATGGGATTGGTGACGAGGGCGCGGGCGAGAGCGACGCGCTGGGCTTCGCCTCCGGAGAGTTCGGCAGGTTTGCGCGATACAAGATTTTCCAAACGGAATAGTTTCAGGATTTCACTGACAGCTTTTTCGCGTTCTGCATTCTGCAAATGCGAAATGCCATATTGGACATTTTGCTTTGCGGTGAGATGAGGAAAGAGCGCAGGAGATTGGAAGAGATAGCCGAGACGGCGATCTTGCGTTGGGATGTTTTTAATCGCGGCGCTATCGAATAAGACCTCATCGGATATAGCGATGCGGCCTTCATTGGGAGGGACAAGGCCGGCGATGCAATCGAGAAGTGTGGATTTTCCTGCGCCAGAAGGACCAAAGAGGATAGTGATGCCGGGCGGGATTGAAAAATCCACATCGAGTTGAAATGCAGGAGACAAAGCGCTCGTGCGTTTGAGGCGTGCACGAACGGAGAGAATTTGTGAAGTTAGTTCGAGAGCCATCGCACACCGACTCGGCGGTTAAGTCCATAGACAAGGGCGAGAAGAATGAAGGAGATGGCGAGAAGCGTGAGGGCGAGTTGATTGGCTGCGGCGTATTCGATGGATTGGACGCGATCGTATATGGCGATGGAGACGGTTCGCGTGATGCCGGGGAGATTGCCGCCGACCATGAGGACGACGCCGAATTCGCCGAGGGTGTGGGCAAAAGTGAGGACGATGGCAGTAATTACTCCGGGGAGCGAGAGAGGAAGAATGATTTTGCGGAAGGTGCGCCAGGAATCTGCGCCGAGGACGCGAGAGGCGTCGAGGAGTTTTGGATCGAGGCGTTCGAAAGAGGCGACGAGGGGTTGAACGCAAAACGGAAGACTATAGAGAACACTGGCGATGACGAGGCCGGTGAACGTGAAGGCGAGCGTGTGGCCGAAAAGAGCGAGCCAGAGTTTGCCGAGCGGGCCGCGGGGTCCCAGAGCGATGAGGAGATAGAAGCCGAGGACGGTTGGCGGGAGGACAAGCGGGAGGGCGACGACGGCTTCGATTAGGAATTTTGCGCGCCACCTTGAGAAGGCCAGCCAGTAGGCGAGAGGCGTGGCGAAGACGAGAAGAATTACCGTAACGAGGAAGGCTAGCTGGAAGGAGAGGAATAGTTCCGGCATGGGGCTGGAAAGAGTTTATCGCGGGATGGGATGCGCGTCGTCCGCGGATTTTGTGAAGCCGTATTTTTGGAAGATGGCTTGGGCAGGGGGAGTTTTGATCCAGGCGAGGAAGGCGAGAGTGGCGTCTTTGTTGGCGGAGCTTTTTAGGGCGACTACGGATTGGATGAGCGGCGTGTATTGCTGGAGAGGAATTTTCCAGGAGCGGCCGGGGCCGAAAGATGGAGAAAGGATGAGGGATTCGGCGAGGACACCGATTTGAGCGTTGCCGGATTGGACGAATTGAGCAGTTTGGGCGATGTTGTCGCCAAAAACGAGTTTGTCCTTGATTTTCTCGTAGAGGCCGGAGTTTTTGAGGGCTTCGAGGGCGGCGCGTCCGTAGGGTGCGTGATCGGGATTGGCGATGGCGATTTTTTTGACGCTTGGATCGAGGAGAGTTTGCCAGTTGGATTTGGCGGGATCGATTTTTTCGGAAGCAGGAGACCAGAGGACGAGTTTGCCGATGGCGTAGGTGTCGGCGGTACTGGGGAGGGCGAGGCCGGCTTCGTTGAGTTTTCGGGGGTAGTCGGAATCAGCTGAAAAGAAAATGTCGAAAGGCGCGCCGTTTTGGATTTGGGCGAAGAAGTTTCCGCTAGAGCCGAAGGTGAGGTTGAGATGGACGCCGGATTGTTTTTCGTAGGCGGCGGCGAGATCGGTCATAGCGAATTTTAGGTCGGCGGCGGCGGCGATTTTTAGTTCGGGTTGTTGGGCGGAAGAGAGAAGAGGGATAGCCACAGAGACACAGAGGGCACAGAGAGTGCGGAGAGAGGAAAATCTGGGTGGAGCGATGGTGGTCTCCAGAAGGTTTGGGAGCCAGCGCCTGAGTTGAGGTCCTTCGGGCATCTTCATGGATGCCCTCAGGATGACAAAGACGGAAAGGAGGCCAAAAAGTGCTGGTGCACTCCGTTGTCGCAAACGAAGCAGGGCGCGATTTATCGTGCCCGTTCGGGAGATGAATTTCGCGAGCGTGCGCATGGCGGGAATCAGACGCGGAGGATCATGACTTCGGTGGATTTGACGAGGGCGGCGGCGCGTTCACCGGCTTTGAGGCGGAGTTCGCGGGCGGCATCGGCGGTAATGAGAGAGGTGATGTGTTGCTCACCGATGCGAAGAGTGACTTGGGCGAGGAGGCCGCTGAATTTGATGTCCACGATGCGACCGATGAGTTGATTGCGACCGGAGATTTTGCGGAAAGTTCCGCGGCGTTCGCCAATATCGCCGCGATTGAGTTTTGCGGGAATGAGGCGGTCGATTTCGGATTCGGGGACGCGGTGGTGGCCGCCGGGAGTCTTTGCGGTTTTTAGTTTGCCGCGATAGATCCATTGTTTGAGAGTGGGATAGCTGATGCCGAGGATGTTTGCGGCTTCGCGAGGGGCGAGGAGACGTTGCATTTGTTCACCTGGGAATGAGTATGGATGATTTTATTGGATAGGACAATACGAATTTAGGCGATTAAACGTGCGCCAGGCGGACAGTTTGGTGGCGGAGCTCAGGATGACAAACCAGGAGATGCGCTGGTGCTCCATCGCACGTCTGGGCGGTGAAACTTTCACCATAAAAGCGGCGTTGGGCCGCCGCAGTCCAAAAAGGCCGGCTTCAGAGAGCCGGCCCTACAACAGCAAGAAAAGAAGAGCCCGGGTTCAGAAAGCGAATCCGGGCCACCGAGGAAAATTAGTTGCGGAGGGGTTTGCCGGTTTTTAAGGTGTGGGCGATGCGGGCCTGGGTGAGTTTTTCGCCGCAGAGGGAGACGAAGGCTTCGCGCTCGAGGTCGAGGACGTATTGTTCGGTGACGAGTTGGGGAGAAGTGAGCGGGCCACCCGCGAGAATGTTAGCGAGCTTACGGGCGACGACGGCGTCGTGTTCGGAGGCGTAGCCGCCGCGGACCATCATGTGGATGAAGAGTTTTGCGCCGGAGAGAAATTGTTCGCCGAGAACCTTGATTTGAGTGGTTTGGGCGCCTTCCTGCCAGGATGCGGCGCCGGGTTTCCAACCGGAGCGATAGAGGGCAAGCGCGGTTTGCTTTGCATCGGCGACAAGACGCTGGGAGTTCATGGAGTAAAGATCTTCGCGGCGGAGATAGCCGAGGTCGCGGGATTCTTCGGCGCTGGTGCCGACTTTTGCGAGAGCCACGTTTTCGAAAACGGGTTTGAGGGCGTGGAAGAGATCGAGGTCTTCGCCACCTGCGGCGTGTTCGTTGGCGCGAATGAGCATTTCCTTTGAGCCGCCACCGCCGGGGATGAGGCCTACGCCAGTTTCGACGAGGCCGATGTAGGCTTCGGCTGCGGCGTGAATTTTTGCGGCGTGGAGGCTGACTTCACAACCGCCGCCGAGAGCCATACCTTGTGGTGCGGCAACGACTGGTTTGCGCGCGTACTTGATGGCGAGATTGATGTTCTGGAATTGCTTGACGGCCATGTGAAGCTCGTCCCATTCCTGTTCTTGTGCGGCTACGAGAACGAGCATGAGATTTGCACCGACGGAAAAATTGACGGCTTGGTTGGCGATGACCATGGCGTCGAAGTCTGATTCCAGGCGTTTGAGGCCTTTGTGGATCATGGCGATGAGGTCCGCGCCGATGGCGTTCATTTTGGCGTGAAATTCGCAGCAAACGACGCCGTCACCGAGGTCGATGAGGCTGGCGCCAGAATTGCGTTCGACTTCTTTGCCGGCGTCCTTGAGAGATTTGAGAATGAGGATGCCGCGGGGCTCTTCGACTTTTTTGGAGCCGGCGGTGGCCGTTCCCTTCTCCGATTCGTAGAAGCTCTTGCGGCCGCTTGCTAGAACTTTTTCGATAAGAATGGGGATGGGGCGATTTTCTTTTTTGAGCTGCGCAGTGAAATTTTGGAGGCCGAGAGCGTCCACGACTTCGAAGGGGCCGAGTTCCCAGCCAAAACCCCAACGCATGGCGCGGTCGACGTCGGCGATGTTGTCTGAAATTTCGGGAACGCGTCGGGCGGCGTAGGAGCAAGTTTCGGAGAGAGCGTTCCAGATAAATTGCTGCGCTTTGTCGCCGGGCTGACCGGCGAAGATGGGACCGACGAAGGCGCGGAGACGTTCGCGCGTATCTTCGATGGCTTTGCCGGCTTCGATGGATGCGAATTTTGCTTTTTGGCGCGGACGATATTCGAAGGTGTTGGCGTCGAGGGTGAGAATTTCTTTTTCGCCTTCGCCTTTTACTTTTTTGTAGAAGCCCTGGCCGGTTTTGTCGCCGAGCATGTTGCGCTTGAACATTTCTTCGACGAGGGCTGGGACTTTGTAGAATTCGCGGGATTCATCGTTGGGCGCGGTTTCGTAGATGTTTTTGACGACGTGGACGAGGACGTCGAGGCCGACGATGTCGGCGGTGCGGAAGGTGGCGGATTTGGGCTGACCAATGGCGGGGCCGGTGCAGGCGTCGATTTCTTCGACGGTCATACCGAGCGACTGCATGAGGCGCAAGGCGTTGAGCATGGAAAATGTGCCGATGCGATTGGCGATAAAATTTGGAGAGTCTTTGGCGGGGACGACGCCTTTGCCGAGGCGGTGGTCGCAAAATTCGGTGAGGGTGGTGAGAACATCTGGAAGGGTTTTCGGACCGGGGATGACTTCGACCAACTTTAGGTAACGGGGCGGGTTAAAGAAGTGCGTGCCGGCCCAGTGCAGCTGGAACTCTTCGGGCATGCCTTCGGCGATGAGATGGACGGGGAGGCCGCTAGTATTCGTGGTGACGATGGCGCCGGGTTTGCGGAATTGCGCGACGCGGGTGAGGAGCTTGCGCTTGATTTCAAGGTTTTCGGCGACGACTTCGATGATCCAATCGGCTTCGGCTACGCGAGGGAGATCGTCTTCGAAATTGCCGATGGAGATTTTTTCGGCGAGCGCGGGAGTGAAGAAAGCGGCGGGGCGGGATTTTTTTGCCGCTTCGAGGCCGGCGCGGACGATTTTGTTTCGATCGGCGGGAGGCGCATCGGGCTTGAGATCGGGCGGAACGATGTCGAGGAGGATGCAGGGCAAACCGGCGTTGGCGAAGTGGGCGGCGATGCGTGCGCCCATGGTGCCGGCACCGAGAACGACAGCTTTTTGAATGGAACGAGTCATGAAAGGCCTTTTTGCTGCGATGTGTGCGAACGGACAGGTTACAAAACCGGCATCGCGCGGTCAAACGACGGGCGGGGTTCCGTTTGAATTTCGACTTTTTGTGTCACGATTCAGGAAATTCAAACGGAACCCCGACTGCTCGAAGAGGAACGCGGATTTAGAATGGTGTTGAGATGATTGATGGGAAAGTGAACATCGCGCTGGATTGGCTGCGAACGGCGAAAGATAAGTTTCGCGCGTTTGCGTATGGTGAAGAGCGTGAACGCACTGAAAGGCCGCGTGTGGGGCTTGCGTTGGCTGGCGGATTTGCTCGCGGGATTGCGCACATTGGCGTGCTACGCGTGCTGCGCGAGGCGGGGATTCCGATTGATTGCGTTGCGGGGACGAGTGTAGGCGCATTGATCGGCGCAGCGTATTGCGCGGGCGCAACGTGCGAAGAGATGCAAGAAGCGGGGATGACGACGACTTTTGCGGATTTTGGGAGATGGACGCCGTCGTGGCTCGGACTGGCGACGAATCAGCGGATGGAAAAATATCTGGCGCGGCTGACTCCCGCGAGGACTTTTGAGGAGTTGAAGACGCCGCTAGCAATCAGCACGAGCGACATCAATGAAGGCGTAACGGTGTATTACACAAGCGGGCCGATCGCGCCGCCGCTGCGGGCGTCGTGCGCGTATCCGGCGTTGTTTGTGCCGATTCAATACGACGGGCGGACGCTTGTGGACGGATTTTTGACGGCGCCTGTGCCTGTGGAAGGCGCGCTTTTGTTGGGTGCGGACGTGGTAATTGCGGTTTATTTGGAAGCGGGGAGCAGCGGAACACCACGCACGGCGGCGGATGTGATCAGCAGGTCGTTCAATATCATTCAGCGGCATGCGGACTTGGCATGGCGGCAGCAGGCGGACTTGATTATCGAGCCGGACGTGCATCCGTATGCATGGGACGATTTTTCGAAGACTCCAGAGTTGGTAAGAGCGGGCGAGGAAGCGGCGATGAAAGCGCTGCCGGAGATTCGAGCGCTAGTGAATGGGGAGAAGAAAGACTCTGCGGCTTAGAAAATATTCAGGAAGGAAAAGGGGCGGCTCCTTCGAGCCGTCCCTTTTTATTTAACTTGTGGATGACGAGATGTTTACTGCGGAAGAAGAACGGTGTCGACGACGTGGATGACGCCGTTTGATTGGAAAACGTTGGCGATGGTGACGTTCGAAACGCCGCCCTTTTCATCTTTGATGGTGATGCCATCTTTTCCATGAGCCATGATCCAGAGTTTGCCGCCGCTGACAGTAGTGAGCTGCGCGGTGCCATGACCAGCTTTGATTTGCTTCCAAAGATCTTGTGCGGAGAGACGGCCGGCGACGACGTGATAGGTGAGAACCTTCGTGAGCATGTCCTTGTTTTCGGGCTTGAGGAGCGTGTCCACGGTGCCGGCGGGGAGTTTCGCGAAGGCGTCATTTGTTGGGGCAAATACGGTGAATGGGCCAGTGGACTTGAGCGTGTCCACGAGACCGGCGGCTTTGACAGCGGCGACAAGGGTGGTGTGGTCTTTGGAGTTAACGGCGTTGTCGACGATGTCTTTGGTCGGATACATGGCGGCTCCGCCGACCATGGGATCCGATTCCATTTTGTTGTCCATCATTTTGTCCTGCGCGGAAGAGACAGATGCGCCCGCGAAACCGAATGCAACGAAAGCCAACGCTGCGAATAGCTTTTTCATTTTCGTAAGGTTCCTTTTCCTCAGTTTTGGATTGGGTTGTTCCCCGGTTGGATATACGGGGTGCAGGACGCGGATGGATGATGAATAAAAGAAAAAGTTGTGAGGATTAATTTTGAGAAAAAAGGAGGGAATACTCATCCGATCGAAGTGAATTGACGTAAGGAAAAATTGCGAACTAAAGGGTTGTTACTTCAACTTGAACGGGATGACCTTCGCCTTTGCCGCGTTGGGTGAGCCAGGCGGCGAGGCCTTCGGCGAAGCGTTCGGGGGTGAGGCGATAGCTGGCTTCGATGCGGCCATCGGCGACGGGGAGCGTGTCGTCGAAATCGGCGGAGTTGGTGAAATTGCGCATACAGAATTGATCGAGCCAATCGAGCGGACAGGGCTTTTTCTTGCCAAGGATGACGACGTCAACAGAGAACTTTTGCGCGTACATGCGTCTATTTTAGCAGGCAAGCGGCTGTGCTTCAGGGCGCAACTTGCGTGTGGCGAGGGCATCTCATAGACTGAATTTTCGGTGAAACGGAGTTGAGGAGAGAGTGATGCGCAATTTTGTTTCGCGGGTGGTGGCGTTGAGTTTAGTTGTTGGAGGCTTAGGCGCGGGGATTGCGTGGGGCCAAGCGAAGCAGACTTTGCCGGCGCCGACCGAGAAGCGGGTGATTTATCCGGAGAATGCGGATGCAAAGGCAGAGATTGCCGAAGCCTTGGCAAGTGCGGCGAAAACGCACAAGCGTGTGATTTTGGTTTTCGGCGGGAACTGGTGCTACGACTGCCACGTTCTGGATACGGCGTTCCGGAGCGCGGAGATTGCGCCGATCGTAAATAAGAGTTTTATCGTGGTGCATGTGAATATCGGGGAGTACAACAAGAATCTGGATTTGGCGGATAAGTATGACGTACCGCTGAAGAAGGGTGTGCCGGCTTCGGCGGTGCTGGACAGCAACGGCGCATTGCTCTACAGCCAGAAACATGGGGAGTTTGAATCGGCGCGGTCAATGTCGAAAGAAGAAGTACTGGCGTTTTTGGAGAAGTGGAAACCGAAGAGTGGAAGTTGAGGCGAACCGCGAATTTGGTTGTTTGAGTCGATGCTGAGGTCCCTTCGCGTCCCAGTCTGAAGCGGGACACTCAGGACACCACTACAATTAGAGGATGGATTCGATTTCGGGGTCGATGGCGACGTGGGTGGCGGGGAAGCTGTTGATGGAGTGGCGCTGGGCGCCTGATTCTTCCGTGAAATTGAAAAACCGGCTGATGTGGTAGTCCTCGTCGAAGCCGGAAAAGAGGCGATTGGCCTCTTCGACAGAAAATCCGAAATTTGAGATGGCCACGGGATCGCCAAAGGCATGGACGAGTTTACGATAGCGTTCAACGAGTTCCAGCAAAGACATGAATGGCGCGCGACCTGTAGCTTCGGAGGTCATAGAAGCACCTTGGGATGAGTCTAGCGCCGGAGGGCGAAGAAGCAAAGGAAAACCGGAGCGTTTGGCGGGAGCGTGGAGATTGGTTAGACTGAAGGACGAAATTTAGGATTTATGGAGGAATGAAAATGAGTATGGCTATTGGACAAATCGCGCCGGATTTTACGCTGCAGAATCAGGACAAGCAGGAAGTGAAGCTTTCGAATTTCGCGGGAAAGAAAAATGTGGTGATTGTTTTCTACCCGTTGGACTGGAGTCCGGTCTGCACGAACGAGCATGTTTGCTTTGTGAACGAGATGAAGTCGTTTGAGACGCTGGACGCAGAAGTACTGGGCGTGAGCGTCGACAGCGTTTGGTCGCACAAGGCTTACGCAGAAAAGATGGGGATCAAGTATTCGCTGCTAGCGGATTTTCAGCCTCGGGGAGCAATGGCGGAGAAATATGGAGTGTTTTTGGCGGACAAAGGAATTACGGGGCGGGCGATTGTGATTGTGAACAAGGATGGGAAGATTGCGTGGATCAAGAACTACGATATTCCCGTGGTGCCGGATTTGAAGGAAGTAGCGGCGGCACTGCAGCAGGTAAAGGCGGCGACGGCGTAAAAATAAAAAATTGCAAATTAGCAACAGGAAAGGTCCGGAGTAAAGTCCGGGCCTTTTCTTTTGCTTCACACCTCGAAGGCTAAAGCCCCTGAGCTATGCAGCTATCGGCACGGCTAAAGCCGTGCCCTCCCAAAAAAATTTCCGAGACAACGCTACGGAACACTGGCGAGGGAGCCGAGGAGCGTTGGCGAGAGAAGCCAAAGGATAAGCACGAGGATTCCGCCAATGATGAGGTGCTTGCGGATTGGGTTCGGACGGACGGCGGCGTAGGCGGCGGCAAGAGCGGGAACAAAGACCAGCCAAATCAAGAGAATCATCCCTACATGTTCGGGCCAAGAGTTGGGCAGGAACTGGACTAACCAGTCGAGATGAAGTGCATCTGCAATTCGCGGAACTGCGGCGATCAGGCTGAGCGAAACGTTCACTAGAAGAAAAATTGCGAAGAGGTCGCGGGGTGATCGATGCCGCGGCAGATCCGGGCGCGAAAAAGGTTCGCGCTCGGGCGGGAGTAGTTTTGTCCAGCCGAGCGCGAGAGGGATAGCTGCTCCCAGCAATAGGACCATCAGGAGGAGAACCGCGACGCGCGGGTCCAGATGGCCAAAGGAAGGGAGCAGATCAAACACGGTTCAAGTTGGTTCGAGATTTATTTCGCTGCAAAGTCATTGCGAGCAACGAGTCCACTCTTCATAACGAATTTGACGCTTTCGAGCACCGGAACGTTTTCGAGCGGGTTGCCGTCCACGGCGATGATGTCCGCGTAATAACCAGTTTCGATGGAACCCGCTTTGCCTGACAGATTGAGAAGGTCTGCTGCGTTGATTGTGGCGGCTTGAATCGCGTCGATTGGCTTCATTCCCCATTCGACCATTTTGGCGAACTGTTTTGCGTTGTCTCCGTGTGGATAGACGCCGGAATCGGTGCCGAAGGCTATTTTCGCACCGGCTTTGAAGGCTTTGCGGAAATTCTCGCGCTGCAGACGGCCGACTTTCTTTTCTTTTTCAATCGACTCATCCAACATACCTGCCTTTTTACCTTCTTGGAGAATGAAATCGTCATTGTAAATATCGAAGACGAGATAGGTGCCATGCTGCTTGGCGAGGGCAATGCCTTCGTCGTCGATGAGGCTGGAGTGTTCGATGGAATCGATGCCAGCGCGGATGGCGTCCTTGATGGATTGCGTGCCGTGAGCATGAGCGGCGACTTTGCGACCGAGTTTGTGAGCTTCTTCAGCGATGGCGGTCATCTCTTCGAGCGTGTACTGCGGTGTGCCTGGCTGGTCTCCTTTACTAAGGACGCCGCCGGAAGCACAGATCTTGATGAGGTCGGCGCCGTACTTGATGACTTCGCGGACTTTGGCGCGCGCAGCCCAGGGTCCGTCGGCGACACCTTCCGCGACGTGGTGATATTCGAACGGAAGAAGATTGTCGTCGCAGTGGCCGCCGGTGATGCCGAGCGGCGGGCCGGAGACGAACATGCGCGGGCCGGGGAACTCTCCGGCGTTGATGCCGTCGCGAACGGCCACGTCGGTAAAGCTGGAAGCGCCAACGTTGCGAACGGTGGTAAATCCGGCGAGGAGCGTGAGGCGGGCGTTCTTGACGCCGGTGACGGCTTCGCGCGGAACGCTGATGCCGAGGCCAGCGTAGCCGTTCGCTGTTGGATCGGCTGTGATGTGCGTGTGGACATCCATGAGGCCGGGGAGGCAGGTGGCATGCGAGAGATCGATTGTGCCCTGCGGGAGCGAAGAGCCGGCTGCGGCGACGGAGGTGATAGTGCCGTCGGCATCGAAGGAGATGAGCTGGTTGTCGAGGAGTTTGCCGGAGCGAACGTCGACGAGCTTGCCGCAGCGCACTGCACCGCCAGCCGGCGCGGCCTGCGAGGTGACCACGAACGCGAAAGACATAGTAAGAGCGATCAGAAATTTGCGCATGAATCTCCCTCTGGAATAGGAAAAAAGTGCGAAGAGAGAATAGCGCGAGAGGAGCGCCTGCGTCACTTGGAAGGTTGAGTCCGTGGGGGCAGTTTGAATTTTGATCTCTTGTGTCACGAACGAAAAATTCAAACTGACACCACTACTTCTGTGCGGATGGGACAGGCGGCGGAACGGTGTTTGAGAAAGAGCGAACGAGCATGACGAGCTGCCAGCGCTGCTCATCAGTGAGTTTCTTTTTGTAAGACGGCATGGGCTTGTGGCCGTTTGTGATGACGTAATAGAGCTCGCCGTCGGTGACCGTGCTGAGATGGGGAGCGTCGGTGAGCATGCGGGGGCGCGGGTCGTACATTTTCGCTTGCGGGCCATTTCCCTGCCCCGTTTCGCCGTGACATTCGGCGCATTTATCAAGATAGATGGGAAGGATGGATTTGGCAGCGGTCTGCGCGTCGGTCGTAAGGGGATTTTTAACAAGCTTGGCTTCTTCGGGGAGGATCCAAACGCTGTGGTTGTATGCGGTGTAGGCAAAATACGTAGCGAGAGCGAAAAGGATGATGAGAAGAATGGCGGCAGTGCGAGTGGAGGACGGCTGCTTTTTGTCGGGCATCCATCAAATTTTCCCACAAATTGAACGCAACGCAGAGTGCGATGGGCGATTAGGAGCGAAACGTCAACCATAGGAGTTCGGCGTTGAGGACGAGAATGGCGGCGGCGACGACCCAGGCGACGAAAACGGTGACGCGAGAGTTTACGAATTCGCCCATGCGGCGGCGGTCGCTTGTGAATTGGACGAGCGGAATCACGGCGAATGGAAGCTGGAAGCTGAGGATAACCTGGCTGAGAACGATGAGCATATTGAGCTTCGATTCTCCGGCTATGCCGATGACGAGAATCGCTGGAAGAATGGCGATGCTGCGAGTGATGAGGCGCCGCAGCCAGGGCTTAAGGCGAATTTGCAGGAAGCCTTCCATGACGATTTGTCCGGCGAGGGTACCGGTGAGCGTGGAGTTTTGGCCTGAGGCGAGGAGCGCGCAGGCGAAGAGAGTGCTGGCGAGGCTGGCGCCGAGAGTTGGAGTGAGGAGTTGGAAGGCTTCTCTGATGTCCGCCACGTGGTGGAGGCCGTGCGCGTGGAAGGCGGCGGCACCGAGAATAAGAATGGCGGCGTTGATGAAGAGAGCGAAGCCGAGGGCGAAGGTGGAATCGAAGATGGCGTAGCGGAGAGCTTCGCGGCGCTGTTTTGGCTCGCTGCCAAAAGCACGGGTTTGGACGAGGCTCGAATGGAGATAGAGATTGTGCGGCATGACCGTGGCGCCGAGGATACCGATGGCGATGTAGAGCATTTCGCGATTTTTGAGGATTTCGGTGCTGGGAACGAAGCCGCGAGCGGCGGTAGCCCACAAAGGGCGCGCAAAGAAGATTTCGTAAGCGAAGCAGGCGGCAATGGTGAGGATGAGCGTGATGACGAGAGCTTCGAGAAAGCGGAAACCTCGGCCTTGCAACAGAAGAACAATGAGGATGTCCAGCGCGGTGAGGATTACACCGAGGAGAAGCGGAATGTGAAACAGGAGCTGCAAGGCGACTGCGGAGCCGAGGACTTCGGCGAGATCGCAGGCGGCGATGGCGATTTCGCAAACGACCCAGAGAAAAATGGAAGTGCGGCGCGAGTAGGATTCGCGGCAGGCTTGGGCGAGGTCGCGGCCGGTGACGATGCCGAGTTTGGCAGAGAGCGCCTGGAGGAGCATTGCCATCAGATTGCTGAGAAGAATGACGCTGAGGAGCGTGTAGCCGAATTGTGAACCGCCCTGGAGGTCGGTGGCCCAGTTGCCGGGGTCCATGTAGCCGACAGCGACGAGGTAACCCGGACCGGCGAAGGCGAAGACTTTGCGCAGCCAAGAGGCCGTGGACGGGACAGGGACGGTGCGATGGGATTCCGGAAGAGAAGGCGGGCCGACGATGGGCCGGGGGGCAGCGGAGGAGTCGAAGATGGGGTCGACGAATTCGGCCATTTTAGTTAACTATGGTTAATACTCCTACAAAACTACATTTAATAAGAACGGATGTCAATGGGACTCGCGCTTTTTGTGCTTTTCGGGAAAGAGCCGAGGACGGCGCGACTTTGGCGACTGTGGTACCTTGAACATGCAACTACGGAGAAGAGACGATGAGTGAGCAGCAACCACAACAACCTGGCCAAATGGGGCAGATGCAGATCAAGGCCGATGAGAAGGAGTTGCAGGGCCTCTACAGCAACTTGATGATGATTCATCACAGCGTAGAAGAGTTCACATTGAACTTTATTTATATTTTTCCCAACGGAGCGCAGGGGAAGCTGTTGAGCAGCATGATTGTCAGCCCGGGGCATGCGAAGCGGATCTGGCGGGCGCTTGGTGAAAATATTTCACGATATGAGGCGCAGTTTGGACCGATCAAGGAACTGCCGGAAGGGCCGACGCCGAATGTGGGATTTGTGCAGTAAAGTTTTGGAGGTAAAAGGTTGAGATTTCAGGGCAGGAACCGACGTTTGATTGTGGGAATTTTCGCCAAATTTTTGGCGAGGGAGTTTTGTAGGGCCTGTTTCGCGTGTTAGAATTCCAGAGTTGTAGTTCCTTCTAGCTGGGCCTGTAGCTCAGGTGGCTAGAGCGCGCCCCTGATAAGGGCGAGGTCGGTGGTTCAAGTCCACCCAGGCCCACCATTCAAACCATCAGTAAATACGCGGTTATTCTCACTTTTCCCCTTTTCGGGGATCTCCCTTAAAAAACCGTTTTGTTAATCTCGTCAACTTTGTCAACTTTACGATTGGCCGGATGGCAGTACACTGAGGGCGCCAAGACTCTTCGGTTGAAGGCTGAACGGCTAACATCGATTAGGCTAGGTCGAGGACGCTGCCTGATTCGCCTCTAGATTGGAAACCGCAAAAAAAAAACGAGAGTAGATTGACCACAGTCGGGTTCCCCTGCGAACTCTTGCAGATTCTATGTCAGCTGATCAGGGCAAGGAACGACGCGAATCATGGGTCTTAAAGCGCCGACTTGTCGCAGCACTAAAAAATAAGAAAAGTCGCGAGTCGGATGGGCGGGCTACGGCCTAGCCCGATAACCAGCGCAAAGTTCCGAATGCGATCATGGCGACTATTTCTTGGCCCATTTGGTTCATCGAATCCTGCTGAGGAATTTAAAGACCAATACATTCAAACGTTGCCAGAAAAGCAGAAGGCGTCCCCACATCGGGGCGCCTTCTGCGAATCTGCCGCTTCATCGCAAAGCGAAGGGTTGAGTTTAGAAGAAAACCTTCAAGGAAAGTTGCAGCGCTCGAGCTTCGCTCGGGAACGCCGCACTAAAGTTGTTGAAGATGCCGCGTTGCGGTTCAAGGGCGTTGCGCGGCGAACCGGTAACGGCCTGGGCAGTCACCGCGTTGGTCGCTCCACCGAGCGCACCGGGGCCAGCACCCGCGGCGCAGCATGGAATAAATTGTGGATGATTCAACAAGTTGAAGGCCTGCACTCCGAACTCAACTTTGTACCGCTCGGTGATCACGAAGCGCTTGATCGCGGTGACGTCGAAGTTGTTCGTTGGGGGAGTGAGAATGGTATTGCGGCCGGTATTTGCCAGGGCGCCGTAGTAAGCCTGAATATATTTTGCGCTTGGGTTGACTGCGGCGTAACCCACAACATCGTCTGCAATATTCAAGACATTGGCCAACGTGCAATCGGCGGGCGCCACGGCACTAGTGCAAAGTGGCACTACGCCACTTCCTGTAACTCCGACACCCGAAGGGTTGGTAATGGTGCGGTCGCCAGCAGAATCGCCGTTAAGATTAGCATCTACTCCGCTTTGCGCGGTTGCCCACTCACCGGTCTGATATGTATAGATCGGGGCAATTTCCCAATTGCCAAAAACGTTCCTTGCAAACGCGTTCCCACTTTTGAAAAACGGTTCGTCGTATATCAGCGCCAGAGTAAAGCGATGACGATGATCCAGAGCTGAGTTGGACCTGTCAGCAGACAAGTTCTCAAAGTCTTGCTGGCGGCGCGGCGTCAGGTCTGTGGTGTGGAAGTCTGCAGTGCTGTTATCAATCAAGTGGCTGTAGGTATAAGCGCCGACAAACTGCAGTCCATGGCTCATACGGCGCGTGACCTGCAACGCCATACCGTGATAAGTCGAGGACCCGGCTGGGATGAACGAGGTAAGGGCATTTTGATTGAAACCAGCAGCGTCATAAAGCGGGACGATACCATCACTGCTATTTAGAATTGTGCCCAGGTTCACTGTCGAAGCGTCCAAGGCGGCCTGCGATGGTACATTTCCGATGTAGGTGGGCAGGTGCAAAGCCGGAGTCGTCTGAGCCGCAAGGTTTACAATCGATTGCACGTTGAGATGAATCCCGCGAGTGCCAATGTAGCGCACCTCGACGGTGTAATCATTCCAGAAGCTGTGCTGAACACCCAAGGTCCAATCGATGGTCTTCGGATCCTTCACGTTTGGCGGATAATAAGTGGTGGTAGCAGCTCGCGCGGCCGCCGGAGTGGGAAACGTTTTGACACCTCCTGTTCCCGGTGGCAAGCCGCCGTTAGCGAGAAAATTCGGAATATTTGCCGTAAGGGACGGGGTGTTCTCCGTAACGCTCAACTCCGGTGGCAAAGACAAAATGCCGATGTTGTCGTAGTGGACGTCATACGCGATTCCGAAACCGCCGCGTATGGACGTCTTGCCACTGGTGCCGGGCGAATAGGCGAATCCCACACGCGGTCCCCAGTCGTTTTTCGGAGCGCGAGGCTCATCAAATACCGCCACGCCAGGCACCGAGGCGAGGCTGTTCAGGCTTTGCGACCGAATGCCGAATGGTGTGGTGGTGTATTCGTACCGCATGCCGAAGTTCAATGTAAGATTTTGCCTGATTCTCCAATTATCGTTCACGAACCAATAGACAGCGGACTGATCGCCATAATAGGTGGATTGGCCTACGCTTCTTTGCGCCAAAGCATCAGGGCTCAGGTCATCCAGATATTGCTGCAAGGAATTGTATTCGTAGTCGCCCCGCGCTCGTTGGGTGAACGACTGAGGAGAGATGTACTTGCGACCCTCAACACCCACTTTCAGAGTATGTTTGTTGTGCGTCCAGCTGACGTTGTCGGATAACTGGTAGGTGTTAATAATCGTGAACTGCGGTGCGTTTTGGTCAGGTCCGATATTAAGGCCATTGAGGCTGTTGAGAACGATGTTGGGAAAGCTATCCAAACCCGGGAACGAAAAGTTCCCAGCTGGGTTTTTAGTATCAAAGCGATTGTAGCCAAGCCGGAGTTCATTCTGGGTGTTGGCGTTAAATGTGTGGTATTCATTAACGGTCAAAAGATGAAATTTGGTCGGCGCGTTTAGATAAAAGGCCGGCAAGAATGCAACCGTGTCAATTCCCACCGAGCGGTTATACACATAGCGACCGCGCAGTTGGTCTTTCGGGGATATGTCGTAATCAATACTGCCCAACGCCGCCCAGTTATTAAGGTAGTTGGGACCGGAAAAGCTCAGAATCCCTTCTGGCACCGAGGCAGTCGCGCCGGTGTTGCTGGTTACAGTTTCTACACCTTGGGCAGCGGCGTTAGGACCGCACGTTCCCGTCGTGTCTACCGAGGCAGCTGGCGCCACGTACTTTTGCAAGATGGCCAGGTTAGTCGCTGAAATCCCCGGCAATGTCGCCAAGGCACTATAACCAGCGGCCGTCGGTGCGCAGACGGGGGCTCCGAGCACGGCCGCTGCTCCGATGGGGTTATATTCCAAGGCGCCAAAGAAGAAGAGTTTGTTCTTGACGATCGGTCCGCCAAACACTCCGCCCATGCGGTTGTTGTCGTAGCGCGGATTTGACGTAAGGCCGTTGTTGATGACGGATTGGTCGACGGCGTTAAAATTTCGGTTCTCAGAGTAGATGTAGGCATCGCCATGAAACGAATTCGTGCCGCTCTTGATGATAGTGTTGAATTGGCCACCGGACGAGTGTCCGAAGTCAGGAGCGAACTGGTTTTGCAGAACTGAAAATTCCGCCACTGCATCGTTCGGGATCGTGACCAACGGGCCGGTTACGGATTTGCTGTTGTTGTCCACACCCTCTATGGTGAAGTTGTTATTTCTGGGACGCTGGCCACCGATGCTCGGACCTGTGCCTGCGCCGATTCCGCCGCCGGTGGCGACGCCAGCGCTCAGGAGCGAAAGATTCAGAACGCCGCCTGTAACTGACGACACAGGCAGATCCGCCGCGAGTTTCTGGTCAAAAGTGCTGGTGATTTGCGCCGTCGTGGTGTCCAAGGCTGGTGCAGCACCCGAGACCTCAATAGACGTGGTAGCGCCCTTGATTTCCAGAGTGATTTGCAACGTGCTGGTTTTATTCAACTCAAGCTGGAAATTCTTGATTGTGGTGGAAGCGAAGCTGGAAGAGGAAGCGGTCACGCTGTAGGTGCCCACCGGTAAATTATTGAAGCGGTATTCACCGCTTTCATTTGCCTGAGTGTTGTACTTAACTCCGGTTTCGGAGTTCACCGCTTCTACCGTCGCGCCCGGCACCCCTCCACCCGTCTTATCCAGGACGGTTCCGACGAGGTCGGCACTGATTACTTGAGCGCTCACGGCCCCGACGATCGCCAGACCGAGGGCCAGGATCGCTGTGCACGAGAGCACAAAAAATCTGCGAATATTTTGATTCACTGAAGCCTCCATCAATTTATGTGCGAATGATCCGGGCAGAATCTAAATACACTCGCCGGGTGATACTCAGTGGATACCGGAGCAAGTCGAGTTCCCAACATGAAGATCTATTCAGAAGCTTACTTTTCAATAATTTACATAAACTGTCTTCTGCGGCCTTATGAGTTTGTGGAGGGGAGCTAGTCGCCTCCGACCGCGGATCTTGGAGGCTTGCATCATATTCTCGGAAACCCATCCCGCTAGCTTGTGAACACACACCAAGAAACAGCCGCATGCCCACGAATTCCAGATTCTGTAGATCGATCCCTGCGACGCACAAACTCGGCAACAAGGGATACAAGAGTCAGGCAGATCATTTCGATTGACTTCTGAATTATTTAACATACATACTGGTTGGTATGTTAATCGCTCGCGGGAGGAAGCGAAAGTTCCGTGATCCGGAGCGTACACGGGAGCGTTTGCTGCAAGCGGGTTTTCGGGAGGTCCACAGATCGGGCTTTCAGAGCGCCAGCATCGATGCAATTCTCGCCGCCACCAACGTCACCAAGGGAGCGCTCTATCACCACTTCGACAGCAAGGAAGCCCTGGGATATGCCATCGTCGAAGAAAAGATCGCAAAACTCACGCGCGACAGGTGGTTGGTTCCTATGCGTCGCGAGGGGGAACCCATCGACATTTTGATCGGCGTTGTCCGGCGGATACCAGCTGGGCCCCAAGACGTTCGCGCTGGTTGTCCGCTGCTCCTTTTGTCACAGGAGATGTCTCCGCTGGACGAGCAATTCCGCAAGCGGCTGGAGCGGATATTCCTAGATTGGCAGGAAGGAATTGCAACGCTTTTAAGGAAGGGGAAGACACAAGGAACAGTTCGCCGCGATCTGAATCCAGACGAGGCTGCCAGCTTTTTGGTCGCGACAGTCGAGGGCTACGGTACGTTAGCAAAAAATGCTCAAGATCCAAACGTGTGGAAAACGGGAATCAGAAATATCGTGGGATGGCTGAAGTCTCTTCGACCGCCGGACAACTACAAGCGGCGCTGATCGCGCCGCTATCAGGCGAAGCGTTTCAAAGTGCATCTTGAAAAGGAGAATGAACAATGACAAGGATCACAATGCCACGCAGGAATCTGCTCGCAACGGGAGCCTGCGCGCTGGTCGGTGCGGTGCCCCTACCCGGGCTGGCAAGGGCCAGCGCATTGGGAGGGCGTGACTTAACGAGCGAGGAAATCATCCGTAAGTGGTACGCGGCGTGGGAAAAGAAGGATTTGGGCACGTTCAATATGCTGCTCGCCGACAACTTCACCTTTTCGAGCGCGGCCGGCGACGACCACATCAGCAAGAGCACTTTCAAATCGCAATGCTGGGACACACAGGTTGATTTCATTGGACACTTTGACATCGAGCGAATCACTACTGGCGAGGCAGATGCTTTTGTGAAGTATCTTTGCCATACCAAGAACGGTAAATCGTTCCGGAACGTAGAGTATCTCCGTATCAAGAACGGACAGTTGGAATCTATTGAGTGTTATTTCGGCGCACAATCCAGCTTTCCGTCAGCGGTAAGCACTGGGCAGAAGTAACTTGTGGGCCAGATGGTTTTTGATGAATCAGAAGTAGTGCGCAATCGTCAGTCTCGCTTCGTGCAGCAAGAAGTCGAAACGAGAGAGCAATGCGAGGGGTTCCACAATGAGCGCCCGCGAGATTCAGGATCAGAAGGCCACTGCACGTGAGATGTTTGTTCAACAGGCTGCTCGCGCTAATGCGGACGTTTCGGCTAGCCCACTGCGGGGAGATACGATTTGCTCCACCAAGAGCGAACGGGAATGCACTCTTGAATCGACAGCAGAAGATGGGTCGTACGAACCTGTAGATACATCATTGCTTCCCGTAACCCGGGTTGATGCTGCAAACCTCATCCGAGCCTTGCAGCAGTTGGAGGTTATGGCAAAGCGACAGGCGCCACGAATCGCGTTCAAGGCAAGGGGTAGAATCTTATTCGTGGATTTAGCTGAGATCGTGGCAGTGCAAGCCGAAGGTAATTACGTTTCGCTGCGACACCGGCCCAATCCCTATTTGCTGCGCGAGTCTCTCTCGTCCATGGCGGAAAAGCTCAAGCCCTACGGTTTTATTCGCATCCACCGCTCGGTAGTCGTGAATATTTCGGCCGTGGAGGAGATTCAACCTTTACCTACGGGAGAGTACAAGCTGCGTGTAAAAGGTGGGAAGGAGTATTTGGTAACGCGCACATACAAAGACAACCTCAGAAATCTGGCTCAACTGTGGGTAGGCTCAGAGCGCCTTTGCGGCTAACAGGCAGGAGCGTCAGGGCGAGGGCCAGATTCAATATCGATTGTCAGAAAAAGGCAGAATTCTCAACCCACAATCTGTGTATCCTTGTGCGACTTGTGCGGCGTTTGACAGTCCCCGCTTGCTTGTAAGTTGTTGTAAAACCATTTCACGCAGCGCTGATAAGGGCGAGGTCGGTGGTCCAAGTCCACCCAGGCCCACCAATTATTTCTACGGCCGCATCTCTTAGGGACGAGAATTTGCTCTAGGTCCCGACCGAATCGCCTTTATGTCGGCGAGGTAGCCATAGTGGCAATCTTCGATGCTGCAGAACCAGCGAACACGTGGTTCCGCATCAGTATTCTTTCGGCGATACAACCAGCGGCCGTGTATGGGGCACTTCATGGTGTTCACGCCGGGCTCGTCGACGGAGTGCGCGTGGTCGGGCATTCCAATGAGCATGTAATATCCAGCGGTTGAGTTATATCGAACGCTGCACCCGATTGAACTACAATGGTATGACGCCAGGCGCCCGGTGTTTGCCTTAGAGCCGCCAAGTTCGTACTTCATTAGGCGGTTGTCGCGAGAGCAAAGCGGTTTCAGATGGGGACTCAAAATACTTTCTGCCGAAATCATCATAGTAATTCACCCGAATGATCGGATGCTTGTTCGCGGAGGAGTCCGCACGAATACTGTTGACGGAATGGCGATTGAAACGAGAAGTGTTTGGTACCGTTCAGTACGAACCTCCCATACCCCCACTGGCCGCTGCCAACTTTTGCTCTCCCTTGGCGTCGGCTATGAGGACTTCGGTTGTCAGCATTAGGGAGACAATGGACGCAGCGTTCTGAAGTGCAAGACGCGTGACCTTGGCCGGATCGATCACACCAGCCTTAACCAAGTCGCCGAACTCACCTGTCTCTGCGTTGAAACCGAAGTTCTCATCTTTCGATTCGCGCACACGTCCTACAACCAGCGCGCCTTCGTGCCCGGCGTTCTGGGCAATCTGCCGCAATGGTTCTTCGAGGGCACGCTTCACGATGTTCACTCCTGTGGCTTCATCGTCGTGGAGCTTGAGCTTCTCGAGTGCTGGCAAGCAGCGGAGCAGAGCGGTCCCGCCGCCCGCGACGATTCCTTCCTCAACGGCTGCACGCGTAGCGTGCATGGCGTCTTCGACGCGGGCCTTCTTCTCTTTCAGCTCAGTTTCCGTGGCTGCGCCAACTTTGATTAGCGCGACGCCGCCGACAAGCTTCGCCAAACGCTCCTGCAGCTTTTCCTTGTCGTAGTCGGATGTAGTGTCTTCGACCTGAACACGAAGCTGCTTGATTCGGCCTTCGATCTCGCTGGCCTTGCCGGCGCCCGCGACGATCGTGGTGTTATCTTTGTCGATGGTCACTTTCTTTGCGCGTCCCAGGTCCTCAAGTTTCACATTCTCGAGCTTGATTCCGAGATCTTCGGTGATGGCCTTGCCGCCCGTCAGGATTGCGATGTCTTCCAGCGTCGCCTTGCGGCGATCACCAAAACCGGGAGCTTTCACTGCAGCGCACTGCAGTGTGCCGCGCAGCTTGTTCACTACGAGAGTTGCCAGCGCTTCACCTTCCACGTCCTCAGCGATGATCAACAGGGGCTTACTCATTTTTGCTGTTTGCTCGAGCAGAGGAAGCAGATCTTTCATCGAGCTGATTTTCTTCTCGTGGATCAGGATGTACACGTCCTCGAGTACGCATTCCATGCGCTCGGGGTCGGTCACAAAATAGGGTGAGAGATATCCGCGGTCGAACTGCATGCCTTCGACTATTTCGAGGGTCGTCTCCATCGTCTTGGATTCCTCGACAGTGATGACGCCATCCTTGCCGACCTTCTCCATCGCTTCGGCGATGATGCTGCCCACCTGCTTGTCGGTGTTGGCACTGATTGTGCCCACTTGCGCAATCATGTCGCCCTTCACCTCGCGAGAGATCCTCTTGATCTCTTCCACGGCGACTTCCACAGCTTTATCGATACCGCGCTTGAGCGCCATCGGGCTTGCGCCTGCGGCAACCGTTCTCACACCTTCGCGGAAGATCGCTTGTGCCAACACGGTCGCGGTGGTGGTGCCATCACCAGCCACGTCGGACGTCTTGGATGCGACCTCGCGCACCATCTGTGCACCCATGTTCTCGAGCGGGTCTTGCAGTTCAATTTCTTTTGCCACCGTCACACCGTCTTTTGTGATGATTGGTGCGCCGAACTTTTTCTCGATCACCGCATTGCGCCCCTTGGGGCCAAGCGTAATCTTTACCGCGTCCGCCAGAGCGTTGACGCCGCGCAAAATCGCCTGTCGCGAATTCTCACCAGTTACAATTTGTTTTGCCATTGAACTCCACCCTCCTGGGTGATCTAGCTCTAAATTCTGTGCGAAATTCCCGAACCGGAGATGCTACTTCTTGCTGGATGCCGCTTTGGCCATTCCGCTGAGTTTCGCAAGGATCTCTTCCTCGCGGAGGATCAGATATTCCTGGCCGTCGATCTTGATGTCGCTGCCGGTATATTTGCCGAACAAGATCCGGTCGCCCACCTTCACATCGAGTGGGATACGGCGTCCCTTTTCGATCTTTCCAGCTCCAACGGCTATTACTTCGCCTTCTTGCGGCTTTTCTTTCGCCGTATCAGGGATAATGATCCCGCCCTTCGCAGTTTCCTTCTGTTCCAGCCTGCGTACGAGGACGCGGTCATTTAGTGGAGTGATATTGACAGTCATTGTCTCTTTGACCTCCGTTTGAATTGATTCCAAAACTCGAATAGTTAACTTCTTGTGCGTAACTCTACTCTCCGGACGCTTAACGATTCTGTGACGGGATTCTTAGAGCTGGCGCGCGTAAATCCTTCTGCCATTCACGTAAGCGGCGAGTACGGTCAGAAATGCTGCGCCAACAATTGCAACCAAGGTTGTGATGATCGCTCCACCATAACCGCCAAGGCCTGCGAAGCTCATCGCGAATCCGCCTACTATGCCGCCACCCGCACCCATAAGGATGTCCATGAGAGGACCATAACCATAGCCGTTACCATTACCCTGGAAGACCTTCCCCGATCCCCAGCCAACGACTGCACCAACGATAATCCATGCAAGTAAATACATACATGCCTCCTTACCGAACCTTCCGCGGTCTTTCGAGCGGATGACTAATTTCTGAACAGTGGAAACCGCGTGTGCTCTTCTAGTCTCCCTTTTACCGGCCGACTTAGGATGCCTTCCTTTTCCAGTTGCACACGCAGGGAACGCCACACGCGCGCAGGCGGGGCGACTTCCGCGGGCAGTTTGTGGGCCGCTGATACGATGCTCTTCAGATCCGGCTTCAAAGTTTGATAGCCAGGACGTTCGCAGAAGGGTATGAGCACTACCTTCTGTAGCGGAGGACGATCATTATATTTCGGTGCGACTTGCGTTTTCTTGTACTGCATGGTCTTCCCTCCATCGACAGGGCATCAAGTACTCTGACTGATTGACTTTGAATGCAGATGCCGCTTTTCAGGACGTGGAGCGGACCTTGTCCGCCCCACACGGTGAAGAGACTTTCTAGCTTCAGGCCGCTACGGCAGCCGCGATCTTGTGGAACGTTGAGTTAGCGACATCAAAGGTTTCAACTTGCGGAGCCCCCTCGACTACTGTGGCCAGAAACTTCGTCACTTCTGGGTACGTTCCGCGGTTGTAAGCTTCGGCATTCTCCGGTATGTCCCACAAACTGATCCCGAACGCTTCCCTACCGCCTTGGCCGACAAAAGTGATTTCGTCCTGGAATCCTTTCTGCTTTCGGAGCAGTGGCAGGATGTCCTTCTCCAATCTCTGCGTAAATTCTGCAACGCTATTGGGCTTCAGATGCATATAGACTCTGCGTGCAAACATGCTGGTCTCCTTGCTACTCAATGCCAAAGGGAATGTTTCAGATAACCGCAGTTGGTTTAACTGCTGTGAGGATTACCTTGGCCTATTAACCATATTCACTTAATTAACTTGACGTGTCAAGTGAATTCTGGGACTATTTTTTAATTTAACTAATGTTGTTAATCCACTTGGAGGGCTTTGTGGACGTTTGCCTGGTGATTAAGCAACGCTTGGAGGAGTTAGGGCTTGAGCAGAAAGATCTAGCGACTGCCGCCGAAGTTACCGACTCCTACATCTCACAGCTGTTAGCTCGTAAAAAACTGCCTCCGGCGCCTGAGAGAACAGATATTTATCAGAAGATGGCGAAGGTCTTGAAGCTTCCGAGCGATAGACTTTCGAAGCTGGCGGAGCTTCAGCGCAGGGAAGAACTCAAGAGAGACTTGGCGGGTCCGCCCGCACCGATGTTTGGGGAAATTCGGAAACTGATCATCCGCAAATGCGTGCCCGACAAAGAAAGACAGATACGTGAGATTTTCGAGAAGCAGCCCTTCGGCGAACTCGAACGTCTCGTCACCCAAAAGCTTTTGGACGTGATTAAGAAAGTCGCCAAAGAAGAATTGAACAGCGAAAACTGGCTTCACTTGGTCGCTCGACTCGCGGGCCATAGCTATGAAGAAACAAGGGTTACCCTTCTTGAGTTCCTGGACACGGATGTCTTCAGCTTGTCGCCTGAAAACTGTGTCTCCTTCCTAAATCCACTAATCGAGTCCTGGGATGTTGACTTAACGACTTTTGCTATGGAGATTGTTTTGAATCGGAGAGTAGCCTCAGGCGATCCCAGAAGGTTTGAGTTTGTTGAGACGGGACCTCTTCAACCAGAAGTAGAGCCGGGGTTCACAGAATTCCTTAAGGATAGTTCCCTCAGTGGGAGTGCCTCCAAGGACGAGATAGAGCTTCTAAGAAAGCTGAAGTTCAATGGAAAGCGGCCTACTCCACTTTACTACTACCGAGAATTGCAAAGCCTGAGAGACCCACTCCATTTTGTAGGGCAAAAATCGACCGTCGATTCAAAATCGGGAACGAAATGAGCGTCGGAGAGGTTTGCCCTTTGGTATTGGGAGCACAGTGTGCGCGAGTCGCACTTGGACAATGGACGCTTTCATGGCATTCCGCGAATCCTTCAAAAAGATAGTTCGACGTAGAGTGTTCCCAACGGAACAGCTTTATGCGCGCTCTTGTCGCAGGATATCCCAATGGGGCTGAGCAACGCAGCGACAATGCAGCAGTTGTCTTCGGTTTTTCGTCCCACGCGCCGTCGGACTTTCAAGAAACGCCGTTTGCTACAGAGAGCCTACAACGTAGACCTGTTGTTTGGGTTTGTACTGGGCGTGGTGCTGGCCATTGTATTTTCAATGGTGCTGCGCTGGAGCATCGCGCAGGTGGTGCAATCATGACGAGACAAAATGCCAGTCCTTCCGACGATGTTCTTGGTTATGGGCGCGTGCCAGAGCGGGACCAAACAAACGCGAAGAGAAGTGTCTTCTTCAGATGAGACTACTCATGGGAACCCGATCAGCAAAGCTAGATGTTGCAATGACCAATGAAAGAAGGGGTCTATTCGCCCTCGTTTCGATCGATAGGAGCGAGATTCTGATCGATTTGAACGGAGAAAACACTTTCCTGTCGCCCACCAGAAGGTCCTTGCAAATAGGCGAAAGGAGACATGTCTTCGGCAGAGAAGAGACCGTCGGTTACCTAAATCACGGTTGCGAACCTAATAGCTTTCTCGATTTCAGCTGCCTGTGCGTAAGGGCCCTCAGGGACATTCAAGCAGGCGAAGAAATAAAGGTCAACTATGCGGCGACAGAATATGAGATGCACGACAGTTTTCGTTGTAATTGCGGGTCGCCAGTATGCCTTCGGATAATTGGAGGCTTCAAGTTTCTAACTCGTGATCAGCAACTCGAACTGAAGCCGTACTTAGCTCCCTATCTACTAAAAAAATTGGACGAGGAAATATTGCGAGATCGGCATCTCGTGGAGAAATAAGAGTCTGGAGAGTGCGTCGGTGAAGATTTCTGCCACGCGGACAAGCGTACTCAGATAGAGGTACACAATCATGGGAACAAAGATGACAAATCGCGAAGTGGACGGCATCTCCGTTGTGACGCTCTACGGCCGCATTGTGTTCGGGGGCGAGGAGAACAATGCCCTGCGTGAGAAATTGGAAAGCCTGATCGCCGAAGGAAGGAAGAAAATTGTCCTGGATATGGAAAACGTGGACTATGTCGATAGCTCTGGGTTGGGGACACTGGTCGCTGCGCATATGAGCGCGAAAAACCAGGGTGCGTCGCTGCGCCTCTGCCATCTTGGTCGTAAGTTCAGCGAAGTGCTGCAATTGACCAAATTGACGGCGGTTTTCCAAGTGTGCGGCACGGAAGCAGCCGCCGTCGCTAGTTTCTCAAACTAGATGCACCAAGACAGCTAGCTCTCTTGGTATGAGCGGCGCATGAATTTGTCACGTTGGAGCCGTAGCGGCCGAGATCCTACGGGCGAAAACTCTTCCGATTCTTTTGTCGAGCTAACTCGCGATCATCCATTTGTTTTTTCTGACGCTCGGCTTCTCTCGCCGGGGCCCCTAGCTTCTCTACTCTCGCGGCTTCCACGATGGCAACCTGCACGTCCGTATTGGTTTTTTTGGCGAAAATGATGAGCCCAAATCGACTGGAAAAAGAAAAGTGCACGAGGTTGAGGGAACGCTCGGAATCTTCCCACGTCGCGACAGACTTTTCTCTGGCCTCATAATGGCTATTCGTATTGGCAGCGATGTCCGGGGAAACCGTTGTTGGAGGTCCGTATTTTTCTGCAATGGATTTCACCATGTCTTCCCCAGTGAGCCCTTCCGTCGAATTTTGGTCGTAAGTCACGGAAATTTTGTACAGTTCTCCGTTGTAGAAGGAGAAAATAATTTGCTCGATGCTGTCCGACCGGTAGGAAGCAGCCAGAATACTGGGTGGCCACCAGGTTAGCTCCTGAAATACCGGTGAGACTCCCTGCGTCTGATTTACATCTGATAGCTTCTGATCCGTGAGCTTCAGCACAGTGGCCAGATTCGCTCCGAGCGAAAACCCACGATACTTCGAGAGATCCTGCGCGCGGAGCATAGGCGCCGCGGCGATCAAAGAAAAAAAGCCAAGGAACACGCTGAGCATCGCTTTCATCTTCATATTTCCCCCAATTTACTAAGAACTTGAAATCATCGCCGTGTACCGCTTTGTGACAACTTCCTCGTTTGGAGCTGGAACAGGCATTCTCAAAACAAAATTTCTTGTCGGGACCAAACCAATGCCCTCTTGGATATGCCGCGAGTTCGCCGCAATACTTAAAAAGGGAATGCCCAGAAACCGTTTCGCAACGACTCTAGTAATCTCAAGTGAGTTATAGTTTTGGCCTTCGCGTTTTGCCACGATCCGCCTCAGAGTCCTGCGGAAGGCAGCCGAACCCCCACGACCAAGCGTCATTGCCCTGATCTCGCCGGCCAGATAGAAGAAATTCCAATTCGCTTTCACAATCATTCGCGCAAGCTCGTATCCATTTAGATCTCTAACCAGTTTCCATCCGGGTAAGAAAGCATCACTCTCAACCGACACACCGGCTGGGAAAACCATGTTCTCCCTGATGAGAATGGAGCCAATTTTGATTTCCTGTGACATATGAGGTCCTGTTTTGTCCTTTACGAGGCTGCGGCGATCTTGTGATAGGTTGAATTCACAAGCTCGTAGGTATCCACTTTCGGAGTTCCCTCGATGAGTGCCGCCAACTTCCCTAGTACTTGTGCATACGTTCCGTGGCTGTAGGCTTCGGCACTCGATGCCTTGTCCCACAGACTAATCGTCGTCACTGCGTCCTCGCTGGGCGCGAAGAATGCCAGTTCGTCCTGAAATCCCTTTTCCTTGCGCAGCATGGGGATAACTTCCTGTTCCATCAAAAGGCTGAACCTCGAAATGCTGTTCGGTTTCAATGAGGCAATTACTTTGCGCACAAACATAGGAGTCTCCAGGGAAACACTGTCATGCTGTTTTGGAAACGTTGGCTGTACTTTACGGGTCAACTTGCGGAGAAAGCGCGATTTCCAGAATTCACACGAACACTACAGCGAGAAAGAGAAAATCACCTGGCCCAGCCCTGCTTCCCGGTCAATTTCGCTCTTTCTCGCCGTCTAAAGCAATATCTTAGAGACTGTCAAAGGGGCTTGCTGTTCTGTTTTATACAGTCTTGCGAATACCCCGTTTGTTACTTTAGGGGTGGTCGACAGGCCTTCACACCGAGGCCGTTTCTACCCACTATGAAACCAAGAAAACTCCCAAAGAACGGGATTGCCGACTCGTTCAACGCGCAAGATTTTCTCGACACCGCAGGTGTGGCGAGGAAAATTGAAGAATACCGGCGAGGTGAATCCATCTACTCGCAGGGCGATGCCGCCGAAACCGTGATGTACGTTCAGAACGGCGGCGTGAAACTGTCCGTTGTGAATGGGTCTGGCAAGGAAGCGGTCGTCGCGATGTTCGGTCCGACTGACTTTTTTGGCGAGGGATGCATGGCCGGCCAGACGGTGCGGATGGGCACGACTTCCGCCGTTACACCTACAACGTTGCTTGTCATCCAAAAGAAAGAGCTGTTGCGAGCGCTTCACGCGGAGCATGAGCTGTCCGACCATTTCATCGCCTACATGCTTGCACGCAACATTCGAGTCGAAGAGGATCTGATCGATCAACTTTTCAATTCCAGTGAAAAGCGCCTGGCGCGCACGCTTCTGCTCCTCGCGCGCTATGGAAAACAAGAACAGCCAGATCGGATACTGCCGAAAGTGTCCCAGGACACTTTGGCGCGCATGGTGGGAACCACGCGGTCGCGCGTGAATTTCTTCATGAACAAATTCAGAAAATTGGGATTCATCGAATACAACGGGAAAATCAAGGTCAACAAGTCGTTGCTGACGGTCGTTTTGCACGAGTAGGCGGCGACATTTTCGGATACCCGCAGCGGTCGCCACAAGTGAGTCCCCAGAGTGACCATTACAAAACCTAGTTTCGCGCTCACATTTGCTTTCATTCAAAACGGATTTTTGATCCGGTAATCCAAACAAAATCAGGGGCCGAACTGCAAAGAATGATCCAGGTATTGCATCCTTTGGCAGCCGACCCTCTGTGTGGAGTTGAGCGGAATAACCCACCCAACTGTTTCTCTGAGAATTGATAGCATGCGGACCGTGAAAATCCCGACATGCCTGTGGTACTTACTTATCGATTCGCAGCCTGTTCCGATTCGTTCTGCGGCGCACTCTTTTGCAAGGCATTGACAAGGCCGTGACCAGAAATCGTCACACGCGTGCCGTTACCTCGGACGATGTCCTTTGCCTTGATGGGATGGCCATATACGTCCGCGCTGGCGTCATCATCCGGCCGAAGGGTCGTGCCTTCAAGGGAAATACCGGCGAACAAACCGCGTGAACGCGAGTAACTCAGAATCTCAGCTCGCATCCAGGCATCTGTCGTCGCGGAAGCATCTCGTCCCTTGGGTCCTCCGGCAATTGAAGCATCTGCGCCGAGCTTGACCTTGCTGCTGAGGATGGACTCCATGCCGCGATTATTCATGACTAGTAGGATCAAGTCGGTCGCTTCGCCACCGATTTGGAAACCAACACTGCCACCTTCGAGTGCGTACATCGCTGGCGTTCCCCAGGGACCGCGAAACTTCTCGCCAGTGCGGCAAACCATCGCTCCTCGCCCGTAGTTCGCGCCAACCCCAAACGCCAACTTCTTGACTGACGGGAATACGATGACGCATTCGGCCTTTTCCAGAAGCTCATGAGGAATATTTTCCGGTACGTTGAGTACTTCCTGCATGACCACGCCGCATTCTGCGAGGCGTTTTTGTTCCTTGTTCAATTTCTTGGCGTACACCGCACCCGCCACGAGGGCGAGACAACCTATCACTGCTAAGTATTTCTTCATCACTGACCTCCACGGTCAAAACTTCTTCTTGTGCAGACGTTTAGCTTCCGAACGGTTTATTGGCTGAAGGACTTTCAACACATTCAATCATGAGAGGGCTATGCGTCACCCGACTCTCAGGCGGGAGGTTACGTAGATTGAATCTATGAATTCTTTTTCGAGTTAAGAATGAGCAGAACGATTCCGCCAACCAGAGCCAATCCGCCTACAAGTGGAGGAATTGATATGTGATCTTGTTTTTCCGCCGTGGCGTGAATCGGCCCGACATCAAGAATCTTTTCCTGGTGCGTATACGTGAATCCCTGATATGCAAGGGCTAGTGCTCCCAAAACCACCAAAATGATTCCAAGCAAGCTGACTGGCTTCATGCGAGTCGCAACGGCGTTTACGCCGTGCGCCTCCGTCCTCGAATCATGTTGATAGTGAAGACGGCGAGAGCCGCCAACAGAAGAATGTGAATGAATCCCCCGAGTGTGTAGGACGTGACCACGCCCAGAATCCAAACCGCAAACAAAACAACGAATATTATCCAAAGCATACTATTCCCGTCTCACAAAGGCTTCTACTTGAAGCCTTGTGCCACACCTGGAGACCGGTGGTGCAGTCCGCCAGATGACTCATTCTAGGTGGTTCGCTATAACACGTCTGTTCACTTGCGCACACATTTGCATCGATCCTCAATTCCGTTAACACCGCTCACGCTCATTTTTTCGAAACGTGATTCATTCTGATGGCCTGCGTAAGCGCGCAGGTGTCAGTCCGCGGGGTGTGCGGCGAGCGTTGGAGCTGGGTTGACCAGCTTCAATTGGTCGAGCGACGACAACACGCTTTGCCACCGAACGATGTCTTTCTTTGTTTCCACAGGAAGAGTGAGATCAGAATAGAAACTCAGGATATTGTCGCGCAAGTCTGGGGAAGTCAGTTCGAACTTCCGCTCCGTCAGCTGGCCTAACAGCTTCGCGTAGGTTTCGTCGGTCAGCGAGTACTCTGCTGCCATGGTTTGCTTGCCGGTATCAAAATCCGCGTTGGTTAGCACCAGCGAATCGGTTCGGACCTGTTCCAAAAAGACGCGATACTGGTCAACGGTCGTATTGATGCTCTTGAAATAGAGATCTTCCGTCCGTGCCGTAGGTGCATTGAACGCCAGCGCCTTGAACGGGCCAATTTTCGGCATGTACTTCAGTAAGATGGAAAATAGTCGAATCTTGAATCCGTCCTTCTTGTAGTCCTTCCCCCACTCTTTTTCATAGTCGGAACGCGACAGTCGATAAAGGAATTTCTTTTTCGCAAAATTTGGTGTCTCTTTCATCAAATCTTTCTTGTGGGTCCGCAAGGCGATCTTGGTCATTTCTGGAATCATGCGGCTGACGGCAAAACGGTAGGAACCAATTGCAAGCTCCTCATGCGTCAGCACGTCTTTTAGTTCCACCCCATAAACGATCGGGAAAGTCCGCTCAAGCAACGACTTGGAAACCTGGAAGCCGATGAAATCGTGATATTGCTGCGACGCATACCGATTCTTCGCAACTTGCGCCATGTCGAATCCAAACTCGGTTTTCAGATGCGCGGTGTGGTCCTGCGCGTATCGGACGGAATCGCCGTACTTGGCGCGCAGCTTGGGGTATTGGATCGAAACGGCTTGGTTGACGGCTGGATGGCCAGTGATATCCGAGGCGTAGTGCGCTAGAGCTCCCAGCGCGAAGGCATATTCGTTTGCATCCTGGCTCTGTGACAGCAGCTCACGAACGAAGTCGCCGCTGCGAACGTAGTGCACCAAATTGCTGAACTCCTCACTTCCGAAGGGGTAATAGCCAAGGTCCTGAATGACAGCGCCGCCATAGGCGTAACCGTGCGCTTCCTGGAGTTGCTCTTCCGTAAGCGTGGGAAAACGTGTGAGCAAAATCGGGCGGAGCTGATCGGTCCACACCAGATCTATGATCTCTTCATGGGTCAAGACAGAGTACGCAAGTGAATCACCGGCGAAGACGAGCATGACTAGAAACAAAACCGCCGTCCGGAAACTCAATGCACGCACACCATCCGGTGAAAAGAGTCCCGACATGAACATGCTAGTTCGACTTTCTGAGTTCGCGAACAATTCTCTTCGCTTCCTTCATTCTTTCTTTGTAGAACGAGGGACTAATAAGACCATTTTTTGTCCCGACACGAAAATGTTCGCGGATATCTTTCTTCACGAAGAATCGCGATAGAGCCAGATAGGTCTTCAGTTCTTTCTCAAGAAAATTGATAGCGTGCTGTTTGGATTCGTCCATGATTCACCTCTGCCTGTTAAATTCGCCCTAACAGCAAGAGAACGACCACAACCAGGAGTACGATTCCCAGACCGCCTGTGGGCTTATAACCCCAATCACGGCTATGTGACCATCGCGGTAGCACACCGAAAAGCGCCAAAATCAGAACAATTACCAAAATAGTTCCAAGCATTTTTTCCTCGCTTTCCAAAATTCAGTCGTTGATGCACCGCATCCTTGCCCAGCCGCATTCAATCCTGCTGGAAAAACACGGGCTGGGCTTGGGTTGAATGCGCTCGGTACGGTCTTAGTTCAGGTAAAAACTGATGGCAATGCGATCACTTGGATATCTGCGGTTATACAAATAATATCCGTCGCCGTAGTAGTCCACGTACATGTCATCGTTGTCATACCAATCGTTCGCCCAGTATTCCGGCCACGGATCATTTAGTCCGAACCAATAGCCACCGTACTGAAAGCGACGATGCCCGCCAACGTAAATCACGGGCAGAGTGTAGATGCGGAAACCGTGGTCCCGTCCGTAATAGCTACGGAATCGATCGTTCGGTACTCGGTAGCCGTTGTAACCGCCGCGTTGCTGCCACGTACGGTGCTCGGATTGCCAGCTATGAGCGCGGTCACTCTGCCAAGCAACCTGCTGCTGGTGTACATAAGCAGGAGAGGATCGTTGACCTGACCTGTTGTCTTGTTGCTGCCGTCGCTGCGAGTCGTGTTGCCCTTGCGCAATCTGTCGGCGGTCTTGGTCTCCAGATGCCCTTTGCTGTTTCTGTTGCTGATTTTGTTGAACTTTTGCTTGCTGTTGTTGTTTCGCGGAATTGTTCCGCTGCTCGCGCTGCTGATCTTGGGTATTTTTTGCTTGCTGCTGATTCGCAGCCTTGTCTTGCCGCTGCTGCTGATCTTTACGCTGCTGGTCCTGCCGACCCTTTGCTATTTGCTGTTCTTGTTTCTTTGAATTATCTTCTTGCTGTTGCCGTTGTTGATCTGGCTGGCGTGTTGCCTGTTTTTGATCTTGCCCTGTAGATCTTGCCTGTTTCGGTTTTTCAGCGGGCTTTGCCTGTTCATGTTGCTTTTCCTGCTCCTTCGGTCTGTCCTGTTGATCCTGGCGTGAATAAGCCGGGGCAGCCCAACCAAGAAGCAGAAGTACCGTTGCTGCAGTAATGACTCGAAGTGATTTCACGATTTTGTCTCCTCTAAAGTGTTTTGCGGTCGCTGCTCATTCCGCTGAGTTTTCTATCCGACGCGGATTCCAGACAAGTGGTGGAACAACCCGGATACATTCAGCAGCCATACCACCACGGCAATGACAACTACCCAGTTCAAGATCTTCTTGATAGTGCCCGCCATCGGAATAAAGTTATTCACCAGCCATAGAAGGACACCCACTACGATCAGGGCCAATAGAATTTGAATGAGAGGCATAGCATTTTCCTTTCCGTATGTTCCGCCACACACTTCCGTCCTGGCTCGGCGGACTGCTCCCCCTTCTGTCCGGCGAGAATGTGACGGAGCGGCGTACCGCAACCAAGGCTGGAGTATTTCTCCAGTCAGGCTGTGTGAGTAGCGTGTTGTTCGATATCTTCAGCGCTTGTGCGGATCGTGATAATCAAGCTGAAGCGGATGGAACTGACCAACAAAACAGTCCCTGTATTACGGTTCAATCCTGGACCTTGTTAAGACGCATGTCTGTTCATTTCTATACAACTGCCTTTGTTTGGCAACCGCGTATTGTGAAAAGTCCGAAGCACGGAAAACCCCATACAGCCCTTCCAGCGATGTAACGCTAAACAAACGTACCGTTAACCTATTTTATCGCGGCCCGTCTTGCAAAAGATCTGACCCGTACAGCATCGGGACTGTTAGCGTTCGGGTGTGCCGAAAGGGCCGCAATGCAGAGTTCGCCAGAGAATGAAATGCCCAAAGCAAACGGCAAAAAGACAAAATCAACTGCCTTAACGAAGTCCGCTTTCGATTTGCGGGCTTTTCTTGATACTGCCGGTTTGTCCCGAAAAATTGTAAAGTTTCGCAGATCCGAAAAGATCTACTCACAGGGCGATGCCGCCAAGGGTGTGCACTATATCCAGGAAGGCGCTGTGCGACTATCGGTTGTCAGCGAGGGCGGCAAAGAAGCAGTTATTGCGATCCTGGGACCTGGCGATTTTTTTGGCGAGGGATGCCTGGCAGGTCAGCCTGTTTGTATGGGAACGGCCACAGCGATTTTGCCCACGTCAATATTATTCATTGAAAAAAGCGAGATGATGCGGGTGCTCCACGCCGAACATGAACTCTCGGACATCTTCATCTCTCACATGCTGACCAGGAACATCCGAATCGAGGAGGATCTCGTCGATCAGCTTTTTAACTCCAGCGAAAAACGCTTGGCCCGCGCTCTTCTGTTGCTAGCCCGTTACGGCAAGGAGGACCAGCCCCACGGAGTATTGCCTAAAATATCGCAAGAAACGCTGGCGGAGATGATTGGCACAACGCGCTCGCGAGTGAATTTCTTCATGAACAAATTCAGGAAGATGGGGTTCATCAAATACAACGGAACTCTTCAAATCAACACTTCCCTATTGAGCATCGTGCTGCACGAATAGCATTCCCTGCCCTTATTGGCGTGCGCTTGAGTCCATGCGCTTCGAAGTAAAGGGCTGGCGGAGCCACTGGAGCAGGGATTTTGCTGACCTCGGAAATTCAACGGCGTTCATCATGGCATTCCAGTCGTGCTTAAACTCAACGAACCACTGTCGCAACATTTGCGTTAGATAAAAGGCTCGCTTGTTCCTCTGCATTGCAGCGGAAGCGCGCGTCCGCAATTTCAGCGCAAACACCAGCGTGCGAATTCGCGCCCGAATGGAACTGCGGGGAACAGTGTTCAATGCCTTGCCAACGGCTGCGCCCTTTTTCGGGGCGAATCTGGGATTTTCTTTCGCCGCTGCCACCGATACATTTTCGTCCTGGCAAACGATTGCAGTTGGCGGAAAGAGTCTTGAATGCGGAGTCTCTTCCTGTTTGTTGTCTCCAAATCTCCTGATGGGTGTGACAATGCTCTTAGCTTTCGTGGTCGCAGGCTCCTCGTCGATAGATGCCGCCGCTGCAGAGAGCCATGTAGCGCTGGTCCGATCGTGCAAGCCCGCTTTTGCTCTCGTGAATGAGCGCACCAGCTTCTGTTCGAGTATCGATCGCGTCGCAAGTTGGTTACCGCTGCTGCCGTCGTCGCCGCGATGCCAGACTGTGACTGGATGGATCTCCTCCAAAAGAAAATCCCGCGCGGCTTCTTCGATCGCCCACACAGGTACCTGGTGGGCATGCTTCGCATATGCGTTGATGAGCGCGTGTTCGCAAAGAAGATTGATCACCCGCGGAATGCCTTTCGAATAAGAGTACGCGGCGTCCATCGTTTCCGCTGGAAATATCGATTTTCCATCCGCGCCGGCAATTCGCAGCCGCTCTGTGATGTAGCTGTGGGACTCCTCGATCTCAAGCGGAGCCGTATTGCATCGGAGCTCGATGCGTTGCCGCAGCTGCCGAAGTACCGGCAGCTTGAGTTGCTCTTCGAGCTCCGGTTGCCCAACGAGAACGATCTGCAATAGTTTTTCCGAATCAGTCTCCAGATTAAGCAGGAGTCGAATTTCCTCTAATGCTCCGATCGATAAGCCTTGCGCTTCGTCCACAATCAGAACCGGCTTCCCGCCCGCGCGGAAGCGCCCCATCAACCACAGGTTGAGCTGCATGAGCATATTGCCATTCGACCGGAAATCAGTCGGGACTCCAAAATCCGTGAGAATAAAATCAAACAAATGGTTTACGGTCAGCTGGGAATTGAAAATAAATGCCGTTGGAGTGTTCTGCTCCCGGAGCCAATTCAGAAGGTAGTGGATCAAAGTCGTTTTGCCCGTTCCGACTTCGCCGGTGAGCAAGATCAGGCCCTTGCAGTGCTGGATTCCGTAAGTCAGTTGATCGAGCGTTTTTTGCGTTTGCGGACTTAAGTACAAATATCGGGGATCAGGATTGACCCTGAATGGATTTTCGCGAAGTCCAAAAAAACTCTTGTACATTCCTATTGCCCACGGTTTCAAACACTCCAGTGAATTTGCATTCCCGGCGCACTCACTGGATCGCTTAACTCTGCACGCGCGGCTAACTGCATAGCCAAGTTCTATAGCTAGTTACGACGGTATAGAAGCATGGCCAATACTCCCAAACCAAAAAGCACGAGGGTGAAGGAATCTGGTTCCGGAACTGCAGTAACAGTCAAAGAGGGCCCGCCACCTTCTAGCTTTACCAGCTTGTACTTGCCGCGATCCCGGTCGCTGCCGTTTCCCAGCGAATCGCCCAGTTTCAAGCCGAGCTCAATGAAACGCCTTTCGTTGTCGGTCTTGCCTGATTTGGAGCTAGACAATTCATTCATGATTGAAACTTTGTCGTCATCGTCGAAATTGCTCAATCGCGAGACGAAAGTTACTTTGTTGGATGCGCCCACATCGCCTATGCGAAGATTCCAGTTACTGTCTGCATGTTGTAAAGAATTCCCGTACGGCAGCTGATAGATTGAGACTGAATTCCTGCCTTGTTCCATAGCTGTGTCAGGAATCCTGTCGGCAAAAGCCGGCGCGGCGCTAAGAACACCAACGGCCAGAAAGTACAAAATACTTCTATTTTTCACTTGGGTTCTCCGTGTAGCTCCAAACGATTGCAAGCTATCTCGCACTTCACGGATGCTAAGGCCTTCTACAAGCTGCGTCTGTTCGCTTTTGTACACGCGCCCTGGTGCGACAAACTCTGCCATGCCTTCAATGGCCTGCGCCGAAGCCACCCCGATACGTTTTACGGTTAAACACGACTCTGATTATTTGAAGAATTAGTTCGAGGTTTTGGACCAGTCCGGCAATAGTCTTCGGACCGGCCACGTCTCTGCAACTACAGCGTTGGCATCTTCCAATGCGTCATTCTCTCCCTCGATTGCAATCGCGGCCAAACAGCCGGCACGTTCGATTAAGTCCAATTCCCGTGGAGAAGGCTGGCCTTGTTTGCACGAGTACATTTCCAATGCTCCAAGGAGTTCGTGATTCTCAGTAACAATTCCTATCGAACAAAACTCGTGCAAGCCTAAATGCTTCGCCTTTCCCGCGATGGCCACAAAGTCTGTTGCATCCTCATCCAGCAAAGAAACCAGCGAAACTACATTTCCAATTTCGCAATCCAGTGCGTTGCAGATTCTATTCAGGAGTTCTAGCAGGGGCACACCTTCGCTAATTGATTGAAGGATCTGTTCTTCACCTCTCAGCAGAAACCGAATCCCGTCGCCAGCTCTCAAGCACCCATGGCGCTCACTCGACCGACCGTGCCCGCTAGAACGATCTTCACCCATTGGCTGCCCTTCCTTTCACGTCGTACAAATTGTTGACCGCACTTGACCCGGGTTGCGCGCCCCTTGACGCCTTGGCTTTCATCTCATACAGCGCCCTGTCCGCAGCGTAAAGGAGGGTTCCGATTGTGTCGGCGTCGCCTGGATAACTGGCCACGCCGATGCATACGGAGAGCAGTGGTTCTTCGGTGTCTTTCGCAAGGAGATCGCAGATCCGGTGTCCAACTAGCATGGCGGCTGCTGTAGATGTCTCTGGCAGAACGAGAGCGAACTCGTCACCGCCATGCCGCGCTGGGGTGTCCACGGAACGGCTGCAGTCGGCAACGATTTGGGCCAGTCTGCAGAGTGCTCGGCTTCCTACCGGGTGCCCGAATTGATCGTTGATCCTCTTTAGTCCATCGAGGTCCAGCAGCAGAAGGGAGAATTCACGCCCTGTTCGTTTGGACCGGCAAATTTCCGCATGGAGCACTTCGAACAGTCTTCGGTGATTCGCCAAACCGGTCATGGAATCACTGGATGCCTGGTGCCGCAGTTGCTCCTCGAGGGTCCGTTGCTCGGTGACATCCATAACGATGATTTCATGGCCCGCAAGATTTCCGTGATCGTCATAGATACCGCGTCCGCTTAACCTGGCTTTCAGCGTTGTCTCATCCTTTCGTTTCCAATCCAGTTCGACCGGCTCGATTCGATGTGTCTGAGGGATGAGTCCTGCGAAAACTGAATTCTTGCGGAGATTGGGAATAATTTCAGACTTCTGATTCGCAGCCAGAAGCTCTTCTTTATTCGTAAATCCCAACATCTCGACCAACGTAAGATTCACGTCCAGCAGTTCGCCTTCCGCGTCACACCGGTAGATTCCGTAAGTGGGATTGTCCGCCAGGGCGCGATACAAGGATTGCGAATGTCTTAATGCTCTTCGGGCGTCTTCGAGCTCCTCGCGCAGTTTCTTTTCGTTCAGGACTCGTCGAACGGCCATCGGCAATTGAGCAAGGTGCTCTCGTTCGACAAAATCGCAGGTGCCTTCAGCAGTCAATTGCGCGATGGATTCGTTTCCCGCGGTGGTCAGGAAGAGTATGGGAATCTCCGGAGCCTTTTGACGGAGGAGCTGCGCGGCTTGCGACCGTCTCCAGTTCGAGCCGGGGTACTCGGCTACGATTACGTCGTGGGATCGCGCGTGAAGATATTCCGCACACTGTGTCAGGTTCAAAGCGAAATCCGCGGTAACAGCAAATTGACCCTTCTTGAGTTCTTCCAGGCAGGAATCTATTGTGTCTGCGTCACGGTGAACGAAGAGGACTCGGAGAGGCCGGCGTCTGTGGGAAGCCGTGGATTCCGAACGGGCATTGATCTGATTAGACGGTCGTTTGTTCTGAGCCAAAAGTGACATTGCGTCCACACACGGAGTCACCGGAGGCATTAACAAAGGTGTCGTTAAACGGCCAAGCGGTGAACCCCTCCACTCGCATCGTATGCCAGCAGAAAATCAGAGTCTGTCCAAATTTGAACACCCCAGGTGGTAGATAAACTAGGATTGCAAGAAACCTCAACACACCACCCAGCAATAGAAAGCGCCATTTTGTTGGGCGAGTTTCTCCCGAATGACTCTTCTGGATTCGGATGGCTCCAGAGCTGCCTGTCATCCACCCGTAATCGGCAGGAAGAGCCACGGGAGCGACTTCCCAGATTCGGACTCGGGGGTTTGAGCCAGAAAATCGCGTGTCCGGTAAGCGCGTTAATCGGGCAAGTGAGCCCGCCAGTCACTTGCTGTTATGTTCCAGCATAAATGAGTAGGCCAGTATTCAGTTTTGAGCCCACGAACAAATTGGATCGCACGAGGCTTTTAGCCGATTCCTCAGACTGCAGTTAGTCTTCTTTACTCGAAATGCCAAACCACTAAAGAAAAATTGCCGAGAGTTGTATAGTTCAGCGAGCTTGGGTGCGAATTGCGAGTGAGAGGGTGCGATGAAGAGCATTTTGATGCTGATTTGCGGGGCTTTTTGTGTATTTGGGGGAATCATGCATTCCGTTGCCGGACTGCCAGCGTTGCACGCTGAATTGGCGAAAACGAGCGTAAGCACTCAGCTAGCCCTGGAGCTCAGCATCTTTTGGGTGATGGCGAGCGCATCCGTAGCGACATTTGGGGGGATTCTTCTTACCTGCGGATGGAGAATGAGGAAGCGGGATCATTCCGGATCAACATATGCCCTGTGGGTCGCCACCTTTCTGGTGCTATTCAATGCTGCGGCGATGATTTGGTTTGGGAAGTTTGAGCCTCACTTCTTTGCGTTTGCAGTGGTGGGAATTTTGGCGGCGTTCGCGGCGCTGCCTCTGAAAACGGCGACGTAAGCCCGAATTGCAACGGGGCTGTCCCGAATTGGTGCAGATTCCCAGAAGCGACTTCCAAGAAATATCCTGCCGAAGAAATACCTTGTGTTCTCAACAACCTAGACGAGTTTTTGTCGGTGAAATAGCCCGGCGTGTTGGAATCTAATTTGCCGGGGGAATGATGCTCGTCTTGGGTGCGGGAATTGAGAGGCTATGTTTGTAATTATTGGAATTGTGGTGGTGATAGGGGCGATTGTCGGCGGCTACCTGATGGAGCATGGCAATCTGAAGGTGCTGCTTCAGCCGGCGGAACTGATCATCATTGGCGGGGCAGCGCTCGGGACTGTGCTGATCGCGAATCCGCTGTTCATATTAAAGAAAATTGCCGGAGGGCTTGCGGGGGCGCTGAGCGGGTCGCCGTACAGCAAGGACAAGTACCTTGAGACGCTGAAGATGCTTGCGGAGCTGCTGGGGCGAGCGCGCAAAGAAGGATTGATGGCGCTGGAAGCGGACAGCGATGCTCCGGACAAGAGCCCGGTTTTTTCCAAGTATCCGAAATTTTTGAAGGATCATCACGCTTTGCATTTTGTGTGCGACACGCTGCGGATGGCGGCAAGCGGCGGCGTGGAAGCGTTCGACATGGATCAGATGATGGAACGCGACATGGAAGTGCACCATCACGAATCGGTGCAACCGGTGGCGGCGCTTTCGACGATGGCGGATTCATTGCCTGGTTTGGGGATCGTGGCGGCCGTGCTAGGCGTGGTGATCACGATGGGATCACTGGGAGGGCCGCCGGAAGAGATCGGACACAAGGTGGCCGCGGCTTTAGTGGGAACATTTCTTGGAATTTTGCTTTGCTATGGATTTATCGGACCAGTGGCATCAAGCATGGCGAAAACGACTGAGGATGAGCAAGCGTACTACTACGTTTTGCGAGTGGTGCTGGTGTCGTTCATAAAAGGGTCGCCGCCAACGGTGGCGGTGGAATTTGGAAGACGCGCGATTCCCGGGCACGTGCGACCGACGTTTCAGGAAGCCGAAGCGCGCATCAAGGACAAGGCAGGAGACGCAGCGCCACAGCAAGCGGCTGCGTAGCGGTCACGGCAAGCATCGATGGCACAGCAACAACCGAACACAACACCAATCATTGTCATAAGAAAGAAGGTCAGCCACGGAGGGCACCATGGCGGAGCCTGGAAAGTAGCCTATGCCGATTTCGTTACGGCGATGATGGCGCTGTTCATCGTGCTGTGGCTGCTCAATTCGAGCAAACAAATACAGGAAGCGGTTGGAGGGTATTTTAAAGATCCGACGGGGACGAGGAAACAGGTTGGAAGCGACATGCAGGGCGCGGGAGAGAATTTTGTCATAACCAAAGACAACATGGAGCAATTGAAGGAACAATTGCAGAAGGCGATCAAGGAAGTTCCGCATTTCGACAAGCTGAAGAATCACATCGACATGACCGTGACGAACGAAGGGCTGCGGATTGAATTAACGGAGTCAGAGAAAGGAACGTTTTTCGACGCGGGCAGCGCGAGGATCAGCGAAGATGGAGAAGAGCTGCTGCGCACACTGGCCGTTGAATTGGGAAAACTGCCGAACAGGGTTGCGCTCGAAGGGCATACGGATTCGAAGCCGTACACGGCCGGAGGAAATTACGGGAACTGGGAATTGTCCACAGATCGCGCGAACGCGGCGCGGCGATTGATGCAGGCAGCAGGACTGCGGGAAAACCAAGTAACCCAGGTGCGAGGATTCGCGGACCAGCGATTGCGGAAAAAAGAGGATCCGATGGATCCGGCCAACCGCAGAATTTCGTTAATCGTGCAGTATCTGGACAAAGAACGCGTCACGGAACCGGAAAAGGGTGAAAAGAGAGAAGGCGCAAAGGTCGGCGAAAGTGAAAAAGGCAAAGAGGCGGGACAAGAATCGGCGAAGGAACAGGCTAAAGAATCAGAAAAACACTGAGCCAAGAGGCGCAGAAACTGGCGCTTAATGCGCAGGTGGCGCTCCCGGTGTAGCGGGAGGCGGCACAAACTTGGAATCTTCTATGGCAACATTTTGTTCGGAGGATTCGATCTGGATCATAAAGCGATTTCCCGGGCGCGATTGGGTCCAGCGGAACGGAATTTTGACGCCGCCGGAGTCGCGGTAGTCGGCGAAATCGATTTGGAGCGGATTGAGACCGAGTGGCGAATCTGTGTAACGGACCAGGCGCAGTAAAAGACCGGATTGCTGATCGAAAAAGAGCTTTACGAACGGCTTCCCCTCCCTTTGACCGATGATGAGCCAGGTGGCGTGGCCGTCCAATTTCTCGCCTTGCTCGATTTCGAGTTTCGTGAACATTGAGTTGAGGTGCGCGGGAAGCGAGAGGTCCGCGTCCATGCGTGCACCTTCGGATTCCTGTGCGTTCATCGGGCGGACGCGGCCAGGTACGCTCATCCAGCCCACTTTTCCGTCGAATGCGGTAACGCTGTCCAGGTTCTTGCGATGGACTGTAGAGATGCGTTTATCGGGTGCTTTGGAATAAATGTCGATCGACATTTTCTGATTGCCGAATGCGGTGATCGAGCCTTTCTGCACGCGCGAAGTGATTTTCTTGAGAGCGTCCGCACCACCAACGGCGGCAAGATATTTTTCCAGGAGCGATTCAGGTTTGGGGAGCGCAGATTTGTCCATCGCGTCGCTGGTCATCATTTCCGGCGTTTTCTCTTCGGCGGAAATGATGGGAACAGAAATTGGTTTTGCTGCGCCACGATGGCAGGAGTAGCAGGTAACTTCGCGATGGCCCTCGAAATTTTCCTGATTGATGGTGATCATCATCTCCATCATGGAACGCGCAGTTTTCTTGGGTTTCTTGTCATCCTTATCGAAGGCATGTTCGACATGGCAGTATTCGCATTCGACGCCGAGCGAAGCAGAGATGAATTGCATGGCGGGAATGAGTTGATCGGCGGGAACGTCTTTCAAGACCTGGATGTTTTTGTATTCCAGCGAAGCAGTCTTGCCGATGGCGGGCGGTGGATTTTGCGCATGAGCGGCAGAAAAAGCGCAGAAAATCGCAAACGCCGCCAGGAAAATTGAAATCGAAAGACCAAGTTTCTTTCGCACGGTGCATACCTCGAATGAAGACGCCAAGAGTCTAGCAAAGGAGACGCTGGTGGCACGAAACGCGTTTCAAACACGAACAGATTTATGCGTTGAGTTCGCCGCCCTTTGCGAGCGCGGTGATGCGGTCGGCCGCACGGAACGCGAGTGCTTCGATCGTCATTGTAGGTTGGCCGCGGCCGGAGGTGACGAAGCTGCTGCCGTCGCAGAGGAAGAGATTTTTCACATCGTGCGTGCGATGGTCAGCATCGATAACGGAAGTTTTTGGATCGCTGCCCATGCGGCAGGTGCCGAGAAGATGAACAGCAAATTGCTGCTCTTCGATAGGATAGGTCCATTTTTGTTTGGCGCCGGCAGCATCAAGAATATCGAGACCATGCTGGTTGAGCCATTTCGCGAGTTTTATGTCGTCGGGATGATCTTTGTAGGTCATGCGCAGAGCGGGGAGACCCCAGGCATCTTTTAAGTCCGGGTCGAGCGAGAAGCTGTTCTCTTCTTTAGGGAGCGAAGTGCCGTGGGAGAAGATTTCCACGGTGCGCGTGAAATTGTGCGCGATGGTGTCCTTGAACTTTTTCCCCCAGCGGGGTGCGTCTGGAGGTAGACCACCACCCGCCGCGAAATTGATCGGGGTCATATCGAAGCGCGCGTCGAGACCACCACCGCCGTAGAAACCGACTTTTTGCGCGTCGAGCTCATAGAAGTCATGAAGGATGCGGCTAACGGCGAAACCTTTGTAGTCGTTGAGCTGCTCATCGAAGACGCCGAGCGAGATGCCGCCGGAGTTGAGCATGAGATTTTTGCCGACGATGCCGCTGGAATTGGCGAGGCCGTTGGGAAACTGTTTGGAGGCGGAGAGCAGAAGCAGGCGTGGAGTCTCGGCGCCGTTCGCAGAGACGATGACGGCTTTCGCCTTTTGCAGATGGACGTTTTTCTTGGCGTCGAAATAGACAGCGCCAATGGCGCGGCCACGGGAATCAAGCTCAATTTTGTGAACGTAACTGTTCGGCCGAATCTCGCAGCGGCCAGTTTTTTCTGCGACAGGAATCATGGCAGCAAGGGAGCTGGATTTTGCCTTTACTTCGCAGCCAAATGCGAGGCAGAAGCCGCAGTTCATGCAGGCGGCGCGGCCATCGCGTGGCTGCGAAAGAATCGCCATAGGCGCGGGAAATGGATTGAGGCCGAGTTTTCGTGCGGCGCGCTCGAAGAGGACGCCGTTCGATTTTGTCGGAAGCGGCGGCATTGGATAGGGCTTCGAACGCGGCGGATCGAAAGGGCTAGCTCCTGCAAGGCCGGAGACTCCGACTTCCCATTCGACTTTTGTGTAATAAGGCTCGAGATCGGCGTAGGTGATGGGCCAATCGACAAGAGTTGAACCGGGAATCGCGCCAACTTTGGTGCGTTCAATGAAATCGATTTCGTGGAAGCGCCAGAAATTTGCAGTGAAGTGGTTGCTCGTGCCGCCGACAGCGCGGCCGTAGACAAGCGCGCGCTGCGGTTTGGCTTTTTCATCAGGCGTTTTGCGAAAGGTGTTCGGCTGAAGCTTCGGATGGTTGGTGAGCAAGTCTTCCTGCAAAACTTTTATTTCGTCGTGCGAAAAATCGGCTTCGGTGAGATACGGACCTTGTTCCAGCACGACGACGCGAAAGCCGTTGGTGGAAAGTTCCTTGGCCAGAATGCCGCCGGCGGCCCCGGAGCCGATGATGACGAAGTCCACTTCGTCAGAAGGCTGATATTGAACTTTGTCGGCGGTCATTTCTTCTCCGCACTTACGGGCTGCCAGCCTGGATAGTCTTTGTCCAATGCGCCGAAGGGTGGCTGGAAAATGTGTCCAGGATCGCGGCCGATCACTTTCCAGCCGACACCGTCTTTATTGCCGCGACGGTCGGATTCGGGATCAATCAAGAAACCCGCGATGGTGTGATAGCGAACGGTTTCGAAGAAGGGTTGGCTGGAGGCGTTAGGCCGATTACGACGGCTGGCTGTAATTTTTGGCTTGGAGTTGCTCAGTGCTTCGAGAATAGCGTCCTGCTGCTCAGCGGTCGCGGCGGAGAATTTCTTTACGCCAGGAAATTTTTCAGCAAGGATCGCCTGAATTTCGGGCAGGCCTTCGCGATAAGTTTTTTGTGAATCCGCGGCAAACGTGACGAGCGCACGGTCGATGAAGTAAATGACGCCGGCTTCTTTTGCACCCGGAGTTTCGTCGGAGGGAATGATGCGCGAAGCGATTGCTTCTACTTCGGCGGCTTCTTCAGGGGCGAAAAATTCAAATTTTGCCGGATTTGGAGACGCGACAACAGCATGAGCGTGCGTTGCAGCGGAAACCATGGCTGGCCATTGCGCGGTGAGCCAAGCCGCAGAAAGTCCTGCAGCGCCACGCGTAAGAAAGGTTCGGCGATCAAAGGGAACAGACGAAGAACAATTGGTTTCTGACATGCGAAAACTGTATTCGCAGCGTTGCGAGGGGTCAATACAAAATTCCAAAAGAGTCAAAATGGACTTTTGAATTGTTCGGCGGTAAATTTGCCGCCGGACAAGGCGTAGTGTAGGATTTTCTTAGAAATAACGCACATTTTGAACTTAGGAGAGCGTATCGCGCCGCATGGCGACTTTTACCGGAGTAATCGGAACCGGAAGCAAATGGCTACTCGACAGGATTGTCGGCGTCATTGCCGCGACAGGAATTAATCCCAACTTTTTGACTTTTCTTGGCCTCGTGGTCAATTTCGGCGCGGCGGTGATGTTTGCGGTGGGGAGATTCCGGACCGGGGCAATCATCATTTTTATCGCCGGATTTCTGGACATGTTGGATGGACAGGTGGCACGGAAGCAGAATCGCGTAACGGCGTTTGGCGCGTTTTACGATTCAACCCTGGACCGTTATGCGGACATGGCGCTCTACATGGGATTGCTCGTGTATTACTCAGTGAGCGGGCGAACGCCTTATGTGGTGCTTGCGGCAGTGGCAACGGCAGGTTCGGTGATGGTGAGTTACGCGCGAGCGAGGGCGGAGTCGCTCATTCCGCTGTGCAAAGTGGGATTCATGGAACGCCCGGAGCGGCTGGTGCTGCTGATCATCGGCGGGCTATTCAACCGCATGGCAGCGGTGCTTTGGGTGATTGCGGTGATTTCGACGCTGACCGTGATTCACCGGATTGTATATACGTGGCAGGAAACACGCGCTGGACGTACGTTGCCAGGAATCAAACTCAGTTTGTAACGGTTTCTTCTGCGTGTTCTTCTTTCTGATTTGCAATCACATTTAAAGATTCATCTACTGGCCTGCTCACGAGTGCGTGTACACGATCGCGCAAGGCGGGGACATCTTCTTTTAACAGATTCGAAAGATCCATCGTGTCGTGAAGGTGGATGGTGATCTCCGCGGGCCGAAACATCCAGTTGCCCGTGGCGTGATGCTGGAAAGAACCGACGATGCTGACGGGGACGAGCGGAATGTCGAGTTGCTGCGCGAGGCGGAAGGCACCGAGTTCGAATTCGTCGACGCGGCCATTGCGAGTGCGTCTGCCTTCCGGAAAGACAATGAGGCTCATGCCACTGTCGATGGCGTCTTTCGTGAGCCGCCACAGGCGCTTCAGGTCCGAGGGGCGGCGCACGTCCGGAACGGGAACGTTGCCGAAGCGCTTCATCAACATGCCATAGATAGGAATCTTGAAATGGGATTCGAGTTCCCAGCCGCGCGTGAATTGCGGAATGGCGCAGTAAAGGACGAACGGATCGAAAAAATTGACGTGATTGGAGATGAAGATACAGGTACGTTTTGGGTCGAAGCCGGGCGAGGTGACCACTTTGACGTGTGCACCGGCAAAGAAAATGATGCGGCGGCAAAAGGCTCGCTGAAGCCAATCGTGTTTCTTAGGGTCGAAGACGAAGGCGAGTACGACCAGGATTGGCACGGAGATACCGAAATTGAGCAAGCTAACGGCCCAGAGGAGCGCGCTGCGTATGGTGAGCCAGGCGCGCTTCATATGTACACGTCCACAGCGCCAGGAAGAATGTCTATGGATTTGCACTCGAGCGCTGCAATTTCGCCGTCAATGAGAACGTCCACGGGAACGGACAAATTGAATTCGACGTGGCGGATGGCGCGACGGGAAGCGAGTGGATGCCGAGTGTGAGTGCCGTCGTATAGGCGCGGCAGAGTACGCAAGAGATCGAAACGACCGATAGGTCCCCAACGGACGAATTCGATGTAGCCGTCGGTGGAATCGGCGTCCGGCGCGATAAGCATATTGCCGCCAGTGTACTTGCTGTTGTTGAAGGTGAGGAAGAGGGCGCGGCGATTATCCCATTCGACGTCGTCGTCACAACGAAGCGTGAACGAGCGGCGCTTGAGTTGGGCAACACGGACGAGGACACCGAGAAGGTAGCCGAGTGGGCCAAGCGGTTTGAAATAACGATTGGTCAGGGCGCCGACGTCGGCCGTAAAACCAAGGCTAAGAATATTGAGCGAGTAGAGTTCGCCAGTGGTATGTGTGAGACGAACGAGGTCGACGGGACGAGTTCTGCCTTCGAGCAAAGCGCGCAGAGAAGCGTCGGTCCCGTCTTTTGCGAAATCGCGCAAGAAAGAATTGCCGGTACCGAGCGGGAGAAATCCAAGCGCGACGCGTTCCTGTACTTTGGCGCGGCCGAAAAGGCCGTTGAGAATTTCGTGAGCCGTGCCATCGCCTCCGACGGCGATGAAACGGCGGTAGCCTTGTGTGTAGGCTTCGGCTGCGAGTTCGACTGCGTGGCCGCGATCCGTGGTGGCGATGACATCAACATTGAGACCTTTTTCGCGCAACTGCTGGAGCGCGGTGGATGCGAGTTTGGCGGATTTTCCGCCGCCCGCCGCGGGATTGACAATGGCGAGAAAACGATCTCGTTGCTGGGACATGGCTACAAGGGAAGTATCGCAGAGGTGCGGTCGAGTTGCGCGAGACGTTCGGCAAGGATGTTCCTTTTTATTTTCAGGGAGGCGGTACGGGGGAAGTCCTCGTCGAGGAGGATGACGCCGTGAACGCGCTTGTAATTGAGCAGGCGATTGTTGCGAGCAATGATGTCGTTGCGCAGCGCGTCGGTGTAAGACTGACCGTTTTCGAGATGCAATGCGAGAACGAGCTGTTCGCCGACCATGGAGCGTTTTGGCCAGACGTAATTTGCCGCGAATACGCAGAATTCTTTTACAAGAAGGCTTTCGAAAACGGCTTCGATGTCTTCCGGATAAATGTTCTTCCCTTCTTCGGTGACGATCATGTTTTTCTTGCGACCAGAAAGGATTAGATGACCGGTGGGATCGATGCGGCCGAGATCGCCTGTTTTGAGCCAGCCGTTGGAGAAAGCTTCGGCGGTGAGTTCAGGATCGTTCAGATAGCCGGCCATGATGGTTTTGCTGCGGACATAAACTTCGCCGACGCCGTCTTCGGCGGGATCTACGATCTTCACTTCCATGCCGGGGAGTGGTTTGCCGACGGTGTCTGCGCGAAATGGATTCAGATCGTTGACTGTGATCGCAGTGCCAGCTTCGGTGAGGCCGTAGCCGTTCGCGACGGGAATTCCGAGATCGTAAAAGAATTGCAGTGTTTGTGGTTCCGTGAATGCGCCACCGACGATGATGGCACGAAGTTCGCCGCCGAAGTTTGCGTGAATCTGGCCGAGGAGTTTGCGGCTGAGGCCGAGGCGTGGTTTGCTTTTTGTGAGGGCTTTGTTCACTGCGACGAGAAAATTGAAAACCTTGCGCTTGCCCGGCGGGAGTTCGTCGAAGCGCGCTTGTAGTCCCCTTTGGAGATTCTTTAGGACGAGCGGGACCAGGCTGACGTAGGTGATTTTATATTTTGGGAAAGCTTCGCGGACGAATTCAGGGCGTAGTGTGCGCAAATGCACGACGCACGCGCCGCAACTAAATGGGCCGAAGAAACCAACCATGAAATCGATCGCGTGGTTCGTAGGAAGAATACTGAGGTACCGCACGCCGGGCCAAAAGGGATAAAGAGAGGTCAGCGCGACGCACTGTTCGAGGTAGTTTTCGTGCGTCATCATGCAGCCCTTTGGACGGCCGCCGGTGCCGGAGGAATAGACGATGCAGGCGATGTCTTTGCGTTCGCGCGGGACGAAGACGGGTCCGGCGGAATTGTGGAATTCTTCCCAGCGCTGCGCTCCAGCGAGATCGGCGTTTGGTGGAGCTTCTGTGACAAGCACCAGCTTCACGTTTTCTGCGGCTGCGCGTTCCGGCGCTGTGTTGAGCTGCCGCCAGATGGGATATTCGGTGACGAGAACTTTCGCGCCGGAGTGTTTCAGGAGCTGCCAGTGCTCGGCCGGCGTGAGTTTGTAATCGAGCGGTACGAGGACACCGCCGCCAAAGAAAATGGCGTAAGCGGAGATCAGCCACTTGGACTGATTCGTCATGATAATGCTAGCGCAGTCGGCTGCGGAAAAACCGGCTTCCTGCAAAGCCCGGGCGAGCGGATGTGCGCGATTCTGAAAATCCTTGTAGGTGAGGCGTTCTTTTTCGCGTTCGCGGTCGGTTTCGATCAGGCAGGTTTCGGCGGAAAACACCGTAAGGGCGTCTTTCAACGCGGCGCCGATAGATTGATATTTGGAAAGGTCCAGCATTACAAGCGGGATTGGATACGCTCAGCCAGCGTGCGGAAATCGCTCACACCTTGGACTTCATAGTCCGGCAACTCGATTCCGAAGTGATTTTCGAGACGCGAAAGAAGTTCGAGCGCCTGGAGGCTGTCAATGCCGAGCTTTTTGAAAAAATCGTCGGATGGCGCGAGCGAACCGGAGGGCACATTGAAATGCTTACTGGCAAGATCGACGACTTCCTGTGTGGTTTGGTCGAGAGTGCGCATGCTTTTATGAATCTATCATTCTCCAGCAAAGAAGAAAAATTGCCTCTGCTCTTTTAATGATTAAGGAAGATAAGGCATAGCGTCGGTGGATTCGACGAATTTCTTGAGGGCTGCGAGAACGGTTGGCCGCGCGAAGAGCTCACAAAACAGTTCGACTTCCTGCTTGAGCTCGGCATGGGGAATGGGCTTGATGAATTTTTTGGCGGCGGCCCGAGTGGTTGCGTCGAATTTGGCGGTTTGGGCGGCCGTGGCACGGGCGACTTTGAGGGCTTCGCCTTCTCCGGCGAGCTGAGCGACAAGACCGACTGCTTGAGCGCGGGCCGCGTTGACACTGCGACCGGTCAACAGCAAATCACGGACGAACGCATTGCCGAGATCTCGCTTGAGGCGGGGAATTCCGCCGAAGCCGGGAATCAGGCCAAGGCGCAACTCGGGAAATGCGAAGCGCGCCATTTTATCGGCGATGATGATGTCGCAAGTAAGGGCGAGCTCGAGGCCGCCGCCGAAACAAACGCCGTGCACGGCAGCGATGGTCACGAACGGCGCGGCGTCAATAGCGTTGGCGATTTCGTGGGATTTTTCGACGAAGCGACGCACGCCGGCATTGCGCTCTTTTTCCGGCAAGGCGATTGACCCATGATAGAGCTCGCGAAGATCTGCACCGGCCGAGAAACCACGTTTTTGTGCGCTGGAAATGATGCAGGCAGCGGTATTCGATTCGAAGGATTTCATTGCGGCGACGAATTGCTCAAGTTCGCCGAGAAGCACGGTACCGATTTCGTTGGCGGGCTCGCGATCGAGAGTAAGCTCGACAATTCCATCTTGCCACTCCCAGCGGAGCGCTTTGCCGGAGAAGCTTTTCATGCGGTGGCTTTCCTTCCGTACATCGCGGCGATTTCGGCAGCAAATTTCGTGTTGATAGCATCACGCCGCAGTTTGCCATTGGCCGTGAGCAGATTATTCTCCGCCGTAAAGGCTTCCTTGAGCGCGACAAAATTTCGAATTTGGCGGTAATGAGGGAGTTCGGGATTGATCTTGTCGAGCACGGATTGCACGAGGTCATCCGTGACGTCCCCTGTAACCAGTGCGCAGAGATATCCTTTGCCGTTTCCAACAAGAACGACTTGCTGCGCCTCGGGGAGAAGCTGCATGATGCGATCTTCGATTGGCTCGGGAGCGATGTTGTGGCCGGAATTGAGAATGATGAGATTTTTGATCCGACCGATGATACGCCAATTGCCGCCGACGGTGACCTCGCCTTGATCGCCAGTGTGAAACCAGCCGTCTTGCATCACTTTGCCAGTTTCTTCGGGGCGATTCCAGTAACCCACGAAAAGATTCGGGCCGCGCACGAGAATTTCCTCGTTTTCGCCGATACGCATTTCGATTCCAGGTACGGCTTGACCCACGTGGCCCGGTTCTACAGCAATACGCGGATCATCGAGCGTACAAATACCGGTGGTTTCCGTAAGGCCGTAACCTTGCATCACGGGAATACCGAGCATAAGAAAAAATTGCTGCGTTTCTGGGGCAAGCGGGGCGGAGCCGCAGATGAGAGCCATGAGGTGTGTACCGAAGCGTGCTTTGATTTTTCCCAAGATGAATAAACTACCGATACCGAGCCAGAAGCCATTGAATGCGCGTTTGCGACCAGCGTGCTGATGCTGCCAGGCTTCTTTAGCGCGCTTGTAAAGATAACGGATCGGAGCGGCCTGTTTGGCGATGTTTTCTTCGACACCGCGGCGGACGCGCTCAAGGAGAGTCGGCACGTTCAAGAAATAGTTGGGAGCTGCGATGCGGATTTCGTCGGCGAGTTTGTTGAGGTCGGTAGAGAGTGTGAATTCGCTTTCGCGCGTGAGCGCAGAGAGCATGACGATCCAGGACGCAGCGAAATTTAGCGGCAGATAGTGAAAGATGCGATCCGGTTCGCGGTGACCTGCCATTAATTGTTCAAGTCGATCCGTGGTGCAGCCAATCATGTGGGTGAGGTTGGCCGTGGTGAGGCAAACGCCTTTGGGTTCGCCAGATGTGCCGGAAGTATAGATGATGGTGATGAGATCGGCGTCGTTGCGCAGCAGCGGAGCTTTTTCAACTGGACGATCAGTTGACTTGCCGCGGACTGCGTCGTCAAGAAGAACGATAGACGGCGCATCGCTCCATGCATTCACTACGGCAGCGCCAAGCGATTCGTCTCCGACTAGCAGCAAACGCGGGCCACAATCCTTGAGCATGCCGACAAGATCCGTGGCAGCTTGACGCGAGTACAACGGGACGACGATAGCCTTTTCCGCCATGAGAGCAAGGTCGCAAGCGATCCATGTGATGGAATTCGCGCCGAGCAAAGCGCAACGGTCGCCGGGTTGAATACCCCGAGCTCGCAAGAAAGAGCGCACGCTCTGCACCCGGTCGAAGAGTTCCCTGCCAGTGACAGAAACAATCTGCTCGCCGCGCACTTCGCGCAGGATCACCCGATCGGCCGAGCGCTGCAACTGGCCAAAAATTGTTTCAAGGAAATTCGGCATCGGCGATTAACGCGCCGCGGCCATCGCGACGTCAGACGTATCGTAGCGTTCGGCGAGATGAAGGAGCGTTTCGCTGAGGGGCGGCAAATACTCTTCCCAGCTTCGCACTCCGTTGCGCAGAGGAAACTCCGGATACTGATGGCGCACGACATCTTCCAGGATCGTGCCCATGCGAGCCATCACTTTTAGATTCCCGACGACGGTACGGGCGATGCCTTCCCGGACAGAATCCGCTTCGGCGATGAGAGTTTCCATGATTTGCAGAAGTTTAGGGCCAAGGTCGGGATCGTCCACTGTCAAGAAAAGGTGTTCATGGCCACGCTCCCGCATCAGGTTGCGGATGCGTTCATCCATGGTGACGCCTGCCGATGCAACGAGGCTCGGCATGCAAGTGACGATGCCGTGATAGCGCGAAGAGACCATGTACGCGCACTGACGAAGGATGGAGACGATTTGGTACATGTCGCATTCATCGGAGGTGAAGATCGGCGTACCAGGAATTTGCGCGGCGATATCTCGACAAGCGACGGCGTCGAGCCGCTCCATGGCGACCAATACGGTGAAGACACGATGCTTCTGCTGGAAAGCTTTTGCAGCTTCGATGTAGCCGCTTATGTATTTCTTGTATTTGCGGTCGACTTCTTCACCGGATTCATGAAAGTAGACCGTGCGATATTGGCTTTCTTTGAAAGCGCCCGTAGTCACACGGGCCAGATATTTTGCGATGGAGGCTTTGACAGGCCAGACGAAGGGATGGATCGGGCAAAGAACGAGCACGGGAGTCTTTTCGTCCCAACCCGCTTCGCGCAACGCTTTACGGCCGTACGCGGCGGGGTGCGGCTCGAAGGTCCATGCGGTGTCTGTACCGAGTTCAGTGGAAATACCGAGTTTGCCGAGAACGGTTTGCGATTCCGGATTGCGCGTGATGACCAGTGAATCCTTGACGTAGCTCGCGCACATTTTTTCGATGAGCGAATCCATATGGCCGGCTTCTGCACCATAGCCGACGGAAATCTTGTTTTCGGAAGAGGCGAAACCGAGCGAGCCGATCATCATGGTCGTCAAAGCATTGGCGAATTTACTTTTGAACATGGAGCCTTCGCAGGCGATGACTCCATGATTTTTTCTTGTTTCTCGGTAGAGAAATAGAGGGAACACGTCCGGCAGAAAAACCTGCTTTGTACCTTCGAAATAGCCCCGGGTACGGTCGAAGCTTTGCGTCATCACGCTAAAGTCGGTGTTATCCGGGCCGAGAACGTGGCGAATTTGCCGCAGCATTTCGTTCACGCGGACGTCCGAACCTGTGTTGCGCGTGCCGTTGTAGCCGGCGAAAAGGAGCTTCAATTTTTCGCCGGGCTGCCAGCGCGTGCCGCCGCCAAGCATCCATCGAAGACGCGTCATTTCAATGAGCGCGCTGACCCACATTACAAGCAGAAAATCGGTCATGCTACGGAACTCCCGCTCGCGCTCCTGGCGGCTGAACCCTCCGTAGGCCACGGCTTCGCCGGGTAACGGAAACGATTCGCTCTGCTGAAACGCAAGAGTGGATAAGCGTACGACGAGAATTTCGCCGGCGCCTCTCCGCCCAATTCTGCCACGACTCGCGAATTATCGAATACTGTATTCCAGGTTAGATAGGGCCAGAAGACTTTGAGCAATGATGCGCCGCGTCCGAGATTACTCTTTTTGCGCGCGAGCCAATTTACAGTTCCGGAAAAAGGGGATCCCAGCGAGGAAACGTACATTGGCTTGCGCCAGCCGCCGTCTTTGGCGAGAGCATCCGTTAGTTCGCGGTAGGTCTGCGAGCCGGTACCGGAGGACAGATGATAAGTGTTGTGGGCTGCAGACTCTTTTTGATGAATCGCGACGATCGCTTTGCCGACGTAATCCGCTGGAACGATATCAATGCGATCATCCGGGCGCAGCGGGAGAACGGGCAAACTGGCGAGCACGCTAAACGCCTGCACCATATCAAACTGGGTTGTTTCCGGTTTGCGGCTATCGCCGAGGACAATGGCGGGGCGAAAGATCGTTCGCGGCACGTCTGGCAGGAGTTGATGGACCATGTGCTCGCAGAATTTTTTCGTGCGTGCGTAGGGATCGTAATCGGAGCGTGCCCAGTCAATGGACTCGTCTTCGCGCACGACTTCGCTTTGGCGCGTGCCCGCTACAGCTACCGTCGAGACGTGTGAATAGCGGCGCAGACCGTTACGATTTTGAGCGCGGCGCGCGAGCTGAATTACTTCGAGCGAGCCACGCAGATTCACGTTGAGACATTGCTTTTCGGATTTTCGGTTGAGAGACGCGGCGCAGTGGATCAATGAATCGGTTGTATTCACAAGTGTGAGGTATTCATTTTCGGAAAGCCCAAATCGCTCGCTGGTCAGGTCGCCACGGAAAATCCTCACCCGGGTCGAAATGTAGTCGCAAAATTCGGAAAATTCAAAATGCAACTGGAGTGATTGCCACAACCGTTCGCGCGCTTCCTGCTCTGATTTAGCACGAACAAGAAGATTAAGCGAATCGCGATAGCCGGTGAAGAGTCCTGCCGCAAGGTAGCTGCCTAGATATCCCGTCGAGCCCGTAAGAAAAATCGCCATGGACTTAGGCGCTCGTCCCGGTTCCGGAGAGTGCGCGGGCAGTGACGGGTTCGGTGCCCCATTCTATCTGGCGTGGTGGGCGAGATTCGAGCGGGCGGCCCTCCATCAACGGATAGCACCAACGGCGAAGCGCAGGAATGTGTACATTGATCCAATAGTCCCACCAATCGATGGATTCTGGATCAAAGGCGAAGAGTTGGCGCTCCTCAGGGCCGAGGGCAGCGGTAAGGAGGCGTGCATTCTCACATTCGAAGACGTGTTCGTTGTGAAGAATGAACGGTTCGTACAATTCGATGAGTTTTTCCGCGCGATTTAAGTCGCGTTCAGTCTTGGCCAGAGGGGATTTCTTAAAGCGCAATTTTTCTGCGGCGCGGTTGATTCCGCTTACTACGGCTTTTTGCATGGGAATCGAAAGGCGCTCGTAGCGCTGTTTGGAAACCGGAATCGTCTCGAATTTCACTTTCAGCCAGTGGTCAATGCCCTGCTGCGTTTTGTAGTGTTTGCGATGGGCGAGGCCGGTGAGTTCAATACTGCGGCCCATATTGCATGGATTGATGCCGGAGGTTGCAAGCTGATACATCCGCGCGTTCTTGCGTTCCACGAGCGCAGCGGCAATGAGCGTCATCCCCCGGCAGACCATGTCCACGGGAATTACGTCGAGACATTTTTTTTCATTCGAAGGAAGCTGGCGAAAATTCGTTCCAAGCAAATAGGAAAGCGGGCCGGATGTGTTGATGCCCTCGTTCCAACCGGGAAACGGCGAGCGCGTAGAGCTTTCGACGATGGATGGGCGTACGACTGCAATCGGCAGATCTTTACCGCGACGCGAGAGAGTTGACTCTCCGAGGCTCTTCGTAAACGTGTAGGTATTCGGCCAGCCGAGACGCTGCGCGCGCTTCATTCCAGCGCGCACTAGGCGGTTGCGCTCCCAACGCAGCCGATTGCGGCGAACGACGCCTTCGAGTTCACCAGCTTCTACTTTGGATTCGTCGGCGCCTTTGCCGAGAGCCACGCGACGCAACGCGCGAGCGATTTCTTTGCCTTGCGCGCGTTCTTCGACGCTGTTTATCATGGCGCGGAGCGATTCGATTTCACGTTCAGAGTCGAAACGCGCATCGCCGGCGGGATTATAATTTTCAATCAACTCTTCCTGAACGCGACCATCGCGTTTACCGACGACATAGCACGTGGATAGATGCATCAATGCAGCGCGGTCTGACGAACGCAAGAAATCGACAAGGTGTAGCGTCGAATCCACGTTGGATGAAAGAGCTTCGCGCAAGTCGGGGTTGAAATCAGTCAAGCCTGCGCTGTTCACAATGACGTCGAGAGATTTCGCAAGGCGTTCGCGCGTCGCGGCGTCAAGACCAAGACCTTCCGCGCTCACATCGCCTTCGACGACTTCAATTTTGTCTTTCAGGAACTGGCTAAGCCCTCGGCCGTGAATTTCCTGAAGGGGATCGAACGTCGGCGATTCCTCGACGATTTTCTCGAAGCGTCGTTGGGCTGTAGTCGTGCGGTTTCTACGAATCAGCAAGGTAATTTTTCGGATACCTGGAACCTGCTGCAGCAGATCCACGAGCCAGACTTTGCCGATAAAGCCGGTGACTCCAATCAACATCAGATGTTTGCCGGTGAGGCTATTCGTTACAGAAAGTCGATCGACCTGCGGGGCGGCATCAAAGAGCACGACGTTGCGCGAGGCAGAAATCTCGGGACGGGTGGAAGTCTGCGTCGCCTTGATGGCGGTTGCGGAATCTTTCCATCCAAGATTCCCGATCAGTTTTTCGACGGAAATGCGTCCGTCCGTGGCGCCGCTCGCGATCCAAGCCAATGGCCCGCGCGGCCGTACGATCGGGTCGAGCAAGCGTCCGGTGGCAACACCATCGCGAAATTCGAGGTGGTTTGAAATAAATTTTTCGACACCCAGGTGAACGGCAAGCGGGCGCAGCACATGATCAAGCGACTGGCCGACGAGAACGATTTGCTGACCGCTGGCGAGACTTTCTTGCAACTTCTCAACGGCGGCGGCGCGAAGTTTCGGTTTCAGGATGTAATGGAAATATTCTTCGCCCAACAAATCGAGACGGTCGCGAGTTACGCCGCGCAGGAGAATGTGAAGCAGCCGAGTGGCGAAGGACCGACCGGCGATGTATGCCAAGGGGCGCAAAAGGACCATCGCCGCCATGCCGGCCCGGCGCTGCCATCGTTCCGAATAGCTTTGTGCATGCCAGGTGAAAAAACCGACCTGTCGGAGCGCGCTGAGCTCCAGTAACGAGCCTTCCACACGCCAATAAACCGGTACGGCGTCCGGCATGAGCGGTTGGTTCTTTTCTGATTGTGAAATGAGATTCGGCATTCCTGGCCTGGGCCTATGCGCGAAAGCTGACGCTTCAAGACACTCCGAACAGTATGGCTTGGTACTTGTTCGCACCTGTCTAGGTCTGGAACATCTGGGACGACTGCCCCGGCGAGGTTCGTAATTTCCGTTGATTGTCCTCGACGGTACCGCGCCTGAGTTCTTCTGGGAGCGGACCCTATGCAGTCCTTTGAAAAAATATCATTCCAAGAGGCTAATCGCAAGGCGCGATGGCGTAAATCAAGAGCTGTGAATTTGTGGGACCGCGTACGCGGCGATCAAATGGTGACGTTCGCCGTAGTGTGTGGTGAGGCCGATGGCGGCGACGAGAAGGCACGCGATGGCGGCGCTCGCAAGAATCTCCACAAGGGGTACCGGCGAGCGCAGCGTGTTGGCCAGATTGCTCGCCAAGTTGTGAGGAAGCGCAGCGGCAATTAGCGCTGCCAAATAGAGTGGCGCAAGCAGCATTAGCAAAAATTTTGTTCCGAAGAAGGGATAGTTCATGCGGAAGGCGAGCCAGAGCATTGCCTGGGGCAGCAGCGCGAGCAAGCTGAGCAATGCAAGCCTGTCCACAAAGTCGGCGCCGCCGATCCTGCCCAAAATGCGATAAAGGCCAAAGCAAATGAGCCCCATTGAGGCAACAAGACCAGAAATCGTCGCTGTGGTGAGGCGCCCTTGCCAAAAAAGCTGATTCAGAAATGGCAGGAGCGCCGATTGACCGAGCAGCACGATGGCGAGACCGCCGGTCAAGAAAGTATCGCCGTGCAAATACCAAATGATGAGTGAAAAAAGCGCCGCGAAAATGAGCGACTCGAAGCCAAGAGGGAGCGCTTCAGATTTTCCTGACAGTGCTGTGGCCTGCAGGTAGGAGATATCCACAATTGTGAGCGGAAGCCGAAAGAACAGCGCATGCAGCGATGCGGGAAGAAAAAAAAGGACGAATTGGGCAACCCAATAAAGCGGATAGATGGACGCGAGCCCAAGCAAGAATAGACGAAACCAGCGCATTCCGGGGACCTCGGAAGGCTAGGATTCTCTACCTCCAGTGGGGCTTTTGCAAGCGGGATAAGTGGGGTTAAACGCCCCAGCCGTAACGCTCGGCGTGCTCTAAAGTGCGCTGCATTTCCACGTGAAGGATTTCCATAAAGCCAGTAGTTCCAACGACTTTCGAGCCGGGAGCGGCAAGATCGGGAGTACGATGTCCGGCTTGAAGGACACGGACTACGGACTGTTCAATCCAATCGGCTTCGAGGGATAGACCGAAAGCGTCACGGAGCATCATGGTGGCGCTCAAGATAGAGCCGATCGGGTTCGCGGAGTCCGTTCCGGCGAGTGAGGGCGCGGAGCCGTGAATCGGTTCGAAGAGCGGAGCCGTGGTTCCGAAGCTAGCAGAAGGGATAAGGCCAATGGACCCAACGAGCGCAGCGGCTGCATCACTCAAAATGTCGCCGAACATGTTGCTGGTCAGCATCACATCGAACTGTGAAGGCTTGAGCGTCAGCTGCATGGCGGCGTTATCCACGTACATGTGTTCAAGCTTGACCGATGGATACGCGGTGTTCATTGCTGTTACGGTGCGGCGCCAAAGCTGCGAACTGGCAAGAACGTTTGCTTTGTCTACCGAGCAGAGGCGTCGCGAGCGATTTTCGGAACGGGCGTACGCGAACGCTGCGATTCGCTCCACTTCTTGTGCCGAGTAGGACTCGGTATCCCAGGCTCGCTCCTTGCCACCTTCCGTCGTGCTGCCGCGTTCACCGAAATAGATACCGCCGGCGAGTTCGCGAACAATTTCAATGTCCAAGTCGCCGAGCCGCTCGGGCTTTAGCGGTGACATTCCTCGCAACGGCTCCAGCAACTTTACCGGACGAACGTTGACGTACAGGCCCATACCTTGGCGAAGCGCGAGTAATCCGCTCTCCGGTCGTTTGCCTACAGGCAATGAATCCCACTTCGGGCCGCCGACCGCTCCGAGAAAAACCGCGTCTGCTTTTTTGCAAGCGTCAAGCGTGGCGTTCGGTAGCGGCGTTGCTGTCACATCAATTGCCGCACCGCCAACAGGCTGTTCTTCGAAATCAAATTGATGATGGAATTCGTGCGCGCATTCCCGCAGAACGGTCGCCGTGGCGCGTGTGACTTCCGGACCGATACCGTCGCCCGGCAACAGCACAATGGTCTTCTTCATGGGTTCCCCGAAATGCCTAGCGAAAAATTGCGGAGAGATCGTTCAGGCGGCGGAGGTCGCTTCCGCCGCAACCGGTCCTGCACCGCGGCGCATTACTTCATGCGCGATTGCGACAATGTTCCGCATGCTCACAGTTTTTGACTGATCCGCGAGAGCCGTCACGCGCCGATAGACTTCCGCAAGTTCCGCGTCGCTTGCATCGTATCCCAAATCCTTCAGCGTAGTGCGCAACGCATTGCGGCCTGAGTGTTTTCCAAGCACGAGTGAGCGCGAAGGAACTCCCACCGTTTCCGGAGAAATGATTTCATAGGTCAGCGGATTCTTGATGATGCCGTCTTGATGAATTCCGGCTTCGTGGGCGAATGCGTTTGCTCCGACGACTGCTTTGTTCGGCGCAACTTGCGCTCCCGTAATTTCGGTCAGCAAGCGACTGGCCGGAAAGAGCTGGCTGAGCTGAATATTTGTTTGTGCTCCAAAACTTTCCTTACGGACTGCTAGTGCGACAGCGATTTCTTCGAGCGAAGCGTTTCCCGCGCGTTCGCCGATACCATTGACCGTGCACTCGATCTGGCGCACACCGGCGCGGACCGCGGCCAAAGAATTTGCGACAGCGAGGCCAAGATCGTCATGGCAATGCGCGCTGAGCGTTACGTTTGGCGAATCGTCCAAGTATTCACGCACGCGGCGGAACATCGCGCCGTATTCCTCAGGTACTGCGTAACCAACGGTATCAGGCAAATTTAGAATCGTCGCACCGGCCTCTACAGCAACTTTGCAAACCTGGCAGAGATAGTCAGTGTCCGTGCGTCCCGCATCTTCCGCAGAAAATTCAACTTCACCGACAGACTTGCGGCCATAACGAATCATCGAGCCAATCGCTTCGAGCGCGTGTTCGCGCGTCATATTCAATTTCACTTGCAGGTGAAGGTCGGAAGTCGCGAGAAAGATGTGCAACCTGGAAGATGCAGCGGGCTTCAGTGCTTCCACTGCAGCATCAATGTCCTGTTTTTTTGCGCGAGCGAGCGCGGCGATGGGAACCGTGCGAACTTCTTTTGCAACCGCTTGAACCGCTTCCAAGTCACCTTTCGAGGAAATCGGGAATCCAGCCTCGATAATGTCCACATTCAAAGCAGCAAGCTGCTTCGCCATGCGGATTTTTTCTTCCGTGTTCATGGAGAAACCCGGCGACTGTTCGCCATCGCGCAGGGTCGTATCGAAGATGCGCACAACGTCCATGGATGCTCTCTCAAGATAAGTAACGCAGATTCAGGACCCTGCGGTCAAATTTATCTTTGTTCTGCATTTGATAATCTTGCCTTATAATGCCCACGAGCCGAATCCATGGACCTGAGCGAACTCCAAGTCTTCTTGACTGTCGCCCGCGAGGGCAGCTTTTCGCGTGCCGCTGAACGGCTTTACCGTACCCAGCCTGCGGTGAGCCTGGCGATTCGCAAGCTGGAGGAAGACCTCGGGCAAAAGCTTTTTGTGCGTGGAGCGCGCCCAGTACGCCTGACAGATGCGGGTACCCTTCTGAAGGACTACGCCGAACGGCTGATCAACCTGCGCGATGAGGTAAAAAAGGGCCTATCGGAGCTGGAGGGATTGCAGCGCGGAGAACTCTCGCTTGGCGTGAATGAAAGTTCGATCCACGCGCTGATGCCGGCGATTGCAAAATTTCGAGAACAGCATCCGGGCATACAAATTCGCGTGCACCGCATGTTTTCGCGCGACATTCCCCACGAAGTGTTGAATTACAGGCTCGATCTTGGCGCCGTGTCTTACGTCCCTCGTGATGTGCAATTGCAGGCTACGGAAATACTGAAAGATGAACTGACACTCGTCGTCCCCCCAAAACATCCTCTCGCGAAGAAGAAGGAAGTGGACGTTGCTGACCTGGGCGGCGAATCCTTCATTGCACACATCGTGGAATCGCCCTTCCGGCGCCGGGTCATTGAACTTTTCGCGCGTAATCGCACCGTGCTAAACATGCCGACGGAAATGCCGACGATTGAAAGCATCAAGCGTTTCGTGCAGATGGGAATGGGCGTGGCGATTGTTCCGCGCATGTGCGTCGCATGGGAAATCGACCATGGCTGGATGAAAGAAGTGAAAGTGCGCCAACTCAACTTGCCCCGACATGTCTATATGGTTTCGCGCCGGGGTGCGCGTTTGCCGCATGCGGCTGCAGAGTTAGTCAGAATATTGAAGGATGGGCAGTCTTAATTCGCTTGCCGGGCCGCTTCCGCGACAGAAGCATAAATAGGCAGAAGTTTTACCAAACCCGAAACCTGCATTACCGCTGTCGCTTGTCCTGTTAGGCCTGCGAGGGCAAACTTTTGCCCTTGATTGCGGCGATGAACGAAGAGTTGCACGAGCGCGCCAACACCTGCAGAGTCGAGAAACGAAACGTCACTCATATCAATCACCAAGTTTGGCGCGGCTTGCGGCCTCATGGTCTGCAGAAACTCGCTGACGGTTTCGAGAACCAGCTTGCCATCGAGCTTCGCAACAGACGGAGTGCCGTTGTGGCTTTCTTGCAGATGAACATCGAGTTTGACGGGTTGCATAAGCTCGTGAGGATAGACCGGGGCGTGTTACTGCCAAATGAACGCTCGATAAATGCCGCATTTCAGGCTTGTTCCAAATTGGGACAGTTGTGCAGCAAGTTTAACCCTTCCCTCATGTTTCTCATCTAGGTAACTTTTGTTGACGACTGGCCTCACTCGGTCTACATTAGTGTTGTTGTAGGTTCCCTCTCAGACTCAAAAGTACGAGCCGTTTGCTTCGGCCGGGAAAGACCAAAGGCCTTGATTCGCGCGTTCGCACGTCTTGGGATCCGTGCAGGACTGTCTCGTGTCTTCGCACTGCTATTGCCGGTTATATTCCTCACGTCTATATCCAATTCTCTTGCGCAGGCACCGACGCAACAATACATTTACGCGAATGTGCCGGCAACACCGCCGACGACTTCGACGCTCGCCGCTTATGCAAAAAATGGACAGACCGGCTCGCTTTCAGGAGTCCCTGGCACACCGTTCCCTGATCACTTGGAAGGCGGACGACTCGCCGTAGATGCACTCGGCCGTTTCTTGTTTGTGCTGAACCCAGTTACGAATGGCATTTCCATGTTCCAAATCAATTCATCTACAGGTGCGCTTGCGGAAGTTCCCAATTCGCCCTTCAACGCGGGACCAACCATCAATCCGAATCAAGCTCCTGCCCAGCCAATTTCTCTCGCCACGGAAAAATCAGGCAAGTATCTCTACGTCGGCTACACCAGCGGAAATATCTCTAATTTCAGCGCGATCACGCCGTTTGTCATCGACTCTGCCAATCTTCGATTGACTCTGACCGATCAATTGAGTTTCGACGTGAATTTCAATCCAGTTCAAATGCTCAGCGACCCAAGAGGGCTGTTTCTCTATGTGGTGAACGGTCCGAATCCTTTCACTGCGGCGCCCAATGGGGCGGCGACGGTTTATTCCATTACCGAGACGGATGGTTCCCTTGCTTTGAACGGATCGGCGGGAAGTGGCTCACAGGGACGTTCAATGGCCAGCGATCCGCAAGGCCGTTTCTTCTTTGATGGCAATGGTCAGTTTGAAGGCGCACTCTCCTGGGGAACGATTTCGCCACTTGATGGCACAAACAATCCCAATGGGCAGTTTCTGAACCTTGGCGAGAACAATTATCCCGAAGCGATGGTGGTGGACAGCTCCGGAAAATTTTTGTACGTGCAGCAGTCGCTCGGGTTAGTCATCTACTCCATCAATCAAACAACGGGACAACCGACGCCGCTGACTTCCCCGTTGGCCTCGCCTAAGTTTCAATTGGGAAATGTCGTTGCCGACCCCGCAGGCGCTTTCTTGTATTCCGGCTCCGGGGAAGGCATTCATGCTTACCAGGTGAATGCACAGGACGGTTCGCTGACGGAAGTCGCGAATTCGCCGTTTCCCGCAGGCGGCACGGCGTTCAACCTGGCCATTTCCGGGACATCGGTTCAAGCCATTAGCGGCCCGAGTGCATCATTTACTTTGCCGGCGCTCAATTTTGGATCGGTCACGGAAAGCCAGCAGGTCACTTTGGTCACGCACCTTGTGAACAACGGCGACCAGTCCCTGACCATCAATCTAAATTCCGTATCCATTAGCGGCCCGAACTCGGCGGATTTTTCGGAATCAACAACTTGTTCCGCAGCGCTTTCTCCAAATGCGAATTGTTCGTTCTCTGTGACGTTCAAACCTTCCACGGCGACAACTGAATCCGCTACGCTGCAAATTAATGACAACGCACCGGGCAGCCCGCAAAACATTCCACTGTCTGGCATAGGCCTTGCCCCTTCGCCTTCGGTTGCGTTTGTTCCGGGCAGCCTGACCTTTAATCCAATCGCGCAAGGACAGATGGAAGGGCCACAAACGTTTCAGATTACGAACATCGGCTCCGCGACGTTGCATATTTCAAATGTCGCAATCGGCGGCTCCAATCCACAGGATTTTTCTCAAACCAACAATTGCACCTCCGCACCGGTTGCCGTCAACGCGAGTTGCAACATCAATGTTTCTTTCACGCCACTTGCTACCGGCCAGCGATCGGCTTCTATCACCTTGGCAGACGACGCTCCGAGCCAGACGCAAACAATATTCGTTCAAGGCAACGGAGCGCTGCCGTTTCAATTGAATCCGTCACTCCAGTCCGCTACGACGGCATCCATTACCGCCGGACAGACGGCGCAGTACAACTTACAGCTCAACCCAGGTACGGGCTTCACGGGAAATGTTTCCATTTCCTGTACCGGCGCTCCCTTGGCAGCGACCTGCTCTCTTTCATCCACGTCCATTTCTGTTTCTTCTTCGAATCCCGTTGCATTCACGGCAAGGATCGCAACATCCAGCGGTACGTCTGCGGCAGCTCCGATGCAAATTGTTTCGCGGACGAATCGGCCGAATACTTCCTTGTCTACCGCAGTTCTTCTCGTTTTGCTATTTTTCTCGATTCTGAATCGCCAAAAATTCAATCGAGTTCGACCCACGGCAATCTACGTCTCGCTGCTTTTTGCGAGTTTGGCCGTGTGGCTCTCAGGCTGTGGAGGAGCCAGCAATGTAATCACTCCCCCACCTCAACAGATTGCCACTCCGAAAGGAACCTACACAATTACCGTCAGCGCGACAGCAAATAATCTGCCCTCGCAGACCGTTTCCCTCACACTTACTGTCAACTAGATGATCGGTTCCCCTTGTTGCTTCATAGGCGTGAATGTCGCACCGGAACGCGATTCCCTTATCGTGCGGACTTGCAAGTCACGATTACTGACTGGACCCAAGAGGATTGCTAACCCTCGGCCCGCGTCCTACACTACAGCCGAGGCTCCCTCTCAAAAACCAGAAAAAATTCGGGCTTGGCCTACGGGGCAAACTCCGGGGAAGTAGGGCTCATGCGACTCCTGTTTAACCTTCATGGTCGGGTGACTCTTTTTTGGGAACCAACTACGTTCAGACGTTTGCTCGCCTTCGCGGTAATGCTTCTGAGTATTGCGTTTGCAGGAATAAACTTCTTTTCTCCATCTCAGAACGGCCTGAAGACTACGCTTTCCGACCGAGTGTCATACTTGCAATCGAAAGGCGCTCTGGCGCAGAAGCTTTCCCAGTTACCGTTGACATTTGAGCGCAACGAAGGACAAGTCAGTTCCCCGGCAAAATTCATCGCGCGGGGCAAGAATTACAAGCTGCTTTTGGGGTCCGCCGAAGCAGTTTTCTCTGTGAATTCAGCAATTGATATTGAACACGCATCCCCAGGGGCCAACAACCCCAGGTCGATTCGGATGCAATTTGCAGGAGCTAACAAGAATGCGGCAATTACGGGGCTTGAGAAATCCGGGGCCACCACGAACTATTTCATCGGAAACAACCCTGAAAAATGGCGCACGGGAATTCCGTCGTATCGAAACATAAAAGTGCAAAACCTTTACGACGGGATAGATTTGCTCTATTACGGAAAGGGGACTGAGCTGGAGCACGACCTGATCGTTGCACCCAAAAAGGATCCGGCTGCAATCAAAATCTCGTTTGCGGAAGCAGAGAGCCTGCAGGTCGGCCACAATGGCGACCTCATCGTGAAGGCGCCCGCCGGCGAACTTCACCTAAAGAAGCCTAAGATTTACCAAAAAATTGGAAATTCAAATCGAGATATTGAGGGTGGTTATCTCCTCAGCGCCTCGAACGAAGTTGGCTTTCACATCGGCGAGTACGATGCGAACAAACCGCTGGTAATTGACCCCGTCTTGGAGTTTTCAACCTACTTCGGTGGCAACGAGGAAGACGTGATCATAGGTATTGCCGTTGACCCCAGCGGAAATATCTACGTCGCGGGAGGGACAAGCTCCACGGACTTTCCGCTAAAGAACCCGCTTCAATCTGCGTTGAACCCGAGCCTGTGCGGCGCCGCCCCAAATACATTTAGGTGTGGTTCTGGTTTCATCTCCAAATTGAATCCAGCGGGTAATTCGCTTATCTATTCCACATATTTTGGTGGAACCGGCACCGGTGGAGAAGCGGTTCGTACAGTCGCCGTAGACGCGCAAGAAAACGTCTACCTTGTCGGCATCACGACGGCCACCGATTTTCCGGTCACTTCTGGCGCCTATTCAACACAGTACACTGCAGGAACATGCCCTGGATTTGCATGCCGCGAGGGTTTTGTTGCAAAGTTAGCGCCAAGCGGCTCGGCACTTATCTATTCGACTTACTTGGGTGCCCCGGGAGATTCCGTAGCAGAAACGGCAACGGTTGACGGCCTCGGGCAGGTCTATGTCACAGGAACCACTTCCTCCACCTCGTTTCCCACGACGCCTGGCACTTTTCAAACGACTTGTACACTACTTACTCCTCCGGCGCCGCAACAGTGTTTCGTCGCTTTTGTCACTGCTCTCAACGCGGCGGGCTCCGCTCTGGTCTATTCAACCTATTTTGGAGATAACACCACAGTAAATGCCATCGCCGTTGATGCGAATGGCAGTGCAGTCTTTGCTGGTTCTGTAACGCCGGGCAGCCTGCCTTTGGTGAACGCTCTTCAGACTCAGCCCGCCCCAGGTTTTTTCGCAAAGCTAAAACCCGACGGTAGTGGGCTTCTCTTCTCCTCTTATCTCGGCGGTACGGTCAGTGGCAGGGCTGCGAATCAGGTGGCTATCAGCGGTCTCGCCTTGGACAGTTTTGGAAATATCTACATGACTGGCCAGACGAGCAGCCTTAACTTCCCGACCACGCCAGGGGCTTTTCAGGAGACGGTGACGTCTACAGGTGGCTATTTCGGTTTCGTTACCAAGATCGATAAATCCGGGTCGGCGCCTTTAGCCTACTCAACTTACTTGACCGGTCAGGCCGTGGTGAATCCAGTTTCCTCCACTGGAACTTTGGGAATCGCAGTTGACTCTGCGGGGCAGGCTTACGTAATCGGAGCTACGAACCAGTCCGACTTTCCGCAGATGAACTCTCTCTTGCCTAGTTATGCCGCAGCGCCTTGTGTGAATCCTGGTAGTTTTCAATGTACTCATGCTTTTGTTTCCGAACTCAATAGCCAGGGAACTGGGTTGGTCTTTTCGACATTCCTTGGCGGAAGCAATGTGGACGCAGGGTTTGCGATAGCCGTCGATCAGTCTCACGCGATCTATGCGGCCGGCGACACGAACTCCACCGACTTCCCTGTTTTGAATGCTTTCCAGGCAACTCCGGGCGGCGGCACATCATGCCCCAATTCAGCACCCTGCTTTGACGGATTCGTGGCAAAAATTCAGCAACCAGGCCTGGTCGCTTCTCCGGGCAGCCTTGCCTTTCCACTTCAACTTGTGGGAACGCAAAGTACAGCTCAACAAATAACAATTACAAATACGAGCACGCAATCAATTCAGATTCTTTCCGTTACTACCGCTGGCGACTTTTCTGAAAATGATGGGTGCATCGGCACTTTATCTGCTGGCTCCAGTTGTGTGATCCATGTGTTTTTTAGCCCCACGGCAAGTGGTCAACGCACCGGCACACTAACGTTGACCGACGGCGGAGTAGGCGGTCCCATCAACATTTCTCTTACCGGTCAAGGATCGGCTCCGGCAGCTTCGGTTTCTCCGGATACCTTTTCGTTTATTCCTGTTTCACAGGGCGCAACGGAGGGTCCTGTACCCATCACTCTAACCAGTAACGGGACCGCTCCGCTTCACATCAGCAGTGTGGCTCTCAGCGGCACGAATCCGGGTGATTTTTCTCAGACGAACAATTGCGTGGGCACGGTGCTCGCCGTAAACGCAACGTGCACGATCAACGTTTCCTTTACTCCATCCGCCGAAACCGCGCGTACGGCGACCCTGGTGATTACCGATGATGCGGTCGTTTCGACGCAGTCTGTAGCACTTCAAGGCACTGGCACGGCGCCGTTTCAAGTGGCTCCAGCGGCAAACTCCTCGACTACCGCTGCGGTCACAGCAGGGCAAACCGCAAACTATTCCCTCCAACTAAACCCCAACAAAGGATTTGCGGGGAATGTTTCTCTCGCGTGCAGCGGTGCCCCTACTGCCGCAAAGTGCACGGTTACTCCGGCTTCCGTGAGCGTAACTTCCGCGACCGCGGCGAACATTTCTGTAAGCATTTCGACCACGGGAAGTTCGAGCGCACTTGGCCCAATTCGAAGTTTGCCTTTCTTGGATTTGCGTTTTTATCCGGCATTTGCAGCTTGGCTTGTTTTCCTGCTGCTTATCTGGATGAACAGGACAAAGGACGTCGCAAGAAAGCTCTCTGCCAGCGCGATTCTTTCCGTCTTGGCGATTTTCCTGTTCGCCTCGGGTTGTGGAGGCGGCTCAACGTCAATCACTCCACCACCGCAAATTACGCCCAAAGGAAGCTATACGATCACCGTCAATGCGACAGCCAACAATCTGCCGACTCAATCGATTTCTCTGACCCTCACGGTCAACTAGATTTATTTTCCGTAGCTGACGCGGTAGATGAGCCCGGGGCCATCATCTGAAACTACAAGCGATCCATCGGGCAAGACTGCGACGCCAACCGGGCGCCCATAGACAAGTCCTTTGGATGGGTCAGGAACAAGCCCTGTCAGGAATGGCACAGGATCCTGCGCTGGTTTTCCGTCCTTGAATCCTATGAACGCGACTTGATACCCGGAACGTTTGGCGCGATTCCACGAACCGTGCTCGGCCAGAAACGCTCCGCCGCGATACGAATCCGGAAACTGGCTCCCGGTGTAAAACGCAAATTGTAGCGGTGCAACGTGGGCTCCGACCAAAACATCGGGAATGATGGCTCGCGCGACCAACTCAGGATGTTCTTGCTTCACACGAGGATCAACGTTTGAACCGATATAGCTGTAGGGCCAACCGTAAAATCCGCCATCCTGGACGGAGGTGAAATAGTCAGGCGGCAGATCATCTCCCAGTTCGTCGCGCTCGTTTACAGAAGTCCACGCCTGACCGGTCGTGGGATTCAGCGCCAATCCAACAGGGTTCCGCAATCCGGTGGCGTATTGCCTTGCGTTCTTACCATCCAGATCGCAAATCGTAATCGCCGCACGGATTGGTAGCTCTCCTGTGTCGATATTGCTTGCAGAACCCACGCCAATCAACAAATGCTTGCCATCCGCAGTAATCGCCAGCGAGCGCGTAGTGTGGCCGCCCCCCGGTAAGGTGAGTAATTTTTCCTCTTCGCCAAGTCGTTTGGAAGTCTTTGGATCATATCGAAAGCGGACGACCTCATTCATACTTCCGATGTAGACATAGTCATCGTGGAATGCGATTCCAAACGGGTAGTCCATAGAGCCGGCAAATGTCTCGCGCTCCTGCGCGCTGCCAAAGTGCTTAGGATCTCGCAAAACCTCGATTCGTCCTGCGCCCGATTCCGCGACGAACAGGTCGCCGTTTGGAGCAACAATCAGCCATCGCGGGGTCTTGAAGTTTTCGGCGTAAACGTTGACGCGGAAACCGTTTGGCACATTGGGAAGAAAGCCATCCGGCCGCTTGATTTCATCCGGCCCATTTCCCGCCGACTGCGTTGCAAAAGGCTTTGGCAGATCCGGTTTCTTTCCGTGGGTCACTTGGGCGCCGGCAATAACTGGCAAGCTGGCCGCAATCACAGCCACGAATGTCGTCCTTGTAAGAAATCGTTGCATTGGCTCTCCTGGTCTGTCCGTTTTTCATCGTTAAGATGCACTGAATTAGCTGGGCGTTTCGCACACAATCATACATGCGCATGGCGTCGCCTTATTGGCTGTGTGAGGTTGGCATCCAATCTCGGTGTGTAGCTTGATTGTTTAAGGCTCTTCCAAGGCGTACGCTAGAGAAAGATATGGAATTCTCTTCTAAACCTACTAAGCTACCTCGCGTTCTTGTAATCATGGCCGTTGCGGGTTATTTGGTTTGGTATTGCGTTCGGGCGATTTCCGGTGTACCCGCAACGCCTTCGACGCCCCTGCCGGTTCCGGCCATAGACGCTCCGTTCGCAGAAAAACCAACGGAAGAGGTCGCTGTTTTCGCGGGCGGCTGCTTCTGGGGCACGCAGGCAGTCTATGAGCACGTCATTGGCGTGAAAAGAGTGACTGCCGGCTATTGCGGTGGAAACGTAGACCACCCTTACTACGAGCTAGTGTGCACAGGGACGACGGGCCATGCAGAGAGCGTGCGCATCGTCTATGACCCGTCTCGCATTACTTATGGACAGCTTTTGATGGTTTTCTTTGGCGTAGTGCACGATCCGACGCAGAAAAATCGCCAGGGGCCGGACGTCGGAACGCAATATCGTTCTGCGGTTTTCTACACGACCGAAGAACAAAAGAAAATCGCAACGGCTTATATCGCCCAGCTAGATGCGGTAAAGATCTACAAACACTCCATCGCAACACAAATCGTTTCAGCGCCGGCCTTTTATGACGCAGAAAGCTATCACCAGGACTACCTGGTTCATCACCCAGACGACGGATATATCCGCGCGATGGACATGCCGAAACTGGATTTGCTGAAGCGCGAATTTCCCCAGCTCTACCATCCGTAATCCCCCTCGCCAATACGTAACCCTCTGGTGACACCCTTCGCCAAGAATGTGCGTCCGCAGCTAGACTAGTTGTGACCACGCCCAGCGGGGCGAAATCAATCGCTAAAGACTGAGTTATTAGGAGTATCCCGATGAAGCTCGTAGCTTTTAAGCTGTCCTTGTGCGCAGTCATCGCCTGCTTTGTGGCTGCCACCTGTACCCCGGCCCAGGAAACCCACTCGCATGCATCCGCAAAACCAGTTACGACTGAATTCAAGAATGCGGAAGGCCAGACCGTCGGCACCGCCACTCTTTCCGATACGCCACACGGCGTGAAAATCAAATTGGACATGAAGGGCTTGCCTGCCGGCGAGCATTCGATTCATATCCACCAGGTCGCAAAATGCGAAGCGCCGGATTTCAAATCCGCCGGGCCGCACTTCAGTCCAGCGGGCGGCATGGATCACGATCATGGCTCTGCGCCTGCGGGTGACATACCGGATTTCACGCTGATCATCGCGGCGGATGGCACGGCACACGTGAGCGTCGTGGCTCCCAACGTTACGCTCGGTGATGATCCGAGTTCCGTCTTCAGCAATGGCGGCACATCAATCGTAATTCACGCTGTTTCAACACCTGGTTCTTCAAGTTCGCCAGCCAGAATTGCATGCGCGGTGATCAAGAAACCGATGTAAGTTCGCATCGAATCGCGTAGAACCCTTCCCCGCTTCGCCGGCAATTGGTGGAGCGGGTTTTCTTTTCTTCTTGCATCCCTCCTTCCCGGACTGTGGTAGGCTTCCCCCGTTCGCGCCTTGTTTATCCCCGGTAGCTCAATCATGTTCTCCGATTACTAAAATCCCGATTGAGGAGGCTCCCATGCGAAGCCGTCGCACGCTCGTGTTCACTTTGTTGGTTGGCGTCACCCTGGGTGCAGCATCCTGTCAAAAGCCGTATCACGACGAGAAGGAGCGATACGTTCTCGTCGCTGTAACCACAAAGCTCCCTTATTGGCAGGAAGCCGAAGCTGGTCTTCGCGATGTTTCTCAGCAAATGGGCGTCAAAGCGGAGCTTGTCGGTCCGGAGAATTTCGATCCGCAGGAAGAGTTGCGCGCATTTCAAAAGGCGGTCAGCGAAAATCCAGCTGGAATCTTGATCTCTGTCTCACGGCCTGACCTCTTTCAAGAGGCAATCAATTCCGCTGTGGCGAACGGAGTTCCCGTCATCACTCTGGATGCCGATGCGCCAGAGTCCAAACGAGTCATGTTTGTGGGCACGGACAATTTCCGCGCAGGACAGGAGAGCGGAAAGCGTATGGCCGAGATTCTGCACGGCAAAGGAAATATAGTTCTCATAACGATTCCTGGCCAATTGAATCTCGACGAGCGTGTTCGCGGCGTGAATGAAGCACTGAAGAAATATCCCGGCGTTAAAGTGATTCAAACGATGGATGACAATGGCGACCCTCGCGTCGCCAATGACAGTATTTCCGCGTTAGTCAAAGGGAAGGCAAGTTTTGAAGGCGTTTTGTGCCTAGAAGCATCCGGTGGCTCTGGCGCGGCGGAAGCGCTTCACCGTTTGGATCTGCAGGGGAAAATTCCAGTAGTTGCGTTCGACAAAGACCCGGCAACACTGGATTGGATTGAGCGCGGCGTGATCACTGCGACTATCACGCAAAAGCCCTATGTAATGAGCTACTACGGAGTGAAGTTTGCTGACGACTTGCACCACAACGCTGTGCACGAGTTCAAGGATTGGAAAACTGCGCCTTCGGGTCCCCTGCCAAAGTGGGTGGACACTGGAACGGCTGTTGTAGATAAATCCAATTTGAACGCCTTCCGCGAAGCTCTCGCGGCGCATCCAAAACCACTCTGAACCATTTCTTTTGATCGAAACAACAAGAACTCCCCGCGCGACTTAGGTCGCGCGGGGAGTTCTTGTTTGAATTTCGGTCTCTCGAAATTCGAAGAAATTACTTTGCGTTCTTGTTCGCCGCTTCTGCAGCTTCCTTCAGTTCCTTGCTCGCCTGATCCAGCAGTTCTTTTGCTTTGGCGGCGTGCCCATTCATATCAAATTCGTTGGCTTCTTGTGCTGCCGTGATTTTCTGGAAAGCTTGATCGCAGAATCTCTGCGCCGCAGCCAGATTGGGATGCCGCCGCGAGCTGATGTCTCTTGGCGGTTTCTGCGCCAAAAGAATACCGCCGCAGAGCAATGTCCCGGTTGCGATTCCGCCCAGAACCACTTTTCGTATTGTCATCGTCATTCGCTCCAAACTAGATTCCTGGTGTTAGGCCAGTTCACGACGCCACAGTTGCGTAACCCTCCGATGCTCACTAATGTACGCCGAACTCTCACGAAACTGATTTTATTTGAATGTTTGAGCTCTTACAGGCACTGGCGGAACTGACGGCTCAGGCCAATGCACTTTGAGCTAGCGGTTCACTCCGGGTGGGCAGGGCACTTTCTCTTCTCTTGCCACGGAGTTTCCGTCGCGCAGGCTCCTCGATTAAACGATAGACCAAGCCTGAGATTCCGATGGCCAACAGAAAATAAACAAACATCCAAACGAAGGTACGATGTCGAGGATCGCCCGTTTGCGTATAAAAGAACGGCCCCATGATGAAGGAATGCAACAAATAGAGGCTGTAACTCGAGTCTCCAAGAAACACCAGTGGCTTCCATTCGAGCAAAGTTCCCCAGTTCGGCTTTAGAGCAAATCCATAGATGACGGCGGCAAATGCAGGGGCGAGAAGCGAAGTGTGTAGCACGGCATAGGGCAAGTGCCTCGAATTTGCAACCACGACTCCGAAAATCAGGAGACCGCAAAGAACCAGTGGCAAGGCAAGTACAGGATTTCGCTTTGACTTCAGAAAAATTGCACCACAAGCCATCCCGAGCACGAACTCTGGTAGCCGAGCCAATGGATGAAACTTCACCGCGTTCAACCAAAACCCATTCAGAACATCCGCGTCAATGACTTGCAAGTGGTCAGGATTTTTCCACGTATAGAAAAATGTCATGGCTAAACTGACTATCCAACAGCTGGCCCCCATTGACACGAGTCCGGCACTGCTCAATTTTAGAATGCGCTTTTGCAACACGGGAAAACCGAGATAAAAAAACGCTTCGTCGGAAAGACTCCAGGCCACGGAGTTCCAAGCCAACGCAGCAAGCGGCACCCATGCTTGAAGTAGCAGCGGCACAAGAAAAAGCACTAACTTTATGTGTGCTCCGAACCATTCATAAAAAGGAATTTTCAGGACGAGAGCAGCGATTAGAAAGAAAGGACCGGTGACAATCAGCGAAAAAAGAAAAGCCGGGTAGATTCGCGCAAACCGCGCCCGCCAAAATTCCTTCGATGTGGTTTCGCGACCAGCATACGTGTAAACAAGGATGAATCCGGAAAGCACAAAAAAGAAACTGACGCCAACATAGCCGATGGAAGAGACCTGCCTAAGCCAGCCGGCGTTCCACAAAATCTTAAGGGCGAGCAAATGAAAGAACACAACGTGCAAAGCCGCGAAAAAACGAAGCGAAGTCAACGCTGGTAAACGAGGGCGCATGGCGGCTGTTTCCATGCCAGTGGTACGCTTCCTCGTCACTTAATGTTTCACTGTTGCAGCTTGGCCTCAATTGTTGCCACCCTGCGGCATAGTTGGCTCAATTTCGCATGAAGAGTTTGCTGGTCAGAACTTTCTTGTTGCACATTGCATAAATTTAGATACTGTCCGCTAAAGTTTCCGTTTCAAAATTCCCTTGACATGCGCTCCGACTACGACTATCTACTCTCCAACGCTCTGTGGTGGCAGTGGGTACGACGGGGATGACGGGGTAGGGGTCCGCTCTCGAGTGGGCTGATAGTATTCAATACTTTTGATCCTTATCACCTGATCTTCTTTCGTAGCTACGGTGCACGTGTGTCCTCACGCGCGGCCATCCCTCAGCGATTCAGGAGGGGTGTTAATGAAATCCGGGTGGAAATTTTTCTCAGGTTTTACACTTCTTTTCGCTCTCATTTTCGGCAATGACGCAGCATTCGGTCAGGCCGGCACTTCAACTATCCGAGGAACAGTAGTCGATCAACAGGGCGGCGTGGTCGCGCACGCTCAGGTTTCCATCAAAAATGCCGCCGGCTTCTCACGCAGCCAGGAGACGACTACTACCGGCGCTTTTAGCTTTGACCTTATCCCTGTTGCCGATTACGACGTGACCGTGACGGCACCCGGGTTCCGCAAAGCGGATTTCACTTCCGTACACGCCCTCGTCGGTAACACCATCACTCTGGACGTCAAGCTGGAAGTGGGCAGCACAAGTCAAACCGTCCAGGTCGAATCGAGCGGTAACGAAGTTCAAATCAACACACAGGACGCCACGCTGGGCAACACCATCGTCGCTGAACAAATCACTCAGCTTCCGATGGAAGGGCGCAACGTTCTTTCCTTGCTTACCCTTCAACCTGGTGTAACACCAGATGGGTCGGTAGCAGGCGCCCGCAGCGACCAATCCAATATTACTCTCGATGGCGTGGACATTAACGATGCACAAAGCAACGCCATTGATGGTCCGGTTCTGCGTCTGAATGCCGAGGCCATCCAGGAATTTCGCGTGACCACGGTCAATTCTAACGCCGATGAGGGTCGCTCCTCGGCCGCCCAAATCAGCCTCGTCACCAAGAGCGGTTCCAATACCTGGCACGGGGCGGCTTTTGAGTTTTATCGCGGCAGCATCTTTGAAGCGAATGATTTTTTCAGCAATAGGGCCGGCGTACCCCGCACCAAGCTGGTTCGGAATACCTTCGGAGGAGCTCTCGGCGGCCCAATCGTTAAGGACAAACTGTTCTTCTTTTACAGCTATGAGGGCCGCCGTGAAGCCACTGCTAAACCCGTCACCGAGGTTGTTCCTCTACCCAGCTTGGGCCAGGGAATCCTCAACTATAACTACTGCACCGATTCCTCGTGCAATACTCTTGCAAATGCCTCACTGAATCCAACTCAAGTCCAACAAGTGTATGCGACAGCTGGCATCAACCCTGCAGCACTCTCTGCTTTGGCTGCTGCCGCCGCAAAATACCCTGCGAATGACACCAGTCAAGGCGATGGCCTGAACACAAGTGGCTTCCGATTTAACGCACCCTTGCCCACAAGACTTAACTCCCACTTCGCCCGGTTCGATTGGGTGATCAACAGCAAGCAGAACGCCTTCGTTCGCCTCAACTACATTAGCGACACCCAAGCTGATCCGGATCCCGCCCACTTCGAGGCGTTCCCGGATACTCCGATTCCCGGTATTTGGAACCATCCCTACGGCATCGCCGTCGGGCACACCTGGAATATCAGCAACAACGTGGTCAACAACTTCCATTACGGACTGACTCGACAGGCCTTCACTGCCGGTGGCGACAGTTTTGGCAACGATATCAGTTTTCGTTTCGTGTTCACTCCAAACGACCAGCTTCATAGCCTTAGCCGCGTAACTCCGGTCCATAATTTCCGTGATGATCTTTCCTGGATTCACGGCAGACACGTTATCCAATTCGGCGCCAATGTCCGCAGAATAGACAATTCCCGAGTCACCTTCGCAAACGCATTTGATAATGCGGTCACAAATCCCTCATTTTACCTGAGCGCTGGCGATCACGTTTCAGGGGCCTTCCAAGATTACTTGACTGCAAATGGGCTACCGGGTGCCGCGCGCCCATGCACTAAATTCCCGCCGCCCTGCGACCAATCGTTAAACTCCAGCACCGAAATCCAGAATGCGGCGACCGCGATCATCGGCCGCTTTTCGGAATACACTGCGGAATTCACATTCGGTAAGAACGGATCGATACAATCCGCCGGCGTGCCAACGAATAGGAATTTTGCTACGCAGGCCTACGACGGATATGTTCAGGACGTATGGAAGATTCGGCCCAACCTGACGTTGACTTACGGACTTCGCTATAGCTTGGAGCGCCCGGTCTACGAAACACAGGGCTTCGAGGTACAACCCACCGTTCCGCTCTCGACTTATTTTCAGCAGCGCCTGGCTGCCGCCGCACAAGGCAATAACTTTACAGACCCGATTATCATTGACAAATCCGGCCCTGCCAACGGTGGCAAGCCCATGTATAACTGGGACAAAAACAATTTTCAACCCCGTGTGGCCATTGCATGGTCGCCGAGTTTCTCCAAAGGCCTATTCCACTCGATATTTGGGGATGCGGGAAAGTCCGTGATTCGCACCGGCTTCGCGTTAACCAATGACTATTACGGCCAGGCTTTGGCAGTGGACTTCGATCTGAACAACACACTTGGGTTCACCTCGAGCTTCAACATTAATGCCAACACCTTTGACACTCAGGCCTGCGGCTCGAGCTGCCAGGGACTCGGACCTTTGTTCACTGGCTTTAATCAAAGCGTTCGAACTCTGCCTTTGGTTCAAACCCCTGCTAATCTGCAATTCCCCCTTAAGCAGCCACTCGACGAAGGCGAACGCATCGAATCAAGCATCGATTCCAAACTTCAAGCTCCCGCGGAATACGTCTGGAACCTTACGTACGAGCGCCAATTCAAAGCCAACACCACGCTCAGCGTTTCTTACATTGGCCGTGCTGCCCGCCATCTCCTGGCTCGTCGGGACGTCACCGCGTTCAACGACACTCGCGACCCCAAAAGCGGCATGGACTGGTATACAGCCGGCACCATGCTTGAAAAACAACGGCAGAAGGGCGTTGATACCAGCCAGATCGCTCCCATTCCGTTCTTCGAAAACCTTTTCCCTGCCGGAATGGCGTCTCTCATGAACAATTTCTTCGGGCTCGATCCAGTATGCAGTGCAAGCGATCCGAATCCGGGCTTCAATCCTTCCTGGTCGAATACACAGTTGTTCTACGCCATGCAATCGCGCACTCCATCCAATCCTTGTGCGTTCTTTGCTGGAAATGACTGGACCGATACGCAGGCGCTCATCGACAAAGTGCTGTTCTCCACTGGTGCTGGCCCTACTCGCTTCATGCAGCAACAGTACGGTGCGCTTTCGGCGTGGAGCACTATCGGAAACTCTTTCTATAACGCGATGACCGTCACAGTGCGTCAGCGCCTCAAGACTCTGACCATGGACTTCAATTACACCTACTCCCATTCTCTGGATGATGCGTCCGGCTTGCAAAACACGACCGCGTATGGTGCGGGCTTCATCGTCAATCCGATTCGCCAAAGCGACTGGTATGGCAACTCGGATTTTGACATCCGCCATCTCGTGACTGCCTCCGCAATCTGGCAATTGCCGTTCGGTCGCGGAAGGCGCTTTGGAACCAGCATGAACCGCGGCCTTGACGCCGTCATCGGAGGTTGGCAACTCACTGGCATATTCCGCTACAACAGCGGTCTGCCGGAAACAACTTCTCCGTACGATGATGCTCGCTGGGCAACCAATTGGAACGTGCAAGCCGACGTGACTCCGACTGGTCCAATCAGCTCCTGCCCGAGCAGAGCGGGCACACCAAAGTTGTTTGGTGGCTGCGACCTCAAGACCATCTATCAGAGCTTCCGGAATGCCTATCCTGGAGAGACTGGGCCCCGAAATTGGCTCCGCCTCCCGGGTGTGGTGAACGCAGACTTGGGCCTCGGCAAAACTTTCGCTATGCCTTGGAGCGAGAAACAGGAGTTACAACTTCGCTGGGAAGTCTTCAACGTGGCAAACTATCAGCCAATGGGGGCTATTGATACAAGCCGCACCGGCTTTGGAGTTGCTCGAGATCCGGCGCTCCGTGGACTAAATCCGCCGAGCAATTGGTCAAACTTTACGGGCATACAGGGTGACCGGCGCGTCATGCAGGTCGGCTTGCGCTTTAGCTTCTAAGAAACCTTCAACGTTTAATGGCCGGGAAAGACGCCAAGTCTCTCCCGGCCATTCTTATTCCATCTCAACTGCCCTTCGCTTTGACCAACGCAGCGATTCCCCACTAGAGTCTCAATGAATTAATCTTCATATTGCAGTTTCCAGTTGACTGAAACTTCTCGCAGGCGTACATGAACCTTCTGCGCGTGGAATGTTTCTCCTCCTCTGCCCTAATCCGCGCGTCAAATTTTCCGCTTTGGAGGCTTCCATGAGTTCATCAGTAAATGCCGTTCCCCCGGGATTTCACACAGTCACCGCGTCAATCACTTGCAAGGATGCTGCTAGGGCTATCCAGTTTTATAAGGATGCATTCGGTGCGGTAGAACGGCTGCGCATGGCTTCGCCCGACGGCAGAGTCAGTCACGCTGAACTTCAAATCGGAGATTCGATCATTTTTATGGGTGACGAATTTCCAGGCATGACAGCCGCGCCCGCGGCCGATTCACTTCCATCTCAGAGCATCTATCTTTACGTTAAAGACGTCGATTCCCTCTTCAATCAAGCAGTTGGGGCCGGCTGCAAGGAGAGCATGCCTGTTACCGATATGTTCTGGGGGGACCGGTACGGCAAGGTAATAGACCCGTTCGGCCATCATTGGGGTATTTCCACACACGTAGAAGATGTGTCTCCCGAAGAGATAGACAGACGGGCAGCCGAATGGATGGCTCAAATGAACGCTAAAGCGATGGCTGCAGGTCAAAGCTGAACGCTGCGGACGTTATATCTACATATCTACGATTCTTCAAAGGCCCCGTCCTGTACGGGGCCTTATTATTGAAGAATTACAATATTCCCGCTCTTGTTTTCAGAGGAGGCGCGGGTGTAGGTTTCAAGTTGCTCAGATCGTCAGTCCTTTGTCACAGCGGAGGATGCTGTTTTCACGGGCCGACCGTTTTCGCGGCTCGATTCCCGGACCAAATCATTTCCTCACAAGGAGAAACTGAATGGACAAGAAGCGAACAATCCTGATGTTCAGCCTGCTTTTTCTTTGTATGTTTGCCGTGAAAGCGTATGCGGACGAATGGGTCTACCTTGGCGAATCTCATGTGGATGGCGACCACGATCATGACAAAATCCATGTCGGTAAACACGACGGCAGATTCCGCGCCATTCAGCTTCGAGTGCGTGGCGGCGCCATCGAATTCGACCGCGTGGTGGTTCATTATGGAAATGGTGCTGCCGAGGAGCTGTCCATTCGCTCGGTCATCCCCGACGGCGGGCGTACTCGCACAATTGACCTTCCGGGCGAGCGCCGAACAATTGACAATGTAGAACTCTGGTATAGCAAGGCGCGCTGGGAGCATAAACCCCAAGTGACACTCTTCGGGTTGAAGTAACCGCTAACTCAAAGAGCGGTCGCCGTGGCCGGCGATGGAAGGTTGAAATGATGTTTTCAGTCGCCGGCTAGCGCGGCTCTCGGGGCTTCTACTAACTCCGCCAAACCCCTCCGCACCGGCCCAAGCACAAACGCAGGGACTTCTTTTTCCGGGGCGAGTGAAAGGCTTGTCGCCTTTCGCGGAAATTCGCTCCTCTGATCCAGCTTGAGGCCGGCTTCCTTCAGGAATTCGGCCGAAAAACCCATGTCTTCGGCTCTGTCGACTCCCCAAAACCAAAGCTTCTCCTCGTTCTTTTGCAAGAAGTCGAGGGATTCTTCTAATTTTTTCATCGCCCGGTCGAATGAGCCCGCAAGGAAATACACGCCCAAGGTCCAAGCGTGCCTGGGGTAATGGACCTGAATCCGAACACAGTATTTTCCAGATTGGTTGCGTTCCATGCTGCAGCGATAATCATTTCTGCTCGGACTGGTACGAGATGCCATGATTCACCATTCTATTTTTGGTTCCCGGGCTGGAAGGCCATGGAAGTAGGTCCTACGTAGGAACTATTCAAGGACAGAAATAGCCTACCGGGCCGCAAGCGGAAACACAAGTCCTGGTGCCCTACAAAATAAATTGTTTATTTTGTTTAGCTTATGCTGAATCTTGACTAACCCAGATCGCCAAAGCCCTTCAGCTTGTCCTGCATGATCTTGAGCTTGCCTTCCTTCTTGAGTCGGTCTTCAAGGGCCGTCCGGAACGATTCAAAAGCCAAGGAACGCTTTTCCTGGAGCACTTGCTCGGTCAAATCCTTCTTCTGCTTCTCGAAATCTCCGGGATTTGGCTCGGACTTCTCCGCAACACGGTACATCAGCCAGTTTGATCCAAGCTGCAGAGTTGGTGCGACATCTCCAACCTTCATCTGGAATGCCGCGGCGAGCTGTTTTCCGCTGCCGACGCCTGCAATGGAACCGCTTCGGGCAAACAAGTCGCTGGTTTTACCCTCAAGGCCAAGCGCTTTCGTAGCCGAGTCGAACTTTTCGCCGCCCTTCACGCGCTTTTGGAGTTCGTCCGCTTTCGACTTTGCCAGCTGAACGGCCTTCTCGCGCTTTACATCTGCTGTAACCCTATTGCGCTCTTCTTCGAAAGTGCCAGGATGCGGCGGCACAACCGACTTTAGCGTGAGAACAACATAACCGCGGTCGGTCCGCAGAGGCATGCTCACCTCGCCTTGGCGCAGACGAAATAGCTCATCCTTAACCGAGGGAGCGTTCCCGAAATACAAAAGGGGATCTGTTGCGCTTACAGGCGCCGTTTCTGCCACATCCAGATTGAATTGCTTCGCCAAATCATCCAGCGAAGTCTTATTGGACTTGCGAATCTCAGCGCTCACCTTGTCCGCTAGTGCGCTAGCCTCGGCGTCGCCCTTCTGGGCCTTCGCGTTAACCATAAGTTGCGGCTTCACTTCCTCGAAAGGAACTGCATGAGGCGTTTCTTTATCCAGTACTTTCAGAATGTGGAAGCCATACTCTGTCTTTACGACATCCGAAGTCGCACCTTTTGGCGTTCCAAACGCAGCTTTTTCAAAGGCGGCAACGGTCTGTCCCCTAAGGATCCAGCCGAGATCTCCGCCCTTATCCTTTGTCTGTGTATCTTCTGAATATTTCTTCGCCAAATCTTCGAATTTTCCGCCCTTTTTCACTTCCTTCAGAACGTCTTCGGCGCGCTTTTGCACTTCGGCTATTTCGGCTTCCGTTGTCTTGCCCCGCGTGAAGAGCAGAATGTGCTCAACGTGGACGCGTTCTGGCACCTGGAACTGAGATTTGTTCTGGTTGTAGAGCTTATTCAGATCGTCGTCGGAAACCTGCGCCGATTGCTTCAACCTGTTTACGTCAATCAAACCATAGCGAACCGCTCGACGTTCCGGCTCCTGATACTTCGTTTTGTTCTTTTCGTAGTAGGCCTTTAGCTCAGCCTCATCCGGCGTGATTTTTGCTTCCAGGTCATCCGGTTTGATGAGGGCATAGTCCAGCTTCACTTTTTCGTTCTGGTAGCTGAATTGATCCTTCAATTCAGCGGGGCTGGCGCTAATTCCGTCCGTCACTAACTTGCGAAACTTCTCGACAAGCAATTCGCGCTTAATCGCTGCCTCGAATGCGGGCACAGTCATCTGGAATCGTTGCTGGACCTGCGCCGAATACTGATCCATGCCCACAGGGCTGTCCCCATTAAACGCGGTCGGCAGGAGTTGCTTGATGAGGCTGGACATCTCATCATTTGTCACCGGCATACCCAAGCGATCTGCTTCGTACTGGATTTCCTTGTCAAAGACTAGCTGGTTCAAGATTTGACGCGCATAGAGCGCTTCGAGCGGCTTAGGTACCTGGCCGCGCTGCTCAATCTGGGTGAGCTGTTGCTGCACGTCCTGCAACGAAATGCTCTGGCCGCCGACGGTTGCCACCGTGTCCGAGGAAGATGCTCCCGCCCCTGGCCCTTGCGGCACAAGATAGAGCAGCATGCTGACGGCGATCAGCCCCACGAAAATTCCGATAAAGATCCTGGTTAGGACCTGTTTGTTCTCAAATAAGCCCGCCATTACCTGCTTCTCCCTTTTCTACGCTTTCCACTCGATGGACAAACTTTAGATTATAGACGAGCGTTCGCTCACACCCAAATCAAATTCGACCTTTCAAAGACATTGACCACACAACGACAAAGGGAGATTAAGACTGCAAACGAGATGCGGTGACCAGCTTTGTTTCGCCGCTCTAGAACTCGAATCTTAGAGCGAGCTGCATTACACGCTTATCTGTGAGTGTGTTGGTTGCCTGTCCAAAGCTGTTCTGGAAATCGAGGCTCGAGCTGATCGAATGGGGATCGAAGCGCACGCTATTTGTCACGTTGAAGACTTCCCAACGGAATTGGAGATGCGCGCGCTCAGTAATGTTGAATGTTTTGTCCAATCCCGTGTCCCAACTATAGTAACCGTCGCCACGCAGCGGATTTCGCGTTCCAGATTCCCCTGGTAGGGCCTGGCGAAAACTCGCGATAATCGCTGCTGGATCGGCAAACATTTGGGGGCCCGAGCCACGCTTCAACGCCTCTTTGGGAATTGACTGGAACTGAGTGGCAAACCCTTCGATGTCCCAGTTGGTCGGCCACCGTGAGCCGTTGTCTACCAGGAACGGCAGTCCACTCGTCCACCGTACGATTCCCGTCAACTCCCATCCACCAAATAGCGCATTTATTGCGCGGCCGCTGTTTCCTAGGAAGCGATGGCCTCGTCCGAATGGCAAAGTCACCAAATAGTTTGCATTCACTTGATGCGTCATATCGAAATCGGAGACGCCTTTTAGTTGGTCAGGTTGCCAACTGTTGATGATCTGCGCCAGATTGTTTCCGCCGGAAGTTGCAAGGCGCTCCGCCTGAGACGTCCAGTCTTCCGACTTCGAATAGGTGTAATTTAAATCCGCCTGGATGGCTCGGTTGAAGCGATGATGCAGAATCACTTCCAGCGCATCGTAATAAGACTTTCCGATCGAACGCCACGCATAAAGCGCTGAGTATTGGCTGTGATAAAAGCGATAGCTCGGATAAGTGTGCGAACCAGTGTTGATTCCCGCTCCCGTGATCGAATCCGGCCGATCGAGTTGATAGAGCGCATACGTCTCGTTTCCAAGATTGCCGGAAATAATTTCGTACACGTTTTGAGTGGCTGAAAGCGGACCAAAACCAATGTCCACACCATCTAGGGCACCAAACACGTTCTGCCAGTATGGCGAATTCTGCACATCGCCCACTGGCGTACCTGCATAAGCAAGTTTGGAAAGCGCCGCAGCCGCAGCAAAGTAATCCGTCCCATTGGAACGAAGATCGAGAGGCATCGCCACGTCCTGTTGGACAAGCAAGCGATGCGCGAGGCGCCCCACATACGCAACTTCGATTGAAGTGGAGGGCGTAATTTCCCGAGAGACAGAAAAATCGATCAGATGGGAATACGGCGTCTTCACTTTGTTATCGATTCCCCAGCTGATGTTGAATTGGGTTGGGTCCGGTGTGGCTGGGAAACCACCGGAAGGAGCGGCGGGCAACAATCCAGCTGGAATCGTGGAGATTCCTTCGAAACGCGGGGAAGTCGTCGTCGTCGGAACTCCAGCTGTGTTCGAAATGTCGCTGGAGAGGCCAAAAGAACCTGAAGTGTCGAACGTATTCACAATCGCTGCACCGAAGTGATCGTAAACCAATCCATATCCTGCGCGAATTGAACTCTTACCACCGTTGCCAAACAATGCAGAAAGCAATCCGTGGTCAAAACTCGGCGACCAGGCAATTGCTACACGTGGCGAAAAGTCTTTCTTGTCCGGATTCCAGAAATCGGGTTTTCCGTTTGCGCGGCCATTCAACCCAAACGAGACGCCGGGAACATTGCTTGCGGATCCGCCGGTGAGTCCTTGCTGCGCGCTCGCATTGTAATAGTCACTTAGCGAATAAGATGTGCAAGCCGAGCCGCTGAGGAGGCATGGGCCAACCTGCAATCCGTGAATTTCCGCAGGTACTTGCAGATAGGAATATTTCAGGCCGAGCGTGACCGTGAGATTCTTCTTGAACCGCCAACTGTCCTGCCCGTACCACTCAAATTCATTCCAGTGATATTCGCGCTGCACGGGCGTGCCTAGCGCGAGCGGATTTCCGTTGCGGTCGTAGTTGTAAATGGCGTCGCCTTCGGTCACCACGCCGACAACGTCCATGACTGCGCTGTCATAGTTGAAACCGACATTTGGGTCGCAGGAGTCCGGGCCACAGATCTGGCCGAGTGCAACGTTGGGGTATCCCGATGCCGCCGGATCGAGGGGTTGGCCAGTTCCGGCAACCGCAGAGCTGGGGCCAAGCCATCCGGTGTTGATGGAGGCCCCCGAAAAAGAGTTGGCATTGCTGATGCGGGCGTCGTGAATGACGCGAATGTTTGTACCGAAGGAAAAGGTGTGCGCGCCGCGCGTCCAGGTCAAATCTTCCACGAAATTGTTGACGGGAATGTGGAAACTACTGGTTCGCGAAAAGGAAACGGGAGAATCAAGACCCTGCAGGCCCACGGAGGATTGATCTGAAATGCCTGCAGAGGACCCACCCTGCCGCGTGAAGCCCCAGCGAAAATTGCTGACGAGGTTCGACCGCAAGATAGCCGTATAGCCCAGCGCGAATCCTCTGCTATTTGTGAGTCCCGTGCCACTAGCGGGCTGCCCGGGGAATTGTGGCGAGCCAGGTTCCTTATCATCAATCAAGTTCCCGCGCCAGAAGAGGGTGTGATTTTTCGCAACGATCCAATCGAGGCGGGCGATGTATGTGTTGTAACTGCGATGCAGAGTGCTGGCAAAGCGGTAGCCAAAAGTGTTCAAGCCATCACCCACGCCTTCGATGACGTTCGGCTCAGGATAGGAGTTCAAAACCTGTTGCATTGGCGAATTGACACCCACATGGAGAGGATCCATGTTCTGGATTTCGGTTGGACCGAGTCCCTTATAGCCGGGGGCGATGGCGTAAGAGCTTCCGCTAGATCCTTGTACGGTTCCACCCGGGCAACTCGCCGTGTCCGGAACGGGATTGCCCCCAGAATCAAGCGCGTACTGGCAAAGATATTGAACGACGCCGTCGCGCATTGCGGCGCCAGGCACTGTACGTGTTTGCACTTCTGCTTCCGCATCCCGCCGGCCTTCATAATTCACGAAAAAAAAGATCTTGTCTTTCTTAATCGGGCCACCGACTGCTCCACCAAAAACATTGCGTATCAATTGCGGCTGTTTATTGGGCAAGCCACTATCGAGTTCCGTTTGTTTGTTGAAGTAATCGTTCGCGGTAAATGCCGCGTTGCGGTTGTATTCGTACAAACTTCCATGAAACGCGTTAGTACCACTTTTGGTTACGAGCGTTACTTGCGCGCCTGAGCCGCGCCCGCCATCTGCGTTCGGATTGCTCGTAGTTACGCGAAATTCTTCGACCGAATCCTGCGTCATACGCAATACGCTATTAAACGCATAACCTTTGTTCTGATCGTTTACGTCGATTCCATCGAGCGTCACGTTTGACTGGTCGCTGCGCGCTCCATTGACTGATCCACTGCGCGAATCGCTGTCATCGTTCCCTGTTGACTTGCCGAGAAACGTCACGCCGGGCTGCAAGCTCAAAAGCTCAACGACGTTTCTGCCTTCAATCGGTAAAGAAGAAACTTGTTTTTCGTCGAACGCATTGCCGACAGTTGCATCCGTCGTATTCACCGTGACACCCGCATCGGTGGTCACAAGCACCTCTTGCTTAACCGACGTCAGGCTCAATGTGATATCGATCGTGGATGTCGTCGAAACGAGTAAATCCAGATTCTCCTGGCGACGGGTCTGAAAGCCCTGTGCGCTGGCTTCGAACGCGTAGCGGCCGGGCTGCACCTGATTAAACTCGTAAGCGCCGTTGGCATCGGACGTCGCCTCGCGTACCGCCCCTGTAGCAACAAGCGTCAGCTTCAATTGAGTGCCAGCCAAAGAACCGCCGCTGGCGTCTGTAACGTGACCTCGCAATGTGGCCACAGATTGCGCGAAACACGCTTGCCCCAAAAACACCAATACGACCAACGCGAGCCATCGCTTCATGGATTTGTTTCCTTATTTTGGAAGTTCAGCTTGCCATTACTCAGGAACGGGCCGACTCTGTGGCCAGAACCCTCTATCGTTCAAAATTGCGGCATCATCCTGTACTGGCAAACAAAAACTGTCAAGAGCAGATAATTCGATTTAGTTAAGGGAAATTGCACAGTTGGTAGTTCTGTAGTTTTTATGTTTCCAATGGAAACTGCCCAAAAGAGACTGCCCTCCGAGGTAAGATTCGGCAACCCTAAGTCTCCTTTTTCCACACTTCCCATAATTGTTCCCCGAACGCTATTTGCAGTTTGACTACGAAGGCCTTCGCCGAACCGCCGAGTGCCACGCGCTGTGTTAAATTGCGAGATTGGTGCACTCGCCGCGCCAACGGGAAACACAGGTTCATGGATTCGCAGCGCTCATCACAAGGCAACAAGGTTCCTCGCGTCGAAGTTTACTGGCACGCCGTATCGTACAAAACGGTTGCCTTGGTACTCATTCTTGTGGCCGCCTTGATTTTTGTCTCAGTGTATTTCGTGTTTCCAAACGTGTACGCGTACGTCGTGAAGAAAGTTTCCGAAGCGGGGACGCCCGATCCCGATCCGGTTGCTTCCGGACAATTCAAAATTAAATTTGTAAACCTCGACGGAAAAGTTCAAGTAAAAAAAGTCAATTCTGTCCAGTGGGTAGACGCGGATTATCACACAGTGCTAGACAAGGGTGATTTGGTCCAGACGGGGCAGGACGGCATTGCGCGGATTGCCTTTGCGGACTCGACTTCTTACGTTGTGAATCGAGAGACCCTAATTACAGTCGAGGAAAACAACGTTACGCGCGATCAGACCAGTACAGCCGTACACATCAACACCGGTCAAGTGGACTTATCCACCGCGGCTTCTCCTAACTCGCACGCCGCAGTCAGTGCGGAAGAGTTCAGAGCTGAAGTGCGTCCCAACAGCCATGCGTCAGTCAAAGCGGATCCGAATTCCAAGGAAGGCGAAATTACAATCACGGGCGGCAGCGCAGAAGTACAACGCGGTCAGGAAAGAGTGGAAATTGGCACGTATCAGAGGGCGACCATTCCAATGAGTGGTGCAATAACAAAGAGTGATGTCCTTGCGCCTCCTGATCTCTTGGAGCCTCGCAATCTCGCGCCCATCGTCACCGAAAATCCGAAGACCGCAAGCATTCACTTTGAGTGGAAACCGATTCCGGATGCGGTCTCCTACACGCTGCGCATCAGCACAACAAATATGTTCACGAAACTCGCTCGCGAAGTGAAAGTTTCCGGTCCGACCGCGGATGTGACCGGTCTGGATGCCGGAGATTATTTCTGGAACGTTATCGCTACCGATTCAAAGAAGCAAACGAGCGAACCAAGCGAAGCGTTCAAGTTCGCGCTATTTGCTCAAGGGAAAGCACAGGAAATGGCGCTGGAGATTTCTGGCTGGCAACTCCATGGACGCCTTGCGGAAATTTCCGGCCGTACGGAACCTGGCGCGGCACTCATTATTAATGGACAGCCCGTTGCCAATATCGCCGCGGACGGAAACTTTCGCTATTTCACGGAAGCGCTGGAGCCAGGTGAGCACACGATCGTTATCATCGGCCAGAATCGGCGCGGCGGCACGGCACGGCAGCAGATCACGATCGTTGTGCCGAAATAAACGACTCCATCGCAGCAGCGCGATTTTGCGCTGGATGCGTCGTTCGTTGACAATAGAGGGTTGTCTCGAACGAGTGAAGGGCAGAGCTTCACAGAAGGACTGGGGGAATGAACAAGAACGGTTACAACATGAGGTCGGTGTTCAGTTTGTTTTCGTCCGATCTCGCGATCGACTTGGGTACAGCGAACACGCTCGTGTTTTCGCACGGAAAAGGGATTGTAGTAAACGAACCTTCGATCGTTGCGATTAACAAGGTCAGCGGCGAAGTCGTCGCCGTTGGACGCGAAGCGAAAGAGATGCTCGGACGCACTCCCGGCAACGTCGTGGCCATCAAGCCAATGAAAGACGGCGTTATCGCCGACTTCAAAGTTACGGAAAAAATGCTGACGTACTTCATCCAGAAAGCGCACAACCGCCGCGTTCTGGTGCATCCGCGCATCGTCATTGGAGTTCCTAGCGAAATCACGCCAGTGGAAAAACGGGCGGTGCAAGACTCCGCGTATCGCGCGCGAGCGAGCGAAGTTTATCTCGTCGAACAAGCCATGGCCGCAGCGATCGGCGCGGGGTTGCCGATTGAAGAGCCCAGCGGAAACATGGTCGTCGACATCGGTGGCGGCACAACGGACATCGCCGTCATCTCCATGAGTGGCATCGTTTATTCACGTTCGGTTCGCGTCGCCGGAAACGAAATGGATGAAGCCGTCATGCAATATCTTAAGCGCAAGTACAACTTGCTCGTCGGAGAACGCACTGCGGAACAAATCAAAATGGAAATCGGCTCGGCCTATCCGCTGGAAAAACCTCTTACGATGGAAGTAAAAGGACGCAATTTGATTGAAGGCGTGCCTCGTACCGTGACGATTGACGACAGTGAAATTCGCGAATCCCTTAGCGAATGCGTAGCAACCATCGTGAATGCAGTTCGCGTTGCGCTCGAACGCACGCCGCCAGAGCTTTCAGCTGACATCAGCGACCGCGGCATTGTTCTTACGGGTGGCGGCGCACTGCTCAAGAATCTCGATAAGCGCATCCGCGAGGAGACTGGATTGCCCGTTTCAATTGCCGATGATCCGCTCGCTTCCGTTGTGCTCGGCACCGGAAAAATGCTGAGTGATTTCAAATTGCTGCGCATGGTTTGCATTGACTAATTTTGCGCGGCGCGGATTCCGATTTGTCGTCTCAAACGAATTATGTGGCTGAAGCATTCCGTCACCAGCGACGCAAAGCTTCCGCTCAATAGAAAGTGAATTTAGCGTCCCATGGTCGCCATTCCTTCTCGCCATCGCTCGCTGGTCCTACTCACCATCGTCGTGGTTGTGCAAGTGTTGCTTCTTGCAGTTCAGATTCAGCACACAGACAAGGAAGGCGAAAATCGCAGCCTGATTCGCTCCTGGAGCGTGGGGCTAATCTCTCCGTTCGAACGTGCCGGTGCCTGGGGCGTCGGCAAGATTCGCGGCACTTGGCGCCATTATTTTGCGTTGAGTGACACTTCGCGTGAAAATGAACGCCTCAAGCAAGAAAACGACGCCCTCAAGCTTGAAATCACGCAATTGCGCGGCAAGGCGTCTGAAGCGGATCGCCTGGCACGGTTACTAAATTTTCGTGAGTCTCAGGAGCACGTTCCCATGGTTGGAGCGCGTGTGATCGGCACAGGTCCGGACGCCAACAGTGCTGTCATCTATCTCGATCGTGGCCAGCGTGATGGCATTAAGAAAAATATGGGCGTCATTACTCCCGATGGCGTCGTCGGCAAAGTGATTGAATCTTTCAGCGATACCGCCCAGGTGTTATTGCTTACAGATCGGGATAGCGGCGTTGGCGCAATGATCGAGGAATCGCGCATACAAAGCCCGGTTGGCGGGAACGGTGAGCCACTTCTCAACATGAAGTACATTTCAAACGATGACGAAGTAAAGATCGGCGAACACGTCGTCACCAGTGGCATGGACCGCATTTTTCCGCGTGATTTGCCCGTGGGGACGATTGCCGAGGTAAAGCAGGGTACGCCCCCATTCAAATTGGTTCGCGTGCGCCCTTCCGCTCAACTCGAAAAATTGGAAGAAGTCATCGTTTTGCTCACTACAGACCCTGTCGTGATGAAGAAGAAGCCGGAGGACGCAGTCACAACCAACCCTTCGTCTTCGGCAACGAAAGACGCGAAACCCAAACCTGTAACAGGGAAACGCTCGCAGGAAACGGCCGCGAGGAATCCGGATAATTCACAATGAACGATACTTTCGATCTTCGCAGCGGCGAAACGCACATCGAAGTGCACAAGTTCCGCGGTGGCACCATCGTCCTGGCCACGATTTTCGCGCTGGTCATTCAAGCATTTCTGCCTGTTTACATCCCCAAAGTTGCCATTGTCGATCTTCCGCTACTAATCACAATTTACTTTGGGCTGAGCCGCCGCAATCCTTCCACAGGTTTGCTACTCGGTATGGTAGTCGGCTTGCTGCAGGACAGTTTGAGCAAAACCCCGCTCGGCCTTTTTGGAATCGCGAAGACGTTGATCGGATTTGTTGCCTCTTCGATAGGCGGGAAACTTGATACGGAGCATCCTGCCGCCCGCTTCGCCCTGACAGTTGTCTTTTTCGCATTGCACCAGGGAATTATCGTGCTCGTTCAACGTCTGCTGCTCGCTCATGCCGAGCCCTGGTTCACCATTCGTCTAGCTATTGCCGCTCTGGTGAATGCATTCGTAGGTGTTTTCCTGTATTTCATTTTGGACCGTCTTCGCAGATCGTGAAAGGTCGAACTCTTCGGCCACTAAGAAGTTCCGCTGAAGGACGCTTTCCGAACCAGACCTAACAAGAAAATCGCCGGCCACGCATTAAATTTCAAAACCATTTTTCTTTGCCGCGCATCCTAACCAACGCCCGCCAAGTGTAGTTACTGCCGAGTCCTTCGGACCGTCCCGCCGTGCCAAGGGCCCGAAAACAATTCCGTTACGCAGGAGTGGGCCTTGGGCACAAAGACCCTCGAAGCATTCGGTGTCGCCGATTCAATACAATTTGAGATCCAGAAAAAGGGGTTTTGGGAAAGATTGGGCTGGCCCCAGAAAAAACTGCAAATCATCTTTGTTCTGGCACTGGCAGTACGGTTGATTGTCTGCGCTTGTGTGGCTCAGGACCGCATCGAACCCTCGAGAGAACATTGGAACTTCGGTTACGAAACAGGGCGAATCGCCCACTCTCTTGCAACTGGCCAAGGTTTTTCCAACCCCCTTTTTGGACCCACTGGTCCGAGCGCCTGGTTGGCACCGGTATACCCATTCGTCCTTTCTGGAATCTTTAGAATTTTTGGAAACTTCACGTTAGGTTCAGCGTTCGCGATTTTGACATTCAACAGCATTTGCGGTGCGCTGACCTGTATTCCGGTCTTTTTTATTGGAAAGAAAATATTTGGCGAGGCTACCGCTACGTATGCTGCTTTCGGTTGGGCTTTTTTTCCGTACAGTATCTATCTAAACGCATATTGGGTCTGGGACGTAGCGTTGTGTACTCTCTTCCTTACACTTTTGATTTGGTTCACTCTTGAACTTGCAGAGTCTCGCAGAAAGTTAGGATTGAGATGGCTTGGTTACGGAGCGATGTGGGGTTTCGCGGCGCTAACGAATCCCACCATTCTTGCTCCGCTGCCTCTTCTTAGCTGCTGGGCAGCCATTCGCCAAAAACAAGAAATCAGGAAGACTCTAGTTTTTCTCTCGATCGCGGCAATTGCTTTTCTTTTCGTAATTTCCCCCTGGGCCATTCGCAACTATCGCGTATTCCACAAACCATTTTTGCTAAAGAGCAATTTTTGGCTGGAAGTTACTGTCGGAAATTTGGGAAGCACCCGTCATTGGTGGAATGACAACCAACATCCGTCGCGAAACATTGGCGAACTGCAAGAGATGATGCGCATCGGAGAAGTAAACTACATGGAGGAAAAGAAACACGAAGCTCTGGACTTCATCCGCTCGCACCCCGCAACCTATCTGCTTCTTTGCGTCCGAAGGTTTGTTTATACGTGGTTCGGATTCTGGAGTCCGCGCCTGGAGTATCTAGTCGACGAACCGATGGACCCAATCAACATTGTGTTTTGCACGACGCTTTCGCTTCTTGCATTTTGGGGCGTGGCGAGAAGCTGGCGGCGCAACATTTCAAACATATTTCCGTGCTTGGGGACGATGTTTATCCTGCCAATCGTTCATTATTTGACCCATCCATTCGTTTCCTACAGGCACCCCATCGATCCGGAGATCGTTCTCTTCGGGGCATATGCGGCGTGGCCTGTGCTTGCTTCCGAATGGGAAAGGTCCTATCTGCGCAGCGCATTAGCAAAGCTGCGTTTTACAGAGAACCCGATTGTCATTCCAGTTTCTACAGGAAGGGAGTTCAATCTGGAGTCAGAACATTACGACAAAGTGTTGAAACACGATAATCCCGTATTGTCAGATAGAAGCGTGGGGGAAAGCAGCCAACAACAGGCTTAGTGTGCAAGAAGAAATTGTTTGAAGTCGTCGTACGAAGAACTTATGGGCAAAGAAAGCTTTGGTCGCTTTAAGTACGCGGCGAGCCGGTCCGGCAGCGGCGGCGCGGTTCCGATGGCTTTCTCCACCACTTCCGCAAACTTCGCGGCATGCGCCGTGGCCAGAACCAATCCCTGCGAAGGCTCTGGATGTTCACGCTTGTAGGCTTCCCATCCAAGGATCCCTACTGCAGTGTGCGGATCGGCAATATACCGATAGCGCTCCCAAACAGACTTCATTTCCGCCAATGTCTCTGCGTCGCTCGCGCCGTGCCCCCAAATTTCCCGTTGCACGTATTCAAGCCGCCCGCGGCAAAGATCGAGCAGCCGCGGAAAGTTGTTGGGATTGCCGACGTCCATCGCGTTGGAGTACGTCGCTTGCGCCGGGCGCGGCAGAAACTTTCCGCTTCGCAAATATTCAGGCACAACGTCGTTCGCGTTTGTCGATGCGATGAATTTTGTCACGGGTAGTCCGATTCGCTTCGCGAAAATTCCTGCCGTCAAATTTCCAAAATTCCCGCTCGGCACGGAAACAATCAGCGGCACGGAGGCAACCGGAAGTTGACGGTACGCCGCCACGTGATAAAACATTTGAGGCAGCAATCGTCCCACGTTGATCGAATTCGCTGACGTCAAAAACGCCCGCTTGTTCAACCCTTCATCGCCAAACGCTTCTTTCACGAGCCGCTGGCAATCATCGAACGTACCGCTTACTTCGAGCGCCGTAATATTTTCGCCGAGCGTCGTAAACTGTTTTTCCTGCGCTTCGCTGATACGTTTCGAAGGATACAAAATCACCACACGAATTCCGGGTACGCCAAGGAATCCGTGCGCCACCGCGCTTCCCGTATCGCCGGACGTTGCAACAAGAACCGTCAGCGTTCGCGATTCGCCGCGCACAAAAAATCCCATCAGTCGCGCCATGAATCGCGCACCGAAATCCTTGAACGCCAACGTCGGGCCGTGAAACAACTCCAGCACATGCAAGCCTGGCGAAAGCGAAACCAGCTTCACCGGAAAATTGATCGCTTCGCTGACGATCTGCCACAAAACTTCTTCCGGAACATCCGGCGTCCCGAACGGCTTCACTACTCGAAAACAAACCTCCGTAAAGGGCAGAGAGCGAAATTCTTCCAGTTCCTCAGGAGAGCGTCGCGCAATTTCTGCTGGCATATAGAGCCCGCCATCGGGCGCCATTCCTCGTAACACCGCTCCGCGCAAGGAAGTCAGCGGAGCTTTTTGCGCCGTGCTTCGATACCTCAAGCAGCACCGCCCATGCGGTTTTCGATCAATTGCAAGAAAGCCTCCGGCTTGTGCGGGAGTTCACGTAACTGCGCAACTTCAATCGTGCAATGTGCCAACGCCGCGTAACTCTGCCGCCGCGCTGCGATCAGATTCGGATAGCATCGCGCCACCGTCTCTCGCGGCGCCTCACCTGGCCTCGGCTGGAACGCTCCGCGCCAAAGCACCGGCTTCGGATCATTCAAATATCGCTCGATCAACAACTGCTGTTCCTGCGCTGAAGCGGCGAGGTGCACTACTGTCATCAGCTTCCGCAGCCGCAACAAAAGATGATTTCCCGCGTAAATCACGCTGCCTGTCGTGTCCAGCACGAGGGATTTTTCCGTCGACCGTGCCAGATCGTCCAAAACTTCCTCTAGCACCGCAATCTCATCGCTCAAGTATTGCGATTCCCTCTCCGCATAGGTTGCCGAATCCGGCCAGCCCATCCAAGCTGCTACACCGTTAATTCCCGAATACCCGCCCGCTGCGAGCCGCGATGCAAGCCGTTCTTCGATCCGGTCATCGCAGGAAATCGCCGTACGCCCGGCCGACGCCAATTGTCGCGACCAAAACGTCTTCCCCGCTCCGGACATTCCAATGAGCGCAAGACGCAAAGATCTATTGCGAGGCGTTTGCATGGGTAGAGAATCAGCAACGATAGCGCGTGCCCCATGCAAGGAGCAACCATGACGTGCGTTGTGGGCGCAAGGAAGAAACTATATGCGTGCAACTGATTCGGGCAGCCGAACAGCCTGCGATCGGAATTTCTGGTACGGAAAAGTTGCCGAGGCCAATCTTATTTGCTGGCAATACCTGCCTGATTCTTCTTGCTGGGAAAAAGATTTTCAACCGGCATCTTCGCGTCAAATACTAGATTGAAAAACCCGACCATCATTTCGTCCCAGGTTTGCTCGCCCCAGGTTACCTCCTTGGTCGGATCGGCATTCTCCGGATTGTTGGGTGAATTGTCGAAATGCGCCGTGCAATCTATTTTGGTTCCCTTCGGTAAATCAATCGGCTCGTCCAGCGTGTACCAATTCTGCCAATGCCAATCGTAGTGCGGCACGCTCAACAAAATTTTGCTTTCACCTGACGGATATACAACACGGTACAGAAAATCTTTTCCGCGCCCATGCATGTGCGGATGAAGCCCGGACAATTTCACATCGCTTCCCACTTCAAAGCTTGCGTCCACGCGATAGTTCGGATTGCCCGGCGGAATTTTAAAAGTACCATTTGTAGCCGAAAGCGTCAGCACTCGCTCTTTCGGCGGATCTTTTGCAAATACAATTCCCAGTCGTGATTGATCTCGTGTCGCACGTCCATGCGGCGTGTAGTGAACCTGAAAAATAATGTCCGAGCCGGCTTTGATCAATTTCGCTTGACCGGGCCTCAGAATCTCCGGTGGCTGCCCGGGCGCATAGCCAACCAAAAAGTCGCTCGGCAGCGCACTCGTGTCAGGCTGCTCTTTCGTTTTCACTTGGGGAGCGGTAAAGAAAACTCCTGGCTTCTCGCCGCGAAACCAGTTCGAGCCCGGCTCTCGCACAAACGCAATGATGTGATGCACGACCATGCGGTCCGTTGGCCGCACTTCTGCCGCCTGCACCCAGGTGTCCTCTGTAAATCCAGTCGGTACGATTACATGCTGATAATCGATGACGCCCGACGCCGGCACATCAAACGGTTGTGGCAATTCAAAAATCTTGTCCGGCTTGCCGATGCCCCAGCCTTCCACCCAATTCACGGGTGGAGGGAAATCTTTCGAATCGCCTTTAGGCGCACCTGCATCGGCCCACTTCGCAAGCGTTTCAATCTCACCGGCGCTTAGCCCCATGCTATTCGAAAATTTGCCGTAGTGAGGATCGGCAAACCACGGCGGCATTTTTCCGTTCTGAACGGCAACTTTCATAGCCATCGCCCACGGGCGCGCTTGCTCATAAGTCAGCAACGGAAAAGGCCCAGCCTCTCCGGGACGATGGCAAACTTGGCAATTTTTCTGCAGGATTGGCGCGACATCTTTGGCGTAAGTCGGCACGTCAGCGGAAGGAGTTGAAGTCGCGGACTGTCCAAAGGATGTCGCAGCTATGAGGAAGAAAATGAACGAGACCGCCGCTCGTAATTTCATACGTGAATCCCTTCGAAAACAAATTGAATGAAGGTGAGTATAAGCAGCGGCAGAGAGCAGAACAAGAAAATCGTGCGGAAATAAAGGGGAATTTCACATCGTGGAAGTTTGTGGCGCGCAAGTAGCTAAACTGCCGGGAGTTGGGTAAAGTACCACGGCACTTATCTGAACAAAGCGATTGATGACGGGAGAAAAATCCATGGGGGACGCATCGACCGGAGTGGAGTTTAAGAAGGAATTGCGCGCGGGAACGCCGAAACTAGGCTTATTCCTCAACGCCCACAGCCCAACCGTCGCCGAACAACTCGCTCACAGCGGTTACGATTGGCTTCTCGTTGATACCCAGCACGGCCCAATGGGCAACGAGCGCCTCTCCGCAATGCTCGCAGGAATCGCAAACGGCGGAGCGAAATCTCTTGTTCGCGTTGAGGGCTATCACGATCGCGGCGGCATTCAACAATCGCTCGACATGGGTGCCGACGGGGTGCTCGTTCCTTATATCAATACAGCAGCCGAAGCGCGCCAGGCGGTCAGCTGCACAAAATATCCCACCGCCGGCACGCGCTCCGTCTATTTTCCTCAACGCAGCATGAACAAAGACGGCTTGCTTGGCTATGCCGGCAATTGGAACAACAACGGTATTGTCGCGCTTCAAGTGGAAACCGCCGACTGCATCAAGAATATTGATGAGATCGCTGCCGTCCCTGGTGTGGATATTCTCTTTCTCGGCCAAAACGATCTCTGCATGTCCATGGGTCTCTACGAAAAGTATAAGTTCCCAGACATGTACACCTCACCAGAACTCAACGCCGCTACGACATCGCTCGTCAATGCTGCAAAAAAGAACAACATCATCCTCGGCCTTTTCCTCTTTGGAACCGCGCGCGTCGGCGAATTCCTCGAAAAGGGTTTCACCTTTATCAGCATCGGCAACGATCTGCATCATGTGCTGACGCAAGCGGGCGCCTACGTCGTGGATGTCGAGCGCATCGCCAAAGAAAAAGGCAAATCCTGGATGCGCCGCTCGACTTCTCTTTTCTAAGTACGCACGCCCGGCATGAACTTATTGTCCTACTTGAGCATTTATAAGTGGTTTTGAGGCATCTGGCATCAACTGGCTCTTTTTATCTTTGTCCAGCGCGGGACAATCAGGCAATTGCCCTCCCAGCGTATCCGGATATTCCTTGCACAATTCTTTGAAGATTCCGGGGATGCTGTCCTGCGCCAGTTTTTGGCCGAGATCTATCAAATCCGATGTCAGTTTCGGCAGCGCGTCGTTGTATTTCTGTCCGATTGTGGTCTGATAAAACTTTGTCAGCTCCTTCACGTCGTCATCACTAAAATATTTCGAATACGCAACCACAATTCCTTCGCTGTACTCGTCTGTCTTAAACATCCTGAGAAGCTTTGTCAGGTACGCATCCGTGATCTTGTTCCGTAGCTGTTCATCCTTGATGTTCGAAAACATTTGCCCACGCAGTTTCTCGAAAAAAGCCTGCCCGGCGGACGCGCTTCTCTCCCGCGCATGAGTGACTTCCAACAAATTCAAAACATCTGCCCTGAACTGCGGATCTATAGAGCCTGTAGTTTGCGCTGGCAATGGCCCTGATGCGTCGTCGTTGAGCGAATAAATGATGTCAACAGTGGTATCCACTTCCACCGGTTCGCCATTCAGCAACGTCGGTTTGTATTTCCACTGGCGAACTGCATCCAATGCCGATTGCACCAAAAGGGGATGCCCAGAAATTACCTCAAGTTGCTGGACAGATCCGTCTTTGGCAAGAATTGTGTGTAGCCTCACCGTTCCTGAGATCTTCGTTTGTCTCGCCTGTCGTGGATAAACGGGTTGCACGCGAGTGACGATTTGCGCACCGGCGACTTTGCCTCCCAGTCTGATGCGCGTAACGGGTTTGGTCGTGCTGGCTTCAGTGCTCGGGGCCTGTGCGGCCGGAGGCGCGGATTCTCGCGCCACAGTTGCAACTGCCATAAGGCTTGCGAATGTAACTCCCAGAATTAGTCTCACGGGCTCTCCTGAAGTGCTGCTACCTGGGGCGACTATACGCACCCGCACCCGACCTGACAACGCCTCCCGCCGTAACCCACCGGAAACCTGCTCCGCAGGACAACTTGCGACCACCATCTCCAAGTGCTACGTTGGAAAAGACTTCCACCAGGCCCATCCGGTGGCGTCGCAAGGCGATTCAGGAGCTCCGAAGGAATTTTTCCAGGCGCAATCTGAGCCGAAATTTTTCAGCGGAAGTTTCGAAAACCGCGCTGTGAATTGAAGGGCTACGCGAGTAACTCCGGAATCCGGAGCGAAAAATAGAAAGCTCGCGCGCGGGGTTTGCGTGTCGTTTTCATTTGGCAGCGACAATCGATTGCCGCAACAGCGGCTGGCAGTGGTCTCCTACATCATTGTGGGGATGATCGGGGTGTTGCTGCTCGGTTTCTGGAAATTGCAGGTTATTGACTCCGATCAATACGGCCAGTTAGCTGAACGCAATCGTGTCCGTTCCATTCCCATCATCGCTCCGCGCGGCAGGATGCTCGATCGCGATGGCCGCGTGCTCGTAGACAATCGCCCGTCGTTCAGCGTGCTTCTCCTCCGCGACGATCCCACTCTCGTTGAAAAAAATCTCTCACCAATCGCAGAAGGCCTCGGTCTTTCTGTGGACGATCTTCGCGACCAGCTTGACGCAACTAAAGCACTGCCGAAATTCCAGCCTATCGTCATCAAACCAGAAGCTTCGCAAGCAGACGTTGCTTTCATCGAATCGCACCGCGCTGATATCCCCGTCCTCGAAATGCTTTCCGTTTCCCGCCGCCGTTATCTGCCTAGTGGATTCATGGCACACGCCAGCGGGTACGTCGGTGAAGTTAGCGAACAACAGATCGAAGCCAGCAACGGCAAGCTGCGTCCTGGTGACGTCGTCGGCAAATCAGGCCTTGAGCGCCAGTACAACGACATTCTGATGGGTACGGACGGCATGCGCCGCGTCATCGTCAACAGTGTCGGCAAAGAAGTGGATCATCTTTCGCAGCAGGATCCGATTCCCGGCAAACAAATTCAATTGACCATCGATTTCGACTTGCAAACGGTTGCGGAACAATCGCTCGGCGCACGTCCCGGCGCCGTGGTCGCACTCGATCCACGCACGGGCGAAATCCTCGCGATGGTCAGCCGCCCGACCCCGGATCCAAACGATTTCGCTGTGCGCATTTCAAAAGAAGAGTGGAAGCAGCTCAACGAGGATCCACTTCGCCCACTCTTCAACCGCGCTATTCAAGCGCAACTTGCTCCAGGCTCCGTTTTCAAAATCGTCACTGCAACAGCGATGCTCGAAGATCACAATCCGCCCGAGAGTTTCGAAACCTACTGCCCGGGCTATGGAACGTTTTATGGCCGCCAATTCAAGTGCTGGGTCTATTCTTCGAAAAAAGGTCCCACTTCTCACGGAGTTATGAATCTTCACCAGGCGGTGCTGCACTCGTGCGACGTTTTCTTTTACAACGCCGGCATGAGGCTCGGCATTGATCGTTTGTCCTATTATGGAGACAAATTTGGCATCGGCCACAAAACCGGTATCGATCTTCCCTCCGAAGAAGCGGGCTTGATGCCTTCGGAACAATGGGTCGAACGCGTGTTTCACCGGAAGTGGTATGCGGGTGAAACCATCTCCGTTTCCATCGGGCAGGGTGCGGTAACCACAACACCGGTTCAGTTGGCCCGCATGATCGGTGGCATCGCTTCTGGTGGCGTCTTCAAACAACCGCATCTTCTGAAAGGCGCTCCCAATGTAAAAGAGGAGCGTGTCGCGATTTCCGAACCGACCACCGAAAAAATCACCGACGCCATGTATGGCGTTATGAACGAACCCGGTGGGACTGGCGGCCAGCTAAAGTTGGCTGGCATCGAATTCAGTGGAAAATCCGGCACAGCGCAGGTCATCGGCTATGACACGCGCGCAAAACTCGCTAAACAAAAAAAGTTTGAAGACAACGGCTGGTTCGTCGGCTACGCGCCGAAACGCGATCCGGAAATTGTCGTTGCTGTGCTCGTTCAGGAAGGCGGCGGTCTCCACGGCGGCGAATCCGCCGGTCCAGTTGTCCGCGACATCGTCAAAGCCTATTACGACAAGAAAATGAAGAAGACCCAGGGCCAGATTACTGCGGACAACTCCAAGCCCGTACCACAAAATGCTCCCGCCGCGATTCTTGCGCCACGTACTGCTGCAATAAAAGAAGAGGAATCCGAAGGCCACTCAGCCCCGTCGCGAGATCAACGATGAAAGATGCCCCCGGAACACGCGACTACGACTGGTGGCTGCTCGCCATCCTCGCTGCAATCTGCGCTCTGGGTGTGCTTGAAATCTATTCCGCCACGCACGGAAGCTCACTCGCCGGCATGCACACAAAGCAATTGCGCTGGCTGGCCTTGGGCACGATTCTCATGTTTATTCTCTCCCGCGTCGACTACCACCTGATCATGGACCAGTCGCTGATTCTCTATCTGGTCTGCATTGTGGCTTTGATAGCGGTCCTTTTGCTGGGAAATAGCCGCTTTGGTGCCAAGCGCTGGATTCCCCTTATGGGCCAAATGTTTCAGGTGTCGGAATTGGCGAAGTTGATTATAATCATTGTACTGGCACGCTTCTTTACGGAAGTGCGCTCAGATAAGCTGGACCTGCGTGATTTAATCAAAGCAGGGTTGTTGGTAGGCGTTCCGCTTGTCTTGATCCTGAAGCAGCCGGATTTGGGCACAGCATTGGTTCTGGTGCCATTGTTGTTTGTTGGAGCATTTCTGGCCGGCTTGCAGTGGCAACATACAGCGGCAATTGTCCTGGTTGGGGCAATGCTCGTAGGAGCGGTCTTCTATCCGCCCGTTAGCAAGCACATCCTCAAACCCTACCAACGCGAACGGATTACGTCTTTCTTGCATCCGGAAGACGATGCCAAAGGCTCTGGTTATCAGTTATTGCAGTCCAAGATAGCCGTGGGCTCCGGTGGCTTCTGGGGCAAAGGATTTGGCAACGGCAGTCAGAATCAACTGGGTTACATTCCGGTCCGGTATTCCGATTTCATTATGTCGGCTTGGGCGGAAGAACAGGGATTCAAAGGCGTGCTGCTTGCCTTAGGGCTGTACATGGCGTTGCTTCTGCGACTCGTTCAGAATGCCCAACGCGCGAAAGACCGCGCGGGAATGTTTCTGGTGATGGGAGTGGCAGCAACGCTGGGGTTCCATATTTTGGTGAATGTGGCTATGGTTATTGGCGCCATGCCGGTCACCGGCATCCCGTTGCCGTTGATGAGCTACGGGGGCTCAGCCACGTTGTTTGTATTCATGGCGATCGGCCTTGTGATGAATGTGCGACTTCGCCGCTTCGTCAACTAGGCCGCAAGAGTAAGGACGGGAGTACCGGCAAAGCCGGAACCCCGAAGTTAAGACAAGATTCAGTACTTAGGATTGCAAGAGTGAGGACAGCATCGTCCGCCGTTTCCCTGGTCGGGTTTCAGGGTTTGTACTTACAAACCCTGAGCTACAAAGAGTCCCGGGAACGGACCAGCCTCGTTAGCTTGAGGAACAATCGATTCCCCATCAGCAGCGAACGCAACGCCGCTACCGTACAAGTGTGGCCTGCGTGTGTACCCAGAACTCGGGACACGGCACTTCCCTCCCGGACCGCCTATGGAATACGAACCGCGGCGATGCGTCCAGGTGGCTGCACAGCAGTCGCCAAGGATAAGGAGTTTTCATGTCGAAAGAATTGGTTATCAACGCAACCTCCCATGAACGGCGGGTTGCCATTATGGAAGAAGGCCAGTTAGTCGAAATCTACATCGAGCGCGAGAAAGAATTCGCTCTGGTCGGCAGCATCTACAAAGGAAAAGTCACACGCGTTTTGCCCGGCATGCAGTCTGCTTTCGTGGACATCGGCTTGGACGGCGACGCATTTCTCTACGTCAGCGATGTATTCGAAAATCTCGAAGGCTATGACCACGGTCATGACGATCACGGTCATGGTCACGAACACGTTGTGGCAGCGCCCGCGGAAGGCGGCTCGGCCTCGATTGAAGTTCTCCCCGGTGAATCTCTCGGGCGAACGCACGAATCCGCTCCGGCCGTAAGCTCTCGCGACAACGGCCACGCAGACCCGGAAGATCACGATATTCGCACTCACGTGGAAGAAATTCACGCTGCCGGCGAAGACACGGAAGAAGCGCACGCGGAACATACCGACGACGAGCGCCAGCCGGATTCGAACGAATCCGCGCCGAAGAATTTTGCTCCCCAGTACAACCCGACGCAATACAAGCCGACGCCAAGTTACGGAAATCGTTCGAATCAAAGCACCGGAGGCCGTTCGGATTTCCAGCGTGGTGATCGCGGCGGAGACCGTGGCGGTGATCGTGGCCGCGGCGGACGTTGGGGACGCCGGGGTGGCCGCCGCCGTGGCGGACGTCCCAGTGGCCCAGGCGGCAGAAATCTGCCTCCTTCGAAATACGCTTCGCCGCAAGGCGGTGAGCGTGACAACCGCGGCTACGATCAGCGCGGCGACCGCGGCGGTTACGACAAGCGGGGTCCGCGACGCGACTTCACCAACAATCGGCCCGAAGGCGGCCGCTACGGCCAGCCGAGTGCGCCATCTGGCCCAACAACAGGTCCAGTGGAAGACGAAATTCTTCTTCCCGGTGAATCGCTCGCAAAGTTTCGCAATCGGCCCGTTGCTGCAGCTCCCGTAGCGCCGGTCGAAGAGAGAATTGACGAAACACAGGTGGAGAGCCCCGAAGATGCCCAGCCACGCGGCACCGTACTTCCGGGTTCTTCTTCAACGCCACGCCGTTCGCGCGGTTCTCTGCCCAGCTGGCTCCTCGCAGGTGCTGGTGCGGAAGCTGCCGAAATAGCTGGAGAACAGCACGAAGCGACAGCACAAGAAGCGGAAGAAGTTGCCGAACTCGATGCGGAAGAAATCGAAGCGCTCGAGGAAGCCCAGGCAGCAGTCGAAGAAGAAACGGAAAATAGTGTCGAGCTAAGCGACGAAGAGCGCTCCACGCTCTCTTCCAGCTTGATCGAAGCCAAGCAGGACGAAGTCCGCGAAGAGGTTGCTGCGGAGAGTTCCACGGGCGAAACCGAATTCGATGAAGAGGAAGACGAAGAAGAGCAAGAGCACCTCGCTGCGGCTGAAGAGGCAGACGAAGAGGAAGAAGACACCGAGCCGGAAGTCGAAGAGCTGGTAAATGCTCCTCAGGCTGTAGCAGAAGCGGAAGCCGACGCGGCTCACGAAAACGCGCTGCATATCGCGGCTCTCGGCGACCATGTTGAGCTCGAACACCACGACGTGCACGAAGACGAAGAACACGACGAAGACGACGAGCATCACGAACACGATTCTCACGGCCATGAAGAACACGATGATCACCAACATGATGATCATCAGCACGAAAATGAACCGGCACAAATCGCCGCAGCTGCTCCGATAGAAGACGATGCCATTCTCCTCCCGGGCGAAACGCGCGCTCCACATACGGGTGCCCGTGACGAGTTCCCGCAGCGTGACTCGGCTCGAATCGGCGGGAATTCACGCTCCCGTTTCCAGCGTCCTTTCCGCAGCGGCGGAAGGGATCGCGGACACGGCGGCGATCGTGGAGGCCGTCCCGACCGAGGACGTGGTGGACGCGGCAGATTCGACCGCCGCGGCGGATCGGGCCATGGACCCGGTCATGGGCATCACAGCGGCCAGCGCGGTTATCGCGGACACAGCGGCCCGCAACGCCGTCCACAACTCATCTCGGAAATGTTGAAGGCGGGTCAGGAAGTTGTCGTGCAAATCGCTAAGGAACCTCTCGGCAAGAAAGGCGCGCGCATTACCAGCCACGTCGCTTTGCCGGGACGCTTCCTCGTTTACATGCCGACGATTGACCACATCGGCGTTTCGCGCAAAATCGCCAGCGCGGAAAATCGGTCGCGCCTCCGTCGATTGGTCGGCGAAGCGCGCGGCGCGTTCCCGGGCGGCTTTATCGTTCGAACCGCGGCAGGCGGAGCGACCGATGACGAAATTCGCACGGACATCGAGTTCCTCGGCCACACGTGGAACGACATCAAACACAAGAATGAAGAGCGCAAAGCGCCTTCCCTTCTCCACCGCGACCTGAATCTCGTCGAACGCATCCTTCGCGATTACGTCAGCGACGATTTCACCGCCATCTGGATTGACAGCGAAGAGGAATACGGCAAAGTCGTCGAATTCGTCAGCCGCTTCCAGCCGAAGCTCGCGAATCGCGTCAAGCTCTACACGAAAGAGCAGCCCATCTTCGAAGAGTTCGGCATCCAGCACGAACTCGACAAAGCTCTTCGCGCAAAGGTCTGGCTCAAGTCCGGCGGCTATATCGTCATCAACCACACCGAAGCACTCGTTGCTATCGACGTCAACACCGGCAAATTCGTCGGCAAGGGTTCTACTCGCCTCGAGGACACCATCGTAAAGACCAACCTCGAAGCCGTGAAGGAAATCGTGCGGCAGATTCGCCTGCGCGACCTCGGCGGCATCATCGTCGTGGACTTCATCGACATGGAAGAGCGCCGCAACCGCGAAAAAGTTCTCAGCGCGCTACAGCAGTCTCTCGAACAAGACAAGGCGCCTTCGAAAGCGCTTTCCTTCAATGAGTTCGGCCTCGTCTGTATCACGCGCAAGCGCACCAAGCAGGCGCTCGAGCGCGTGCTCTGCCAGCCTTGCCCCTCGTGCAGCGGCTCCGGTATGGTCAAGTCCATCCCGACGCTCTGCTACGAAATTCAGTCCGAAGCACGCAAGATGGCCATTGCCGACCACGACAATCCGAACCTGACGCTCCGCGTCCACCCCGAAATCGCCAAAGCGCTCAAGACGCGCGAATCCATGCTGATTGATGAGCTCGAGCAAAACTCGCACAAGCACGTCATCATTCAGTCCGACGCCACCCTCCACTGGGAGCAGTACGACATCTATTAACTTCTGTCTCTCACCCAGTCATTTCGAGCGGAGTTGCGGAGCGAGAAATCCGACTGCAGAAACGCCCGGGCTAATCGCCCGGGCGTTTTTCTTTCTTTGGTAGCCGCCGCAATTCCACGCCTCATTTCAATGCAGCACAATTTTTTCCGCAATCAAACAAATCTCTCGGACTCCGCCCTCAGCGATCAGGTCATAGACGACTTTTGCATCTCTGTATTTTCCACGCGAATCCACGATCAGATACACCTTCCGCTCCGCCCCCTCCTTCACCGCCTGCCGGATGAGATGAGGTAAATCGCTCGGATCGATTTTCGCGTTCCTGAAATAAACCGACCCATCCCTCGTGACCGTCACGCGCATTGCGTCTTCGCGAACAGCCTTCGGCTGTCTCACGGCCTCTTTTGTTAGCGCCAAATCCGCATAAACCCCGTGATGCGGCGTGGAGCCCTCAACCAGCATGACAATGATGAGCATTAGAATCGCAACTCCCAGCGTTGGCCAGTAATCTATCCCTGCTCGTTTTCTTACCCCACGCTTCGCAATCCGCTCTTTTGCTGCCCTACTGGGTGACCACACAATCTAACCTCCGACTTAGCAAGGGAACCTCTACAATTAGACACCACGTTCCTGCAAAAGTTCGGTCCGCCGGCCTTAGCGCCGTTGCCCAGTTCTTACTGGCGAACCCCTCGTTTTGCGCAAAATGTAACCACAGGCCAAATCACTTCGTAAGGTGAGATAGAGGGCAGCTCATGGACTTGCTCCAGCGGTTCGCGGCGGGAGACCTCGACGCATTCGAATCGCTTTTCCGCCAGCACCAGAGCGCCGTTTATCGCTGGATCGTCCGCATTGTGCGTGATCCAGCCACTGCGGAGGACTTGACCGTGGAAACCTTCTGGCGCGCTCATCGAGCTCATGCTCGTTTCCGTCCCGACGGCAATTTTGAAGCTTGGCTCCGTCGCATCGGTACCAACGCAGCTTTAGATCATTTACGCGCAGCGCATGCCCACGTTCCTTTACCGGAAGATCTTCCTGCAGACGCCGCGCCGGATGCCGCCGAGCAAAGCGAATCGCGCAAGGCGATTCGCTTTGCCCTGGTATCTCTTCCGCCGCGACTGCGCATCGTCGTGCAACTCCGACTCATCGAGGAAGAACCCTACCGCGCCATTGGCGAGGCGCTGGGAATTTCAGAAAGCGCCGTCAAACTGCGTATGTTCCGCGCTGTTCGAATTTTGCGGAAAAAACTTCAGCAATGGAGCGTAAGGCCATGAACGATCGGGAATTCAAAGAACTAGGCGAGAAATTACGCGGCGCCGTTCCTCCACTGCGTCAACCGGAACTTGGCCACGACCTCTGGCCCGCCCTGCTCCAAAAAATGAGCGAGCCGCGCGTCCGCGTACCCTGGTTTGACTGGCTACTCGCCGCGCTCGCCGCCGCCGTTCTCATCTTTTGCCCGGGAGCAATCCCGGCGCTGCTCTATCACCTGTAACTCGGAGGCTCGCAATGAACAAGCACACTTATCTTCGCGCATACATGGCCGGCATCATGGTTCCCACGCCATTCCTGCTCGTGGTCGTCACCGTTTTCTGCATCGTTCGCTACGTTTACAACATTCCCATTCCCATCGAGCGCGTCATCATATTTCCCATGGCCGTCGTTCCGAACGTGTGGGGCCTCTGGAATGTTCTCTATATCGCGCTGCACTCGCGCTACAACATTCCCATCGGAGCCCATGGCGCGATCTTGCCGTTACTCTTCGCCCCGGTCGGCTATCTTGTGGCCCGCATCCTGGAATTTCCATTTCCAGGTTTTGTCCTGCACGTCCTGCCCATCGGCCTGCCCGTGGGCATCATCGTCTATTATCTGGCCTGGAAGCACCTCGTCGGTTTCCTGAATGGAGTCTTGGGTATCGCGTAGTCGCGCGAGCTTCTCTCCTACCGCTTCGGCTGTATCACTTTTGCCAATCCCGCCGACGGCGGGTCCTGCACCTTAATCGGTGTATCAAAGAAAAGATTCGCCGCAATCAAATCACCCATCGAACTCGTATCTTTGAAAATGCCGATCGGCGCTTCTGTAATCACGTTTTCTCTTACGACGTTGTTGTTCCCAAGAAGAAAAATGCCGGATTCCGCGCCGTTGAACACCCGATTGTCACGCACGCGCGCTTGATTTCCTTCTATGCGCACACCATCAAACACAAAAGTGGCGAACGTCTCGTTCCTCAAAACGCTGGCGTTGTTCCCATCCACAAAAATTGCCACTTGGCTGATTCCCGCGCGGTTTCTGGAAACCTCTACGCCGTCAGATTGCGTCACCAGAATATTTGTCGCAACGGCCGTGCACGTCGCTGCGTTGTTGCACGGCGAGAAAACGTTGTTCGTCACCAAATTTCGTTCGATTGAACCTTCAGCGCCAAAACCAATTTGAATACCGTTTTGCGCGATAAACATGCTTGGTCCAACCCCCGTCACCACGTTGTGCCGGATCGACGCATTCGTGCCAATCTCATCGGCGGTGATGCCATTTTTCTGATAATCATGCACCGTGCAGTCACTAATCTCGACGCTCGAAACTGAGCCACCGCCACTCTGCACAAATATGCCTGTCCCTGACTGGCAACCCTCCAACCCGCTACCCAGCTTGAAGTTTCGAACCGCAGCTCTCTCTATGCTTCCGGATGAATTTTGGAACGTAATCCCTTCGAGATCCGGTGCACATTCCGAAATGCCGTTGTTCGCACCGTCCACAATTAGCCCTCTGATCGTCACGTCCGAAGCGTTCTGCACGAGAATCGCAGCAGCGATAGGCGCGGAGTCAAAAAGACTCACCGTATTCTGGTGCATCGTTCCTGGCATCAAAATCGCCCCGCTATCCGCGTCAAGCGTCAGTGACTTCTGAATCGTCAATTGCTCCGCATAGGTGCCCTTACAAACTCGTATTCGATCGCCGGCAGCAGCTGCGTTGATTGCATCCTGTATATGAGTAAATCCCGCGTGAGGACACTCCACCTTGTCATCATCCACAACAAGCTGCGCCGCATGCGCCGTCATCCGCGGATGAGGCAAGAGCACAACGACCGCACACAACAAGACATACTTCGAGTATCGAAAGAACTTAGGTTTCATGGTGGACTCCATAGGCGTGAGAGGACATCGAGGACACGCCGCTTTCGTTTGTCAGGGAGACTAGAGCTTGGGAGCCGGACTATAACAAGCGCGCAAAACCGCCGCAATAGTACCGATTGGCTGCTGAGCGAGGCAGCATTCAACCACAACGACCCTGCCTTAAACCCTATTTCGCACTATAGGGTCAACGCCCTGGCAAAATATTTATCGTATGCAACCAGGCTTCGAACAAAATTGGCCAGCCCGTAACTGGCTTATCCGTTTTACGCAGGCCGTAACCGTGTCCTCCTTCCGCGTAAACGTGCAGTTCTGCGGGCACATTTGCATTCTTCAAGGCCAGAAAATACGTCGTCGCGTTTTCCACGTGCACTGGATCATCTTCCGCTTGAACGATGAACGACGGCGGAGCCTGTTCCGTCACATGAATCTCTTGATTCGCTGCGAAATTTTGTTCCGCGATTGCCAAATACCCCGGATAAACGATTGCTGCAAAATCCGGTCGGCACGAAAGCTTGTCTGCCGCGTCAATCGATTCATATAGTCGCTGCTCGAAATGCGTGCTCAGCGCCGCTGCGAGAAACCCTCCCGCAGAAAATCCCAGCACGCCAATCCGGTTTGGATCAATCTTCCATTCCGCTGCATGCGCCCGGACCACGCCGACCGCCCGTTGCGCATCCTGCAACGCCGTCTGCGATTTTGGCAGCGGCCCCGAATCCGGCACACGATATTTCAAAAGAACGCAAGTCATTCCGATCGAATTCACCCAATCGCAAACTTCCGTTCCTTCCAGATCAATCGCTAGGATCCGGTACGAACCACCCGGAAAAACCACCACAGCCGCGCCAGTGCTATTCCCCTTAGGCGTATAAAGAGTGATCGTGGGTTTCGAGACATTGCCTACACGTACGACCGGTTTTCCCGCAACCTGTCTGTCCTTCGCAGTCGTCATATCCGCTTCAGGGGCTGGATTCGCAACTCCACCTGGCACTGCGTGCGGCCAAATACTAATCGTGATGTGGCCCGCCGGTGGCTGCCACGTCGGCCGTTGAGCGAATAGCGATATAGGTTGGAGCAGCAGTGCGAACAACGCCGCTAAGAATTTGAACATGACGTCTCCGCAATCCGTTGAAATGGAGACATCATCGTACATTCAGGACGGACGGGATGGAATGGATTAAGTCAGGGTTCGGAATACCGCTGCTCTTTCCACGGATCGCCGTATTCGTGATAACCGTTCCGCTCCCAAAATCCCAGCCGGTCATGATCGAGCAACATGAATCCGCGTACCCACTTCACGCTCTTCCACGCATATAGATGCGGCACAATCAGCCGCAAAGGCCCTCCATGCTCCGCAGTCAGAGGAGCGCCATCGTGCTCAAACGCAAAAAGCACATCTGGCCGCGTCAAATCCGCCAGCGGCACATTCGCCGTATATCCCTCTTCCGCCAGCACCAAAACAAATTCCGCTCCCGCCTTCGGCTTCACCAATTTCAGTACATCCGTAAACAGCACACCTTTCCAACGGTTATCCAGCCGGCTCCAGCGCGTCACGCAATGAAAATCCGAAGTCACTTCCATCTGCGGCAGCCCGCAAAACTCTTTCCAGGAAAGTTTCACAGGCGCTTCGACTTCACCGGAAATCTTGAAATCCCATTTCTCAGCATCAAACCTCGGTACGCTTCCGTAATGCAGCACAGGCCATTTCTGCGTCAATGATTGTCCGGGCGGCAACCGCCCTTCCGCTTTCGCTTTCTTCTCCTGCTCTCGCCTGTCCCCAAGATCGAACAATCCCATCGCTCACATTCCCTTTCGAATCTTCCCTCTCCTACTTGGCCGCTCTTTCCCACGGGGGCGGTATGCGGACCGAAGCCATTCCCGCCGCCGTCGCCGCCTGAATTCCCATTTCTGTATCTTCAAAAACCAGACAATCTTTCGGCTCAACTCCCAGCCGCTCAGCCGCAAGCAAAAATGGCTCTGGGTCGGGCTTGCTCCTCTTGTAATCTCCCGCGCAAACCATCGCGTCAAACCGATCCAGCAATTTCAGCGAAACCAACGACGCGGTCACCGACTCCTTCGTGCTTCCCGACACTACCGCAAATGGAATCTTCCCGTGCTGCGCCTCAATATGTTCCAAAACCTCCGGCACCACTTTCAGCCGCGGCAACAATTCGTAATAAATGTTTTCTTTCCGTTCCGCTACCGCCTCCACCGGCATCTGCAGTTCATACTGTTTATTCAGCGTGGAAATAATTTCCACAATCGGCATTCCGCCCCACCCATAAAAACGCTCCTCGTCGAAGGGGCAATTCCATTCCCCCAGCGCCTTCTTCCACGCGATGTAGTGCAGTGGCATCGAATCGGCAATCGTCCCGTCGCAATCGAACAGATACGCTCCAAACTCTCCATCTGGCAATTTCAGTCTCATTCGTCCTATTTTCCTCTTCTTCCATTTTACGCACTCCGCGCCTTTATGCGATTTTCAGGAGCCTGGTCATTGCCGAAACTAAGTAACTCTTAATTTAACTAGCTGCTCCACAGATCAATCCCTATCTTGATAATTTTATTTGACTGCAACACGCCAACTGGTAGCATCCGCGCTACCGAGCCTCTCTTTCCCCAACAAACAACACCCCTTGGAGGAACACCATGAAAGTAAGAAAGCTGCCTTGTCTTGTTTTTTGGGCGGTCATCGGCCTGACGGTGCAGTCGGCCGCTCCGCAAATTGCATTCGGTCAAGTCGCTACTCCGGCCGTGAATCCCACTCCACCCACTGTTAATCCCGTGCCAAACCCCTGCCCGCGTTTTAATCCGGGCAGCGTCATCCATCAACCGCCAGCCCTTTTCAGTCAGAACGGCGTGCTGTCAGTTCAATTCTCGTATCAAAGCACGACTGATTTCGCTGGCAGAACTCTCTACTGCTTCATGACTCCCAGCGGAATGGAAAATCCCACCTTGCACGTGAAACCCGGCGAGCACCTGATCATCACCGTCACGAATAACACCCCGGACAAAGGTTTCATGATGAAGCTCGATGCCCCGAATTGCGGCCCCGGCGGCAGTGATATGAGATTTTCTTCCCTGAACATTCACTACCACGGAACCAACACCTCTCCCACTTGCCACGCCGACGAGGTGATTAAGACCATCATCAATACCGGCCAGACTTTCCAGTACCACGTTGTGTTTCCATCCAATGAACCGCCAGGGCTCTACTGGTATCACCCGCACGTTCATGGCGTTGCGGACCAGGCGGTGCTCGGCGGCGCGTCTGGCGCCCTCGTCGTGGATGGTATTGAAGACGTTCAGCCCGCCGTTTCCGGCCTCCGCCACCGCATACTCGTCGTCCGCGACCAGAATACCGTCCAAAACGCAACCGTGCCCGAAAGCCCCGGTGGAACGCCCAACGGCGTCCCCTTCGAAGAGGTCACGATCAACAATATTTCGACCAATACCACCACCGACACTAATCAAAATCCCCCCGTCACCACCTACACTCCCGCGATTCTTCACATGGAGCCGGGCGAGCAGCAGTTCTGGCGCGTGACCAATTCTTCTTCGGACACAATTCTCGATCTACAACTGCAATTCGATGGCGCACCACAGACCCTGCGCGTCGTTGCGATTGACGGCGTGTCCGTGAACTCACAGGACGGCGCGCTGCCCGGCAGCCTGATCTCTGTGACTCACTTCCGGCTTCCTCCCGCGTCGCGCGTCGAATTCATCGCAAACGCGCCATCCGCAAGCGTCAAGCTGGCGCAGCTCGTCACCTTGAACATCCTTACAGGCCAGAACGGAGACGACGACCCGAATCGGCCGCTGTTCAACGTCCAGTTGGTGCCAGACCCCGACTCCGACGAACCTGCATCCGATGACCGCGTCGGCCTGTTCACTACGCTCAATTCCAACCAGCGGCGTTTTGCCGGTCTGGCCACCGCTCCTATCGCCGTGAAACGTCTTGTCTATTTCGACGAAATCCAGCCCACCTCCTTCTTTATGGTCGTGGATGGACAGCCCGAGAAAATATTCAACCCGAACGCTGCCCCCGCTATCACTGCAACGCAAGGCACCGTCGAGGAATGGACCGTCGAAAATCATGCACTCGAGAACCACGAATTTCATTTCCACCAGCTCCATTTCCTGGTGGAATCGCAGAACAATTTTAAGATTAACGGCGATCAGCCCGCCCCGGCTATCGTTGGCCAGTATCTGGACATGATCGAAGTGCCGAACTGGGATGGAAATCCGGCCCATCCTTTTCCCAACGTCAAACTCCGCATTGACTTCCGCGGCCCTGACATCGGAACCTTCGTCTTCCATTGCCACATTCTCAACCACGAGGACCTCGGCATGATGAACATCATCCAAGTCGTCCCAGCATCCACCGCAGCCGATACGAAGAAAACGTCTTCCAAGAAGGACGTTGCCTCCGCAAAAGTGCCCGGCGCGGCAAAGCCGACTACCACCAATCAACCACCTGCATCCATGGGAATGGAAAAAATGAAAATGCAGTAGCCTCTTTCCCGGCAAATCAACAAAGCGCAACTGTAGGGCCCGCTTTCCGAAGCGGGCCTTGCCTTTTTCATTGCGATCGCGGCGGTTGTTGTATCGAAGGTTCCGCGGGTACCCCAGGTTCGCCTTCCAGAACCTGGGTTTTCCAGTAGTGCGTTTAGTTTTAATTTTTTGGATCGTGACACAATACGCACAAAATTCAAACTGACCTCTTCCTTCTCCGCCCTCCCGAGCAGACGCTGTTAAGGCTGCGGGTTTTGACTTTTCCTCTTCCCATTCGAACGGTTTTCCACAGCTCATTCGAATTACACAATCCATTATCTATTGACTTAATAATTAATCTGTGCTACCCTTCTTTGTGTTCTACTCGCCCCACGTCTCGCCTATTGTCCAAAATTCATATCCCCTTTGTTTTGACAACGATCCGTTTTGCCTTTTCCGCAACCCCTTTCTTTTGATAACCATCTGGACTGCCCGGGGGTGGGATATCCAAATACTCCTTCCAGCGCCCTTTCGTCCCGCCCTTTCACCTCAATATCTTCAGCAAATGACTCGCTCTTCTGCACTCTTTGGAAAAAGCAAAATGCATGCCCCATCTTTCCAATCAGTTGCACACTCTTTGCGGAAAATACCGGGTGTCACCCAAGAGCGCGCAGCGCCCCAAGCTCGCCTCGTCTCCCTATGCTATTCTTCCTTTTTGCTCTTACGAAAGTGAGCCTTGCATGACCGCACGGGTCCTCGATGGACTGAAAATTCGCGACCAGATTTTTCTGGAACTTAAAGATGAAATTACCCGCCTCACAACACAGGGCATCCGCCCCGGTCTTGCAGCAGTTCTGGTCGGCGAAAATCCTGCCTCTCAGCTTTATGTAAAAAGCAAAATAGCCGCATGCGAACAGCTCGGCCTCGCCAGTTGGCTGCACACTCCGGCAGCCTCGATCTCAACAGAGGAGTTGCTCAAACTTGTTGACCAACTCAATCGCGACAACAATGTCGATGGAATCCTTGTCCAGCTTCCACTGCCCAAACAGGTTGACACAAAAAAAATCCTCGAAGCCGTCGACCCTGCAAAAGACGTCGACGGCTTTCACCCCGTCAATCTTGGAAAACTCGTCAGCGGCCGCGAAGGCCTTGTCGCTTGCACACCTGCCGGTTGCATGGAAATTCTTCGTCGCAACAATATTCCCATCGAAGGCTCAAACGCCGTCGTACTCGGTCGCAGTGACATCGTCGGCAAACCAATGGCTCTCCTTCTCATGCACGCCAATGCGACCGTCACTATCAGTCATTCAAAAACACGTAATCTTCCCGAAGTCGTCCGCCGCGCAGACATCGCCGTGGCCGCCATGGGCAAAGCTGGTTACGTCCAGGCCGACTGGCTCAAACCGGGCTCCGCAGTCATCGACGTCGGAACCAACAAAATCACGGACGCAGCAGAAGCCGAACAGCTTCTCAAGAATTTTCCCCAGCGCCTCGCAAAATTCCGTGAAAAAGGTTCCGTACTCGTTGGAGATGTTCATCCTGATGCAATCGAAACCGCCGGCGCGCTCACACCCGTTCCCGGCGGCGTCGGTCCCATGACCATCACCATGCTCATGAGCAATACCGTCAAAGCCGCTCGCCTTCGACGCGTGAGGACAGCACTGGGAGCGGGGTTCTAGTGGCGGGTCTTCAGACCCGTTCTTTCTATGCTGAAACTCGGTCTCACCGGAGGAATCGCTAGCGGAAAAAGCTGGGTCGCTTCTCTTCTGCGTGAACTCGATTTTCGCGTGCTGGACGCTGACCTTCTCGGCCACCAGCTCATCGAACCCGGTCAGCCTGCCTATGAAGAAGTTGTTGGCGAATTTGGTAAAGAAATACTGCGCGTCGACGGCTCTGTGGATCGAAAGAAACTCGGCTCCATTGTCTTCTCGGATTCCACAAAACTTGCAAAATTGAATTCCATCTTGCATCCGCGCATCGAAGCCGCCATGAACGCACAATTCGCAAAATGGCAAAGCGAAAGGGTAAGTGACCCCGTCTTTGTCGAAGCCGCTCTTCTCGTCGAAGCAGGCATGTACAAACGCCTCGACGGTTTAGTCGTCGTCTGGTGCCGTCCTGAAGATCAAATCGAACGGCTCCGCGCTCGCGGCTTCAGCGAAGAAGTAGCGCGCCGTCGCATCGCTCTGCAACTCCCTACGCAGGAAAAACTCAAACACGCCACATACACGATCGACACTTCTGGCACAATGCAGTACTCGCAAGAACAAGTCGCCGCTCTCGCGGAAAAACTCCGTTCCAAACCCAAGTAGACGTTGCCTTCTATCGTCCGAGCCTTCCTGCTTACTTTTTCCTATAATGGAAGTCTCATTCGAGCAGGGTGTCCCGCAAGGACGCAAAAGGACAATGACCATGAGCCCCAAGAAAAAAGGTGGAAGCCAGTCCTCGCGTATTGTCCTCATTGTTTTATTGTTGCTCGCCGGTGCGTACTGGGCAGGCGCGCGATGGGGACCGCATGACCCGCAAAATGTCGGCGCCGTTCCTCTGGGCACGGATTCGAAATCGGCGGACAACGCTTCCTTCGCGCAGCGTGACGCCGCTCTTACCGACGAAGAGTCCATTAACGTCCGCGTCTATCGCCAAGCTTCTCCTGCTGTCGCAAACATTCTCACCAAAGCTACCGAATACGATTTCTTCATGGACCCCGTCCCCGTGGAAGGAGCCGGCTCAGGTTTCGTAATCGACCCAAAGGGCTACATTCTCACGAATAATCACGTCGTTGAAGGCGCGCAAAGCATCGAAGTCGTCCTCGGCGATCAATCGCGCTATCCAGCAAAGTTTATCGGCTCGGACCCGCGCAATGACGTGGCCCTCATCAAAATCGAGCCAAAAAGCAAGCCACTCGTCGCGCTTTCCCTCGGCGATTCAGCCACGATACAGGTCGGCCAAAAAGTTCTCGCTATTGGCAATCCCTTCGGCTTCCAGAGCACGCTGACCACAGGTGTCATCAGTGCTCTCGGTCGCACCGTGCAGACCAGCCAAACAACGTTCATCGACGAAGCGATTCAAACCGATGCCGCAATCAATCGTGGTAATTCGGGCGGCCCGCTCATTAACTCGCGCGGCCAAGTCATCGGCATCAACTCCGCAATTTACACGCCGTCCGGTACCACCGCCGGAATCGGCTTCGCCATTCCTATCAACACAGCAAAGCGCATCGCACACGATCTCATCACTGACGGCCGCGTTCATCAGGCTTATCTCGGAGTAGACACTCTGTCGGTTGGTGGTGGCCTCGGTGAAGCACTCGATCTCCCCGTCCATGAAGGTTTACTCGTACAAACCGTTCCGCGCGGCGGCCCAGCCGCGCAAGCCGGGGTGCACGGCGGAGACCGCATTGCACAACTTGGAATGCGGCGCTTCTACGTCGGAGGCGACGTAATCACGGCGATTGACGGACAGAAAGTCGCGACCCAGCTTGACGTCAACCTTGTACTGAACAGGAAGCGTCCTGGCGATGCGGTGACAGTCACTGTGTATCGCGGCGGCAAAAAACTGGACATTCCTGTCAAGCTAGGCGAACGGGAGATCAAACAGTAGGGAATCTATTTCCCGAATTCCGCGCGATATTTTTTGCGTTCCTCTTCGCTGAACGCAAACCAGCCTTCCGCGATATCTCGGACCCGTTCCAATTCTCTCTGCATCTCCGCGTGCTTCGCCTCCAAATCCGCATCGCGCGCCACGTAGATTGGCGGGGCAAATAGCATCACTGTCCGAGCAAACGCCTTCGGCAACAAAAAATGATCCCAGGTCTTTTCAAAAGTTATCCCGCGATCCACGCCGATGTGAAACACCAATATTGGCGCGCCCGTTTTTCGCGCCAGCATCACTGGCCCTGGCTTCGCCACATAGCGCGGTCCGCGCGGTCCATCAATCGTGAACGCACAATCCTTCCCGTCTTCAATTCGCCGCGCCATCACCGCCAATCCACGCAGCCCTCCGCGCGACGAACTTCCCTGTGCCGTCCCGAACCCGAGCCACTCGATGACTTTGCGCGTCCACTGTCCATCGAACGCGGTCGTGTTCATTACAACTATGCCGCGATTTCGCGCCCACCACGCTATGGGAATAATCACGCGATGCCAGAACGCCCAAATACACTGCCGTTTCGCCGCGTACACCTCTTCCGCATGGTGCCAGCCAAGCACTTCGTAGCGCAGCGTCGGCCCCAGCGTCCGAATCACGCTGTACACCACCGCCGCAATAATCGGAATCTGTATCCGCCGCGACCACTTCAGTTTTGGCAGCCGCGTATCGTAATGCGTGTTTACGAATTCTTGCTGCTCTTTCGAATCCGTGGCTGCGTCCGGTATGCTCATCGTGGTTAACTATAGTGCAGCCGCAACATCCCGAATTTGCGGCGAGTTATAGTATAGCGGGCGCGAACAATCGCAGGTGCACTTCGATATCGGCAAGATGCTGACCACAACTTTCAAAAAGTACCGCAAGCTTCGCTGGCTATCCGCCGCTGCCCTTCCTTGCTCACTTGTGCTGAGCTTGCAAGCCGCGCTTCCAGACGAGCCCGAAAAAGCATTCGTCGGCACCATCGAAGGTGAATCCATTTCCGTGCAGGGGCCTATGACCGCGCGCGTTGTCGACGGCCAAGTAAAAACAGTCCTTCGTAGTGGCGGCGACGTTCGCGTCAAATCCGGTCGTGCCACCATCGATCTCATCGAGGGCGGAAGAATAGCCATCTGCGGTCCCGCTCATCTCTCCCTCCTGAAATCCGGTAACGCGCTCACGGTCGCGCTCGACTCCGGCACGATTCACACCTACGTCGACCAGGAACCATCTCTCACGGTTTACACCGCTCTTCTCCAAGCCAAACCTCTTTCGATTGGCGGTGCCGCGCAAGATACGCTCGTTGGCCTCGATTCCCAAGGGGCGCTCTCCGTTCGCGCAATATCAGGTGCCGTCCGAATCGAACAGCAACTCACTGGACAAAGCATCGTCGTCCCGCAAAATAGCGATGTCCTATTGCTGAATGGCCAGCTCAACGGCTTACATCCGGGCGCCGGACATGTTTCCTGCGACCTCGGCGAGCTCAAGCTGCAACAGCCAGTGCCGCAAGTCAGCGTTCCCGCCACTGCGGAAGAAGTAAAGCAGCACCATTTCACTGACACAAAACCAAACCTTCGTGCCTCAAGCTCGGCCACTTCCGCGGACGATGGCCCGACTTATAAGGTTTACCTTCCCCCGATGCGCTACGACGCAAACCTGAAGACTCAGCGGGCGCCTGACCCCAGTCTCATCGTTCTTGTACGCCGCGTCCGCGTTCGTCCAACGCTCATCTTTCAAGGACGCGTGGAAGGCGACGCTCTCGTCGCGGGGAATCAAGCAGTTCCCGCAGTTTCGTCGGAAGTGTCCAAGTCAACTTCCGCCCAATCTACTCAAGCCAAGCCTCCCGCGAATAATCCCACCGTCGTCAATCGGGTTCGAACCTTCTTCAGGCACCTCTGGGACCGCAACAGCTAGTCTAAGGGACAGGGTGGGCCCTTGAGACTGGGCCCTGTCCTTAGTTCCCATTTTTCAAATGCCGAATTCGTGTTAATTTTTAAGTACAACAAGAACGCCTACCCCGCCGGTGTTCCCGTGCTTCGGGCACGATTCGAAAAGATCCCGTGGAGTGTCACTCGTGAACACAATTGATTCAGCTGTGCCGCTTCGCCGGTCCACCTTGCTGCTTCTGCTGGCCGCCATCTTTTTGATTTCTGGCTGCACCGGCACATTCTCAACGACGCAGCCAGTTACAGTTCAAATGAACCTCACGATTGCCAATGTTGTGACCGGGCACACCGAGCAATTCACGGTGACCGTTACTAACACCACGAACACCGTCGTTACGTGGCAGGTGAATGGCGTCGCAGGCGGTAATTCGATCGTTGGCACGATCACTGCTTCCGGCCTTTACACTGCACCTACTGCCGTCCCAAGTCCCGCCACGGTCACCGTAACCGCAATCGCGCAAGCCGACCCTACGAAGTCCGCTTCGGCCACTGTGATGATCGCCGCGCCTCCTCTGGTCGCCGTTGCAGTTAGTCCAAAAACTGCAAACGTTGTGACCGCAGCAACGCAGCAATTTACGGCCACGGTCTCTAACACCTCGAACACAGCCGTAACCTGGCAAGTCAATGGCGTCAATGGTGGAAACTCTACTGTGGGTACGATCAGCGCTTCAGGCCTCTACACAGCTCCCGCGGCTGTTCCGAGCCCTGCGTCAGTCACGATCAAAGCTGTCTCGCAGGCCGACAACACAAAGTCCGACACAGCCACTGTCACCGTCACCGCGCCTCTCGCAGTCACCGTCACGGTGAACCCCAAAACCGTAAACATTGCCACTTCGTTGACGCAGCAATTCACCGCTACTGTGGCCAACACTTCAAACACTGCGGTTACTTGGCAAGTCAACGGCGTCACTGGAGGCAATTCCACGGTCGGCACAATCAGTGCCAGCGGTCTTTACACAGCTCCCGCTGCTGTCCCAAGTCCCGCAAGCGTCACCGTCAAGGCCATCTCCCAAGCCGACAACACAAAATCCGACACAGCCACAGTAACCGTCATTCTTCCGGTCTCCGTGACCGTCAGCCCCAAAACTGTTAATGTTCAGTCCGGATTTACTCAGCAATTCCTCGCGACGGTAGCCAATGCATCCAACACTGCCGTCACTTGGCAGGTAAACGGCGTAACAGGCGGAAATTCCACAGTAGGCACAATCAGCACTTCCGGCCTCTACACTGCTCCCGCCGTTGTCCCAAGCCCGGCGAGTGTCACTGTCAAAGCTATCTCGCAAGCCGACAACACGAAATCGGATACCGCTACGGTGACTATCACTCCTGCCGTCACTGTCACTGTCACTGTCAGCCCCAAGACCGTGAGCGTTGTCATATTACTGACGCAACAGTTCACCGCAACCGTAGCAAATACATCCAATACTGCGGTCACTTGGCAGGTGAACGGAGTTACAGGCGGCAACTCAACTGTGGGCACGATCAGTGCTTCTGGTCTCTACACTGCTCCTGCTGCTGTTCCAAGCCCAGCCGCGGTCACG
>DATMMW010000037.1:0-6887 GCA_035569555.1 Candidatus Dormiibacterota bacterium | reverse complement strand
CCAAGAAGTTGCGCGAGACGATCGCACTCTACGGAAAGATCCGCGGCGCGCGGAGGTTCGACTTCGCGTCTGCGAGCAGGCCGTAACGCGGCAACATGTGCGAATTTGTCAGCGAGGTTCAAGAGAAATAATCCACAGATGAACACAGATAGACACTGATGAAGAAAAAAGATAGGAAAGAAGATAGAAGAAAGGACAACGAAAAAGACAGGCAAGAACTGTCGGACAAGTATGAAATGCGAGCCTTCATTTATCTCTTTGTCTCTTTCTTATCAGTGTCCATCCGTGTGTATCTGTGGTTCCAATGCCTTTCTCCGCGGCTTTTTTTATGCGCCCAGACGCGAGAGGATTGCTAGCGCCGCCTCTTTTGCGTGCTCGCCGCGTTCTCCCAATGGGCCGACGCACGATGGGCAGCCGTTTTCGCAGGGGCAAGCGGCGATCAATTCGCGAGTCTTTCCGAGCAGCAAGCTGTGCGTGCGGAAGAGAGGCTCGGAGAAGCCGATTCCGCCCGGATACGCGTCATAGAGATACAAATTCGGCTCGAAGAATTCCTTTTCGGCGAGAGCTGCTACTGTCTTTAGGTCTGGCGCTTCTTCCCATTCGATTTCAGAACCGGGCGATGGCGGCCGCTCGCCAATCGCCGTGCCCAGGTCGCGCGCATCGCACATCAACAGCAACGTGGCAATCGACTCGAGAGCGTGGAGCAAGCCGAACATGCCGCTTTGGCGGTCGCTCACGGAAAATGGCAAGGACTCCACCAGAGGACGTTCGAGCGTCAGCCAAAACGCTGTCGTATGCATCTCGTTCTCAGGGAGTTCTAGTTTTCCATCGCCGACATTTTCATTCGTGAAGAACTTAATTTTCTTGAAGCCGATGACCTGCGAGCGCACCAGCACGTCGCCATGCGTTCGAGCGGCGCTCGCATCCATGCCGGACGCCAGAATTCGGTCGCTTGCCGCGCACTCGAGCACCCGCACTTGTGTAAAGCGGATGGCGTCAGTGTAGTAGTCCACATCGACGCGCTTCACGTAGGCCTTGCGTTCCGCAAAATCGAGCGCCCCGACGTGATACTGCTGCCCCTGGTGAAGGTAAATCGCTTTTGGATGAACAAACGTCAACGCACTGGAGAAATCCACTTCTCCGATCACTTCGGTCTCGTGAGTCGTATCCACAATCACGAAATTGTCCGAAGTAACCGACCGCAGGCTCACGGTGTCGGCTGGGTAGGCCTCCTGCGTCCAGTGCCAGTGCTCGCCCGTGCGATGGAGAAAACCCGCTTCGGCGAGACGTTCGCAGAGTTCGGGGACGTCCACACCCCCGTATGTTTCGGTAGACGCGATGGGCAATTCGAACGCCGCACACTTCAAGTGATTCACGAGGATTTCCAGATTATCCGGCTGGACGAAGGCGTGTTCGGGCGACCGTTCGAAAAAATAATTCGGGTGTTGCACGATAAATTGGTCCAGTGGAGCCGAGGAAGCCACCAGGACGGCGCACGAGCTGCCGCTGCGGCGCCCCGCGCGGCCCGCCCGCTGCCAGGTGGATGCTATGGTGCCGGGATACCCCGCCATGACCGTAGCATCGAGCGAACCGACATCGATTCCAAGTTCCAGCGCGTTGGTCGACACAACGCCGCGAATCCGGCCCTCGCGCAGGCCCCGCTCGATCTCGCGCCGTTCGCCGGGCAGGTAGCCACCGCGGTAACCGCGAATCGCCGGCGGCTGGCCGGGCGGCATGGGATTTACCTGTTGCAGATACGTGAGCAAAACTTCAGTTTGTAACCGCGAGTTGGCGAAGACGAGGGTCTGCAAATTGTGTTTCAGGAATTCCTGCGCGACGCGCGAAGTTTCATTGATATAACTGCGCCGGATGCCGAGAAAACGATTTACGACCGGCGGATTGTAAAAAATGAAGAATTTTTCTCCTGCGGGCGCGCCGTTTTCCTCGATCACATCGAATTCAGTTTCCGCAAGGCGCGATGCCAGTTCGCCAGGATTCGCAATTGTCGCTGACGAACAAATGAACTGTGGGTCCGAACCATAGAACAGCGCGATGCGACGCAGCCGGCGCAGGACGTTAGCCAAGTGGCTTCCGAAGACGCCGCGGTAGGTGTGCAACTCGTCGAGCACTACGTAGCTCAGGTTCTCAAACAGCCGCTGCCAGCGCGTGTGATGCGGCAGGATGCCAGTATGCAGCATGTCCGGGTTAGAGAGCACGATATGGCCGCGCTCGCGGATCGCCTTGCGGGCGTCGGCCGGTGTGTCGCCGTCGTAGGTAAACACACCGAAGCGATGATCGAGGCGTGCGGAAAGGTCATGCAACTCGGAGAGCTGATCCTGCGCTAGAGCTTTGGTCGGGAAGAGATACAGCGCGCGTGTATCCGGGTTTTCTAGGACGGCATTTAGAACCGGCAGGTTGTAGCAGAGGGTTTTGCCTGAAGCCGTAGGCGTCACCACGACCGCATTGCGCCCTGCATGTACGGCCTCCGCCGCGGCAGCCTGATGGCTGTACAGCCTACCAACGCCTTTCTCAGCGTACACGGCCGCAAGTTCGTCGCGAACCCACTCCGGCATCGGCGCAAATTTCGCCTCGCGTGCCGGGATATGATGCACGGCAGTCAGTATCTCGCCCGAGCGATCCCGCGCGGCGAGTTGTTCGACGATTTCGCGGACACGGGCAAGCGTGACCGCATCTCGCGCAGGCCGCGTCGCCAGAGATTGAGACATACCTACCCCTTTCGAATTCGCCTTTTGTTCGCTTACGCTAACACGCCGCCCTGGATGGCGCAACGCCCTTTGTTAAGAAATTTGAGGAGAAGTGAAACCACCGATGGACGCAGAGACACACAGATAAAAGCAAGAAGAGAGCTATTCTTTGGAGACGCTCCGCCTTACGATTTCTATTTTTTCATTGATGCTTGTCTATGTTCAGCCGTCGCTGGAGTTCGCACCGTTTAGTAGTGGAAACGGTACCGTAGCTCGACGAAAATTTCCCGTGAATTATTCCAGTGGAAACCGCCAAAGGTTAAGCTGTTATCCAGCATGACGCGGCGGTTTGCCACATTCAATGCGGTCACGGAAACAGTGAACTTTTCCCCGAAGTCCTTGCCGGCCGAGAGATCAAACGTCGTGTGGTGGGGCAAGTAGTCAAGAGACGAACAACACGGAGCAACTCCCGTTACCGCCGGACCATTGCCATTGCTGAAGCCCGAGCCATAGTATACGTTGCCCGAGACGAAGGAACTCCAAGGAAGCGTGACCTGGGCTCCAACGTTGAGAGTGTTCCGCTGGTCGTGATCCAGTTGGTGGTAATTCGGAGAGAAATCATTGGCAGTTGGAATTAGGCCTCCTGTGATATTTCCTCTCGATTCGCCAATCTGATTCGAGTAGGCGAGGTGCACTTGAGCCCTGCGCCATAGCTGTCGGGATCGCAACGTTAATTCCCAGCCCCGGATCAATACCTGCGTCAAGGTGATGGGAATGAAGACATTGGATTGGCCCAATGCATTGTGGTCGAAAAAATTGCTCGCGCGGGTGCGGAATGTGTCAGCGTCAAGGCTCCAGCCCTTGTAGGGTATGGTGACACCGAATTGATGTTCTTCGTCCCGCTCGCCGAATAGGGACCCGAAACTGAAACCTTGCCCGTTCGCAGCGTTCACTAGAGCGGGTCCCGAGAATGTAAGCAGGGGAGGGGCCTGGTAAAAGTGCCCGTAGAAGCCGTGAAACACCCAGTCGAGTCGAGGAATTCGGAGCGAAACCCCTGCTCGAGGACTTGTGGCATTTTCGGTGACGCTTGCGGAGAAATGAGACTGTCTTACGCCGCCGATTAACGTAAGCCAGGAAGTTGCTTTGAATTTATCTTCAAACCAGAATTCTTCCAGACTTCCGTTGACGATCTCTCGATCTGTGAAGTTCGGAGCGCTGCCATCATTGAACAGAACTCCGAATAGTTGGTTGTCATGCTGCCAGAAGCCATAGAATCCGCCACTCATCGTATTCCGAGCCACCGTCCCGGTGAGAGTCATCTGCCCACCAACATAATCGGAGCCTCTGTTATCGGTGGTACTGGTCGGGAAGTCGTTCGGATTGCTGCTGTAGTTCGCGCTATTGTGATGAAATAAGGGGGAAACAGTCAGAAGCGTATTCGGACTAATGGTCCGAACCCAGGAGAAGTTCACAAAGGTGTCAGCTTCCCGTTCGCCGTCTGCTTGGAAGGTTGTCGAGGGAGTTAGGAAGATAACACCCGGAGAGCCGTCAATTTGGTTGATGTCCCCGCGCGAAGTCGGAATCTGGTAATAGTCCCTGCGGGAAGAAACCACCAATCGGAATTGGTCCTTCGGATCCACATTGAAGATCATCGAACTAAATCCGCCCAAGCCGTTTTGCGCGTCGTGAATCACTTCGGGCGTCGGCGGCTGAAGGCCTAGATTGCTTCGATTTCCGTTCAAGCTTCCGTAGTAAGCGAATCGCTGCGTGTGCCCACCGCAACTGATCTGGTCGTTCGTTTGATAGAAGTTTCCGAAGCTCGTGACGAGATCACACTCTTTGTCACGTTCGAAACCGGTTCGCGGAACGACATTGAAGACACCGTACGTTCGGTCGCCGTAATCCGCATCATAACTGCCGCGTTGGACTTCAAAATAATCCACATCCTTCGGATCAAACTGCGGTCCGACATTGCTTGCGATATTGGTGTTCGGAACCGGTACTCCATCCACTAGCCAGCTCACCTGGTGTCCGCCGCGAATGTGAAGTTGGTCGTGTGTAATGTACGAACCAGGAACATAGTCGGTGATGATGGCCAAACTATTTGTTCGACTAGCTCCTGGCGTATTCTGGACGTCTTGCCGATTCAGAAGCGTCACTGGGGTGACTGAATCCATCGTTGCGGTCACCGGTTCTCCAGTTACAATTGTTTTTTCGGCGACACTGGCCAGCGCCAACTGAAAATGTAATACAGGATTGGTCCCGGACCCGACGATGACACTTTGCTGTGCTTGCTGGAAGTTCGGCACGGTGACTGTAACCGTGTATTCGCCTAGAGGCACAGCGCTAAATTCAAATTCTCCGTTGCCATTGGTCTTTTGATGTTGCACCCAATCGGATCGCTGCGCCTTGAGATCGACCGTCGCGTCTTGAACGGGCCGGTGCTGGGGATCATGAACAATGCCATGTACGGTCCCAAAAATCTCTGCTCTCGCCGGTGCAATATCAATTGTCATTGCGCACACGGCGAGAACCAAAACCAATGCGGTAACGCCCAAACGCATATTGAGATTCATGTGCTTCCTCGCTTGAACAGGAATTTGAGCCTTGTCGTATAGAAGTAACTTCTACACGGCGGATTTCATCTTCTGAATACGGCTGTTCAGTTAGCTCGGAAGCGTGCGAGGCGGCGGTGTGGATGGAAGGCTGAGTACGAAAGGAAAGAAACCGGACGAAGAAAGCTGCGCGCGCTGCGCTGTTGCTTCATAGAAAATTGCAACGGGTGCTGCCAGCGTGAATGGGGCACTTCCAACGGCTTGATTCGGCGTGGCATCGCAAGCCCGCATCGAGCAATCGGCCCCTCCGGTCTTGCCATGCGCATCGCAATTGCTCTTATCCTTCTGCATGTCGCGGCCCTGGCGATGGTGCACGGGACAGTAAGAAGTATTGCAACAGGCAGCCGAATCGGAAGCGGAAAGCGACTCGGCGAGCGCGGGAGTGGTTGCTACCAGCAGCGCAAAGAGCGCTGCGACTGCCATGACTTTTCGTGAGATGTCCTTCAGCCTCATGGGTAGTAGTTCAGAGTGTACTATCCTGTTCGCTCAGGTACAACTGCCAGAGAGAAAATAGTGCGCCATGTGCCTTGACACGCAAGGCTATGCCCGCCAATATTCATGGCATGGCATATTCTTTTTTGATTTTCGATTTTGGCGTCGATGAAAACGCGGCCCAGCAAGCGCGTCATCGCATTGAGGGTTGGAGGCAGGGATTCCGGCTCGATAAGAAATTGCAGCTCAAGTTTGAGCGCAAGGAGCTGGAAGCAAAGACCGACACTGCGGCCACACCTTCCGCGAAAGCCACCAAAGGAAGTTCAAAGGCAAAGTCTACATCGAAAACGAAAGCCAAATCCGCCGGGGGGAGCGAATCCGAAGATGGCTCAAATCCTAGTCCCGCTACGGAAATCCGCATGATCGTGCGTCTCGACTTTTCTGACCACGAGAAGCTCTCGCACCAACGCTGGCTTGAGCGAATTCCTACCGAGGAACCATTCAAGGCTGCGAAACCGAAGGTCGTTCGCCCCGGGGGACCAGAGTTCGCGATCATTGAGGAATTATTCGAATCCCTGGATTGAAGCCTTCTTTTCTTGTAAGCGCCAGATAACAAACCCCTTATTGTCAGCAAGCTCCGTCCCTGCTCTGCTCTCCGAGCATTGGTGAAGGCACTCACCCCTTTTGATTGACGTATTTTCATGACTGGCCAAGCGTACAGCTAAAACAACCGTCCTGATTCTGTCCCTAGGGCCAGCTTATACTCTGGCCCAATCTTGGTAGCCTTGTGTTTGAACCGCGGCCGCAGTGTCGGCCGTTGGGTGTGGATTCAGGTCCGTGGACAAGTACGCCGAAAGATAGAGTCGGAGGATTCGCTTCATGCAAACGCGATCGTACGGCTTTTTCTGGATCTTTGTATTGGTGCTGCTGTCCACGTTTTCCGCCGCTGCACAGACTTGGCGGCAGGTCGGACCTCCGGGTGGCGACGTCCAGTCGCTAGCGGCCGTTCCCGGAAGCACACGGACCTTGTTTCTGGGCACATCCGATGGGCATGTGTTCGGCTCGCATGACTCCGGCGAGCATTGGGAATTACTCGGCCGGATCGGCGCGAATCACGATGACGTGATCATGTCCA
>DATMMW010000036.1:0-2570 GCA_035569555.1 Candidatus Dormiibacterota bacterium | reverse complement strand
CAGGACTTTGCCTGCGCTGAGGCCGGCAAGAAATCCATCCGGTCCATCCGCGAGGCCCATCAAGGCTTCCGTGTTCGTGACCATTGAGAAAGTAACGTCCGCGGCTGCGGCGACCGCGCGCGGAGTGTTCCCCCACTTCATGCCCCGGTCGATCAGCCACTGCGCCTTCGAACGCGTGCGGTTGTATCCGGTTACGACGTGTCCCTTCTCGAGCAGCCTCTTCACCATGTTGCCGCCCATCACTCCGAGTCCTATAAATCCCAAATTCGCCATGCGTAATGGTCTCCCAATCGAAAATGAACTTTTAGGCTGTTGGTTCTGGTCCGCTCGGAGAAATGCTCGAATCCTCACGCACCTGGCGAAGATGAGCCTGCATCGCTTCACGCGCGGCCTGCGGATCACGGCGTTCCACAGCATCAAGGATTCGCTTGTGATGGAACTGACCGCGCCCCGGACCGCCATCGACATAGAAAATTCGCTTCCGTTGTTCGCGAAGCATTCCGACGATTGAATCGATCAGGGACAGAATGAAGGGGTTCGCGGCGGCTTCGGCAAGGGAAAGGTGAAAGTCGAGATCCGCCTCAATATAAGCATCGGCGTCGTCCCGTGCATTGTCCATTAGACTGACTGCTTCTCGCATTGTCGCAAGGTCCTGCTCGTCAGCGCGGACTGCTGCCATAGCGGCAATTTCGGGTTCTAGAATTTCGCGAATCTCCACCAAGTGAGCAGCGCCGTCCGGCTGACCGCTCTTAAGAATGCGGTCCAGAGACTGGCGCATGGAATTCGAATTACCACTGGTTATGAAAGTTCCGCGTCCGGGAAAGGCGTCCACCAGTCCCTTTTCGTGAAGCGCCTTGATCGCTTCGCGGACTGCAGTTCGGCTGACACCAAATTGCTGCGCAAGCTCGCGTTCGGCCGGGAGTTGATCGCCCTCTTTCAGCGTACCTTTTTGGACTGATTCCTCGATCTGCTGAACGATTTGTTCGTAAAGACGCGACGTCTGGACTACCTTATACACGATGGGTTCTCCAGTGGACCAGTTTTTCCAGCGCGCAAAACATGTTCACAGTTCAGCCAAAACGAGTGCGTGCTCCGCAATAAGGCCGAGCGCATACTGCTGGTCTGGTGGTCCAACCATAATAGCATTGGCCAAAAAGTTTGGCAACCTCTTTAGAATCAGCCAAATTTCACTTCACCCACACGGTTTTCACATTTGTAAATTCACGGATCCCGTACGTGCTCAATTCCCGGCCATAGCCGGACCGCTTCACTCCCCCAAATGGGACGCGAGGATCGGAAAACACCATCTGGTTGATAAATACCATCCCCGCTTCGAGTTCATTGATGAAGCGTTCTTGCTCATTCTTATCGTTTGTCCAGGCGCTGGCACCGAGGCCGAAGCGGCTGTCGTTGGCCACCCGAATCGCTTCCTCGGCATTCTTCACGCGGAAAATGGAGGCCACAGGGCCAAACAACTCTTCACGATAGGCCGGAGAGTTGTTCGGAATATTAGACAAAACGGTAGGCGCATAAAAATTACCCTTGCCATCCACGGGCTTTCCGCCTGTCAGAAGTTTCGCACCGGCATCGATTGTTTTTCGAACGTCGGCGTGGAGTGACGTCACGGCGTCGGCCGTAGCCAGGGGGCCAACATCGGTTTTTTCATCGAATGGATCGCCCAGCTTCAGGCTTTCCATCGTGCTTACGAAAGCACGTTCGAACTTGTCAGCAATTTGGTCGGCCACGATAAAACGCTTCGCCGCTATGCACGATTGCCCGTTATTGATCACACGGGCTTTGACGCCGATCTTGATGGCTTCCTCAAAATTCGCGCTCGGCATTACAATGAAAGGGTCACTGCCGCCGAGTTCGAGGACCACTTTCTTGATTCTTTTTGCGGCCCCCGATCCAACCTGTATTCCAGCTCCTTCGCTGCCGGTCAGAGTCGCAGCCGCCACGCGCGGATCTTCCAGAATTCTGTCCACCTTGTCGGAACCGATCAGAAGAGTTTGAAATGCGCCTTCGGGGAATCCGGCCCTCAGCAGAATTTCTTCTATCTTCAACGCGCACTGAGGCACATTCGACGCATGTTTCAAAATTCCGACATTTCCTGCCATCAATCCCGGCGCAATGAACCGAAACACTTGCCAGAAAGGATAATTCCACGGCATCACCACCAGGATGACACCAAGCGGCTGGTAACGAATGAAACTGCGGCTTGCCGGCGTCTCAACGGTTTCATCAGCGAGGAAGCGCTCCGCGTGTTCGGCATAGTAGCGGCAACCCCAGGCACACTTGACGGCTTCCTCTTCTGCAGAGCGAAGCGTTTTGCCCATCTCCGTCGTCATCAGTCGCCCGAGGGATTCCTTTTCGCTCTCGAGAATTTCCGCGGCCTTGATCATCATTCGCGCGCGCTCGGCGAATGGTAGTTTGTGGAAAGTCTGAAATACCTCAGCCGCGCGCCCGATTTTTTGGTCGACTTGCGAATCCGTAAGAGCCTCGAAGGTCTTGATGGTTTGTCCCGTCGCGGGGTTAATCGTTGCAATCGCCATGATCTGTCCGATCCTCCA
>DATMMW010000035.1:0-354168 GCA_035569555.1 Candidatus Dormiibacterota bacterium | reverse complement strand
GCGCGAATGGTGCGGCCGGTGTAGAGCACGTCGTCCACAAGGACAAGATCCATTCCATCCACACCAAATTTGATGTCAGAAGATTGCAGGACGGCTTGCGGAGCGACTTTGGAAAGGTCGTCACGGTACAGCGTTATGTCCAGGATGCCGACGGGCACATCCACGCCGTCAATGCCGCGCATAGCCTGCGCAATGCGCTGTGCCAGAGGCACACCCCGCCGGCGGATACCGATAAGAGCCAGATGCTTCGTGCCGCCGCTTTTTTCGACAATTTCATGCGCGACACGCTGCAAGGTGCGGTCAATTTCAGCCGCGGACATGATCTGTCCTTTTTCAACGATTGGCATACCGCGTGGGATTCTAGCACATGCAGCCCTGTGACGCGGTGGGAGCGCGCTGCATGAACTGTAAAACCTTCGATTCATACCGTCGTGTTAAACTTTCGCCCTTCCAGCAAGGGGGATTGCCAATGGCGCGACGCGCTGCACTAGTTTTGATGGCCGGAACTCTCGTCTTTGTTAACGAAGCAAGGCCACAAACGCCGTCCAAGACCGCCGCTCCCGTCGCCGCGAAAACTACAAAGGCAGCGCCAAAACCCGTCACTAACTCCGCGCGCCCCAAGCTCGTTGTAGTGATTGTTGTAGATCAAATGCGTGCGGACTACGTCGACAGATTTCAAAATCAGTGGACAGCCGGTCTAAAGCACCTAGTTGAGCAGGGCGCATGGTTCAGAGAAGCCGCATATCCTTATGCTGCAACCGAAACCTGTGTCGGTCATGCCACGATTTCGACGGGAGGCTTGCCCTCTACGACTGGGATCGTTGCGAATGCGTGGTGGGACCGAGACGCACAAAAAATGATGGCATGTACGGCAGACCCGCAGGCAAAAAACTCAGGTTATGCGGGGACGCCGGCAAAAGGCGGCGACAGTGCGTGGAGGCTGAATGTGCCCACGTTTACGGATGAATTGCGATTCCAGAGCGGAGCGGCAACTCGCGTGGTCACTTTTTCGCTTAAAGCGCGCTCAGCGATCATGCTGGGCGGGCATAAGGCCGACGCAGCAACTTGGGCCGACGGCAGCGGGTGGGTGACTTCGAACGCCTTCGGCACGCTTCCCTTCATTGACGATTACGTGAAAGCGCATCCGATAAAAGAAGATTACGGCAAAACATGGACGCTTTCTTTGCCTTCCACTACATACCTCTATGACGAAAAAACGACAGGAGCTGTCGCGCCCGGCGGATGGGATTTGTCATTTCCACATTCGCTGCGGGGAAAAGGAGCGGGCAACGATCCCGACGACGCGTTTTATTCTCAGTGGGGCACGAGCCCATTTGCGGATACCTATCTTACGAAGCTCGCGGAAATTTCCGTCGATCAACTTGGCTTGGGCAAAGGCGGAGGCATTGATTATCTTGGCATAAGTTATTCCACTCCGGATTATGTGGGCCATGCCTTCGGACCGCGCAGTTGGGAGATTCAAGACACCTACGTCAGGTTGGACAAGGATCTAGGCGAATTGTTTGCACACTTGGATGCAAAAGTGGGCGCAGAGAATTATGTTGTGGCGTTAAGCGCGGATCACGGCGTCGTGCCGGTGCCCGAAGACATGCAAAAATCAGGTACAAATGCCGGCGTTTTGCATATGCCAGACGTGCAGCAAAAGATTGAAGACACTCTGAAGACGTCTAACTATGCGGCTCCCGCTGTAGCCCAGATCGCTAGCACGGATTTATATTTCACCACGGGAACCTACGACAAATTAAAAACTGATCCCGCTGCGATGAAAGCGGTACTCGATGCGATTCGCAGTGTTCCAGGCGTAGCGGATGTATATCGCGCGGAAGAGTTGGTGGACCGGCCAGCTACAAAGAGTTTGATTCGTTCTGCCGAGGCAGCGAGCTATTTTCCTGGGCGCAGTGGAGATTTATTGATCGTACCGAAGCCATACTGGCTTGCGTCTTCGGGTGCCGCAGACAAGCCGCGCGACTATGGCACTGGTCATGGCACTCCTTACTATTACGATCAGCACGTTCCGATTATTTTCATGGGCTGGGGTATTCAGCATGGCGAATATTGGGGCGCAGTGACTCCAGCGGACATTGCGCCCACACTCGCGTCACTTTGCGGAATCACGCTCGCAACTCACGATGGCCGTGTTCTGAGTGAAGCGTTGGTGAAGAAATCTGCTCCGGCAAAAACCGCAGTTCGGTAAGACCGCACTGCGAAAAACGCGAACCCGCCCGCGCTTCGTGATATTCTTTTTGCGAAGTGAATCCTGCCGACGCCGTACCACGCGGCCATTCTCCGGCCGATGTTGACCTGAGCGTAAGCGTTGGGACGCTACGCCTGAGAAATCCCATTCTTGCCGCCAGTGGAACCTTTGGATACGGCCTTGAATTCGCCCATTTGGTGAACCTGGAAGCCTTGGGTGGTTTCGTTACAAAGGGACTCTCCAGAGAGCCAATTGAAGGTGCTCCTGCTCCCCGCGTTTGTGAAACCCCCTCAGGGATGCTGAACGCCATTGGGCTCCAAAACGTTGGGGTCAAGACTTTCGTCGCCGAAAAACTCCCGGTACTGCGCAAAATCGATACGGCAATCATAGCCAACGTCTTCGGCTACACCCTGGACGATTATGTGGAGGTGATCCGGGCCCTCGAGGGGGAGGAGGGCTTGGCAGCCTATGAATTGAACATTTCTTGCCCGAACGTCAAGAAGGGTGGAATGCAATTCGGCAGTGATCCAAACATGGTCTCCGAAGTGGTAGGCGTGGCTAGGAAAGCTGCAGTCCAACGACCTCTTTGGGTAAAGTTATCGCCTCTTGTTACAGACATTGGACTTGTTGCTCGGGCCGCAGTGGACGCTGGCGCGGACGCCCTCACCGTGGCAAACACTTACCCCGCAATGGCACTTGATTCTCACACCGCGAAGTCCAGACTCGGGAACAAAACTGGGGGTCTTTCTGGGCCGGCGATTAAACCCATTACTCTCCGTCTGGTATGGGAAACGTTTCACGCCGTCAATGCACCAATCATAGGCCTCGGGGGCGTCGAATCGGTTGGTGACGTGCTTGAATACCTATCCGTGGGTGCGACTTGCGTACAGGTAGGGACGGCCAGCTTTGCTGACCCTCGGGCCAGTGGGCGCCTTGTAAAGGCACTTCCGAAGGCTCTTTTCGATGTTAAAGCGTTTACTGTCAATGAGATACGTGGAAAATTTGATGCAGAAAATCATTGACAAAACACCTGTACGATGCTACACTTTTCTGGAAGTTTGTAGCAAAAACACAACACTATGAAACGACCACTCTTTATGATCTGGGCTGCAGTTCGCTGGGTGCCACTGATGTTCCTCGTCGCCCCCGCGATGGAAGCCCCGCTGGTTGCTCACCTGAGCGAGCCAGTAAAGCCGATTAAGACTTGGGTAGGCAACGCTAGCTGGTACGGACCAGGCTTTGATGGCAAGAAGACAGCAAATGGCGAAAGATTCGATTGCGAGGCTCTTACGGCCGCCCACCCGAATCTGCCCTTTGGCTCGGTCATCCGGGTCGTAAACCCCAGGAACGGCAAGTTTGAACTAGTACGCATCAATGACCGAGGTCCCTATCAAGAGGGGCGGGAAATTGATGTATCCTACCGCGTAGCCCGGAAGATTGGGCTGATTCACTCCGGCGTAAACCAGGTTCGCCTGGAACTGCTGGAAGTTCCGAACAAGCGCTGACCCCGCGCAAAGTCGGGGTCACAAAACAGTGACCTTCGACGCCCATCCACGAAGCAGCCTGATTGTAGCGCTGGATTTTGATTCACTTTCGTCTGCCATGAAGTTTGCGAAACAAGTGGCAGACTTAGTAGGGCTATTCAAAATTGGCAGTCAGCTTTTTACCGCCGCTGGCCCCGCTGCCGTAAAGGAAATCTCCGCACTCGGGCCGGGCATCTTCCTTGATCTGAAATTCCACGACATCCCCAACACGGTTGCCGGTGCGGTTTTGTCTTCGGCTGCGATGAATGGTGTGCAGCTCGTGAACGTTCATGCGCTGGGTGGCAGCACGATGCTCAAGGCAGCGGCACAGGCAATCAGCGCAGGAGTTCCTTTGGGCATGGATCGGCCGCGATTGCTCGCTGTGACAATCCTGACCAGCATGGACCAGAAAGCTATGCGGGAAACCGGCATTAGCGGAGCGCCGCAGACCAGCGTGATGAAATTGGCAAAGCTTGCAAAGTCCTCGGGCGTGGACGGGGTTGTGGCTTCCGTGCAGGAAGCCAAAGCGATCCGAAAAGTGTGTGGCCGGGATTTTCTAATTGTTACGCCTGGCGTGCGGCTCAAAGACAAAGAAAAAACTGACAACGGGAAAAAAGACGATCAAGCGCGCACGGCGACTCCGGCGGAAGCGATTCGCGCTGGCGCGGATTACATTGTAGTCGGGCGTCCGATTCTGGCGGCGGAGGATCCGCGCGCCGCGGCGCAAGAGATCGTGGACGAAATCGCGGCGGCCAAGTGAATTTTCTACATCAAAAAACGATTTCTGTTTTGTAGGTATTTGTGCCTGAACTTACAGCAACTCTAGAGTCGATTCTAGCGGCCTTTGGAGCAGCAGAAACTGAAGCCAAAGAATTGGCGGAAGGCCTTTCTTCCGCACAGGCAAACTGGCAACCCAACAATGGCCACAGTTGGAGCATCTGTCAGTGCCTCGATCACCTTGCAAAGACGAATTCTGTCTACGCGGCGGCGCTTCAAGAGGCGGTTTCAAATAGTGCTGCGCGTTACAAACAGCCCACACTAAAGATTGTGCCTGGCTTCTTCGGCCGGTGGTTCGTGCAAAGTATGGAAGCCCCAGCACGCGGCAAGTTTAAGGCGCCTTCGAAAATCCTTCCCGCACAAAAGGGACATGCAGCCGAGCTTCTTGAAGCATTCATGGAGTCACATGAAGAACTTCGCACGGTTGTTAAGGGTGCAGACTCGGTTGACATAAATCGCTTACGCTTCAAAAATCCCTTTATCGGCGTTATTCACTTTACCGTTGGCACTGGGTTGATGGTCATCAATGCTCATGACCGGCGCCACCTTTGGCAGGCGGAACAAGTGAAAAAAGCAGCCGGCTATCCAGCACAGTAAAGCTGCCCGTTTGACCTGGCTTTTCCTCCTGCCGTAGCATCAATCTCCTCTGACAAAAATGAGTTCTCCGTTGAAACACGTCATCGTAGGTACTGCCGGCCATATTGATCATGGCAAGTCCTCGCTAGTGCGGGCGCTGACCGGGACGGATCCGGATCGCCTGGAAGAAGAGAAGCGCCGTGGCATCACGATTGATCTTGGCTTTGCGTTTCTCGATGAACCGGGAGTGCGCTTCGGATTTGTGGATGTGCCGGGGCACGAAAAATTCGTGAGCAACATGCTCGCCGGTGCGGCGGGCATTGATCTTGTGCTGCTGGTGATTGCCGCCGATGAATCTATCAAACCGCAAACGCGCGAGCATTTTGAGATATGCCGTTTGCTTGGTGTGCAGCGGGGAATCGTCGTACTGACAAAAAGCGATTTGGTCGACGCAGATGGACTCGCCCTGACGAAACTGGATATTCAGGAATATTTGAAGGGATCGTTCCTCGAGAGTGCGGAAGTGATCTCCGTTAGTGCAAAAACCGGAGACGGCCTCATGGAATTGAGCCGCTCTCTAGTGCGGGAGGCGGAAGCCGTAAAGGGTAAAGACGCGAGCGGCATTTTTCGCCTTCCCATTGACCGATCGTTTTCGATTAAGGGCTTCGGCACGGTCGTCACGGGCACGCTGGTATCTGGCACCGTTGCGGCAGGTGACGAAGTAGAGTTGCTGCCGGGCGGTGAGCGGCTTCGCGTGCGCGGCATGCAATCCGGCGGCAAGTCCGCCGAACGCGCGTTTGCGGGGCAAAGAACGGCAATTAATTTAGCCGGAATTGAGCACGCTGCGATCAGGCGAGGCTTGGCACTTACTGTTCCTTCAAGATTTCGTCCGACCCTACGAATCGACGTACGTCTCGAACTGATTTCTTCGGCTCCCATCCTCAAACAACGCTCTCGCGTCCATTTCCACACCGGAACGTTCGGGACTATTGCAGAGGTTCGACTGCACGAAACAGGACAATTGCGGGGCGGAGAAAGCGGCTTCGCACATTTGCGGTTGCAAGAGCCTGCGTTGGTATTGCCCGGCGACCGCTTCATTGTGCGCCAATTCTCACCCGTGGTGACCATTGGCGGCGGAGTTGTGTTGGACAATCTCGCGCGGCGTCCTGCGAAGAAAGATACGGGCCGTGTGGAATTTCTAAATATTCTCCAAAGTTCCGACAATCAGAAAATCCTTCGTGCGATGACACAGCGTTCTCTGTTTGGACTCACTCAAGAAGAGATTGCAGCCAGAACACGCTGGTCGGACAACACGATTCAGGGAATTGCCAAACTCGAGGAAGCGGCTGGCCAATTAAGAGTCGTGAATGCATCACCGCTCCTGTTGGTTGGGCAAAGATCGTTCGAAGAACTGCAAACGAAAATCATGTCGACGCTCGAAGTTTTTCATAGAGCGAATCCGCTGATACCAGGAATTGCACGGGAAGATTTACGCGCAAAATCAGGTCGGCGCATCCGGCAAGAAACATTTCGTGCGGCACTCGAGCAACTCGCTAAAGAACAAAGAGTGTTCCTCCAAGGAGAAACAGTAAAGCGCGCGGGATCGGAAATCACGCTGCTTCCCGAAGAACAACGCGCTCACGAGCAGATTGAGTCAGCTTTTGCGAAAGCGGGACTCGCTGTGCCTCCAGTCAAGGATGTGCTGGCGCAATTGGCCGTCGAACCAAAACGTGCGGAAAAACTCCTGCAAATGCTTCTACGAGAAAAGAAACTACTCCGCGTTTCCGTAGAATTAATCTTCCACGCAGATGCGCTGCAGGAAATGCGGCAAAAAGTCGCGGGTTACAAGAAGGCGAAGAGCGAGCGAATCTCAGTACCCGCCTTTAAGGAACTCACCGGGATTTCGCGTAAATACGCAATACCCCTGCTCGAATACCTGGACCGCGAGCGGGTCACCCGCCGGGCGGGAGATGAGCGTGTTATACTCTGATTTCACGCGAATGCCCCAAATGTTGGAATAGATTCTGGCGTGATAAGGTTAATAGTCAGGGGCAGGAGGTATCATGGAATTCCCAATCCACTGGCTGATTATTCTGGTAGTCGTGCTGATTTTGTTCGGCGGCCGCAAAATTCCTGAATTGATGCGCGGGCTCGGCGAAGGCGTGCGCGGTTTCAAGGAAGGCATGTCCGGAAACAACCAAGCGCAATCTACGCCGCCTCCGGCACCTCCAGCGCAGCCCACGGCAACTGACAAACCCGCGGAAGAAAAGAAGTCCTAAAGGTTAAAGACAAAAATTTCGTTAATTGCAAAAGAGGCGCTCCATTTTGGGGCGCCTTTTTAATTGCGAAACAAAGTCGAAAACCACACGCTTGCGTTTCTATCCCCTCAAGCCTGTACCAGTGACCAGTAGTGTGCGACGAAACTTTACATTCACACTGGGGTTAATCCAGGTAGCCCGGTAGAAATGACAAAGAAAGCTCGAGGAGAGACAAAGATGAAATTCAATCTTGCGAAGTGGACTGCAATACCTGTTTTAGCGCTCATAGTAGGCGGCGTGGCCATGGCGCAGGATCCGGCGTCGAACGGATCCTCCAATACCTCAAGCACGAATGCATCACAAGATCCTACAATTAAGCAGCGCAAGGAAAATCAGCAGGACCGCATTGCGAATGGAATTCAAAGCGGTCAGCTGACGGCAGGGGAAACTTCCAAGCTGGAAACGAAGGAAGCGGCCGTGAACGGCGAAATCAAGGCTGACCGCGCTGCGAACGGTGGCAAGCTGACTCCGGCTGAACGGGCGAAGGTCAATCGCCAGCAGAATCAGATGTCCAAGCAGATTTACAACGACAAGCACAACGCAAACACGGCTCACTATGGCAACAACGAAGTTGGCCAGCGCCGTGAAAATCAGCAGGATCGTATCGCGCAGGGTGTGAAGAGCGGCCAGCTCACGGCCGGCGAAACGGCAAAGCTGGAAAACCAGCAGAAGGGCATCAACCAGCAAGTGAAAGCAGATCGCGCAGCGAACGGCGGCAAATTAACCACTGGCGAAAAAGCGCAGATCAATCACGAACAAAACAAGGCGTCGAAGAACATCTACAACAAGAAACACAATACCCGCACGCAACCTGGCGTTGCACCGAAGAAGTAAATCGGCGAATTAGTTTAGAAGAGAGGCGCTCCCTAAACGGAGCGCCTCTTCTTTTTTAGGAGTTGTCTTCTGTCCAGCCAAGATCCGTGAGGGCAGCGCAAAGCCGCGCTAGTGGCAGGCCGACGACGTTGTAATAGCAGCCCTCGATGCGCGAAATGTAGCGTCCAGCACGCCCCTGAATAGCGTATGCACCTGCCTTGTCGAAGGGTTCGCCGCTTGCGAGATACCGCGTGATCTCCTCGTCATTCAACGCTTCGAAATGCACTTGCGTGGTCTCGTGGAATTCCCGCCGTTCCACATCGGGCAAGCGAATCAGCGCAACGCCCGTAATTACGGCGTGGGTTCTGCCTGCCAGTTTCTCCAACATTTGACGCGCATCTTCAGTAGTACGTGGCTTTCCAAAAATGGTTTTGTCCAGCGTCACGACCGTGTCCGCCGCAATCACAATCGCGGGACCCACGGCACGTGCTGCCGCGAGTTCAGCCTTTGCCAAGGCGAGGCGCCGGACCATTTCCAGTGCGGACTCGCCCGGAATTGGGGTTTCGTCGACCGCTGAAGACAGAACTGTGAAGGGCAGACCGGCGGATTGGAGGATTTCCGCGCGGCGCACTGAAGCGGAAGCGAGAATCAACCTCATAGAGGACGTACCGGGGCAAGAATACTACAGCAAAGGCAAGACGACAGCTTCGTTCCTTCTAGCTGTTTTTTTTCCGTATGGTTGACGACAGGCTTCGCAGATCACCGCATATCGCTGGTTTAAGTACTTGCAGTTCGAACAAGACCACATACCGTCTGGCTTTTCCAATTTTATGCCCAGCAGAAATCGCGCGCAAAACGCGATAATTCCAATCCAAATCCAGGAAAGAATTATCAGCGCAAGCATCGCGTTTTCGTCGTGCTGACGTCCCAGCAACCCGAGCGCGAAACTGCCGAGGAATTGGATCATCAAGTGCCCAGCAACGGAGAGCGAACCCCACAACCATGGATTCCCGCCCCGCCCCCGAGCATAGGCGGCGATTCCGCCCGTCGTTACGATCAAGAGGAAAATTTGGAGCATTGGTTCTCCGCCCTAAAGAACCACAGATTCCCGGTATTCACCAAATATGCGACGAAGCGTATCAGAAATCTCGCCGACGGTCGCGTAGGCTTCAACGGCCGCAAGAATTGCGGGCAGCAGATTTTCTGTGGTGGCGGCGCGTCGCGCGAGCTCGGCTAGGGCCAATTGTGTCTTGGCGCTGTCACGTTTTGCACGGAGTGCTTGCAGCCGCGCGACCTGAGAACGTTCAATTTCTTCGTTGATGCGCAACAAGGGAATCGTGCGTTCTTGTTCTGCTACGAACTCATTCACACCGACAACGATCTGTTCCTTTGTTTCTACCGCGCGCTGGAAGTCATAGGCTGCTTTCTGAATTTCCCCCTGCACAAATCCAGCCTCGATGGCGCGTAACATTCCGCCGAGCGCGTCGATCTTTTCGATGTAAGTTCTTGCGCCAGCCTCGATTTGATCCGTTAGCCGTTCGATCGCGTATGAACCACCGACGGGATCGATGGTGTTCGTGACGCCCGTTTCGTGCGCGACGATTTGTTGGGTACGCAAGGCGATAAGCGCCGCGTCTTCCGTGGGCAATGCGAGCGCTTCATCCATGGAGTTGGTGTGCAAAGATTGGCATCCGCCGAGTACTGCCGCAAGTGCTTGGATCGCTACGCGCACGATATTGTTTTCTGGCTGTTGGGCGGTCAGGGAAGACCCCGCCGTTTGTGCATGAAACCGCAAGAGCAGGGACCGTGGATCTTTGGCACGGAATCTCTCTTCCATGATGCGAGCCCAAAGACGCCGCGCCGCGCGGAACTTCGCAATTTCTTCGAGCAAGTCATTGTGCGCGTTGAAAAAGAAGGAGAGTTGAGGTGCAAACTCATCCACGGCCAACCCTGCGTCAAGAGCCGCCTGCACGTACGCGATACCATCCGCAAGAGTGAATGCAACTTCCTGAATCGCCGTCGAACCCGCTTCGCGAATGTGATAACCGGAAATCGAAATCGTATTCCAGCGAGGCAAGTTCTCTTTGCACCAAGCGAAAATGTCCGTAACGATACGCATCGCAGGCCGGACAGGATAAATGTACGTTCCCCGCGCGATGTACTCTTTCAAAATGTCGTTTTGCACGGTCCCGGAAAGCTTGGAAAGATTCGCGCCCTGTTTCTTTGCTACCGCGACGTAAAGGCTCAATAAAATTGCCGCCGTCGCGTTGATGGTCATTGAAGTGGAAACATTTTCGAGCGGAATCTCTTCGAAGAGTGTCTGCATGTCTTCCAGGGAATCGATTGCAACGCCGACTTTTCCGACTTCCCCAAGCGCAAGTGGCGCGTCGGAATCCATCCCAATTTGAGTGGGTAGATCGAACGCAACCGACAATCCGGCCTGGCCCTTGCTCAGCAAATAGCGATACCGCTGATTCGATTCGACCGCCGTGCCGAATCCTGCATACTGCCGCATCGTCCAAAGCCGGCCGCGGTGCATCGTCGGATAAATTCCCCGCGTATAAGGAGATTCCCCAGGATAACCGACACTTTTCTCCAAGGCATTTGCCTCGATAGCATCTGGTTCATAGAGCCGGTCCACGGGAATTCCGGACAGCGTGGTGAAGCGCTCTTTGCGTTCCGTCGAGGAAGATTTGGGATAGTCCGGCATGATTGTCAGGAGGATTGCACGCGCCGCGCGTTGCGGAATGACGTAAACGAAAATACCGCCATCAAAAGAGCTAGGAAAGCAGCTGCGCCGACGAGCCAATAAGCGCCATCTCTGCTCCAGGCGCGAAGCGCGTTTTGTATCCAAAACAACGTGAGCACAGCGAAGATAGCTCCCACGAGTTCGTGAAATAGCTGCTTTAACGCAAGCCAGAAACGACGAAATCCCTTTCGCTGGGGCGCCTGTGCAGAAACCGTTCGAGCAACTGCGGACATACAAATATCTTAGCGCAGCTCCGGAAACTGTACGCCCGAAGCTGTACCAAGGTGCTGTGAACCGTTTGGAGACAACAAAAGCACCCCCGCTTGTATCCAACTTGACTGAGTCCTAGAATGAACTCAGATGTATTAGGGAGCCAGCCTTGCAACTCGACGATCACCTTAAAAACTTGCTTCGCGAATTGGGACACGCGATCAACGATACGGTGTCCGAGTCGGATCGTATTACCGGAGCTATAGCAGGAGTGCGCGCGCACGGCTACGACATCGTGCTGAAACTGGACGCCACAATTGGTCTGGCCAAACGCGACGGCGAAGGCAAGGAAACACACCTGACGACGCTTGACCGCAGATTCTTGGAATCGCTTCGCATTCAGGTGGATCAAGAATCCATGCAGGAAACGGCTGACGTGGAGCGCAAGCCCGCTGCTCGGCTAACCATGACCCCGCAAGACGTTCGCTTCCTGAAGTCTTTGCGAATTGCAACGGATGACATCGAATGAAACTGGCAATCAAATTCGGCGCGAAGCACGCACTGGCCCTTGCCGTCCTCATGGGCGTCAGCTGCGGCGTAGCCGCGGCTCAGGATCCGATTGTCGTCGGCACTGCAGCGGCAATCGCCATCCAAACGATCAAACCGAAAAAGCAGGATCTTCGCCCGAAATTTGAAGGAACCGTGATGAATTCGAACTCAGTCCTCATCACCGTGCGTTCCACGCAAAACGAGCTTGCTGTACAAACCTTCACACTCTCTCCGGACGCCAGCGCCAGGATGCAAAAGATTATTGATAAAGGCGGCTATCAGTACGGAGATAAAGTCACGGTGTATTACGACCCGGTCACAAACAAGGCGCTCAAGGTAAAAGGCAAAGCTTCCAAACCCATCTGATTTGCGGAGCGACTATGCTTCGCCTCCCGGCTGTTGCAGGACAGTTTTATCCCGCCAATACACAGGAACTCATAAAGCTCGTCCGGCAATGCGCCCAACAAGATCTGCATAAGAACAAAGCGCGCGCTAAAGCATGTCTTGTTCCTCATGCTGGATACGTTTATTCGGGCCGAGTGGCCGGGGCTGTGATTGGTCAAATCGAAATACCGAAAAAAATACTCGTCCTTGGAGTCAGGCACTTTCCGCGGGGTGAAAACGCGGCAATATTAAGCGAAGGCGCGTGGAAGACCCCTCTTGGCGATGCACAAATTGATTCACAACTCGCGGAAAAATTGAAAGAGAAGTGCGTCCTGTTCAAGGAAGACGCCGTCGCGCACGCGCAAGAGCACTCTCTGGAAGTACAGCTTCCGTTTTTGCAAGTGCTCAGGCCGGATTTTACATTTGTCCCTATCGCGCTCGGCACAATTCGATTCGAGGAATTGCAGGCGATTGGGGAAGCAATTGGCCACACTCTTTCTGAATCACAAGAAGATATTTTGCTTTTGACGACCTCTGATCTGAATCACTACGAAGACGAAACAACTACCCGCCAGAAAGACGCGAAAGCAATCGCCCAGCTTGAAGCGATGGATCCACGCGGACTGTATGATGTCTGCCGAGCCGAAGCTATTTCCATGTGCGGGCTTGGTCCCGCAGTTGCGATGCTGATTGCATTGCAGTCGCTGCAAGCGACCCGCGCTGAAACTGTTCAACATGCGACTTCGGCTGCGGTCTCTGGCGACCATCGGCGAGTCGTGGGATATGCGGGGATGATTTTTTATTAAGGGAAGGTTGTTTTCGAAAAAGAAAGAGCGGCCTCTTATGTTGCGGCCGCTCTTTTTGCCAAAAACTGTTTATACGCTTTAGTGCGGGCGTCCACCCGAAGAACTGCCGGAGGAAGACGAAGAGCTCGAACTCGATGATCTGGAGGAACTCGCCGACGAAGAGGATGAACCGGAAGACCCTCCCGACGATGAACGAGACGATCCTCCCGATGAAGAACTCCCCGAACTACCACCCCAGCGGGATCCTCCGCCACCGGATGCCGTACTTCCGCCACGCGCGCTTGAACTGGCCGGAGGAGGTGTCGGTGGCGTCGAAGAACGAGCCGAAGGAGGCATCGATCCGCGTGCCGATGTCGCCGATGCGCTCCGGCCACCTGGCGTTTCTGTGCCGCGCCGCATGTCTGAATTCCTTGCCGCATTGTTCCCGGGTTCAATCTGCTTTCCACCAACTACAGCACCGTTGGACCTTTCCACCGCCTCGCGCTCCGTGGAACGCGCCACAGAGTTGTTCACGAACCGGTGCTCTGCTGGGTCAAACGCAATTCCCGATGATTCTCGGCCTGCCGCGACCACTCCTGTCGCAGAGCCACCTGCCGTCATCATGCGCGTGACGCGCGAAGGCGCCGCAGCGCTAGTCGATTCAGTGGGCAGGGAATCGCGAGCTGGTCCTTTGTGCAAATTCTTCCAATTCTCCAAAGTGCTCACCTGCACCGGATCCAGGACTCCGCGCTGCGATACCGGAAAAACTCCCTGCTGCAGATTGATAGGTGTTTTGCCCCGCGTATCGAGGGGATGTGTCGGCACGAGCCCGATTTGCGTCCCGGACTTCACCCAAGTTCCCGTTACCGGTTTCCACTGTCCGCCCCGCGTATAAGCGTAGGATCTGGAACGCCCATAGGGAAATGATCCAACCGGAGTCCAGACCCATCCTTTGCCAGGCTCGAAGATCCAATTGCCATAGTGATAGGGCAGCCATCCCCACGGCTGTGAGCCAATAAATACCCACGTGCGGGTAGTCGTATCAAAAAACCAATGCCCAATCTGGAAAGGATTCCAGCCATAACCAACGCCGTACGGGCGCCAGCAGTAGCCATATCCCGCCACGGAATACCAGCCTCCGTAGGTATACAAGTCACCGAATCCAGAAGTGTAGTCGTAGACACCGGAGTATTGCTGTGACGAAGTGACCGCTGCCTGCCCCGACTCAATCCTGCCGGAAACCCATTGATCGAAGTCATCGGTGTTGGTTGCGGTGTCCACACTTGCAGAATTGGGATCCGCTGCCTGGACGGAAAAGCCTTGTCCCTTTGAGACGGGTGTGGTTTTGCCTTTGCTCAACACCGAAATATGGCCCTGAAACACTTGCACATCGCTGCCGTCGTCGTAATTGTTAACCCGAAATTCCGCCTTGTTATTGGCTTCTACGCTGAAGTCGCCGCCCGTCACACTGAAATAATCCCCGCGTCCCGGCCGCACGTAGAAAGATGCCGAGCCCTGCCGCAAAATCAGCCGAGTCGTGAAAGAGCCATCGTCGAGAGACAAGTCATAGAATTCGAGTACTGTGTTTTCCGCCAGAAACGCAACGTTGCCGCTTTCAAACTCCACCTCGGCGCGCCCATTGTCCGTGGCTATCGCATCGGCCTGATGGATGGGCATATTCAGAGTTGCTCGCTCCCAAGCCGTGTCGCCGGTCTGTAGCGGATCGCCAGAAATGTCATGTGCAATTCGCACATCCCCTTGCACGTAACTCAAGCGAATGATCCGCACATGCGAACTATCCGCAAGGGCAGATTTTGCTGTTAAGCAAAGGGCCAAAAATACAAAAGAGGAAATAAGTCGGAAGGTGGCTGGCCTGGTCATAGCGTACTCCCGGTAGGCACTGAGTCTCGTATATAGGACGTAACAATAAGGCGGCGGGTTACCTCGTCCGCATGGTTAGTTCATGTTCGCTTAGTGGAGCGTGGTGGTCAAGCGCACACCGTAATCCTTGCCTCGTGTGCCAGAATCTGGCCATCGGAATCCTGATGTACCAGATGGAAATCTTGCATTGTCGACCGGTTGACACACCCGAACTGAATCATTACGTTGAATATAAGGGAATGTGAGAGTTGTTCCCGCGCTCAATTCCAAACCCGCCAGTTGGCACGACTTCCGACATGGGGTGTGGGAGTTAACAGGGTTGGAAGTAGCGAAGCTTCTTTACTGGGGGAAATCATGCAGCGCATTCTTAAGTTTTCTATAGGGATAGTGTTTCTACTGGTTTTCGCGTTCACGGCTGGCCGTGTTTATGGTCAGGGCGGCGCTACCGGCGCAATCAGCGGCGACGTGTTGGATGCAAGCGGCGGCGCCGTTGCCGATGCCGAAGTTCAAATCGTCAGCGTTGCCACGGACTCCGTGGTCCGCAAGATCTCCACGGGCACGGATGGCAGCTTTGTCGCGACTCTTCTGCCTCCCGGCACGTACTACGTTGTAGTGAACAAATCCGGCTTCTCCGAAGCGAAAGCTTCCAATATCGAAGTTCGCGTTACGGAAACCACCAAGATCGCCATTACACTGAAAACCGGCGCCGTCAGCGAAAAGATCGAGATTTCTGCAACAGTCACCACTGTGGAAACAACAAATGCGACTACGGGACAATCCATCTCCCGAGAAACCGTCCGCGAACTGCCTCTCGCCACGCAAAACTACCAGCAACTTCTGACGCTCTCTACCGGAGCACAGGGCGAATTGAATGCTGCGGCACAGCTCGGTCGTGGGTCTGTAAAACTCTTCGTGAACGGCCAGCGCGAGGACAATAACAATTTCCTCATCGAAGGCATTAGCGCCACCGACTACAACGTCGCGCAGGCCACCTATGTTCCTCTTCCAAATCCCGATGTAATTCAGGAATTCAAAGTGCAGACTTCGCTTTACGACGCGAGCCAGGGCCGTAACGGAGGAGGAAACGTCAATGCCATTCTCAAGTCCGGCGCCCGTGAATTTCACGGAGACGCCTACGAATTTTTCCGCAATGACGTTTTAAATGCGAACGATTTTTTTCTCAATCGCCAAGGTGAAGCACGGCCGGACATCAAGCAAAACATTTTTGGCGTGAGCGTTGGTGGGCCAGTAGTGAAAGAGAAAGCGGGTTTCTTTTTCGTGAACTATCAAGGTACGCGCCAGCGTAGCGGTCTTTCCCCGGGCACGTTCATCAGCACCACGATTCCTTCGCTTCCTACAGATCGTTCCGATGCCTCGATTTCCCAGGCATTCTTTGGGAATACCACGACAGCTATCGATCCTGTAGTCAGCAAGCTTCTGAATTTCAAAAGTAATCAGTTTGGTGGTGCTACCAATGGTTTCCTGATTCCCACTAGTGATCCGGCGACAGGCGCATTTGCGATCAGCAGTCCGGGCAAGTACACCGACGATCAATTCACGACGAATTGGGATCGCGAATTCCGCGGTGGCCAGGATAAGCTTTCGGCCCGTTTCTTCTTTTCTGATTCCGAAACATTTCTGCCCTTCGGTGGAGGAGACTTACCGGAATCTCTCGGCAGCACTTTAGCTAGTAGCGTTAGTTCGACCGCGCTGAACTTCCCGTTTGACACTCCGGTCCATGCGCGTTTTCTGAATATCACGGAAACTCATCTTTTCTCGCCAACACTCGTTAACGAATTTCGTTTCGGATTCGTGCATATCAACGACGAACTGAACAACATTCCGCCAGTCACTACCACCGATTTGGGAATCGATAGGCCCACCAATAGCGTGACGAATTCCATTTATAAGTTCGTGTTCGCCAGTTCCGGCTTTGAAATCGGTCCGGCCCCCTTCGGAAACCAATCACAGGACCAAAACAACCTCAATTTTGTGGACACTGTCAGTTGGGTCCACGGCGCTCATGTATTTCGTTTTGGCGGCGAGTTTATTCGTGTGAGCCTCGACAAGAACTTCCCGCAAGTCTTCAACGGCGAGCTCTTCTTTACGAACACGCCTGATGGCAATACCGACTTTCAAAACTTTTTGCTTGGCACTCCCCAATTCAGCTTCGGCGGCGGTGGCCTTTCCAACCACGAATATCGTTCAAACAATTTTGCCGTGTTCGCTCAGGACGACTGGAAGTTCCGGCCAAACCTGACTCTAAATCTTGGTTTCCGCACGGAAGTGATGGGCGCATTCCACGACGACCTTTGCCACATCGGCAATCTCGATCCGAGTTTGGCGAACGCCGGTGAATTTCCTTTTCTTTACCCTTCCTGCGTCAAGAAGTTGAACTTAGCTGGGCTAACCGGGAGTTCGAACAGTTCGACGTTCGACAATAACTACTCCACAGGCCTCGGTCCTCGCATTGGCCTGGCCTACGATCTATTCGGCCATCACAACACCACGATCCGAGCGGGCTATGGCATCTACTACGTCCGCGAAGATGTCGGCACTGCCGACCAACTGTCTTTCCAGACGCCGTTTCTCCCTGTAGCCTTCGGCGGAGGCGCCCCTGGCTGCCTAGGGTCTTATTTTTCAGCAACTCCACTACCTGGTTGCCCCAACCCGAATCCAAACGCACTCCCGCAGGCCGGCACGCTCGATCCGAACTTTGTACCCTGCCTGAACGTTTTTCAGGGTTTTACAGGCAACGACACGACGCAAGCAGGCATTTATGGCACTGCCTCTGGCGCTGCCTGTCCAGGGCCGTTGCAAACACTCGGGATTTTCGGCCTCGCAGTGCCCAGGCACTTTGTGGTTCCCAACACGCAACAATGGAATCTCACCGTACAACACGCACTTGGCCGTCAATGGGTACTTGAAGTTGGCTATGTTGGCACCAAGGGCACGCATCTCCGCGAAACCCGCGATGCTCTGCAATCGCAGAACGCCACTCCTACGAATCCTGTTGTAGTGGGAGGACAGAACATTACCGCAAACACTTTTGCCAACGCGGTTGCTCGCTCGCGTGCGCAGGGCATCAACGGCTACAACGGCTTCCAATTGTTCGCCAATGACGCCTATTCCCATTACCATTCTCTGCAAACAACACTTTCACGCCGTTGGTCCGCTGGCTACTTCCAGGCGGCATACACCTTTTCCAAATCGATTGACGCCACTTCCACCGGCAACACTGCATTTAACAGTGCTTTCAATGATGAATCCACGCTGGATGCCTCTCGCGGATTGTCTGACTTTGACCGAACACATCGTCTCGCCGTCAGCTACCGCTACGACTTGCCCTGGTTCAGGGATGAAAAGGGTCTTAAAGGTGCGTTTCTCAGCGGTTGGGCTATCAGTGGCATCACCCTAGTGCAGTCCGGCTCGCCCTTTTCCGTGCTCGACTCTGGTGCTGGAAGTGCATTTCTCGGGCTCGGCTCTGCTCCTGGAGTGGAAACCGCGAGTCTTGCCAATGGTGCTTCTCTCTCGAGCGGCTTGAGCCATGGGGGCATCGGAACACGGATTGACGGTTACTTGAATCCAGCCGCTTTCACGACAGCGCCTTTGCTCTATCCCACACAATGCGATCCGAACCAGCCCGATCCAACTGTTTTTCCAAATTCCAACTTCTGCACCACCGGATTTGGGAATCTCGGACGCAACACCTACCGCGGTCCGGGTCAACAAAACTGGGATTTTTCGCTAATCAAGAACTTCAAGCTTACCGAGCGGCAATCCCTGCGTTTCACCACGGACTTCTTCAACATGTGGAATCATGCAAACTTCGGAAATCCGGCTTTTACGGATGTTGAAGGCTTTCAGTGCACTGCCGGGACACCCAATTGCGTGAACGGAATACTGACGACATCTCCGTTCGGTAAGATCACCAGCACATTAGGCACGCCGCGCTTGATTCAATTCTCGCTGCGCTATTCGTTCTAGAGATTCGCGCAATTCATCATTACTTCCAAGGCGCCCCGACCCCGTCGGGGCGCCTTTGTTTTTCCGTTGTAAAATTATTCAGGGAGCGACAATAGGATGACCCCTGACAACAGGATTCGTTTGCTGGAACGAGATCAAGTAACGCCGGAAATTGCCGCCGTTTATGACGCGTTGCTCGCGGCACGAGGCGTTGTACCAAACATGTTTAAGGCGTTGGCCCATACGCCGGCCATCGCTCAAGCCGTGGCTGGCTTCTTGAAACCACTCCTGGCCGACGGAGCTTTGAAAGGATGGTACAAGGAACTGGTCGCGATCCGCGTCTCGCAGCGCAACGCCAGCGAGTACGCCATTCGAGCGCACAGCATTTCGGCGCGTCAAAAAGGTGCGACTGAAGAGCAAATCACAGCCGTCGGCGATTGCGAAAATGGCCCGTTTTCGCCAAAAGAGAAAATCGGGTTTCGCCTTGCCGACAAATTGCATCTGGGCGGTTCGGCAGTGGACGACAGTTTTTTTGCTGAGATGAGCACGATCTATTCGGAACCTGAGATCGTCGAGCTGTTCCTCACGGCTGCGGCGTTTGAAATGTTTCCTCGTTTCATCGACGGCCTCCATATTCCCGTCACGCCTCCGCCTGCTGCGAAATGATAGACTGCTGCCCATGGGTTCCCGGCGAATTGCGACGCGTGTTTCACAGTTGAATGGCGAAGGCGCGCTGGCCGTCTTTTCGCACGCGAAGGAGCTGGAAAAACAGGGCCGTTCCATCATTCATCTTGAATTGGGCGAACCGGATTTCCATCCTGCGCCGCCGGTTGTGGACGCCGTACGCAGCGCTGTTGCGTCAGGCCGCGATCGCTATTGCGCCACACGCGGCATCCCTGCTTTGCGCGAGGAGATCGCCGCCTACCTGAAACGCACGCGCCACATCGATGTCCAACCGGAAGAAATTCTCGTTGCTCCCGGCTGCAAAATGGCGCTTTCACTCGCCATGATGGCGCTCATTGAACCCGGCGATGAAGTTCTCTATCCCGACCCCGGTTTCCCCATCTATCCATCCTTTACGCGCGGCCTCGGGGCAAAAGCCGTGCCTTTCGGATTGGTAGAGAAGAACAAGTTTCAACCGAACCTGAACGAAATCGCCTCAAAAATAACGTCCAAGACAAGCGTTTTGATTTTCAATTCTCCGAACAATCCGACCGGAACGGTTTTTGACGAAAGGAGACTGCGAGGCCTTGCCGATCTCGCCCATAAGCATGATCTCTGGCTTCTCAGTGATGAAATCTATGCTCGCATCCTCTTCGGCGGCGAATATCTCTCTCCCTGGGCGCTGCCCGGAATGGCTGAGCGCACCATCATCATTGATGGCTTTTCAAAAAGCTTTGCGATGACAGGCTGGCGCCTCGGTTATGGCGTCGCGCCAAAGCATGTGATCGACGCCATGGATCTGCTCGTCCTGAATACGTTTACTTGCGCCGCGGAATTCACGCAGATAGCCGCAATCGAAGCCTTGCGCGATTCGACGAATGCAGTGGACGCCATGACTGCGGAATATCGCAAACGCCGCGACCTTTTCGTCGCTGGCCTCAACAAAATCCCTGGCTTCCGTTGCCAATCGCCCGACGGTGCTTTCTATGCCTGGGTGAACATCGAAGACACAGGTTGTAGCGCCGAAGAGATCCAGAAAATTCTTCTGGAGGAAGGGGGCGTCGCCGCAATCGCCGGAGCCGCTTTTGGCGCGGAAGGGAAGAACTATCTGCGTTTTTCACTGGTCAGCGCCCGCAATCTTCTCGAAGAGGCTTTGGAAAGAATGCAGCGCGTCTCCAACAAGTGGCGCGCCGCTGTTGCAAAATAACACGCGGGTTTTTCGTACCAACTTATGACACTTTGTCCGACGGGGGTTCGAATGAAGCGAGCGGTTCCAGTTGCGTTTGTTCTCGCAATTTTTCTGAGCACATCTCCGAATCTCTTGGCTCAAACGAGCCCTTTTCCCTCTCAGGACTTTCAAGCAATCTACGATCGCCTTTCGCAAAAGATCGAACGAATTCCCATTTACGATAACCACTCTCACCCGGGCTTCGCGGACGATTCAGACGTCGACGCCATGGCCTCCCCGCCAGAAGAAAGTAGCGTTCTTCGCCTGCGCGACGACAATCCCGAATTCGTCACCGCGGCAAAAGCCCTTTTCGGCTATCCCTACGACGATTTCAAGCCAGAGCACGCGAAATGGCTGGCCGACAAAAAGAAGGCCGCCGAGATGAAGGGAGACTCCGCCTATTTCGACGGCATCCTCGACAAATTGAATTTTGACATTTGCCTCGCCAACCGCGCCTTCATGGCTCCTTACCTGGACCCTAAACGTTTTCACTGGGTCTTTTTTGGTGATTCGTTTTTCTATCCGTTTGACAATCACGACCAAAAAGCTAGCACTCCGGACATGAGCGTGTACGTACCGCTCCAGGAAAAAATGCTGCTTCGTTACAAAAAACAAATGAACATGGCTGGTTTGCCCGCAGTGCTTACGGACTACGATGATTTTGTCCGGCGTACCATGGAAGATAACCAGAAACGCGGCGGTGTGGCTATCAAGTTTGAGGCCGCCTATTTCCGGACGCTCTATTTCAGCGACCCGCCGCGAGAAAAAGCGGCTGCCATCTACGCAAAGTACAAAGACGGCGGCGTTCCCACTGCCGATGAATACCGCCTTTTCCAAGATCACATTTTCCGGGTAATGGTCGAGCAGGCCGGAAAACTTAAATTGCCGATGCACTTTCACACGGCGGTCGGCATCGGCGACTATTTCAGTCTCCGGCAAGGTAACGTCCTCAACCTCGAAAACGTCCTGCGCGATCCTCGCTACAAAAACGTGACATTCGTCCTCGTTCACGGTGGCTGGCCATACGAAAAGGAAGCCGCTTTGCTGACCGCCGTGAAAAACGTCTACCTCGACACTTCATTTCAGTCCGAACTGCTCTATCCTTCACAGTTCAAAGGTGTCCTGAAGCAGTTGCTCACGCTTTATCCAGACAAGATGATGTTCGGCTCAGACGCTTTCCCATTCAACGATGCCCTCGGTGCTGAAGAAAGTTTCTGGCTTGCTGCGCGGACCACTCGCTCCGCTCTTTCCGCGGCCCTTGCCGAATTGGTCGCCGAAGGCGCCATCACGGAAGACAAGGCTCTCGAACTGGCCCAGCTCTACCTGCACGACACGGCGGCCAAACTTTATGGAGACAAGAAATGAGCAACACGCCCGAAGCGAAATACATACCCTGGAACACCGTTGAACGTGAACATTTGAACCCTCTCATTGACCGCGAGATGCTCTGCGGCCAGAAGCTGATGCTTGCCCGGGTCATCATGAAGAAGGGCGCCCATGTGCCTTTGCACCATCACCACAATGAGCAAGTCACTTATATTCTCGAAGGCGCCCTAAAATTTGCCATAGATGGCAAAGAAATCGTCGTTAAGGCTGGCGAAGTGCTCTGTATCCCCCCAAACATGCCCCATGAAGCCTGGGCGCTCGAAGATACCGTCGACTTGGATGTATTCGACCCGCCACGCGAAGATTGGCTGAACAAAACGGACGACTATCTCCGCCATGGCCGCTAGGCCCCCAACCAGCCCCAGCCAGTGGTACTTGACCGGCACAGCATCGTTTTTGTTTCCGTGCCATCAGTAAGAAATAGCATGGACAAACCAGCCGCTGGTTGTTTACCGTAACAGAGTGGCCGGAGCCAGGCGTGGGCCCGCATTTTAAGGAATACGAACATGAAACGGTTAGTTCTGGCTGTAATCGCAACTTTCGGTAGCGCCGGTATTGCCGCAGCGCAAGATGGCGCATTCAATTTGAATACTCCTGCTGGGACAAACGCGCACAGATTTACCGCGGCCGGGGAAGGCATCCAGCTTGTTTCTTCGGTTACCGGCGACACGGTTGCCGTGCCCACTCCTTCTGCCAATCCGAATCCCCAGCCCGAGCCAAGATTCTATTTCGGTAATAATGACGACTATCGCTTCCAGCTCGGCATCGGATATGAGTACGTCCGTTTTCGTTCAACGCCCTTCAACTCCAATCTGAACGGGCTGCATACTTCATTGAGCTATTACTTGAACGATTGGTTCGCTGTTGAAGGCAGCATTGTTTCAGCCTTTGGAACCAAGGTGTTCTCCGATGAAAGATCCAAGTATCTTCTCTACACAGGCGGCGGTCGAATCGCCTGGCGTGACCCGAAGCGCAAATACGAGCCCTGGATGCACGCCCTCGTCGGTGGCCTGCACATGATTCCTCAAACGGCTGTCGGCGGCAAAAACGGTTTTGCGCTCCAGGTCGGTGCCGGTGTTGACCTCCGGTACAACGCTCGTCTCTCATTTCGAGTCAACGGCGACTACGTTCGCTCGCAGCTCTACTCCCAATCACAAAACAATTTTCAGTTTGGCGGGGGCGCGGTCATCCACTTTTAGGGTTTCCGAAGAGATTCGTCAAAAAACGCCGGCCTGACCGGCGTTTTTTGTTTTGAGCCCTAGTGCTCGGTGGTTCCAAAGAAAGCTCCGCGGCCGTTGCGCAAGTCGCGGCCATAAGAAAGCACAACGGAAACGCTACCCAGAACGCGCAGCTTCACCTGAACTCCGGTGTCCACAAGCCACCGCCGGTCACCAAAAACACCGGAAGGATCCGTGATCTTTCCCATATCCAGGAATGGCCCCGCCTGAAACCGGAAAAACCCGCCGTCATAAAGCGTCTTGTCGTACTCCGAATTGAGCAGCACATATCGCCGCCCCAGCGGTGCACCGCCTTTCTTGCCGTCGGTCGTTGCCCCATGGCCGCGCAACCAAAGCGTCGTGTCGCGATCGAGTCCCAGTTCGAACAGTTGATCCAGCGGCACAGTTCCAAATGTATTAGAACCGCGTACTCGAAACTGGATTGCGTCATCGTCTCCGCGTGCATGAGGTAGCCATTTCGCTCGTAGAGTCCCGCCGAGCGACCCAAAAGGACCCAGCTCGTCTTTAAAACCGCGTCCGAATCGCGATTTAGCCTCGCCGTCCACTGTGAAGCGGCGTTCCGGGACTCGCCACAGCGTTCGCTTTGCCCCCAGCCACGCCTCCATGGAAGTACTATTCGCAAAAAATGGGGCAACACCCGGGGAGAGGCTCGTCCCGGCGTTCAGAAATTTTCTGCCAACGACACCCGCGCCTGCGGTCCAACTCCAGTTGCCGTTCGCCGCGAATCGCAGTTCAACGCCGGCCTCAAACCGTCGCAAATTCAAATCTGTGAGTGGAGAGGAAGATCCAGAAAAGGTTTGTGATAAGTTCCAGTTTTCATCACGTGCATCGACAAAAACAGAAGCCATTCGATCCGCACGCCCCTCTACCGGAGAGCTCAGCGACGCAAACACCCTGCGCTTCTGCGCATCCCATCGAATCATCGATGAAAAATTAATCGCCCTGCCCGCGATGTTGTACCACTCGGGATATACGGTCTGGTAGGGAACTCCGCTGAGGAGGGAAATCAGGTCGCTCCATTTCGAATCTCCCCAGCTATTTCGTTCGCTTAGATGAAGAGTCGCGGAATAGTCCGTTTCCCCGACAGGAGTCAATTCCAGACGCGGCTTAAGGAAAATGCCCAGATTTTCCAGCCGCGCTTCCGTGGTGAGCAATGAGTCCTGCGTCAAAACCTGTGGCGCCGAAAAGGAAACCGCCTGAGATATGAGTCTTTGTTTGAGGCGCGGTTCTGGATCAAGAGCAACATTCGCCAGCCTCGGTTTTTCCATCGGATTCCAGTACTTCAGCGCCGCGTCCAGATTCCCTTCCAGCAGATAGATCGTTCCCAAAAATTCCTGTGCATATTCGTCTTTTGGATTTAGCCGCAATACATTCCTTAAATCTTTTTTCGCGGCGGCGAAATCTTTCAGTCGGTACTCCGTGCCGGCGCGTTCCGCCAGAAATCGGGAGTCTTTCGGCGCTTTCTGGTGCCCTGCAGAAAAAGCGTCACGTGCTTCCTGCCATCGCTCCAAATGCACCAATGCCATGCCGCGCAGGTAGTCAAGCTCAGGGGATTGCGCCGTTTGACCGTTCGCCAGCTGCGCTGTCTCTTCCCATCTTTTTTCTGAATATAGTTTTTGTGCTGAGGCTAAGCGATCGGCATCATTAGCAGTCGGCTGTGCAATCGTGCCCGCCGCAGATGAGAATAGAAGCGCAACAAGAGCGCCAAAAACCGAAAGGAGCTTCACTCGGCATGCTTTGGAACGGCGAGGAGGGTCCAATTGTCGGTTAGATGCCATTCCCTTTCGAATTCAGAACGTTCCACACGAAACAATTTCCCTCGTTCCGGATCGTTTAGCAATACAGCTTCACGCTCCCGATCGATCCCAACCACAACCACGTAGTGCAAAGATGCCTTTTCTTTGGGCTGAATACTTGCAATTAACGGTCGGCCCTTTTCGATGTGATTCGCAATGTCAGCCCACTCGCCGCGAAAAATAAACGGTGAAAATCCGGTATCGCGAAAAAACTGTTCCATAGCTGCGGCGCGGATTCCGCGGGACTCCTTCGAATAAAGCTGGCTCTGAATTTTCTCCGCATCCATTCGCTCGGGTGGAAAAGTGGCGCCTTTTCCGCTCCAATATTGCAGAACCATTGCCAGCGTTGCGGAACCGCAGCCTTCTTTTTCTTGATGGATGAAAGGCACATCCAGCCACAGCCCGCCGCCGGCTCCTGTCGCCAGGACAGGAGCCAACAGCAGCATTCCAAGGATCAGCCGCGCACGCACTTCCACGTTCCTTCGTATATATTTCGTCAGCGAACAGCGACGATAATTAGGACAAGGGCCGCGATAAGAATGATGATGATCAACAAGTCGCGGTCGCTGAAGTTACCGGCAGCGATGTCTGTTTGCACTGCGCGCGATTGGGCTGCTAGACGCGCCGCATCTTCATCGCTCAACTGGCTTACCGCCTGATTCACTTTTGCAAAGTCCGCGCCTGCGGATTTCACAGCCTTTTGTCCCTGTTCCGTGGACAAAAGCTCGCGAATCGCGACTTCGTTCGCATGGCGTTCGTCCGATGCCTTTTGAACGTCCTTGCGTAGGTCCTGTGCCGAAACAGCGTGTTCTTTTTGCTGTGCAAACAGGGATGTGGAAGCGCCAAAAGCCAGACCGGCAATCAACAACAGGCCCACGTACAAACGTGTGCAAAACTTCATCGTTTCCTCCAATTTTGTCTGGGCTTTAAAAGTCTACGGAAAGTGCTTGAGACAGACAAGTACAGGGAATACTGCAGTCAAGCTGTTGGAAATTATGGCTTGGCTGGGGCTGTCTCGTACTTAGACAGGTCAACCTGTTGCCAGTCGCCATGCTCAATACCAGTTCGAATTTGCGCAGAGGTCTTCTTCTTTTGCGTCTGTTCGTAGGCGTAAAATCCTTCCTTGATACAGACATCGCAGACAGATGCATGCTTACCCACAAAGCAATCCAGTAAACTCCCATGTCCGATGCTGCGATCGCAGTGGCAATAGCACGGTTGCTGGTAGAGCACTTTCTTGACTTTTGCCGCAAGCGCATACGCATTTTGCACGATGGGGTTATTGAACATCGTCGGATCCAGGGTTTCTGGCAGTGGCCCCGCAGGAACTTGTGAATGAAATGCCGGCGTTGGTTCTTCGGATTGTCCTGCAGTTTGCGACACGCGATTTGCCGCTCCCTGCGGTATCGCCAGCAGGCCTATTCCAGCCAGGGAAATCAGGCCGGTTGCCAACACAAATTTCCGAAAGGAATTCATTCGATCCCCCATTTATGTGCCAGCGGCATGCGCCGTACGCGGCCTATTTCCCCGATGACGCGATAAAGGAATCATCGCTCACGCGGCCTCTTCGCCGCACATCAATTCCTAGCCGCTTGATTTTCTGATTTAGCGTCGAAAGTGGAATCATGAAGCGTTCTGCTGCCTCCGTTTGATTCCAGTTCGTCCGCTCCAGCATGTCCACGATAATTCTGCGTTCAATTTCATCCATGATCTGGAAGAGGGAAGGCTGCGAATTGTCCGCGGACGATCGCGCGCCTGGTTCCCCAGGCAACGGTGGCATAAATTCCGAAAGCTGCAGCCGTACTCCGCGCACGATCTCCTTGCTGCGAATACTTTCCGGCAACAAGTCTACGTCCACGCGCTCGGAAGTCGAAAGAACCACAGCGCGCTCCACGACGTTTTCCAGTTCGCGCACGTTGCCCGGCCAATCGTAGTCCATCAGCAGCTTCATCGCTCCTGGAGTAAACACCCGCATCGGCTTGGTGTTTTCCTGGCAATAGCGCTCCAGAAAATGTGCCAGCAGCATCGGCACATCTTCCCGGCGTTCCCGCAATGGCGGCAATTGCAGGTGAATCACGTTCAAGCGGTGATACAAGTCTTCGCGAAATCGCCCTTCGCGAACCAGCGTCAGCAAATCGATGTTGGAAGCCGCAACGATGCGCACATCAACCTTGATCTGCTCCGTGCCTCCCAGCCGCATGAACTCGCGCTCCTGAATCACGCGCAGCAGCTTGGCCTGCGTTTCCGGGCTGATTGTCGCAATTTCATCGAAGAAAATCGTTCCTTGGTCCGCAACTTCGAATAATCCCTTTTTTGAAGCCACCGCGCTCGTAAACGCACCCTTCACGTGGCCAAAAAGCTGTGATTCCAGCAAATCCACTGGAATCGAGCCTGTGTTCACGGGAACAAACGCTTTGTCCACGCGCGGCGAAGCCGAATGAATCGCCTTTGCGATCAATTCCTTACCAGTGCCGCTTTCCCCGCTAATGAGCACCGTGGAACGCGAAGGCGCTACCTGTGCCACCAAATCCAGCAGGGACTGGATCTTTTCGCTCTTGCCGATAATGTTCGGAAAATTAAACCGTTGCTTGAACGCACGCTTGAGCTGGACGTTCTCTTCGCGCAGTTTTCGCGATTCCACGGCTTGCGCCACTTGTGCGAGCAATTCGTCGTTTGACCACGGCTTGGTGATGTAGTCCATCGCTCCGTTTTTGAAGGCAGCGCGCGCCATGTCAATCGAACCGTAGGCGGTGATCAAAACAATCGGAAGATGCGGATCGCGTATGCGAATCTCGCGCAGCAGGTCAATCCCGTTGCGGTCCGGCAGGCTTACATCGAGCAGCAAAAGGTCAAACGGCCGCTCTTCCAGCTTCCCAAGCCCTGATTCTCCCGTCTCCGCGCTGGAGACGCCGTATCCTTCGCCGACCAGCAGCATCTCCAACCCTTCGCGGATTTCCGATTCGTCATCGACAACTAGAATTGAGCCCTTAGACATGTACCGGTTTCCTGACGGCGGGGAACTCGACGTGGAATGAAGTGCCCTTTCCGGGCGTCGAGCGGACATCGATTTTACCTGCGTGTTCCTTGATGATTCCGTAGCTTACAGAAAGTCCCAGCCCTGTGCCCCGTCCAGTGGCTTTCGTTGTAAAGAACGGATCAAAAATCTTGTGAATGTGTTCGCGCGGAATCCCCGCTCCGGTATCCACGATTTCAATTTCCACGCTGCCGTTGTGCGCGAGCGTTTTCACTTCCAGCATGCCGCCGCTCGGCATCGCGTCCCGTGCGTTCAAGAACAGGTTCAGGAACACCTGCTGCAGCTTGTTGGCCGAGCCGCGCACGGAAGGCAGCGAATCGCCCAGGTTCTTCACCACCTGAATCTGCGAAGTCTTCATTGGATGCGCCACGAGGGAAAGCGTTTCCTCTACTACCTTGTTCACGTCCACATTGACGAGTTCCGCCGCACCGGTCCTCGAAAAATTCAGCAAGTTGTTGACGATTTCGCTCGCACGGAACGTCTGTTTCACAATCTTTTCGATGATCGAATGGCGCGGGTCTTCTTCCGGCATCTGCTTCGCAAGCATCTGAATGTAGTTGGAAATCACCGCCAGCGGCGTATTCACTTCGTGCGCCACGCCGGCCGCAAGCAATCCAAGCGACGTCAGCTTTTCCGTCTGCGTCATCTGCTCTTCCATGCGCTCGCGCTGCGTTACGTCATCAAAAAGCAGCAGGCGGCCGATGCGCTCGCCGGATTTGCTCACCAGCGGCGTAATGGAAACGTTCATCGTCAGCGACTTGCCCTGGTGCTGTAGCCGCTGTTTGTAGATACCGGTGACCTGTTCTTCTTCGCTTCGTGTCAGAATTTCTGTCGCAAGCTCCTTCGGAAGCAACGAATCTAATTTGCGTCCCACGGCTTCCTGCCGCGTTACTCCAAAAAGTTGCTCCATGCGCGTGTTCCAGCTCTCCACAATGCCTGTCAGGTCCACAGCGAGCACGCCGATGTTCAGCGATTCGACAATGTTTTCGCTGAAGTCCTTCAAACGCGCGATTTCCAGCGCCTTTTGCTCCAGCGAGCTGTAAAGTTGCGCGTTGTCCAGTGCCACAGCGACATATCCGCCGATCGTCGTCACCAGTTCAACGTCATCGCTCGAAAGAAAATCTCCGTCCACCGTTTTTCCAAGCCCTAATACAGCAACGGTTTGTTCCCGGATACGGCAGGGAACGAAATAATTCAGATCCAGCTGCTCTAGCGTGCGCCGCACGGAATCATTTACGTCTGCCACGCGAGCAGATTCATAGAACAGCGCTCCAGCGGCGAACTCCGGCCGGTTGGGCTCAATGAAGCTCAAATCCAATGGTTCGCTTGTTCGCACTCCCATGGAGCGCGCCAGCCGCATCTGACCCGGCTGTTCCGTGTCTTCCACAAATACCGCGATGCGGTCCACAAGCAGTGTTTGTGAAACGCGATCCATCACCGAACTGAGCATCGGATCGAGCCGCACTTCGTTTGTTAGTGCGCTGCCAAACTCAATTAGCGTGCGGCGATAGTCCAGCCGGTCACGATAGAAAAACCGGTCCAGACGCCCCTGGAACCACTGGCGGCACGGTTCGAAGATCGAAGCCGCAATCACAATCGCAAGTACTCCACCCCACTTGCCATTTGCCTGCGTGTGGAACACGAGTCCAATCAATCCGATCAACGCAAAGAAAACGACAAGCACGCCCGCCGTCGCCGCCGTGTACGCAAGACCTCGCTTGAAAATAATGTCCACATCCATCAATCGGTAGCGAATGATGGCGTAGCCAAAGCACAGGGGAATCAGAACTAGGCTCAGGACGGAGAACTTCATCCAGAAGGCGAGAGGCAAACCGACAACGAAAGGAAGAATGTAAAGCAGCACGCACGGCACGGTTCCTACGAACGTGCCGCCCATCAGCCATTTCAATTGCTGCCGCAGCACGCCAGACGGCGCATTTTTATAACTGAAGTAAAAAACAAGCCCGGTGGCCAGATAGCAAGCGCCGAAGTACCCCAGTTCAATTTTGTCCAGCAGTACACGAGCGCCAATCCACGGAATGAACCCCCAATTTCCACTCGCCACAAAGAAGTGCACTGTGAGCAGAACAAGGGGCGTGGAATATACCAGCACCCAATTCCTCAAAGAACGTGAAGTGGGTTCCGTGCGTTCGGGAAAGACCAGTGCAAAATGCAACAGCAGCGCCGGAGCAAGCAGCCTTGCCATGATTCCGGCCCAATAGACTTCGTAGTCGAACGCATCCAACTTTCCGCTGTAATGGAAAGAACAAAAAATAAACGATACAAGGCAAAAAATGTAAAAGTGAACGGCGCGCGGTGCGTTCCATCTCTTCCACAGGATAAAAAATCCAATGAAGAGATAAAGCAGCCCGGCAAAACGAAGATAATTTTCTATGGATGCCGGTTTATCGGCAGGGGCGGTTACCAGTGGCGTTTCAAATTCTTCGCCATTCCGGACCAGCTTGTAACGGACTTGCGTCCACAACCCTGCTCGCCACAGTTTCTTTGTGACTTGCAGTGAATTTCCAATGGACGCGTCGTTGAATTCAATCAGCCGGTCGCCAACCCGTATTCCAGCCTTCTGCGCAGGTGAATTCACCACTACCTGCCATGCTTCAACTCCTCGATCTGTGTCTTTCCAGGAGACACCATCATCCGGCGATTCAAACCTTGCTCTTTGATCGAAATTGAGGAGGGCAAATACAATCGCCGCCATCGTGGCTATCGCCAGAATAACCGCTCCCACCCTTGTTCCCACTGCGACAAGGACGGACATGACGTTGGCGCGAAGGTTTTGCTTCATCGTAAGGCTCTGTCGAGCTACACCCCAAGTTACCAAACTTGGGTGCAACTCCGGTTCCAATCTTTGGTAGTTTCCTTAGGTGCTAACTTGTTCCCTATCTATGGCTTAGACTGGCAAAAGGCATGGGACTCTGCGGGAATCCACTTTCTGGTATAGCGTCTACAACTTTCCAAAACAAAGTACTACCTAAAACTGCACGCTTAGGCCGCCACGAACCGTTCGAAAGGCCGGAACCAGAGTCGCTTGGCCGTCCTTCGTGTTCATGGGTACATAGCCCTGCGCCATCAAATTGTCGCAGTCGGCGATCGCTTCCCAACGGCCCAAACCAAATCGAGGCAATTGCTGCCGCACAGAAATGTGCAGGAACGGATCCATTTGAAAGAGCGCTTCTCCGTAATTATCCAGGCGTGAAAGTGCGGGGCCGTCGACCCATTTGTATCCCGCAGTCAATTTCGTGTGGGAACGCCGTGATGTCCACGTGATATTCGTACCCACCGAATTCCTGGACGCATTGCGAAGCGATTCACGGAGCGTCCCCGCCATTTCTTCCGACGGGGCAAGCACACCGCCGTACGCATAGACCGTTGTCCATTCCAGATCGTCCGTCAGCTTCTCGCGCAGTGCAACACGCCCGCCCCAGCTGTTCTCGGAACCGCCGTCGTAGGCGAATCCATTCGAAAACGCATCCTGAAAATATTCGGAAATCGGCAGCGTCCGTCCCTGGCCGAACACCGCGAGGTGGCGATTGTCGTCATGAAACGCCGCAATTTGTAATTTCCCATTTTCCCCGAGCTTACGCTCTGCGGAAACTTCTTCGTGCCAACCGCTTTGCAGCACGGGCCTTCCGCGGCGCCACATCAACGCTGGAAAAGCGTCTAGTTCACCCAGGGCTTGATTCAGCGCGGAACCTATGTCTCCGTCAGAGGATTCCATAGCATTCGGTGCCCCTGGCTCGGAAGCAAAAATCACGGTAGTTTTCCACATGTCATTGATCCGTGTCTCAGCGGAAAGCCGCGGCCTTAGTGTTGAAGCGGAACGTCCAAGCCCAACAAGAACATACTCGGCGCCATACCGAACCAATACGCGATCCCCGACGGCAACAGCTCCGCCCTGATCAAGACGCACGCCACGAAACGTCAAGCCTGTATCCCCAAGCTTTGCCTCGCGCAAAACCAATGCCGTATGTGGACCCGCTCCCAGCGTGCCGGTCGGCAACCAAATCGTAGCGACTCCGCCTGCCGCGGAATCTTGATAGCTCATCTGCCCGGCAACCAGTAGCCGGCTTGTGCCGCCAAGCTTTTGGTCGTAAGCAAAAGAAGTGCCCGGAGCGGATGCAATGTTCGAAACAGAACCAGGCCTGCGCGCGCCATCCGTAAATTCGAGCAACATGCGAGGAGTGTCACTTCTCGAATCGTGGCGCGAATCAGAAGCAAGAACGATTCCGCTGTCATCCCACTGTAAAACAGGCCTCATCCCCGAGGCCGAACGCAGCACCCACTTCCAATCATCAGCATCGGCTGAATGCGGCGCAGGCTGCCGCCGCAACTGATCCAGGCTCGCGAACATCGATTCCATTTCGATGCGAACCATCGTCGTCAAATTCGCATTGATGCGGACGTGCTGCTGCAGCGTCGGCAAAAAGCCCGCAAGCGTCACCCGGATCGTGTACAACCCGGGTGTCAGTTTCTCGCTTCGAAAAATGCCTTGTGTGTTGGTGAGAAAATTTTGCGCGGCAAGAGCGCCCACAACTTCAGGAATCAGCTCAACACTCGCGCCCATTTGCGGCGTACCACCAGCATCGCGCACGACGCCCGTCACCTTACCGGCGACAGGCTTCGCCTGTGCATTTGCAGCATCCGCTCCAAAAGACGCGAACGCCGCGCTCAGGACCAGGGCCCCCAGGATTCGGAGCGATCCCTGTTTCACGATGCTTACCTCCCCGGTGTTGCGTTTGCCGCGGTCTTCACGGGCATTGCTGTTGGTACTTTCACCGTGAAATCCGCCGTCCGAGTAATGGTCTGGTTCGTTATGGAATCCGTTGCGTTAATTTCAAGCGTGTATTTTCCGGGCGCAAGCGTTGCCAGCGGCAACAGCCGTTCGATCGTGATCTGATCTCCCGCCTGCTTCATTTCCGCGGAAGTCTCTTTGAACTGCATAACTTGTTGATCGCCCTTCCGCACCGTGTACTGGAAGGAAGCGTTGCTCTTGTGCGTTGTGTCGTCGGCTTTCAGGTTGTACACCTGCATGTAAATACCGAGCTTGTCCGCCGTCGTGAAGTCACCTTCAAGACGCGGCCGCACTTTGGATGAACCTAGCACAAATTGTCCCGCACCAATTTGCTTCGCGGGAACGTGTTCAATCTGGTCCGCAAGAATCAGCGAACTCGAATCAAGTTTCGCATCCTCGTATTGATGCACTGCAAGGCGCGTATTCACCACTCCCACATTGCCGCTCTGCACGTCTTTGATCACCAAATCCAACCGGTAGAGTCCGGGACGCAGCGGCACTGCCTTTTGATAAATCGATTGCAGTTTCACAGATTGCTGAAAGAGTGAATCCGGAAAATCACGGCTCACTGCATCTTCAAACGTTTGTACAACGCGTCCGGTCAGTGTGCTCACGCGGCCAAATACGTTCATCGTCGCGGAATGTATGCCGTCTTTCCCTTGGAAAGTTAGCTGGTTGTTGGGAATTTGCACGGTTACCGGCACAAGTACAGTGTCGTTCGTCACTTTCAGAAAATCCGTGCGCCACGTGAAGTGCACCTGATCGCGCACAACACGCGAAGTCACCAGTGATTCCAGATCCTTGAATTTCACTGGCGGCGCTTGCTGCACCTTTGCATACAATTCGAGGCGGGTGAACTCATTCAAGCTCGAAGGTGTGCCGCCCATGCTGGTCGGAAGCGTCATTCCGTCGGACCGCGTAAAGCGGTCGGCCTTCGACGCCAATCCCATAGATTCCATCAAGCTCAAGCCTGCTCCAGGAACATGCAACAGCGCATCCTTTTCGCCCGGATCCATCGTCAGGTGATATTCGCCTGACCCGGAGGGATCCACGAATTCCAATTCGACGTTATTTCCCAATCCTTCCAAATACCGGTAGCGCCATAATTCCCACGGGTAGGTCGTCGTTGAGCCGCCGCCTTCATCCATCGGCCGATCGTAAGTTCCACCCGTAGGATGCGAATCCACTTCGTCCGCAGGCCCCCAGATAATGTAGATGCGTCCGCGATCCGTCCTCCATCCAGGAATACCGGAAGCATAGTGTTCGTTCGCGTATGCAATACGCCGGTAATGCTCTTCTTTAAAGTCGTTGTCCGGCAAGTCCGGATTGCTGCTGCGCCGCAGCCAGAATTGCTCAATAAACTGTTCGCGCTCTTCGTTGGTGTCCAGCTGCAAAAACGCTGTCCGCTCGTCCGGCGAAATGATGTACACCACGTCTTCGTTCAGCCACTCTTTGTATTGCTTATCCAGCTCTTTCAGCGCTCGCCCCATCTTCTTTTTCTGCTCTTTGGTGAGCTTCTGGGGAGCAATAGGCGCATTCGGGTCTGTACCCGGCGCAGCCTGCGGTTGCTGTGCCGAAATGGGAGGCAAAGTAATAGCGAATGCAAAAACACCGGAAATAAGTGAACGGATGACTTTGGACATAATTAGAGACACCTCTACTTCTAGGACTTGGGGATTCTACCCCCCGGGCTCCGGCCACGTCAAATGCCTAATCCCCTGCATTTTGTGACACTTGTCCCCCAACTGGGGTTAGAGACAGCTTCTCAAGATTCGGTTGCCTTAGAATAGCTGCACCTGTACCAAAGACCAGTATTTTCCAATTTTTGGAATTTCTAACTTGAGAAGTTTTTCTGTTCTGGTTGTGCTTCTTAACGAACGAACTCTATCACTGTATCCGTTGATTCCCTTCAGACTCCACAAGAAGATCAAAAATGGCTAGAACGTGTCTGCGGTATTCGACCATTCGCGAAAAAATGTCCCGTAGCTGCGGTTCGCGTTCCGCTTCTCGATGCCACTTCGCCAAAACCGCCGGAGGTACTTCGATATCTCGGCGAAGTCTTTCCGCGGAATGGCCGCGCAAAAACAAGCCGTAGAAAAACGCAGCTTCCCTCTGCGGATATTCCAAATCCACCGGTGAAACGGCTGGCACGAATTGTACGGTCGTGGCCATAGAGAAAGCGCAGTTTACCGAAATGCGTTTTCGCGTCAAGTGGTACTACAAGGGTTGCGCTGCGTTCCAAGCAACATTGCCCGGTTCCGCAGAATCCAATCGCCTTAAGATGCGGTAAACTAGTTGAGGGTTATATCCCATGGGCGCCACCACTACATTTTCGAAGCTCTTCCGGTTCGGTCTTCGCGGCGGCATGCGCGCCATCGAAATCAACCCGGAGGATTTTCGCCTGTATCTCGCGCGAAAGCACGGAATCCGCATCACGGATTTCCGTCAGCTGCGCCAGATGCCTGTCGAAAGATTAGACGCCGTCTCTGCCGTTCTGATTCGCGATGCGCAACGCCTGGCGCTTCTCGAAGGCGCTGGTTTTGGTTTTGGTGGAATGATCACGATTGTCCCCGATGCGGGACTTCTTACTCTCATCACTCTGCGGCTGATCCAGCGACTCTGTCTCCTCTACGGTTTCGATTTTCGCAATGACGAACAGAAGCGCGAGCTTTGGCTCGCCGCCGCAGCAGCCACGGGAATTGATTTCGGAAAAGACCTCGCCGAAAAACAGCTCGTCGAAAAAATCGCGCCGATGATTGTCGAGCGCCTCGCCGTCCGCATCGGTGCAGAAGCCGCGGAAAAATGGGTCGCCCGCCTCATCCCGCTTGCCAGCTCCGCCATCTGTGGCGGACTAAATTTTGCATTCGTCCGCGGCTGGGGCCGCCGAGTCCAGCGCAATCTCCATGCCCAATTTGTTTCATCTTCGTATCGCAATATGCCATCGCCTCGCCCGCCAGTTCGAGCAATCCTCCCAGCAGCGGTCGCGGTTTAACTCACGAATTTCACAAATGTGAAGTCTAATTTACCGGTCATGAGTAACCCTTCCAAACACCTTCGCGTATTCCTCGTGATCGTCACCCTGGTTCTTCTAACCACCCAGGCTGCGTTCTCTCAACAAGAAGAAATGCGTGGAGCCCCGGCCGAGCCTTCCGATGCTTCGGAAGTCCGCCGCCAAACCACTGTAGTCGAAAAATTGTTGCCGAATTTTCCGGATCGCGGTGCCGCTCTCTATTTTCTAGCAGCCTCAAAGCAGCACTTGGGCGAAACCCTGGAAGCAATGAAGCTCCTTAAGGAATGCATCGCCCTTGGAGAAGGCTTTGATCCCTCAGCAGGTCCGGAGTACGCGGGCCTTCACACATCCCACGAATTCACAGAACTGGTGGAAAAAGTCCATCGCGAATTTCCCGTCGAAGCCCACGCCCGCCTGGCCCTTGTCACGGAAGAAAAAAATCTCATCCCTGAAGGTCTTGCCTGGGACCCCGCGAGAAAAATGTTTTATCTAAGCAGTCTCGCCCAAAAGAAAATTGTTCAAATCACGCCGGACAGTCACGTTTCCGATTTTGTACCCGCGAATCGGGACCATCTTCTTCCCGTGCTCGGCATTCGTCTCGATCCTCGCGACTCCACCGTCTGGGCAAACACGGAGGACGGCCTCGGCAAAGCCGAACTCGTTCACTTCGATTCCAACGGAAATCTTCTCGGCCGCTTTACCATCAGTGACGGCGCTCAGCACGGTTTCAACGATCTCGTTATTCGTCAAACAGGCGAAATCATTCTTACAGACAGCCTTAACAATCAGGTCTTCCGTTTTGATCCTGTTCAAAAAGTATTTGCGCTACTTCCTGTCCACCGTGAACTCCTGTATCCAAACGGAATCGCTCTCTCCGCGAACGACAAAACCGTTTTTGTCGCCGATGCAATCGGCGTCCTTCGCATCGATCTTCAGAATCTTGCAAGCCAGGACATTAATCCCGGTTTGCACAGCACGCTCGCCGGCGCCGACGGCCTTTACTGGTATAACGGCAGCCTCATCGCCGTTCAAAACGGCATCGGCTCGCCGCGTATCGCCGCATTCAAACTTTCCGATGATGGATTGCGCGTTACGAAAACCACGGTTCTCGAAAATCGCTCCACATTCACAAGCCTTCCCACAACGGGAGCCATTCGCGGCTCGGACTTCTATTTCATCTCCAACAGCCACATTGACGATTTGAATGCAGGCAGAATCCTGGACGTTACCCAACTGGAACCCGTGCGCATCGCAATCCTCCATCTTCCCTGAACTCTCCGCGCTCTCTTTTTTCGACTTTGTTCTTGCCTCGACGGCTCGCGGTTAGGCAGAGTTGTTTTGCATGCTCCTCAGGCTTTCGACACGCGCCTCCCGCGGCCTGCTGCTCACGGCGTTAGCCGCACTATTATTCCTTTCATACTTCGGTATTCGCGGCGCTCGGGCGGCTCATGCTGTCGGCTTGAATAGCCGGGATGGATATCAGCGCGCCGCCCGTATCGAACCTGGCGATCCGCACAATTGGTATCTGCTCGGCCGCTTCTACCAATATGATTTTGAGCAACCCGACCCCGCAGCCGCGCTTCACGCATTGCTTGTCGCCCGGTCCTTGGATCCGCTCTCCGCGGAAACGCTTCTCGATCTCGCAACAAACTATGACGATGCCGGCAAAACCGCCGACGCGCGAGCCGCGTACCTTGAAGCAAAACGCGTCTATCCGCTTTCAGCAGAAGTTTTGTGGCGTTACGGAAATTTTCTTCTCCGTCAAAATGAAATCGAAGAAGCATTCCCGGAAATCCGCAAAGCCGTTGAACTCGATCCAAAACGTGGAGCGGAAGCCTTTTCCCGCTGTCGTCGTGTTGTGCCGGATGCAAGCGAGATTCTTGATAGGGTCATCCCTCCTCAACTCGGAACATACCTCGACATCATTTCTGATCTGGCTAACGACGGACAATTGGACGTGGCACTGCAAGTCTGGCAGCGCGCCAAGGGCTTTCCCGGAACTCTGCAGATTTACGACATCATTTATTTAACCGACGCCCTGATTCAAGCCAATCGCGCGCAAGAAGCAAATCGATTCTGGCAGCAGGCTGCGAAGAAACTTGCTGTTCCGGCTCCTGCCGACCCTCCGGGCTCAGCAATCTGGGATGGGAGTTTCGAAACCGGCCTTTCTTCCGGTGGCTTCGCCTGGCATTTTCCGCCGCAAACAAAGGGCGTCCAAATAAAATTCGATCTGCAAGAGAAACATTCTGGCGCCAAGTCACTTCAGCTCATGTTCACCGGAAGAAGTAACATTTATTTTTCGGAAGTTTGTCATTGGGCCGAGGTCGAGCCCGGCAAACCGTATCTGCTTTCCGCTTGGGTTCGTACTAAAGCTCTCACGACTGATCAAGGCATACGTTTCAGTCTGTACAGCAACACGCCGGGAAGACCCACAGTTGTTCTCACGCAGGATGTTCACGGTGATCAGCCCTGGACAGATATCACTCTTCCTTGGATTGCTCCGCCTGGCGTGCCGCTAGCGCAGGTCTGCGTGGTTCGGAGCCCCAGCGAACAAGCCGACGGTGACATCTCGGGAATCGCCTGGGTGGATGACGTTTCACTGACGCTCATGGACGCGGGGCCGAATCACTGATGAAGCCTCTGCGTATCGCCATTTGTGCGCTTCTCGCTTTCGGGGTGTTGGCCCACGGCGGCGTCGAAGAATGGGCGCTCGCTGTTTTCGAAACCGGCGCAGGAGTGCTTTTCTTTCTGTGGGCACTTTTTTTTCTGCTTTACCAGGAAAAAGAGATTGTCTTTCCCAGCATTCTTCCTCCTTTCCTCGCCTTCACGGCAGTAGCCGCAATTCAATGGATTCTTCATCGCACGGCCTCGCCGTACTCCACTCGCGTTCAAATCCAGCTTCTGATCGCCGACATCGTCCTCGTTTTTCTCGCCGCGCAGGCATTTCGTACGCTTCAAGACTGGCGCGATTTCTTTTGGTTCGTCATGCTGTTCACATTTTTCGTGTCAGGCTTCGGAATCCTCCAGCATCTGACCTTCAACGGCAGACTGTATTGGTTCCGTGAAATGCACTACGGGGGCATTCCCTTCGGCCCTTACGTTAACCGCAATCACTTTGCCGGATTTGTCGAACTCGCGATTCCCGTTCCCCTCGTTCCGCTGATTCTCGGAAGAGTCCGGCGAGAACGCCGCTTCGTGATAGGGCTCTTTGCGCTTCTTCCGATTGGCGCGTTATTTCTTTCCGCCTCTCGCGGCGGAATTGTTGCCTTTGGTGTCGAACTGCTTTTCGTGATTCTTTTTGTCGCGCTCCAGCGCGCCGGGAGCAAACATCTTCTTGCGGGCGGGGTTGTTCTGGTTGCCGCGCTCTCCCTTGTTTCCTGGCTTGGCGTGCGCGAAGTGCTTTCCCGCTTCGGCTCTCTCCAGTCCCTCGAAGTCAAGGAAGCCAAACGCGCTTCGATGCGGCATGGTGCCTGGCATATTTTCCTCGATCACCCGATTCTCGGTACAGGCCTCGGCACTCTTCAGCTTGTCTATCCGCCCTACGAAACGCTCTACGACGCCAAAATTGTCAATCACGCCCACAACGATTACCTCGAAGCGCTCGCGGAAACGGGTATCCTCGGTGGACTATCTTGCGCCTGGTTCATCGGCGTGCTCTTCTTCGCGGCGCTTCGTTCCCTTCAGGAGACGAGCCATTCCTTCGCGGCGGCCCTTCGCCTGGCGGGACTTACCGCGTGTTGTGGTTTTTTCGTGCACAGCCTCGTGGATTTCAATCTCCACATTCCTTCCAATGCGTTTCTCTTCTTTTTGATGGCGCTTCTCGCCACTTCGGAAATGACAACGGCTCAAACTCCTCCCCCTTCCGTCCGCAGACATCGCAGTTCACGAAATCAGTGATTTATAAGTGCTTGCACCTTGTATACTTAAACCCGGGGGGTACCAAAAGGAATGCAGCCAGCCAGACTGGGTGCGCGGATATGGTGTTTCGTCGCAGGCACCCTGCTTGGGATACTGGTTCTGGCGTCGCCCAGCCGCGCGCAGGCCGTACTCGAAACACCTCAGCAAACCAACGATCGCATTAAGACGCTCTCTGCGTCTTCTCGCTCGATTCCGCACGACTATGTGATTGGTCGTGGCGATGTTCTGACGATCGAAGTATTTGACGTGCAGGAGCTCTCGCGCGAGGTTCGTGTCAGCCAAACGGGCACAGTCGGCCTCCCACTTGTCCCCGTACGTTTGCAAATGTCCGGTCTAACCGAAATTCAGGCGCAGCAAAAAATCGCCGAGGTCCTGGAAGCCAATGGCTTGGTTTCCCACCCCGAGGTCACAGTCAGCGTAAAGGAAAAAAAGAGCAAACCAATCACGATCGTCGGCGCTGTTACGCATCCAATGGTTTTTGAAGCCGATCGCCCGGTTACGCTGCTGGAAGTTCTCGCCGAAGCGGGCGGCATTTCAAACGACGCAGGAGATTCGGTCATCATTACTCGGCCGGATCAGTCATCGCCTGCCTCGCAGAATGAGCCCCCAGAAATTGGCCCGAACGACGTTGCTGGCGCTTCTCCGCCCGTGGCTACCCCCTCTCCCGCATCCTCTTCCCCTGAGCCTCCGGCCATCGAGCCTCCTGTTTTGACGAACACGATTACTGTGAATCTGAACGATTTGCTCGAAGCTGGTGACGCGCGAAATAATATCCCGCTTCAGGGCGGAGACATTGTTACCGTTCCGCATGCCGGCATCGTTTACGTTCTGGGCGCCGTTGCCCGCCCCGGTGGGTTCGTCGTTACAAATGACCGCGCTCAACTTTCTACGCTAAAGGCATTGGCGCTTGCGGGCGGTCTCAACGCCACCGCAAAAAAAAATGAAGCTGTCATCATTCGCAAGGACCAGGCTGGCCAACAACATCAAGTGCTCGTCGATCTTGGTAAGGTTCTCAAGCAGCAAACCGAGGATGTAAAGCTACAGGCTAGCGATGTTTTGTATGTCCCACAAAGCGGCAGCAAGACGGCGCTTCTGCGAGCTGCTGAAATTGGTCTCGGAATCGGTACCGCCGTCGCGATTTTTCGGATTGGGCAGCGTTGAGGCGCAATGGCTGAAGACAACAAGCTCGCCCCGCGCGAAAGCGGTTCCAATGGCGCCGTTGAGATTCTCGCTGCCAATTCCCGCTTTACTTCGTTCGATCTTTCTCCACGTGAGCCGCATCTATACGACTACCTCCTCATTCTTCGCAAGCACCAATGGCTCATCCTTTCTTTTCTTCTCGCCGTCGTCACTATTGTTTCCATCGCCACATTTCGTATGCAGCCGGTGTACTCGACTACCGCTCGCGTTGAAATTGACCGCGAGAATTCCAATGTCCTCCCGTTTCAGGGAGCCGACTCCTACGACTACGTCATGGACATGGACAATTACATCGAGACCGAGTCCAAGATTCTCACCAGCGAAACCCTCGCTCTGCAAACGATTCGTAGCACCGGTTTGGCAAATCATCCCGAGTATTCTTCCGGTGATAGCCCTTCCGATGCGCTTGCTTCCGGCAGTTTGGCCAATCACAAACGCCCCCCGGAACTTGCCGCATTCCTTGGAAGTTTGAGTGTCCGCCGCGTCCCCAACAGCCGTCTTCTCGACGTAACTTTCGAATCCACCGATCCACAGTTGGCGGCGCGTATCGTCAACGCGCACATCGAAAACTTCCGCGAAGAAAACTTCCGCAGCCGCTACCAGGCAATTGCCCAGGCTTCTTCCTGGCTTGCCGATCAACTCGATGAGCTGAAGGTGAAAGTTCAAAAGTCCGAAGATGCGCGCCTCGAATACGAGCGCAAGAATCAGATCTGGGAGCTTGATGACAAGCAGAACATCACCACTCAGCGCTTATCGGATCTCAACAAAGAGCTCACCGATGCGCAAAGCGAGCGCATGAAAAAGCAAGCTCTGTATGAATTTGCCAAGTCTGCGGACGCGAATTCCGTTCCAGAGCTGCGAAGCGACGTAGTCCTGCAGGATCTGATTAAGAAGCGCGGCGATGCGAATACGCAATATACGGAAGCGCTCAGCCAATATGGCCCGAATTTTCCCAAAGTGCAGCGCCTTCAGCTTCAAATCAAAGAAATCGATCAGCTCATGGATGGCGAAAAGAAATCCATCATTGAGCAGATGGGCAACGACTACAACGCCGCGCGCCAGCGAGAAATGCTTCTCTCGCAAGCTCTGGAACAGCAAAAGACCGAAGCAAACCAAATGTCTGAGCGCCTGGTCGAATACAACATCCTCAAACGCGAAGCCGAGGCCAATAAAACTCTTTATGACGGTCTTCTCACCAAACTCAAAGAAGCCAACATCGCCGGCGCGCTAAAATCTTCCAATATCCGCGTTGTTGATCCCGCCATGGTGCCTTCCACTCCGTCGCGCCCCGCCAAGGCTCGCAATGTCGTGCTCGCCTTCATCGTCGGCCTCGTCGGCGGCATCGGTCTTGCCCTTCTTCGCGAATACTTGGACAACACCGTCAAAACTCCCGATGACATTGAAACGCTCGCCCGCCTGCCTTCCCTCGCCGTCGTTCCTGCTTTCTCCGATACGAACGGCAATGGCAGACGCCGCCTGCTTGGCGGGGCTTCCACAAACGGCCATGACAAGCGCATCGAACTGGTTGCCCAGCATTTGCCGAAATCTCAGATGTCCGAAGCTTTTCGTGCTCTTCGCACGGCCCTCTTGCTCTCTCAGCCCGATCATCCGCCGCAAGTCGTTCTTGTTACTAGCGCTCTTCCGCGCGAAGGCAAGACAACCGCCGCCGCAAATCTCGCGGTCACACTCGCTCAACTTGGCGATCGTACGCTTCTCGTTGATGCCGATTTGCGTAAACCCGGTGTTGGCCGCCTCTTGAACATGACCGATGGAAAATATGCTGGCCTGAGTTCATATCTTGCTGGCGTATCTAGCCTTGACCTCGTCACTGTTCCTCATCCTACGATTCCTAATCTCGCTGCAATCCCGACGGGCCCTCTCCCTCCGAATCCGGCCGATCTGCTCTCATCGCACAAACTCGCGGACGCTATTGCAGAACTTCGCACGAAATTCAAATTCATCGTCATCGATTCGCCGCCGATCATGGCCGCTACTGACGCCGTCATTCTTTCTGTGCAGGCGGACGGTGTTTTGCTCGTTGTCCGCAGCGGCGAAACGCCCAAGGAAGCCTTCACGCGGACTCGCGATCTTCTCATCAGTGTGAAGTGCCGCATGCTCGGTGTCGTTCTTAACGCGGTCGATTCAAGCGCACCAGATTATTACTACTCCTATCGCTACTATCCCTATTCCTATGGCTATGGTCCGCAGGAAGGCGCGGATCTCTCTCATGTGGCGGAAGAAGACCTCCACAAAATTCGCAAATCAAAACATTCTGACGACGATGACTTGGCGCTCTGAGGAGGATTTTTGCGCTATCTAATCACCGGCGGCGCCGGCTTCATTGGCTCTCATCTGGCGGAACGGCTCGTGGATCGCGGCGACCATGTCGTGCTCCTGGATAATCTTTCCACCGGCAGCATGGAAAACATCCGCCATCTCAAAACTTCCGCCCATCTCGAATATCATCTCGACTCCATCGAAAATCGCCAGCTTGTTGCCGAGCTTGTGGATGATGCCGATGTTGTCGTTCATCTCGCCGCGGCAGTCGGCGTCCGTCTCATCGTGGAAAGCCCCGTTCGCACTATCGAAACCAACGTCAACGGAACGCAGCTTATCCTCGAAGCCGCCGCGAAGAAACGCAAACTCGTCCTGACTGCATCCACTTCTGAGGTCTACGGAAAAAGCACGCAGGTTCCGTTTCGCGAGGAGGCCGATCTCGTTCTTGGCCCCACGACCAAAGGCCGCTGGAGTTACGCGGCTTCCAAAGCTCTCGATGAATTTCTCGCGCTCTCCTACTGGAAGGAAAAGAAAGTCCCCGTCATCGTCGTTCGTTTGTTCAACACGGTCGGCCCGCGCCAAACGGGCCGTTATGGAATGGTTCTCCCTAATTTCGTTCGTCAGGCGCTCGATAACGCTCCGATCAGCGTGTATGGCGACGGCAAACAGTCGCGCTGCTTCTGCGACGTCCGTGACACCGTTCAATCCCTGATCAAACTCATGGATTCCGATCGTTCCATCGGCGAAGTCGTCAATGTGGGAAACACGGAAGAAATTACCATCGAGGATCTCGCCAACAGGGTGAAACAGCGTACGGGCAGCTCTTCCACAGTGGAATTCATTCCGTACGACAAGGCTTATGAACCCGGCTTTGAAGACATGATGCGCAGAGTTCCTTCGGTCGATAAGCTTCAGTCCATCACTGGCTTCCGTCCGCAAACGCCGCTCAATGAAATCATCGATCGCGTTGCGGCTCACTTCCGCGAGAAGCATGCTTCGTCAGCTCGCGTCGCGACCGGGAACCTCGCCTAGTGGTCTTAATCTTTTGTCATTTAATGCTGCGTTTAGATACGATATGTTCCAGTCACTTTGCGGATGCGGTATCTGGCCCGCCACCCCGACTTGGATCGTATCTCAGGTAGCCAGAAAATTGTTTGCAGATAGATAGCTCGTGGAAAACATCGCAGGACTGTTCCGCAAATTTCGCCACACTACTTTAGCGGAACGCTCTCTTTTTGTTGTCTTTCTTCTTTCGCTCCCCCTGGCCAATCCCTGGGTGCGTGGGGACGGCGTCGGCTATTACGCGTTTGCACGCGCGCTCTTGATTCAGCACAACCTCGATTTCGCTCCCGACTATCAACATGCAAACACCAGCTTCCGCGAAGGCCGCCTCGACGAGAACGGCCAGCCGCGGGATGATTTCCGCACGCCGTCCGGCCATCTGGAAAATCATTTCACGATCGGTCCCGCAATTCTCTGGTGGCCTTTTCTTTTTATTGCGCACACGGGCGTTCTTGTCGCGCGCGCTTTCGGTTCCGGCGTGGCCGCCGATGGATTCTCCGCTCCCTACCGTTTTGCCATGGCTTTCGGCACCGCGCTCTACGGATTCCTTGGGCTCCTCATCGCTTTTCGCATCTCCAAAAAGTACCTGGAGGAGCGCTGGGCGCTTCTCGCCACGCTTGCCGTTTGGTGGGGAAGTTCGCTTCCCGTCTACATGTATTTCAATCCATCCTGGTCGCACGCGCATTCGGCTTTTGTCGTCGCGCTCTTTTTCTGGTACTGGCTCAAAACCGGCATCGACCGCACTTTGCCCCAATGGCTTGTTTTGGGCGCTATTGCCGGTTTGATGCTCAACGTCTACTACGCGAACGCCATGATTATTACGATCGTCGCTGCGGAAGCACTGCTTTCCTTGCGAGATGCCATTCAAGGCGGCCGCACGGCCGCGATTCCTGGCTTAATCGCTCGATACGCCGTGTTCGCGATCACCATCGCAATCTGTTTTCTACCTACACTCATCACCAAAAAAATCGTCTATGGTTCTTTGTTCGAGTCCGGCTACATCCCTGTCAGCCTCTGGAACTGGAAATCCCCGTATTTTCTTCAAGTGCTTTTCTCCGCCAACCACGGTCTTTTTTCCTGGACTCCGCTTTTGTTCTTCTCCGCAGTTGGCGTTTTTCTCTTCTTGCGAAAAGTGCCACGCATCGGCGGCCCCGCTCTCTGCGCCGTTCTCGCGTTCTACTATTTCATCGCTTCGTATCCTGATTGGGCCGGCATCTCTTCTTTCGGCAACCGTTTCTTTGTTTCGCTCACCGTATTTTTTGTTATTGGCCTCGCCGTTTTGCTGCAATGGCTGGCAAATATGTTTTCGTCGCGTAAAGCCGCCACTGCCACCGCATCCGTGGTTCTCGCTTGCTTCGCGCTCTGGAATCTGGGCTTCATGTTCCAGTGGGGAGCCCATATGATTCCGGCGCGCGGTCCCGTTTCCTGGAGTGAAGTCGCGGGTAATCAGTTTTTGGTCGTTCCCGCTCAAATCACCGGGCAGCTCCGCGACTATCTGTTCCGCCGCAGGGAAATGATGCGCAGCATCGAACAGCGCGACGTCCAGCAGCTCAAACAACAATCCACTCACTAGCTCAAGTCATCAATAACGGCGGCTTTGCGCCGCCGTCTGCATCTCTTCTCTGGTAACCTTGAGTTATGTTCGCTCCTCTCGTCAGGTGTGTGAGGTTTCATTGATGGTGTCCGTACCCTCTTCGCCATCCACGGCCGTTGCCGCAACGGAGTCACACGCCAGTCCCATCGTCACTCGCATCGAACCGCCGCGCGGCTTGTTCAATCTGCGCCTCGGCGAACTTTGGGAGTACCGCGAACTTCTCTATTTTTTTGTCTGGCGCGACGTAAAAATCCGTTACAAGCAGACCGCCATCGGCGTCCTCTGGGTCATCCTTCAGCCGCTGCTCACCATGGCTGTCTTCACACTTTTTTTTGGCCGCCTTGCCAAGCTGCCTTCGGAAGGCTTGCCCTATCCCGTTTTTTATTTCGCAGCACTCGTTCCCTGGATGTATTTCAACTACGCGCTTCAGAACGCCACCAACGTCGTCGTCGAAAATCAGCGCATGATCACGAAAGTTTATTTTCCCCGGCTTGTTTTGCCTTTTTCTTCCGTGCTTTCCGGTCTCGTTGATTTCGCCATCGGTTTCGTTGTGCTCATCGGCGTCACACTTTTTTACAGCATCAAGCCGGGACCGCCGGTTGCGCTCCTTCCTGCGTTTCTTCTGCTCGCCATTCTTACCGCTCTAGGCGTTGGCCTTTGGCTTTCCGCTTTGAACGCACTTTATCGTGATGTTCGCTACGTTATGCCATTTCTCCTGCAATTCTGGATGTTCGCCTCGCCTGTCGCCTATCCCAGCTCGCTCGTTCCTGCCCGCTGGCGGTGGCTGTATGGACTGAATCCCATGGCGGGCGTCATCGATGGTTTCCGCTGGGCTCTGACAGGCCATGGCCAGGCTCCCACAGTGAGCATTGTTGTTTCTTCGGCCGCCGTTCTGGTGATCCTCTTTGGCGGGCTGATCTTTTTCCAGCGCATGGAGGGAACTGTTGCGGACCGGGTTTGAGAGGGTATAGTAACCCACCCTCCCCCCTGTTTTTGTAAGTGTTCTAAATAAAGGGCTTAGAGGAGAATTCCCTGTAACTGTTGATTCTAAAGGTGGTTTAAGTCTTTTGTTTTCTGCAGATCCAAGGGGGTCTTGCAAGTGTTGATTATAAAGGGGTTGCTGGATGGAGTTTTCGTAAGTGCAGAATGTAAAGTAGTTAGCGGGCAGGCTGAGGGATGGAAGGCCGCACCACGACAGGAACATAGGGGATGTTGGCATAAGAGTTAAGTAATGTAAAGTGAAAATTGGCAGCAAGGGCAAAATCGTCCAAGTAACGGCAGAAGACTGGGGGAGAGTTGACGACGGCTGTGCTAGGTGAGAAATCAGCGGCAGGGAGAATCCTGGAACTGGACGGCCTCCGCGGGCTCGCGATTGGGCTAGTGCTCTTCTATCACTACTTTACCTGCACGGCGCTATACCAGCCTCGCACTTTTGTTTCGTACCTTCTTGTGCCGAGCCGCCTCTCCTGGAGCGGCGTGGATCTGTTCTTCGTTCTTTCTGGATTTTTGATCGGAGGCATACTCCTCGACGCGCGAACTGCCACAAACTACTTCAGGATTTTCTACACGCGAAGATTTTTTCGGATTGTCCCGATCTACTCCGTCCTGCTTTTGACTTTCGTCGCACTGCGTCTGGTGCTGGGCAATTCGGCCCAAACTACGTTCTCGTGGACACTTGCGGGTGCGATGCCTTTTTGGACGTATCCGCTCTTCATTCAAAATTTCTGGATGGCTGCAGCTGGGACATTCGGCTGCAATTGGCTGGCAGCGACCTGGTCGCTCGCTGTTGAAGAGCAGTTTTACCTGACGCTTCCATCCATCGTGCGTTTTTTTTCGCGCCGCGTTCTCGTTGCGTTCTTAATTTTGGGCATTGCCGCCGCTCCCGTTTTTCGGATGCTTTTGTTCCGCTCGTCTCCGCAGGGATGGCTTCCCAGCTATGTTCTGTTGTTTTGCCGGACGGACGCCCTGCTTTTTGGAGTGCTTTGCGCGCTCCTGCTCAGAAGCAGAATATGGTCTCACCGCATTGCAATCTCCTCTTATTGGTTTCCCGGCTTGTTATTAAGCCTTGTCGGCGTGGCGGCCGTTCTGTCCAAAATTGGAGCCGGCATGACGAGCTTTGCAATGGCATCGTTCGGCTACACTTCTTTGGCCGCCTTATATGCTTGTCTGCTTCTCTTTGTTTGCGCGAGACCAAGCAATTTCCTCTCGGCCGTTGCCAGATGGCGGGTGCTTCGCTGGCTTGGCTCGATTGCATACGGTGCGTACCTCTTTCATCAGCCGATTCAGGGTCTTGCTTTTGCCCTGGTCCGCAGGAGCCAGCCGCAAATCGACAATCTTTCTTCGTTTGTGCTTTCTCTAATTGCTTTGGGCCTTACTCTCGGCCTCGCGCACCTCTCCTGGAATTTCTTTGAAGCGCGTTTGGTGAAATTCGGCCATCGCGTGCGCTATGAATTTCAGCCGGAGGAACAAAGCCTCTTGTCCACCGCCATTCCCACAGGCGCCCGCCAGTGAATGCCTCCGTCATTCGCGGGGAAGGGCTGGGGAAAAAATATCGCCGCGGGATGGTGTCTTCCAACGGCTTGCTGCGCGATTCGCTTGGGCGGATGTTGAAGTCGCCGCTTCGCTCGATGCAGGGACAAAAGCAAGAAACCTTCTGGGCGCTGAAGGACGTTTCGCTGGAAGTCAAAGAAGGAGAAGTGCTTGGCCTCATCGGCCGCAACGGCGCGGGCAAAACCACATTGCTGAAAATTCTCTCGCGCATCACGCAGCCGACCACCGGCTGGGCGGAAATTCACGGCCGCGTCGGCAGCCTGCTCGAAGTCGGCACCGGCTTTCATCCAGAGCTAACCGGCCGCGAAAACACTTTTCTTTCGGGCGCGATCCTTGGCATGAGCAAGCGCGAAATCAGTGCCAAATTTGACGAAATAGTCGCCTTCGCCGAACTGGAAAAATTCATAGATACTCCGGTGAAGCACTACTCCAGCGGCATGTACGTTCGCCTCGCCTTTGCCGTTGCCGCTCATCTCGAGCCGGAAATTCTTCTCGTCGACGAAGTTCTCGCGGTCGGCGACATCAATTTCCAGAAAAAGTGTCTTGGCAAAATGGGCGACGTCGCCCGCGCAGGCCGCACCGTCGTGCTGGTCACCCACCAAATGAATCAGATTCGTCGCCTCTGCCATCGTGTGCTCTGGATCGACGACGGTTCAATTCGCAGGAATGGGAACACGTCCGAGGTTGTGAACGCTTACGAGTCCTCGATGGCAGGCAGTGAACGATCAGAAAGTGCTATTCGCCCAGAAGGCGTCAGAGCCAGATTTTTGAGCTGGCGCCTTGATGTATCTGAATCCGAACCGCATACCTTAACTACATTTGGCCATGTAACCTTCAACCTCGATTTGCAAGTAACCGAAAACTTGCGCAACGCGGAGTATGGGATCGCTCTCTTCAATTCTGAGCGTCAACTTTTGTGGGCGCAGGCACAACAGGGCATCTCCCTTATTTCTGGTCGCCATACTTTTTCCCACTCCTTTCCCATGCTACCTCTTAAGCCCGGAGCGTATCAGTGGCAGGTCAGTCTCTGGGATGGCGGCGAAATGCTCGACATGTGGGATTGCTCTCCGGATATGACCGTGGCAACCGAAGGGCAGCAGCACTATTTGGACGAATGGAACGGAATCTTGAATCTGCCGTCCAACTTTAGTTCTATTAATCGCGAGGACCAGGTTTGAACAAGCCGCCTATTTTTGACGCCGAGCATTACGAGTCGCTAAATAAATCACGAGCCGCCGTCGTTGCGACTCTTCTTAGCCAATTGAAGGAGCCTCTCAATCTCAAGACCGCGATCGACATAGGATGTGGTCTCGGCTATTTTTCCGCTCTCCTGAAGTCTCTCGCCTTTGATGTCACGGCGGTTGACGGCAGGCAACAAAACGTGGAAGAGGCCAGTCGGCGGAATGCAGGCATTACTTTTCAGCGCTGCGACGCGCAATCTTCCGAACTTTTACAGCTTGGCAAGTTTGACCTTGTTTTCTGCTTCGGCCTTCTCTATCACCTCGAAAATCCCTTTCTCACCATTCGCTATCTTCGCGAAATGACGGGCAAACTCCTGCTCGTCGAGGGCGTCATCTATCCCGGTGAAGACCCCATCATGGGATTAGTTGACGAAGGAAAAACCGAAGACCAGGGGCTGAATCATGTTGCTTTCTATCCAACCGAATCGTGTCTGGTAAAGATGCTCTATCGTTCCGGCTTCTCGCATGTCTATCGATTCCAACCCCTCGCCGACCATATCGAATACCGTGACACTTCTCGAACCCGGCAGGTTCGTACCATGCTCGCTGCCTCGCCGGTCGAACTAGCCACAGAACGCCTGGTCGCTTTGCCTGAAGCTGTCTCTCCCATTGCTCCCTGGGATGCCTACGGCGCATTGCCAAATCGAGGCCTTCGCGGAAAGATTCGTAGCATACTGAAGTGATTGCGAGTCACAATTCTTCTCCAGCCCACGTCTCGCAAGAACATATTCGTTGCGAGATGCAATGGAATGACGCAAGTTCAGGAGATTTTTGAGTGTCGGAGCGTTTGCTAGTCCCGATTGCTTTGCCGTCATGGCTTGCCGCATCTCTGCGAAAAGCAAAGCGAACTCTTGTTCCACCTGCGCCCGTCGTAAAAAACATTGATGGAGAGCGCCACGTCGAATGGTCCTTCCTTGGCAGCGTCATGCCGGATGGCCCGGGCGAAGCAATCGACTTCGGTTGTGAAAACGGATACATGAGCCTGCTAGCTGCCGAAAAAGGTTTTCACGTTCTTGCGGTCGATCTAGAACAGCAAAATTTTGCTTTTCAACATCCCAAAATAAATTTTCAGCTGGGCGATTTTCTAAAACTTGACCTGCCGGAAAACCACTTCGATCTCATCGTGAACTGTTCTTCCGTTGAACATGTCGGCGTCGCCGGAAGATATGGCATCGCCGTACAACAGGACGAAGGCGATTTGGAAGCTCTCCGGAAATTCGCAAGGGTGTTAAAACCCAGTGGCCTCTTGATCATGACGGCTCCCTGCGGTATGGACGCAGTCATGGCCCCCTGGTGCCGCGTCTACGGCCCGGAAAGATTGCCTCGCCTTCTTTCGCCCTTACGTTTGGAGAAGGAACGATTCTGGGTCAAGGACGAAGAAAACCGCTGGACCGAAGTTGGCCGCGAAACCGCCCTGAAGTTTCAGCCACGGCACGATCCTGCCAACCCACACGGGTGCTCCTACGCGCTCGGTGGGTTTGTCCTCCGTAAAGCGATTTCTCCGAATGGAGCAAGCGCGAAATCGTAATGCTGACTCTCTTTTCCACTCCGAAACCCTTTCTCGGTCACATCAACGTGATCCAGCGCAACGCGTTGCAATCCTGGAAGCTTCTTCATCCAGACGTCGAGGTCGTTCTCTTTGGCGACGACGAAGGCGCTGCCGAAGTCTGCCGCGAATTTGGATTTCGTCACGAGCCGGAGGTCCTTCGTTCGAAACTTGGCACGAAGCGTCTTGACTCAATTTTTGGCAAAGCCCAGCAAATCGCAAAACACGAAACAGTTTGCTACGCAAATTGCGACATCATCCTCACGCAAGATTTTCTCGAAGCTCACAAACGCCTCGCAGCTTGGCGTCCCAATCACCTGATGGTCGGCCGCCGCTGGGATACGGACATCACGGACCTCATCGATTTTTCAAATTCCGACTGGCGGCGCCGGATTATCGAAATCGCAAAACGCGAAGGCATTCAGCGCTTCTATCACAACATCGATTATTTCCTTTTTCCGCGCGGCCTCTACAAGGAGATTCCGCCGCTCGTCATCGGCCGCATCTGGTGGGATCACTGGCTGGTCGGCAAAGCTCGCGCGCTCGGTGCCGGAGTTGTTGATGTTTCCGAAGTTGTTTGCGCCATTCACCAAAATCACGATTATGGCTACCACGCCAAAGGCATCGAAGGCGTTTGGAGCGATGAGGATGCTCGCCGAAACCACGAGCTCGCAAAAGCAGACTGCCGCCTCGGCACAATCGAAGACGCCCCATACCGCCTGACAAAAAAGGGAATCGAAAAAAACGGCACTTATTGGGCGGCTCCCGCAAAGCGGAAAGTTCGAGCCGTGGTCAAAAAAGTTCGCGCCGCAATGCGCTCGAATCTCTGGCATCCGCTGCTCAACTTGACGCGGCCTCTGCGCCATTCGGTTGGTTTAAAGAAAGATGCTCTGCCAAACACGCACCAGAGCAGCGAACGCAAACATTGGATGGATCAGTGAACGGCAAAACCATTCTCGTCACTGGCAGCAGTGGTCTCATCGGCTCGGAAGCCGTCGAACACTTCGACCGCCAGGGAAATCACGTCATCGGCATTGACAACAATATGCGCCGCGAATTTTTCGGGGCCGCCGGCGATACGCTGTGGAATCTGAATCGCCTGAAATCTTCTACAAGGAATTTCACTCACTTCGCCGTGGACATCCGCGACCGCGCTGCTCTCGACCAACTCTTCCGCTCCCGCCGCTTCGACCTTGTCGTTCACTGTGCGGCGCAACCTTCCCACGACAAAGCACGCGACATTCCCATCGTTGATTTTGAGGTCAACGCACTCGGCACGCTCAATCTTCTTGAAGCCACTCGCCAGCATTGCCCCGATGCCGTTTTTCTTTTCATGAGCACCAATAAAGTTTATGGCGACGCCCCGAACGAAGTTCCGCTGAAGGAATTGGATACGCGTTGGGAGTATTCGCGCGCCGAAGATTTCCACGGCATCTCTGAGAACTGCCGCATCGATCGCGCGCTTCACTCACTTTTCGGCGCATCGAAAGCCTCTGCCGATCTGGTCGCGCAGGAGTACGGCCGGTATTTCAAAATGAACGTCGGCATTTTCCGCGGAGGCTGTCTCACCGGTCCGTCCCATTCCGGTGTCGAACTGCACGGTTTTCTTTCGTATCTCGTCAAAGTGACGATGAACGGCAGCAAATATTCCGTCTTCGGCTACAAAGGCAAGCAGGTCCGCGACAATATTCACAGCCACGATGTCGTCCGTGCCATCGAGGAATTTGCCGCGAATCCGCGGCCAGGCGAGGTCTACAACATGGGCGGCGGCCGCGAAAATAGCGTCTCCATGCTTGAAGCGATTGCCCGCATCGAGCAGCTCACCGGAAAAAAACTGGACTGGACCTACGTCGACGAAAATCGCAAAGGCGATCACATCTGCTATATCTCCGACCTTCGCAAATTCAAATCTCACTATCCGAATTGGCAGATTACAAAGAGCCTCGATGATATTCTGAAAGAGATAATTGCGGTGGAATCCTCGCGAGCTGCTGCAAGCTCAAGCGCATCACGCTGAACATGACGCCAACACTTACAATCCTCGCCGTCCCTAAAGCGTTTCAGGGCCACATCAGCGTCATCCAGCGCAACGCTATTGCCAGTTGGACAAATCTCAAGCCACGCCCCGATATTCGCCTTTACGGCACCGAAGACGGCATGGCCGAAGCCGCCGCCGAACTCGGTGTGCGCCACGAAACCGAAATCGCCCGGAACGAATTCGGCACGCCGATGCTCGACGATCTGCTGGCACGGGCGCGCGGGTTTGCGCAGACTCCGCTGCTTTGTTATGTGAACAGCGACATTATTCTGTTGCAGGAATTTCTAGACGCGATGACCGGCGTTCAGAAAAAGTTTCCGCAATTTCTTGGCGTCGCGCATCGCCTCAATATCGATCTGGAAGAGCCAATCGATTTCGCGCACAACGGCGAAGAAAAACTTCGCCGCGAAATTCTGCCGAAGGGCACGCCCGGCAACCCCACCGCAATCGATCTTTTTGTTTTTCCGCCGAATACGTACACGAATGTACCGCCTCTCATTCTCGGCCGCGCCTGGTTCGATCAGTGGCTTATTAAGGATGCGCGAGCGCGCAAAATTCCCGTCGTGGATATCACCCGCGTTGCCCGTGCGATTCATCAGAATCATGAATACCTGCACATCGCTGGCGGTCAGCAAGGTGCTTACTGGGGTGAAGAAGCGCGCCGCAACCTCGCCATCTACGGCGGCGTTCCACATACGCACACGCTGCTGAACGTTTCTCACGAACTCCTGGAAGACGGCAGCATTCGCACGGTTCATTTCCGCCGCGAACGCGCCGCCGTGAAACGCTTTTTCTGGAAAACCGTAGTCAATCCGACCGTTGGCATTCGCCGCAAACTCGGCCTCAGCCGCAGCACAATCGAAAAGGACCGGACCGCAAACGCATGAAGAAAGCGCTCATCACCGGCATCACCGGGCAGGATGGCTCGTATCTCGCTGAGCTGTTGCTTTCGAAAGGCTACGAAGTTCACGGCATCATTCGCCGCGCCAGCACCTTCAACACGCAGCGCATTGACCATATTTATGAAGATCCCAATCAGGCGGGTGCGAGGCTCTTTCTCCATCATGGCGATCTTTCCAGCACCGAATGGATTCTCAACCTGATTTACAGCCTTGCGCCGGATGAGCTGTACCATCTTGCCGCGCAAAGTCACGTCCGCGTCAGTTTCGATATTCCGGAATACACCGGCGACATCACCGGTCTCGGCACCATGCGTTTGCTCGAAGCCGTGCGACGCTGCGGCGGCAAGACGAAGTTTTATCAGGCGTCGAGTTCGGAAATGTTCGGAGCGGCAACGCCACCGCAGAGCGAAACCACCGAATTTGTGCCGCGGAGCCCGTATGCTGCGGCAAAAGTCTATTCGCACTGGATGACGCGGATTTATCGCGAGGGCTACGGACTCTTCGCGGCCAATGGAATTCTGTTCAATCATGAAAGTCCGCGGCGAGGCGAGACGTTTGTCACGCGAAAGATCACTCGCGGCGTTGCGGCGATACTTGCTGGAAAAGCGAACGCTTTACACCTCGGCAATCTCGATGCGAGACGCGACTGGGGTTATGCGCCGGAATATGTGGAAGCGATGTGGACCATCCTGCAGCAGGAAAAGCCCGATGATTTTGTTATTGGCTTGGGAGAAGCTCATTCCGTGCAGGAATTTCTGGAGGAAGCCTTCGGCTATGCCGGGCTTGACTGGAAAAAATACGTAAGGATTTCCGAGCGTTACAAGAGACCGCTTGAAGTCGACACTCTGATCGCCGACACGAAAAAGGCCCGCGAAAAGCTTGGTTGGTCTCCAAGAATAGGATTTAAGGACCTAGTCGCAATCATGGTTGATGCGGATATGGAACATGCGGGGCTGAAGTCATCCGGAAAAGGCAAAGCAATTCTGGAATCAAAATTCTCGCACTGGAATCACTGGCATAACTCAGTGACCAAAGTCATGCACGCGGTGGAAGGGCAGGCCTCGCAACACTAAGGATTCATGATGGGCTTTTGGGACAAAAAACGCGTCACTGTCAGCGGAGGAAATGGCTTCCTCGGCTCCTTCGTCGTGGAGAAGTTGCGCACCTCCGGCTGCAAAGACATTTTCTCTCCGCGCAGCCGCGACTACGATCTTCGTGAAAAATCGCAGGCAGAAAAACTGTTTCGCGATGCGAAGCCGGATGTTTTTATTCATTTGGCTGCGGTCGTTGGTGGAATCGGCGCCAATCGTTCAAATCCTGGCAAATTCTTTTATGACAACGCCGCGATGGGCATCAATTCCATCGAAGCCGCTCGCGTTGCCGGAGTCGGGAAATTTGTCTGCGCCGGAACAATCTGTTCTTATCCTAAATTCACTCCCGTCCCATTTCGCGAAGACGATCTGTGGAACGGCTATCCTGAAGAAACGAACGCGCCGTACGGCCTCGCCAAGAAAATGCTTCTCGTGCAGCTTCAGGCTTATCGCCAACAGTACGGCATGAATGGCATCTATCTGACTCCTGTGAATCTCTACGGCCCGCGCGACAATTTCGATCTCGAAAGCTCCCATGTGATTCCAGCGTTGATTCGCAAATGCGTCGAGGCCAAAGCTCAAAGCGCTCCCGAAATCGTCGCCTGGGGCACTGGCAGCGCCACCCGCGAATTTCTTTACATCGAAGACGCCGCAGCCGCAATCGTCACTGCTGCCGAAAAATACGAGAAGCCTGAGCCGGTCAATCTTGGCTCAGGCGAGGAAATAAGCATTCGAACGCTGCTTGAACAGATTTGCGAAGCCACCGGCTATCGCGGCTCGATCCGCTGGGACGCAACCAAACCCGACGGCCAGCCGCGCCGTTGCCTCGATACTTCCCGCGCTGCCGCTGAATTTGGCTGGCGCGCCCAGACACCTTTTCGGGATGGCCTCGAGAAAACTATCGCGTGGTATGAAGAACATGCGCAAAGCGCTTCAGGCGCTCGGGCATAAATCAGTTTTTCATTGAGGGCAAAAGTTGTCACCACCGTTTGTCAGCGTACTGATCGACACGTATAACCACGAAAAATTCATCGAGCACGCCATCATCAGCGTGCTTGAACAGGAGTTTCCTGCCTCACGCTTCGAAATTCTCGCCGTGGACGACGGTTCTACCGATTCCACTCCCGAAATAATCAAGAAATACGCGCCGCGCGTAACATACCTTCCCAAGAAAAACGGCGGCCAGGCCTCAGCGTTCAATTTCGGAATCCCGCACTGCCGTGGCGAAATCGTCGCCTTCCTCGACGGCGACGATTGGTGGGAATACAACAAACTCGCCACAGTGATTTCCCAATTCGAAAGCTATCCGGAAATTGGCGCCGTGGGCCACGGCCTCTACGAAGTGGACGAAAACGGGAAGCGGCTCTTTCTAAACATTCCCGATCGCGCCTATTCCTGCCATCTCTCAAATCTGGAAGAAGCTCGCCAGTTTCTTGAGCTTCGCTCATTTCTTGGGACAAGCCGCCTCGCCGTTCGCCGCTCTGTTCTCGAGAAAATCTTTCCGCTTCCCGAAGCGATGCTTATCGAAGCCGACGAATTCCTGGCAACACACGCGGTCGCCCTCTCAGGCTGCCGGGTTCTCGATCATCCCCTGACTTCCTATCGTTTTCATTCCGGCAATCAATTTCAGTTCTCCGCGCCGGATTCGCGCAAACAAGAGCGCAAATCGCTTTCTCTCGATTGCCTTGCAAAAGATCTGCCGCCGCGCCTTCTCGCCGCTGGAATCGCTCCAGAAATCGTCGAATTCCTCACGCTCCCCAATTGGATTGACGCCGCACGCACCCGTCTCAGCCTCGGCAAAGGCTGGCCCTGGGAAACGGTTCGCGTCGAACGCCGCGTTTTCCGTTACGCTTACAAGAGCGCCTCCGTCGGCTACCATTTTTTTCACGTCGCAGTTCTCGCGGCGGCTGCCTTCCTGCCTCCAAAACTTTTCTATAAGGCACGCCATTGGTATTCCGCCCGCCGTCTTTCCCGTCTCCGCGATTTTGTCGGCGAACCCGTTCCCACGGATTCTCTCGTCATTCGAAAGGCTCACGGCCGATGAACCATCGCGCTCCTCATCTGCCTGGAGAATGGCGAGGACGGCTGGGCGCCCTCCCTCCGTTTCCTGGGGAATTGCGGACTCTCGACGGCACCGCAAAAGTGACGCGCTGGCTGCCGGGAAATGAGCGAGCCGTCGAATTGTGGCCGCATGCGCCCTTTTACGTGGACCTCAACGATCGCATTCAGCGTCAAATGTGGATGGGTTGTTATGAACCGCATGTCTCGCGCTGTTTGTCTGCCATCCTCAGTCCAGGTGACACTTTTCTCGATGTCGGTGCTCACATTGGGTATCACTCGTATTTCGCTGCTGGTTTGGTCGGTGCCGCAGGGGCTGTTCATTCTTTCGAGCCTGATCCCACTGTATTTCAGCGTCTCGCGCGAAATCTTTCTTCCTTCCCTTGGGCTCGCGCTCAAAATGCCGCGGTCTGGCATTCGGCTTCTTCTCTCGAATTCGAGCGTTCCTTCTCGTCTTCAGAATCAGACTGGGGAGCCCTTACTGCTGTTCGTGATTTCAGCAAAGGGGAACACATACGGGTCAATGCACTCGCTCTGGATGAATGGGAAAACACCGCTCGGCCCGGTCGCATTGACGCTATCAAAATGGACGCGGAAGGCGCTGAACTCAGCATCCTGTCCGGAGCGCAGATAACTCTACAGAAATTTCGCCCGCCGATTTTAGCGGAGATTAGTGCTCCACTCCTAAAACAGGCTGGCTCTTCCGCTTCCGCACTTGTGTCAGAACTGTCTCGGCTGAAATATCGCACTTTCGTTCTTGAATACGCCCGATTCATGCCATTCACTGAAATTCCCGACTACCATTTCGTGGATTGCTTGTGCACGCCTGAAGAACGCACCGAAGAACTGCACAAAAAATTGGAGAAGCGCGGCTTCATTTCTTCTCTTACTGTTCGAAAAGTGCAGAACCATTGAGTACACTGGATCTCAAGGAGTCTGTTCGATGAAAGCCATCGATTCCATGCGCCGTGACTGGAACGAGCGCGCCCGTCACAACGCCTTTTTATATATCGCCAGCTGGCGTCACGATTGGACGGAGGAATCTTTCTTCGCTTCCGGCGAAGCGGACGTTCAGCGCCTCGTTCATCCAATTCTCAAAAAGCTTTCCTTAAACCCCGCCAATTCTTCCATGGCGGAACTCGGCTGCGGCGCCGGCCGCATGACCCGCGCCTTTGCGAACCAATTTCAGTCCATCACCGCGATTGACATCTCCGAAGAAATGCAGCAGCGCGCCAGGAAATATCTCGCTGATTTCTCCAACATTCGCTGGATTCTCGTAGACGGCGTCGCCCTCTCCGCCATCGACCCTTCTTCGCTCGACTTCGTTTTCAGTTACATGGTTCTCCAGCACTATCCTTCGGCCGATCTCATCTCCGCCTCGATTCGCGAAATGCTTCGCATTCTTCGTCCCGGCGGAGCGTTCCTCTTTCATTTCAATGGCTCCCATCGCCCAACCATGAACTGGAAGGGCCGCGCCATTTCGGCTTTCCTGGATGGTCTCTGCACCATTGGCCTGAAACGCCCTGCGCAATCCTTGGCCCGCCTCGCCGGCATCGATCCGGAAATGATTGGCAAAACCTGGAGGGGCGTTGCGCTAACCTCGGACGATGTGGACAAGATGGTCCGGGAAGCCGGCGGATTTCCCGAAGGTTTCGATGGGCTGGACTCTCCCTTCGCCTGGTGCCACGGCCGGAAGGCTCCTCAAGCAAACTCGTGATTACTCTCGGCATCAACTATTCCCAGATGCACGATTCTTCCGCCTGCATCGTCCGCGATGGAGAGCTCCTCTTTGCCGTCGCCGAAGAGCGGCTCTCTCGTTTGAAGCATGATGCCCGCTTCCCACAGCTTGCCATCCAGGCCTGCTTAGATTTCGCAAAAACTACTCCGGCACAGGTTGACGAAGTTTGCTTCGGCTGGCAGCGCGCCGGTAAGTTGTACCGCCACGATCTCAAGCTCTACGCTTCAGGCCGCTGGCCCATCAACTATCTAAACGTTCTCAACTCCTCCCGCTACTTCCTCAGCATGTGGCATCAGGAATCAGGCGCTGCTCCCTTTCGCCGCACATTCGGCCCGACAAAAGCGCGCATGCGTTTCGTGGACCACCATCTCGCTCACGCACTCAGCGCCTACGCCTTTTCCGGTTTCGATGATTCCGCCGTCGTTGTCATGGACGGCCGCGGAGCCTGGGAAGCCACCACCATCTGGCACGGCCACAACGGCCGCCTCGATCCTGTCCTCACCATCAACTACCCCGACTCCATTGGCCTTTTCTACAGCGAATTCACGGCGTTTCTCGGCTTTGTTCGCAACAGCGACGAATGGAAAGTGATGGGCCTCGCGCCCTACGGCAAACCTGGCCTCAACCTCGATAGATTCATTGATGTTTCTGCCGCTCCGCCGCGTGTACACCATCAGCAATTCGTCAGTGGTGGTGCGCCATTTGCGAAAATAATTCCTTACCTCGGCGAACCTCGCGTCCCCGAATCCGAAATCACCGACCTTCACAAAAATATCGCCTTCGCCGTGCAGGACGCCTGCGAACACGCCATGATGTCCGTCGTCAAACTCGCGCTCCAGAAAACCGGCTCGCGCAATCTCTGCCTCGCCGGTGGAGTCGCGCTCAACTCCAAAGCCAACGGAAAAATCGCCGCCAGTGGCCTTGTCGAAAAGTTTTTCGTCCAACCCGCCGCCTCCGACGACGGCGTTGCCCTCGGCGCTGCTCTTGCTCCTTATCTCGATTCGAACGGCAAACTCCACAACAAGCCCATGCGCCACGGCTACTGGGGGCCGTCTTTCGATGACGCCGCCATCGAATCCGCGCTCAACACTTACAAAATCAAACACACAAAACTTTCCGATCCTGCCGGCACCGCCGCGCAGCTCCTCTCGCAAGGAAAAATTCTCGGCTGGTTTCAAGGCCGTATGGAGTTCGGCCCTCGCGCCCTCGGCTCGCGCTCCATCATCGCCGACCCGCGCGATCCCGAAATGAACGCCAAAGTGAACAACGCCGTAAAATTCCGCGAGTGGTGGCGCCCTTTCGCTCCCTCTTTCAAAAAAGAAGCCGCGCCTGAATTCCTCGAATCCGCATACGATTCGCCTTTCATGATCCTCACCGCGCAAGTTCGCCCGGAAAAACGCAGCGTCATCCCCAGCGTCACCCACGTCGACGGTTCCGCCCGCCCACAAACCGTCGAACGCGAAATCAATCCGCTCTACTACCGCCTCATCGACGAATTCGGAAAGATCACCGGCGTGCCCGTCATCATGAACACCAGTTTCAATCTTCGCGGCGAAGCCATCGTTCACACGCCTACCGACGCCATCCGCACTTTCTTCTCTTCCGGCATGGACGCCCTCGTCATCGGCAATTTCCTGGTGGAAAAGTGACTGCGGCGCAATCCGCATCGCCATCGCCCAAAGAAAAACCGCGCCTTCTTGTCGTCCCGCACATCTACGCCGAAGACATCTCCATCCGCGAAATTGAATTCGCACAGCGCCTCGCCGACCGCTTCGAAGTTTTCGTTTTGAAGTGGTCTGACGCCCTTCATGTGGACGCCTCTTCTCCATTTCGACGCCGCATCAAACAGTTTTCTGTCGCCGCGCGCTCGGCTTTTCATCCCACCAAAGTGCTCTCCCTGCGTAACGACTTCACTCTCATCGAACTTCCTGCGTGGCAGCCGATACTTCTCCATCGCTTTCTTGGTCCCGCTCGCGCATTGGAATTCTGCAAGTCGCGGAATCGCTCCGCTCTCGCCCCCGTGATAAAGGCCTGCAAAATCACTCACATTCTTTATGCTTCTGAACTCTTCGGCGCGGACCGGCATCCGGGCGTTCGTTCTGCTTTCGATGTCGTCGATTGGTTTCCCGAAAATGAAGTGTCCGCCCAGCGTCTCGACGAAATCCGCGCCAATCTGCGCAGCGTCGCTGCCAGAGTCGACGCTCTCTTCGCAGTCTCGGAACCACTCTGCGAAAAACTCTCCCGCGAGTGTGGAATTTCCGCCCTTCCTCTCCCCAATGGAGCCGATCTCGCGAAACTCCGCAGCGTCTCTCAAGAAAAAATCCGCGCGCTTCGCACAAGGCTCGGCCTCGAAAACAAATTCGTCATCGGCTACATTGGCAATCACGGCCCATTCACAGGAGTCGATCTCGTCGTTAACGCTTTCCTCGCCGCACGCTCTCGCCTTCCCAACGCCGTGCTCCTCATCGTCGGCCCCGCGCACCACTGGCAATCCCTTCTCGACGCCAACCGTGAAAACGACGTAATCGCCACCGGCGGAGTCCCGCCCTCTGAAATCGCCGTCTATTTCAATGTTCTCGACGCCGGCGTACTTGCCCAAGGCATCACCACCGGCACCGACTTCGCCTTTCAAATCAAAGTTGTCGAATATTCCGCCTGCCGCAAAATCGTTGTTTCCACACCGCTCGAAACCTGGAAACGCCTCGCTTGGCCCAACGTTATTCTCGCCGAGCCAAATCCGGCAGCTTGGGCCGACGCCTTCGTCCAATCGAGCAATCTCAGTTGGCAGCCCGATTGGGACCGCTTTGTCGAGCCTTACGATTGGTCTATTCTTTCTGCTCGCATCGCGGACGCGCTCCTCGCTCCATCCGCGGGCAAATAATTCATGCGCATCGTCACCGTTTTCGGCACTCGCCCCGAAGCCATCAAAATGGCGCCCGTCATTCGCGCTGCCCGCGCCGCAAACATCGAAACTCACGTCTGCGTCACCGCTCAGCATCGCGGCATGCTCGATCAAATGCTCCGCGTCTTCAGCATCTCTCCCGGTCACGATCTAAATCTCATGCAGGAAAATCAGACGCCGCTCGAATTCGCCGCCCGTGTTTTCGAAGCTCTTCCCGCCGTTCTCCACAAAATCCGCCCCGATTGGCTCCTCGTTCAAGGAGATACCACCACGGCTTTTGCAGCCGCCTTCGTCGCCTTCCAGGAAAAAATCCGCGTCGGCCACGTCGAAGCCGGCCTTCGTACCGGCGACAAGCATCGTCCCTTCCCCGAAGAAATGAACCGCCATCTTATCTCCCCGCTCGCCGATCTGAATTTCGCACCCACTGCGCGCGCCGCCGCCAATCTTCGCGCCGAAGGCATTCCCGATTCCCGCATCCTCATCACCGGTAACACGGTAGTCGACGCGCTAAACCACATTCTTTCCGCGCCGGTCGGTTATTCCGATGTGCGCCTCGAAAAACTCTCCGGCAAAATTCTCCTCGTAACCGCCCACCGTCGCGAAAATTTCGGCGCTCCGCTCGAACAAATCTGCGCCGCAATCCTTACCCTTACAGAAAAATTCCCGGACCTCACAACTGTCCTGCCCGTTCACCCCAACCCCACCGTCCGCGCCGCCATCACTGCCCAACTCAGCAATCAACCGCGTATTTTCCTCACGGACCCGCTTTCCTATCCCGAATTCGTCCATCTCATGCAGCGCGCCGCGCTCATCCTTTCGGACTCCGGCGGCGTGCAGGAAGAATCTCCCACCGTGCGTACACCCGTTCTCGTCATGCGGGAAGTTACCGAACGCCCCGAAGCCGTCGAATCCGGCTGGGCTCAACTCGTAGGCACTTCAACAGAAGAAATCGTTTCTAACGCGTCCGCCTGGCTCTCCGGCCAAAAATCAAAACCCGCATCCTCAATCGCAAATCCCTTCGGCGACGGCCACTCGGCTGAAAAAATAATTCGGGCGCTCACTCTTTAGTGCCCGCGCCTTACTACGCAACCTTCCTTTTCAATTCCCACTCATCCACATAGCCCCAGCCTCCATCCGTCAGCTTCTCTTCATTCACAAACGAAAACTCATCATTGCTCTTTTTCTTCCACGTCTGCCGCAACACGCAATTCACGCCAATCATCGTCATCTCGCCTTCGAACACCAGCGTGTCCCCATTCCACCCCGGTGAACGCAAAATTCCGTACGCTCCCTCGGCCAACAAATACATCCACTGCTTGCTGAATGGATCGAACGTCAAATACCTGCGCTCCCGACCATCTTTTCCCACCAGGCAAATCCACGAATCCTTCTCGCAAAACTTATACTTTCCCGTGTTCACATCTTCATACGCCGGATTCTTGCTCGTCGCCGGCACGCGGTTCACGGAATCCCACTCTCCCTCCAGCCACCGCATCTTTTCCATCTCCACCGCCTTCAACGCCGGAAATGTTTTCAGCAATTCCACATTAAAGGTGCCCGTTTGCTGGCCCGGCCTGTCCTTCGCCGGCCCCATCACCATAATTCCCCGCCCAAACAGTTCTTCCATCAACATATTTGCCTCTCACCAATCCTTGGCAAGCACAGTCACAATCTTACCCAGCGCGTCCGCATCCTTCGTATCAATCACTTCTCCCGGCGAATGCGAATACCGCAGTGGCCATCCCAGCGCGACGTCCACGCTCCCATACCGCGTGAATACTGCGCCATCATTTCCGCCGCCCGTCACGCCATACTGCACGGGAATCTTGTTCTCCCGCGCCAGCTTCACCACCCGATCTACATACTCGAGCGGAACTACATTCGAATTGTCCACTGCCCGCACTACAAATCCTTTTCCAATCTCGGCGTCGCCAAATCGCTTCACTTCCAGCGGAGAATCGCTGCTCACAAACGTATCAATCGCAAACACAAAATCCGGCACGCGATTTTCCTTCGCCGCCTGTTCTGCAAACGCCGCCGCCCCCTTCAATCCCACTTCTTCTTCCGTAGACCAAACAAACGTCACATCTCTTCCCGCAAGCGCTGCATCGGGATTCGGCCCAAGCGCCCGCACTGCTTCAATCAACGCCGCGCATCCCACGCGGTCGTCAAAACTCCGCGCATTCGCCCGTGTCCCCAGCAGCGGCCTGTACGCCTTCGGAATCGTCATCCAATCGCCCACTTTGATTCCAAGTTTCTCTGTTTCCTCTTTCGACCTTGTTCCCACATATACGTGCTGCCCTTCATCCATGCCGCGCAAACTCAACGGCCACTCAAATCCCGGCTTGTCCCATCCCTCCGGCAACTCCAACACGCCGCCAACTTTGTTTCCATCGGACTTCTGAATCAACACCACGTGCCCCAAAAAATATTGCGGATACCCGCCGCCCACCGAGTCCACCACTAATCGCCCATCCTCCTCAATCTTCTTTACCTCATACCCGATCTCGTCCATGTGCGCCACAAACGCAATGCTTGGCGATTTCGCATCGCGTTTCCCGCCACCCAATCGCAACACCAAATTCCCCGCTGCATCCGTCTCCGTTTTCTTCCGCGCCCACTCCGGCAACAACTCCTTCACCTTTTTCCGAACCGCTTCCTCATGCCCGCTCGGTCCATACGCTTCCGTCAACCTCCCCAACAATGGCGGTCCGCAATCAGCGCAGATGCTTTCCGTTCCTCCTCCTACTCCTGCTCGCCGCTCGCTGCCCGCCACGTACCAATGCAACAACTCCTCAAGCTTGCCCACATCGGCGTTGCTCATAGTTTCTATGGGAGTTCCCGCAAACAGCGTCGCCACCCCAAGTTGCGCAAACCGCGACGGAAGTGGCGTCGCCGCTGCGTATCCCGCGATCCTAGGTGGTGCCGCTGCCACGCTCATCATCGGAATGTGTTGTTCCTTCGCAATTTTCGCCAACTCTTCCGCAAGCCCTGCAGGTGCCACCGTTGGATCGGCTACTCCTAACAGAACTCCGCTTCCTGGTGTCTGCTCCTTTGTACCGCTAGCAGCCACTTCCGCCGGGCGCGGCGCAAACAGTCTCCCCACGTAAATCATTTCGTCCGGATGGATCTCATTCAGCAGCCTGTCCAGTCCGCGCCCACCGGTCCATTGCTGCGTCACGAACGCTACCGTCAATGTTCCGCGCTCGCTCACTCTGTTTGCGCTCATCCACTCAAGCAATCCCACGAGCGGCACAACTCCCGCATGGTCTCCAATTCCCGGTGCGGAGTATTCGTCCTTCCCCAGAAGAAAATCCGTAAAGTTCAGCGAGACTGCATCCAGCGTATCCACTCCCGCAGCCTGCACCTCTTCCGCATTCCTCGCCCCGACGTCCACGTATAACTCTTCCAGATGATTCATCTTCGGCGGGTTCTGTCGTCCCGGCTGCAGGTGTACGCTCAATCCTGCAAACACACCGCTCACTTTCCGTCCGCTCCGTGTCATTACCCAGACCGGTTGCGCGAAATGCAGGGTATCGAAAATCGCATTCGGCGCCGCCTGCGGCAACCGCTGCACCCGCAGAAATCCGTTCTCCGTAATCCCGCTCACCACATATCCCGGCTGGTCCATCGGCGTCGCGATTAATCGGTGCGGCGCACCGCTTCCGATCGTCACCAGCACGTTGCCCAGGTTGTCTTTTTTAGGTGAGAAATTCTTGAGAGCCTCTTGGATCTCCGCCGCCAGCGCTCCCTCATGCCCGCTTACCGCTGGCGTCCGCACCAGCATTTCCCAATTCGCATACGCCGTTCGTTCTTGCCCTGCGGCTATCCGTCCAGCCGCTAGCCCGGCCACTGCTACCATTCCCACCAGCGCCCATTTCCTCATTCCCATCCTCGCCCCTTTACAGCCTTTGTTCGTCCCGGTCCAAAATTTCTCTTGACTTATGATTCCTTTTAGGTTATAGTACCTATGTAAATAACATAGCGGAGGGTAAGTTGGGTGGTCCTCCGTGTCTATTTTTCATCTCGTCGCGACTTCTTTCTCCGCTCGGTGCCGTGCCCTAGACTGTCCTGTCTTCAACCCTTTTAGAATCAACACTTGCAGAAGTGTATGTAAACAAAGAACTTTAAATCCTTTGTATTCCGCAGTTACGCAAAAACTAGGGAGGGCTAGCCTTTCCCCTCATCCGACCATTCGTCTGCTCACTTCGTCAGCGTCTCCAGCAGCGCCTCTTTCTTCTTCTCCGCTAACTTTGTCAGCGGCTCCATTGCCGACCAGTACCCCGCCATCGCTGCTATCGCTAAAAAGAAGAAAATCTCTGTCGGCAACCAATCGTTTCCGCTCAGCCGTCCCAAAGAAAATACCAATCCTGCCGTTCCGCCAAACACGATTTGCGCTCCAAACGCAATCAATGCCGCCATTCCGGATTGTCTCTGTCCCTGCATCTTTCCGAACTCCATCTTTTTCGGAAACGTCAGCGACGACCAGTTCGCAATCGCCAGTTGTCCCACTACCGCAAAAATCAGCGCGCTTATCGTCGCGAAAAAGATCGGCCACGGCGGCAATCCCACGCTCCAAGCCAGCATCACAATGCACAGCGCAATTTCAAACGACAGCAAACTCACTGTCATCAAATTCTTTCCAATCAGAATGTCGCGAAATCTTACCGGCACCATGAAATACGTCTGCATCCCGCGCCCTTCAAACGCAAAACTGTTGTACGAGGGAGCCATGAGCATAAGCATCAGATACGCCATCATCCCCGGGAAGAAAAAGACAGGCGAAACTCCATGCTTGATCGATGTCGGATGTGTCCCGCCAAACTGCATGCTGAAGAGCAACACCAGCAGCGGCGGCAAAAACAGCAACATCGCAGCGAATCCGTTGCGAAATAAATACCGAACTTCTTTTTCCAGCACGGCGGAAATTGTGTTCGGCAAAAACCCCGTTTCTCGTTCGCCTTGCGCAACCGTTGGTGCGCGTGAGCTAGGTGCAAGCCTGGCTGCAGCACGCCTCGGCGCCATCGTTTCGTTCAATTCTTCGCCCCGGTATTGCGTCCGGTATCGCACGAAAAGCAGTCTGCCGAACAGCAATGCATACATCGCGAGTCCCGCCGTTCCAATTCCCACAGCGGCGAAATCCCTTGCTACAAATCCCGTCAGAATTTTTCCAGCCAGCGATCCAGGGAAAAATTGGGCATACCGTGCGATCCGTTCCGTGTCCGGCTTTGCTCCTAATTTTTCAAATTTCTGGATCGCCGGACCAAGAAACTGCAGGCTCACCATGCACATGATGAACAGCACAACGAACAATTCGCGCGCGCGCCGCTTCGATAGGAGTTTCTCGACCCAGGAGCCCATTAGCCGCTCGATCGTGACGTTTGCCGCGACAAACAAGACGCAAGCAAGAATCATCGCGGGCAGAAGCGGCAAATTTGCAGCCGCAACTGCCAGCGTCATCGAAATGAGCCAGATCAGGGACGCGACCGCCGCCGAATCCGCGAGCCCGTACGCGATTCCGATTAAATAAAACGCGGAGAGTTTCAATGGAAAACGAAGCAGGGTCCCGAATGAAAATGTGGGAGAGAATCCCGCAACGAAAATCGGCAAAATCTGCCACCAGACAAAAATGCCCCAGAACAAAAGCGTAATCCTTTCCGGATGGTGGTCTTGCAAAAAAGTGAATGTCCCGAAGAAAAATGCAAAGCTCAAACCAGTTATCAAGATGATGCCCATGATCGACGAAATCACAACGCCGATGAGATCCCAAACCCGGTTCTTTTTTTTCAAGCCGTTGCGCAGGATTCGCCAACGCAACCCAGCTACAAGCCGGATCTGCTCGAAAAGTCCCGGCAGCCGCGCTACATCAGCCACGAGAGTTCCTCTACATTCGGCCGCTCTGCGCCGCCTTGGCCCACAATCGAAAGAAAAATCTCTTCCAAAGTTGTCGTACGCCCTTCCGCGCTCGGAACTCCAGCCCGCAACTCTTCCAGCGATCCCTGTGCCACAAGTTTTCCTTTGTTGATGATCGCCACATGGCTGCAAAGCCGCTCGACAATCTCCAGCACGTGCGACGTCAGAAAAATCGTCACGCCGCGCTCCGTCATTCTTCCCAGCAACGCTTTCAACGCTCCAGCGGCCAGCGCGTCCACTCCTTCAAATGGTTCGTCCAGAAAAAGAATCCTTGGTCCATGAATCACGGCGGCCGCGAGCGCGAGTTTTTTCTGCATCCCGTGCGAATAATCCGCAATCATCGTTTTTGGACGATCGGCGAGTTGCATGAATTCCAGCAGCTCTTCACTGCGCTGTTTCGTCGTCGCTTTGTCCAGTCCATACATTCTTCCGACGAACGTCAAATACTCTGCGCCATTCAAACGCTCGAACAATCCCATTCCTTCCGGCACAACTCCGATCTGGCGTTTTACTTCTACCGGGTTCTGCGCGAAATCAATGCCCAGCAACTGCATTTTTCCGGCAGTCGGAGTCAGCAATCCCGTCAGCATTTTGATCGTGGTGGATTTTCCGGCGCCGTTTGGCCCCAGGAATCCGAAGAACTGTCCGGATGTCACGCGCAAATCCACATTATCCACGGCGGTCAGTGCCCCGAACTTTCGCGTGAGTTGTTCCGTGATGATTGCATCATCGAGCATGGTCTCTCCGAGGGATGCTTCGCGCAGAAAACTCTAGCACGACTCGCACGCGCCAAAGCGGATTCACTATTCTCTATTACGGAAAGGTGAAAGGAAGATTTCAGGAAGGCTTGTGAGTCGAAGCTGCTCCGCTCAACTGTGTTTCGCGCGGGGGCAATGCCGCAAGCACCGCCGGCAATTCCACGCGGAAAACGGCGCCGCCTTCCTGACGGTTGTAACAAAGAATTCTGCCTGCATGTTCCTGAACGATGCCGAAACAAATGCTCAATCCGAGGCCTGTGCCCTTGCCGACAGGCTTCGTCGTATAGAAAGGATCGAATACACGGTGCGGCTCCTTGATTCCCGGTCCTGTATCAGAAAGAAGCACAACGACAAAGGCGCGATCGCGCATCGTCTTGATCGTGAGCGTTCCGCCGCCGTGCGCCGCTTCCATTGCGTCAATCGCGTTGTTCACAATGTTGAAAAAAACCTGCATCAACTGGTTTCCGTCGCCACGCACCCCTGGAAGAACGGATTCGAGTTGCATTTCCACTTTTGTCGTTCCGCTGCGCAAATCCAGTGCGCGCAATTGCACGGCATTACTGACTACGGTGTTCAAATCGAGCAGCGTGCGTTCCGCGGGAACTTGCCGCGCGAAGCTCAGTAAATTTCCAACGAGAGTCTTGGTTCTTCGTGCTTGATCCCGAATTTTCGCGGCAGTCGTTCTGCTTTTTTCCGGCAGAGATTCATCGTCTGCGAGCAAATCCGAATATCCCAGAATGGCCGTGAGAGGGTTGTTAATTTCGTGCGCAGCGCCCGCTGCAAGCTGGCCCAAAGAGATCAATTTTTCCGATTGAACGAGCTGCGTCTGCAGTCTCTGCAGATTCTCGATGGATTGTTCGGATTTTTCGAGCAGCCGCACGCGTTCGTTGTCCGCCAGATGCTGCCGCAAGAAAACCAGGAATCCAATGGGCACGGCAGCAACAACTGTGGCCAGCACTCGAAAGTCGCGCACTTCTTGCGAATCTTGCGCAAACTTCAGCGTGTAGATTGCAAAGATAGGAAGAGAAATTACAGCGGCCATCGCCATTCTGGTCGCCCAGGTTGTTTCGCTCCGCTGGCGTTCGTTTTCAGCGTCTCCATTTTCATTCGGGGCGTCGAGAGCCTTTTCATTCTTGTGAGCGATGAAGCCCGCCGTTCCGAACCAAACGAACGAGGCGATTAGCGGCAAATCGTAAGCGCTTCCTGTCTTGTAGTGGTGCAGGCTGATTTCCACGTTAATTACAAGAGACGAGAGCATATACATCACGGCGGCGCCAAACAGATTCGCGTACACCACACGCCATGCTGCTCGCGTTCTCAGCCAAAGCACTCCCAGCCCCACGACGACGATCATGTTTTGGATGTTGCTCAGGAAGTCGTATGCAAAGTTGTATTGTCCGATATCGGGCGAAGCGTAGATCCAGGGCAGCACGAAGTATGCGTAGAGGAAGACCCACCAGGTGAGGAGCAGCACAAAATCGAGATATCCGAAACGCATTCGGAGCTCTCCGCGTTTCAGGTGCGGGCGCAAAGCCAGCGCGGCCATCATCGGAATACCGTGCAAGAAGAAAGTTACGTCACCGGCATAAAGGTCCCCGGGCGGCCTGTGCGAACGAAGTTCGGCGAAGGTCCATTGGAACTGCCCGATCATCCAGAGAGTGCAGCCCATCGCCAGCAGCATCCAGAAGACGTTGCGCCGCCAGTGTGGCGTTCCGGCGTTCATCAGCAGTCCAGCATTGGCAAGCAGGGGTATGAGGCACTGCACAATGTCGCCAAATGTTGTTTGCGATTGTTCGTTGTGAAGGAGCCACGCTCCGGACACGTACGTCCCCAGGACGACGATCCAGACGGCTGCAATCCACGTGGTGGTGCGGGAGGGAACCATAAAACGTCAGCGTTCCATTCTATGCGCAAGGGTATTGCGCGGAGGGCTAGGATAAGGTTGTCATAGCGAAAGGATTAACGAAAGCGCAGTGCAGCGTTTTGAGAGTATGCAACACGGGAGATGAATTCAAGGACTTAAGTCCTCAAAATCGATAACGAATCACGAAATCGAGTGGACGGAGAACAATTCTATGATTGTGCGACATTGGCGGGGATGGACAAAACCGGAAAACGCGGACGCATATGAAGCGCTGCTGAAGAACAAAGTTCTGCCCGGATTGAAAGGGATTGAGGGTTATCGGGGAGGCTACGTTTTTCGGCGACCTACAAACGAGGAAATGGAATTTGTCGTTGTGAACTTTTTCGATTCGCTGGCCGCAGTAGAGCGATTTGCCGGGCCCAACTATGCCATTCCCGTTTTTGAGCCGGAAGCAAAAGAGCTCTTGTCACGTGTGGAACCGATTGCAGTGCACTACGAAGTGAGAGCTGACACGCTCTGAAGGAGAAAATCTGGCTAAAGCAGGAATTGTATTCCCCGTTGGCGAGAGGAAGCTGCGGGGTTGGTGAGCGTTGGTGTGTGTTTTATTCTCAATGCATTTTTGGGATTTGTGCGAATCCCGACACCGCAAGGCTGAGCAGCATTACTACTTCGCGTAACATAACCAGTGGAGAATTATTGTGGCGTAGTAGTGGCGATTCTGTTAGAGTCCGCGCCACTAGTCTCTCATGACCCCGGAGGGAGCATTATGCGGCGACTGCCCCGCCTGTCCGCAAGGACTCTGCACGCGCTTTCGGTTCCGATGCTGTTGATTTGTGCCGCAGGCACCCGTGCGCAGACGGCACCTCCCGCACCCGACCCAGCCAAAGTGCAAGATGCTCTGGACAAAATTAAGAAACTAAATGAATCCGTGAGTGCGAGCACTCCTGCCCTAAGTCACGCCAAAACCTATGTTCCGGAACTTCAGTCACTGACGGACCCGAGTTCCGATGCTGGAGATTTCACAACGCGAGCACAGGCGATCGACAAAGAGTTAAGGACCATAGACACGAACCTGCTCACAGAACTTTCAGACCGAAGCGCCGACGTTCAAAAGGCTCTGGATGCCATGCCGAGCTGCGACAAGGCAGTATTAGGAGACGATGTTGCAGCAAGCTGCACCACAGCTAGCACCGACGGGCAGGCAAGAAAGTCTGATCTTGATAGTGCGAAGACCAACTTGATGGAGCAGCTCAACGGGGTTGGCCCGTACTTCAAAACGAGCCTCGATGGTCCGATTACAGAGTTGGCCAAACTTGACGCGTTGTGGTCTGCGCCGAACGATTTGCCTCCGGCGGATTTCGCGGCCTCCGTGCAAACGTTCAAGAACAGTTGTGGTGTATATCAGAACGCCAAAAACCTAAAAGACAGCATCTACAGATCGCTCAAGACGCTTCTGAAGGCTGACGACCCCACAAGCAGCGATGCCGGCGCAGCGGTGACAGCGCTGGGCGACAAACTCAAGGACGAAACCGGGAAGGTCAACGCGATTTTTGCCGCGTTTCAGAAGACTGCAGACGACAATGCAGCGAAAGTATCGGATTCAACCACGGCCGTCGCTGCAACTCCGATTGCCTCCGCGCAGTCGGCCTCCGATGCGGCTACAGCGGCCAACAAGGCCGCAAATGGAATTGCGGCGGCACTTATCGCGTGGCCGGACCTTTTAGGGAGCATCAAGTCTTGCTCGAGCGCGGACTCCGTTCATCTGGCTCAGCTGCGCGAAGCGGTGAAGGGAGTGCAGGACTCTCAAAAAAAGTTACGGGAAAAATTGTCGGCTCTGAACGACGCCCTGGAGGGCGACCCGAACCAGTTTACGGAAGAGGCGGTGCCTCTCTTTTTCTACACCGAAGTAGAGAAGCTGATGCGCTCGCTAAACGAGAGAACCGATTGGGCAGGAGGCAACAGCACCGCGGCAACCGTAGCGAATTCGCAAAGAGAGTTGTTGTTGGACTCAGAAGGTCGCGTGGAACAAGCGCGGGGAGAAGTGGCCGACCTGCAGTTTGAGCTGGCCAAGTTACAGGAAGAACAGAGGCGGGCGGACGCCGCTACCAGTTTGCTGTCACTGCAAAGCCTGAATGCGAGCCGCATCAAGAAACAGAGCGACAGCAATTTGCTTCACGCAACGGACCAGTTTAACAAGGCCGAAGCAGATTCCGCAGCGGATCCTACCAATGCCGCAAAAAAGACAGCCCTTCAGAAGGCTACCGACAACAAGAACACCGCTACGGCCAAGACCGCGGATGCGGCGACAAAAGAATCCGACGCGCAGTCCAAGGAGAAAGATGCGCGTGCCCAGCAAACCTCAGCAAACGCCGATAAGGACAGCCTTTCCGCGCGCATCGAATTGGCAAAAACCAAGCTGGAAGACGCACAGAGAAACATGGCAGATCTGCAGCGGAGCGCCTATAGGGCAGCCCTCACGGAGTCTGATGCTTTTGCGGCGGCGCGGGACCAGACACCTTACCTGGAAGGCCCGGCGCTCTCCACAAGTCTGGATCCCGTCAAGCGAGTGATCATGCGCGGGTATCCCGACCGTAATCTTATCTTGCTGCGCGGCAAGCCGGACGATATTGCAGCGGTAAAACGCATCGTCTCGGATTTTGACAGGCCTGCTCCGCAAGCCAGGCTAACCCTCTGGTCCACTGAAATCAGCGCCGAACTAAGCAAGGGTTTCCTATGGTTCAAGAAACCAGCTGACAAGCTGAATGATGCGACTGCCATCGTTGACGAACATTTGGGCATGGCACGCGGAGAGATGGCGAGCGCCACTACGATCTTGCGTCAGAGTGTCAACAAAGCCGTGTCCGAGACCGAGACGAAAGGCACTGCCGCAACAATCATTTGCACCCAACTGGATATTCTACGTGATGCCCCCAAGGGGCTGAACCCTGCGGAGGAGGCGCGGTGGCGCCGTTTTCGTTTTTACTCTCCTGCGGTCCTCATACAGGCAGGTCTCAACATGGGGAGTTTAGACTCGTTTCGGAACGCCGTGTTACCGGATCCCGCCGCGACGACCACCGTCGGTGAGGCACTGATGGTTCTTTCCTTGTCCTGTGAAGAAAATCGTAAGCGAGTATTCAACGAATTTGTGAAAAATACGTCCGGGGCGGTGGACGAGTTGCGAGAGCACCTCGCGATGCTGTCGGACAGAAAATCCGGAGATGAGAGTAAAGAGAATTCGGGGACAAGTCAGAAACCCAACCAACTGCACTGTTTCCCAGGAACGGCCGAAGTCCTCGAGATCCCTTCGAAGTGCAAGTCAAACGACAATACAGTTCAACAATCCTCAGATGCCGCGGATCCTAAGAAGCAACAGACAAAGGTTGAGGCAGAGAAAAAGCAGGTCGAACAAGACAAGAGCAGCCTTTACAAAACTATAAACGAGGCAATCAACCAGTGCACTGATCAACTTAAGACGTGTCAAGAGGAGGTGCGGTCTAAGGCGACCCAGACCACTAAGACCACGCAAGACGAGCAGTGCGCGGATCCCAAGACCGGTGACTTTCCTAGCAAGAAAGACGAACCATTCCTCCAACTCTCTGAGAATGAGGGAATCACGGATCAGCAACTGGAAATCGTCCGGGCCTTGCGGGCTGGCGCAGCTAGAAAAGTCCTAACAGAGATGGATGCATTGCGCGCGCAGATAGACAAGGCGGACAGCAGGTTTTATACCTATAAGTCTAAGAGGAGTTTCTCCACTAACGCAGAAGCGGAGGTCACATGCAACGCCCTGCGCTCAGAAGTCGAGAGCACCTACAAACGTTATAACCGCATTGTGAATACACGCTTCCGGATTCTCTATCCGAACGACTATACGGACTTTCAACTTGTATCGAAGCGGGAAGACTTTAGCGAGCGGGTCAAGCAGCAATCTGCGGCCAGTTGGCAGAAATTGACCGAAGCTGGCCCTCGCGTGGCGGCGGCGGACGAAATGCTGAAAAGGATGATGAGCAGGCTCGAGGATGACCTGGATCAGCAGTATGTTCAGCCGATGTTGAAGAAACTGCGCGCCGACCTGATAAGACAAGGCCTCACGGTAGGTATCATTCAGCGGACTTCAGTCCTGGCTACCAACCGACTCAAGGCGCGGGTCGATCCCAAGGGAATGTACGACTTGAGCGTGGGAGAACAACAGGATTTGCTTGCGAGCGCCGGACAACTGGCGTCAATTTACTTGTCTGCTCAAACGGGCGGAGCCTTGGGCGCATTCGGTACGTTGAATTCCCTGAACCAAAAACAAGAACAGCATATCTACGGAGTGACCACGGGGAACAAATTCGAAGTCACGCCGATCTTCGACCCGTCGGGCCAGGCTCTACGCTTTAAATTCGATTACGTAAGCAACTCGCTCGTGCGGAACCCGAAGGGCACAGTGGATCCCACCATGCCCTCCATCAGGCACACTATAAATACTGAAGTTCAACTATCGAATTTGGAAATTAGAGAAATTTCCCGCTATGAGTCAAATGCGAAGCTTGGCATACCCACCCGATACTACGGCGGTATCCCTCTTCTCACGGACATTCCCGGACTAAAGCCCATACCGTTGATCGGCTGGTTTGTGCGGCGCGCCGGCAGCAACGCGGAAGTACAGCAAAGCATCGTCTTCGGCCAGACCACGATTTATCCGACGATCGGGAGCATCGTCGATCTCCTACAGGCAGGAAATTAAAAAATGGACGGCTATATTTCTTCGTGGAAATCGGGCAGAAATGGCATTACCAGTTGTCCAGGTGACGTGGACGTTTTTGCGTTTAGTTTATCGGGCGTAATCGATAGCGAACTGTTCAACTGGTTACAGCAGAGTGGGCCATTCGAGGACTCGGGGCCGTGCCCTGGAAACACTCCTGTTCAATTCACGACGCAAGGTGGAGTGGCTGTGGATATTCAACGATCGGATCCACAAGTTTCCTGGGAGGAGTTTTAGAGCATGAAGACTGGAACACAACCTCTGCGAGCTGTTAATCGCATTCCCATTTCCTCGGCAACGCTCGAATTTGACAATGTCGCGCGGCTGGCGGGTCATGTTTCCGCAGGAGTGCAAATTCACCACCCGAAGGGGCACAGGCGCCTGATCTCTGTGCTGCATTTCAATCTGAGGAAGCCGAAAGATGCCCGGGTGGTGCTTACGATTCACCACGGTGCCATGACCAAGAGCATTGTTTTTCCATTCGGAAAAAGCGTCAACGGCAACAAGATGGTCAAGGTTCGGACTCCCCCCCAAAAGGATTTGGGCGGGGTTCACCTTATTTCGACTCACGCTTATGCGCAACGGAAAAGCAGCAAAGCCAAAGTGCAGTTCAATCTCAAGCGCATTGATGTCTCGTCATAGTTGAGGTGATCGACGAGCTGTTCTTCAGCCATTAGGTAACACTCGCACTGACGCGCATTGCCACACTTATGAGCTACGCCACTACATCACCAAGGGTGACGTAACTTAGCAAACTCAAAAAGACCGCGACCCACAACATCTGGCGGAGGGGGAGGGATTCGAACCCCCGAGACCCTTTCGAGCCTAACGGTTTTCAAGACCGCCGGTTTCAACCGCTCACCCACCCCTCCGTTTCTTATTCTACACTGGCGAAACGAGGCGACATACCACGTTTGAAGTGTCATTCGTACTAGAGATATTTTTTTGGCGGACACCAGGGCTGCAGACAGAACAGAAGTGCGCAGGACCTTTGCAAAAAGCGGAAGTGGATTTCTCTAATTTTCAACAACCCACAGCCCATCCACAACTTAAGCGCCTGAAAACAGATAGTTTATTTATTACTGACAATGGTTGAAGATGTGCGCTCTTAACTGGCCGCTCCAGACCTGCGGGGCAGAAATTTGCGCCTCCGCGGGTGTGGTTGTTCAATCGTTTTTCGGCCATCTGTCCCCAACCATAGGTAGTAGGAAATATTGATTGGGCTTCATGCCCAGGCGCAGGAGGAATCCCCATGCCCCCCTTCATTCTTCGGAATTGCACCCCGGTGTGTGTCCTAGCGGCGGCCTTCCTGGCGATAGTCGTTTTGGCCAATGGCCCAACCGCCATGGCTCAGGCGAGCGTGCAAGGCCAGTGGCAGACGCTGCCGAACACGATGCCGATTAATCCCGTGCACGCGGCGTTGTTGCACAACGGAAAAGTGTTGATCGTCTCCGGCTCGGGAAACTTGCCCACGAACACAAATTTGCAGGCGGCCGTTTTCGATCCTGCGACCGGAACAGTGACGACGCAGCCGGTCAATTGGGACATGTTCTGCAACGGCATGCTGGTGCTTCCAGATGGGCGTGCGTTTGTGAATTCAGGCACCCTGCAATACGACCCATTTCACGGACAATTGCGAAACGCGATTTACGATCCCGCAACCGGGCAATTCACGGATGTGCAGAACATGGCGCATGGGCGGTGGTATCCGACGGTGACGAATCTTGCAGACGGCACGCTGATGACGTTTTCGGGGCTTGATGAGAACGGAAGTACAAACTCGACCGTGGAAATTTATACGGTGGGTTCCGGTTGGAGTCCGACGTACGGCTCGCCGTTCACTCCGCCGCTCTATCCGCGCATGCATTTGCTGCCGAGCGGAAAAGTTTTTTATTCGGGATCTACAACGAGCTCGCGTTATTTTGATCCCGTTGCGCACACATGGTCCTCGGTCGTGGCGACCACGAATTACAACGGTACACGGACGTACGGGACTTCGGTGCTGCTTCCTCTGACGCCGGCGAACAATTACAAACCGGTGGTGATGATTATGGGCGGAGGCAATCCATCGACGAACACTACGGAGCTGATCGACCTTTCCGCAGCAACGCCGAAGTGGGCGTTCGGGCCGAACATGTCGCAGCCGCGCATTGAGATGAACGCGACGATTCTTCCGAACGGGAAAGTGATCGCGTTGGGTGGGTCTCTGAACGATGAAGATACCGCGACTGCGAGCTTGAATGCCGATTTGTACGATCCTGCGTCGAACACGTTTAGCTCTGCAGGGCAGAATGGGTATGCGCGGCTCTATCACTCGAATTCGCTTTTGCTCCCCGATGCGACGGTTTTGTTCATCGGAGGAAATCCGGCGCGCGGGACGTACGAACCGCACATCGAAGTGTATTCTCCGGCATATCTATTTAATTCGGATGGGAGCGCGGCGACGCGGCCTTCGATTGCAAGTGTGCCTTCCAGCGGAATTGGGTACGGTTCCGTGTTTCAGGTGCAGACGCCTGACGCCGCGAATATTTCTTCCGTAGTGTTGATGCGGCCGGGCGCTCCGACACACGCGTTTGATATGGAGCAGCGGCTGGTGGGGATGACGTTCTCAACGGGAAGCGGTGTTCTCAATGTGACTGCGCCACCGAACAGCAAAGTCGCGCCTCCGGGTTACTACATGCTCTTTTTGCTGAATTCGGCCGGCGTACCTTCGATGGCGCAGTTCGTTCAGTTGACCCCCGCCCCTGCGGACATTCCGCCCACCGGCACGATCTCAAGCCCTGCGGCAGACACGACGATCACCGCGGGGCAAGCAGTGTTTTTCTCTGGATCGGGCAGCGATCCGGATGGAACGATTTCCGCATATTCATGGACTTTCGCGGGAGGCAGCCCGAACGCGAGCGCTCTGGCTTCCCCTGGAAATGTGATTTATTCGGCGGCGGGAACATTCACCGCGACGCTGACGGTTACGGACAATGCCAACTTGACGGATCCCAATCCGCCGACGAGAAAGATTACGGTCAATCCCGCTCCGGACTTTTCGATTTCTGCTTCGCCGAATTCACGGTCCGTGGTGCAGGGTGGAAATGTTCCGTACACGGTTTCTGTGGGCGCGTTGAACGGATTTGCAGATACTGTGAATTTTTCGGTAAGCGGATTGCCTTCCGGCGCGGCTGCCGGTTTTGTACCTGCATCAGTCACGGGATCGAGCTCTTCGACACTAACGGTCACGACTGGGGCCAGCACTCCGGTTGGCACGTACACGCTGCAAATCACTGGCTCGACGGCGACGCTGAGTCATTCGGTGAACGTGACACTAAGCGTCACTTCCGCCGCGGATTTTGCGATTGCCGCATCGCCAACGACTCTGAGTGTTTCGCGGGGCGGAAGCGGCACAGATACCGTCACGGTAACTGCTCTACAGGGTTTTAGCGGGACAACAACGCTTTCTGTCAGCGGGTTGCCGTCGCGGGTTTCCGCAACGTGGAGTAAGACCACAGTGACAGGTTCTGACTCTTCCGTGCTGACTATTCACGTAAACAGACGGGCTCGAAGCGGCACGTACAACCTGACGATTAAGGGTACGTCCGGCAACCTAAGCCACTCGATACCGTTGACGCTTGTGGTGCAGTAGGCTTCGACAACAGCATAGGTCAACTCCGCGCGCTTCTTTTCCGAGAAGCCGCGCGTACAAATGCAAAATCTTTGTGCCCAGCGAGTGCCGCCGCACGAAAGAGGAAACATAAAATGCGTATTGATCGAAGGGAGTTGCTGCGGCAATTTGGAACTGCGGTGGCCACATCGGCGTTCTTGCCGAATCTTGCGGAGGCGGCTACAACATCAGCAGAGGGCGTCACCCACTTCGTACGGCTCGATCGCAACGAAAATGCCTACGGTCCGGGCGAAAAGGCAAAGATGGCGTTTCGGGAAGCTCTAACGGAAGTAAACCGCTATCCGGATGAAGACGTTGAAAAGCTTCGCGCGGCGATTGCCGCTTCGCATGGAGTGAAGCCGGAAAACATCACGCTGGGGTGCGGCTCAACGGAACTCTTGCGAATGTCAGCGGAGGCGTGTCTCGGACCAGGGAAAAATCTGGTGATGGCTACGCCGACGTTTGAGTCGATTGCGCACGCCGCCAAGCTGACTGGTGCAGAGGTGCGCGGCACTGCGCTGACGCACGAATACGCTCACGATTTGAATGCGATGCTGGCGCGAATAGACAGCGGGACAGGCGCCGTTTATATATGCAACCCTAACGACCCAACGGGCACGCTGACAACGAAGCCGGAGATGGAAGCCTTTCTGGCTAAGGTTCCGGCGGGGGTTTCGGTAGTCATTGATGAGGCGTATCACGATTACGTAGCTCCAAGCGGGGCGTACACTTCGTGGGCGGGGCGGGCGGCGTCCGATGCGCGGCTGATTGTGACGAGAACGTTTTCAAAGGTTTACGGGCTGGCGGGACTGCGCGTGGGTTACGCCATTTCGTCCGTGGAAACAGCGGAACGTTTGGCAGAACGGTGGCTGCCTGGGAGCATCAACGTGGTTGCGGCGCGCGTGGCCCTAGCGGCGCTTTCGGATACGTCCCACGTAAAGAAGATAATTACGCTGAATACCAACGACCGGCAGGAGTTTTTCAACCAGGCGAACGCACGTATGTTGCGGTGCCTCGATTCAGAGACAAATTTCGTTTTGCTGAGAACATTTGTGAGCGGGAAGGAAACCGCGGAAATATTGCGCGGCAAGGGCGTACTCGTACGGGCAGACTATCCCGGGTTTGAAAAGCACATTCGCGTTTCGCTCGGGCTTCCGGAAGATATGCGCGTGTTCTGGAGCGCGTGGGACGCTGCGATGCCGCATCATCCGATGTGAGAGCGAGTTGTTCGAACAGAAATATTCTTGCGCAAATCAAAAAGAAACTTCAGATCAGTGTGGCGTCCAGGTGGGATGGCGTGTGAAGAGGCCGTGGACGAAGCCCATTTCGTAGACGATGAGCAGACCGAAGACGAGACTGATGACACCGCTGGCTGTGGCGAGAAAGCGGTTCATGCGGGCAAAGCGATTTTCGGAGAGTGTGAAGGGCACGGCGATAGCGGCGGTGATGAGCATCATGCCCGCGACGGTACCGAGGCCAAATACGAGCAAGTAGACCATTGCCCAGGCGGGAACGCGAATCGTGGTGAGGACGAGGAGCGCGACGGCCGCGGAGCCGGCGAGGCCGTGCACGATTCCTACGACGAGTGGACGCAACAATTGATAAAAACCGAGGCGGCCGAAAGTGCGATCCATCCAGCCGAGCGAGGGGGCGGGCTCGGCGCTGGAATTTTTCTGCGCAGATTCGGGTACAGCATGAGTGTGGGTGAAATCGCCGTGCGAATGGGAGTGGTGCGCGGAGTGACCGCCGCCGAAGTTTTCTCTGATCCAGCGCAGCATGCCGGAAAGATTCAGGACACCGAGCAGGATAAGCATGAGGCCGACGGAAAGCTCCATAGTGAGGCCGAGTCGCGGAGGAATGACGATTCCGAACAAAATAATGAGTGAGCCGACGATAAAAATTGTGATGGTGTGACCGAGTCCCCAGAGAATGCCGATGAGCGCGGCGCTGCGAATGCTGCGTTCGCGGCTGACGATAGTGGTGACGGCAACGACGTGATCGGCGTCGGTGGCGTGACGCATGCCGAGAAAAAATCCGAGAGCGATGATGGAGAGGAAAGGAATCACAAAATTCAGCCTGACTTACGAATCATTTGCATTGTAAACCAGAAGGGCGGTTCTTCCGGATAGCGGGTAGCGGGCCAATTTGAATTTCGGTCTTTTTGTCACGGTTTTGAAATTCAAATTGCCCCCTTGCCATCCAGTGCCGACTTTGAATCTTTTTGGATGGTCAGGCATCCAATTTACGCCGCGGCGCGTATTCTTAATGAAGGGGGAATTTCCCCAGTCATGCCGGAAAAATGGGTCATGAAAGGCATTTTATGTTGATTCGGCAAAAGCCGGAACTGAGCTACGAGGACGTCACGCCGAAAGACGTCTATACGAACCGGCGCAAGTTCTTGCGCGACATGGGAATTGCAGGGGCTGCAGCTGCGATTGCCGGTGAGAAGATTTTATCGATTGCATCGCCGAACTTGACGGCCTATGCGACTTCCAAACTAAATTTCGTGAAGGGGCAGTTCAACACGGACGAAAAAGTCACACCGATCAACGACGTGACGCACTATAACAATTTCTACGAGTTCGGGACAGACAAGGGCGATCCCTCAAAAAATTCGCAGAATTTCAGGACGACTCCGTGGACTGTTTCCGTAGAAGGAGAAGTAAAGGCTCCGCGCAAATTTTCGATGGACGAGCTTCTGAAGCTGGCACCGCTGGAAGAACGGATTTACCGGCACCGTTGCGTGGAACGCTGGTCGATTGTTGTGCCGTGGATTGGATATTCGCTGAGTTCGATTTTGAAGATGTTCGAGCCGACACCGAAAGCGAAATACGTTGCGTTCCAGAGTTACTACGACAGAGACCAAATGCCGCAGTCGAAATATACGGGGCTTGAATATCCCTATGTTGAAGGGCTGCGCATGGACGAGGCGATGCATCCATTGACGCTGTTGTGTGTGGGCATGTATGGCGAGACGCTGCCGAATCAGGATGGAGCGCCGGTGCGGATTGTGGTGCCGTGGAAGTATGGCTATAAGAGCATCAAGTCCATTGTGAAGATAAAATTTCAGGAACACGAGCCGGTGACTACGTGGAACCAGATCGCTTCGAACGAATATGGTTTTTATTCCAACGTGAACCCGAATGTCGATCATCCGCGCTGGAGCCAGTCGACCGAGCACCGGCTTGGCGATATTTTGAGCCGCAAAACGATGCTGTTTAACGGCTATGGCGACCAGGTCTCTTCGATGTATAACGGCATGGACTTGAAGAAGTACCACTAGACGCGAACACCGTGCGAAAAATTCTGACAAGCAAATGGACAAAAGTGGCTGTGTTTGTAGTGTCCTCGATTCCGTTTGCGCTGCTTTGTGCAGGGTTGCTGCGAGGAGACTTGGGAATCAACCCTGTTGAGACGCTGCAGCACACAACGGGTGACTGGACGCTGCGATTCTTGATTTTCACGCTTGCGATTACACCGCTGAGGAAAACTTTCAAATTGCCGGAGCTGATCAGGTTTCGGAGAATGCTGGGACTCTTCGCTTTTTTTTACGTGTTCTTGCACTTCCTTACCTATCTGGGACCGGACCAGAGTTTTAACTTTTCGGGAATGTGGGATGACGTTGCGAAAAGAAAATTCGTCACAGTGGGCTTTGCAGCGTTCGTGTTGATGATTCCGCTCGCGGCGACTTCCACAGCAGAAATGATTCGGCGCCTGGGTGGAAAACGCTGGCAAGCGCTGCACAGGCTGATTTACATGAGCGCGATTCTCGGAGTGATTCATTACTACTGGCTTGTGAAGTCGGACGTTCGGAAGCCTCTTATCTACGCATTTTTTGTAGGGATTCTGCTGCTTTGGCGCGTTTGGGACACGTATTTTCGTGGAAAGGGAAAGGCACCGGTTCCGGCACGTTCCGGAGTTTCCACGACCGGATAGATTTTCCGCCAGAAAGATCAGTGCGTTAATTGGCTCGAGGAAGAATCGTCAAATTCGACGCCCCAAAAATGCGGTGAAGGCGTCAAAAACTCCACGCCGACTCGTTGGCCTCGATCGCTCGGTTCGCCAAGGAAAACGACGCGGCATTCTTGCTCTTCCTGCGTAGCAGGATTTTCCAGGACGATCATTTCGCCGTCTTTGATTTCGTGCTTGAGCAGCAGCAGCCCGCCGTGTGCGTTGACGACGACGGTTTCGCAGGCTTCGCGAAACTTTTTGCCGTTGTGGTCTTTTCCGGATGCCTTGACGGGCATGCGGCGAAAGACGCGTGTGCTTCTGCGTGGGGACGTAAAAGTCGCTTCAGCCATACATCCATCTTCAAAGCGGGCCGTTTTTACGTCAACCGAGAGGCAAATTGGCTGTATCGGATTCACTACTGTTTACGGTCAAGCCGCCTTGTGCCGGTGTTAACGACGATTTATGATGAGAGGAGCAGCGGCGAAAAAGTGCTCGGACTCTCCGAATTTTTCTCTTCGCCGCAACATTCGTGCGACAAACTGCGTATTAGACTCGGAAAGGACTTGTCCGTCCCCTTCTTATGAACCTTGCTGAATTTATCGATGGCCGCAAAGAGCAGCACCTCAACGAACTGAAGGAATTTCTCCGCATTCCGAGCGTGAGCGCGAAAAGCGAGCACAAGCCGGACGTGGAACGCGCCGCGAAATGGGTAGCGGATAATTTGAAAGGGGCGGGGTTCAAGTCGGTGGAAATTATTCCGACGGCGATGCATCCGCTGGTATATGCGGAATCGCTGGAAGCGCCGGGCAAGCCGACGATTCTTTTTTACGGGCACTATGATGTGCAGCCAGCAGAGCCTCTTGAGTTGTGGACAACGCCTGCGTTCGAACCGGAAGCGCGGAACGGAAATCTTTTCGGGCGTGGAACAGCAGACGATAAGGGGCAGGTACACATTCACCTGAAAGCGCTGCAATCTTTGCGTGAACTGAATGGAAAATTTCCGATCAACATCAAGGTGCTGATCGAAGGGGAAGAAGAAGTCGGCAGCGTGAGCCTTTGGGATTTTGTACAGAAGAATAAGGAAAAGCTGAAGGCGGATGCGTTGCTGGTTTCGGATACTTCGATGCTGGGGAAAGGTGTCCCTTCGATTACCTATGGATTGCGCGGATTGAATTATTACCAGATTGAGCTGACGGGGCCGGAGCGCGATTTGCACTCGGGAGTTTATGGCGGCGCGGTGCCGAACCCGCTGACGATTTTGACGGAGCTTTTTGCGAAGCTGCACGACAAGAATTTTCATGTGACCGTGCCGGGTTTCTACGACAAAGTGGCGAAACTCTCGAAATCGGAGCGCAAGGCGCTGAATGGGCTTCCTTGGAATAAAAAAGCGTTTCAGACAGCGGTTGGCGCGCCTGCGTATTGCGGCGAAAAAGGATTTTCGATTGTGGAGCAGCTTTGGACGCGGCCGACACTGGAATTGAATGGAATTTGGGGAGGCTATACAGGCGAAGGCGCGAAGACGGTGATTGCGTCGAAGGCGTATGCGAAATTTTCAACGCGGCTAGTGCCGAATCAGGATCCGCAGAAAATTGCGAAGCAGGTGGAAGCGCATGTTCGCAAGCTGCTGCCGAAAACAGCAAAGTGCAAATTTGAAGTGCTGAGCACGGGCAAACCGTGGGCTGCGCCGTATCAGGCGCCGATTTTCAAGAAGGCTCAGGCAGCGCTGGAAAAAGGGTTCGGCAAGAAGGCGGTTTTCATCCGGGAAGGCGGATCGATTCCGTTTGTCACGCAGATGTACGACACGTTCAAGGTACCGTGCGTCCTGATTGGATTTGGATTGCCGGATGAAAACGCGCACGCTCCCGACGAACACATTTATCTGGAAAATTATTTCAGCGGCATCAAAGCGATCGCGCATTTCTACGCGGATCTGGCGACGCTTTAGTTGCGTTCGAGCCGGAACAGATAACAACCTGCTTCTGTGCTGCGCACCTGGACATATTCCACTTCTGAATTCTTGAACAGTTCTTCTGCGATCTTTTCTTCTTGAGAATTCGTCGCTCGAATTTCTGCGATCAACTTTCGGTCAGCGCCAAATGCTTCGAGCGTCAGCAATTTGCCCCGGTAAGCTTCGGGAATTCCGCTGGCTTCGCCAAAACGGGCACACTGTTTCGCGTGAATGTACACAGGGCCTGGTGATGGCGGCACGTTTAATCCTTGGAATGCATCCATCGTGAAAAGAATTAGTTCTTCCTCGTGGAGCTTGATGACCTCCAAACAATGGCGGCAGGGCGCTCTTCCAGCCGCGACTTCCCTGTGTGCGGGGAAGCCATACTTCGGCGATTTCATTGTAGCGCGGACGGAATCTGCGATTTCCGTGAGGATGGCAACTGCGTGAAACGAGCTCATAGATCTCCTCATTGATTCAACCTTACGAGGTGATTTTTGCAAACAAGCGGTTTGGCAATCTATCCGACTTCGAGCATCAAACTTCTTCTTTAGATGGTCGCCAGCTCGGAGCGGCGGCCCTGCGCGTAAGTTTGCAGGGCGGCATTAGCGCTGGTGATGACGCCCAGCGCATCGGCGACGACTGCGAGGTCCTTGCCGCGGAGAACGATGTACATTTCGTCTTCGCCGAGGCCCGTGTAAACGCGATTGCCGATGCAGCCGAGGCTGAGAATGGAGCCATGTGCAAGCGAGGCTGGCAATGCCATACAAGTTGGTCGGCCGAGCGCGGGTGCACCGTTTGCGACTCCAGCGCGAGTGGCGGCTTCGTTGAGGAGCATGGCTGAAGCGGGTTTGCAGGCAAACAGAACAACGTCCGGAGTTGCGGGTGTATCGCCGAGTGGAGCATAAAGAATTGCTTTTGGAGTTTTCGGAAGCCGTGGAATCTGCGGGACTTCTTCCGGTTTGACGTAGTCGAGATCGAACATCATCTTTAGAGTTTGCTCCGTTTCCTTTTCGCGTTCCGCGGGAAGCGGAATGTTGTGTGTGTAGGCTCCAACGGCGCAATTGAAATGGTTTTCGGCAACGGTGTAGAACGTTTTTCCGGAAGCGGCGAGTCGCCAGAAACTGCAGCTGGAAGGCACTGTTCCTTCAAAACGGGAAACGCCGGTGGGAGGCGCGTCAAGAAATGAAACAGCAATAGGACGGCGTTCGGTTTTTACCGAGGCGGTGATTCTTTGCTCTAACTCTTTCCAATCTGCGGACATGTAGCGCAACTCTCCCGGAAAAAAATGAAAAAACGAGGATAGCACAGGCTGGAAAACGATGTTTTTGGCTGGAAAATCCACAGTCACGCGAAAAAATCTTCGTTTTTCCCTTATTTTTCGCGCGTTTTAACTTGCGTTCCTTAACCGAGTTGGCTATAGTCCCCAACGGCCCGAGTTTTTTCGCTATAAAAATGGGGTAGTCGAGGAGATTCCGAGGCTGGTCCTGGCGGCGCCGGGATGGAAAGAAAAATCAGGAGGATAGGCAAAATAGATGGCAGCTAAGCCACTTAGCAAGACGAAGATCGTTGCGCACATCGCGGAGAAACTCAGCACTCCGAAGAAACAAGCGGCTCTTTTCTTTGAAGAGTTGCACAAGCTCGCGGTCAAGGAAGCAAAGGGCGGAGCAGGGAAGTTCGTAATTCCGGGGATTGGCCGTGTTGTGAAGGCGCACCGCAAGGCGCGCATGGGCCGCAACCCGCAAACCGGGGAACAGATCAAGATCAAGGCCAAGACTGTCGTGCGCCTGCGTCCAGCAAAGGCGCTGAAGGATGCGATTCTGAAGTAGTTTTCTTGGAGATTATAGGCCCCCGCGGCCGGATTGTTCCGGCGAGCGGGGGCTTTTCTCTTTGCGCCTGAAAAAACAGATTCCGGCAGCAAACATCGCCGCCGGAATGACACCAAAGTTCCGTTTGCGTTTCTAGAGCGTTTTTACGTAGGCGATGACGTCTTTGATTTGTGCTTCTTCAAGAGTGTCCTTGAAAGGAGGCATGAGGGAGTCGCCGTTTTCGATCCAGGTCTTGAGATTTTCGTCCGTGACCTTGTTTCCGTTGACAGTGAACGTGCCGCGTTTGTTGATGCCTTTCAGGCCCGGGCCGATTTTCTTGGCGTCGCTGGTATCGAAGTGGCAGATGCTGCACTTTTGCTGAAAAGCGTCCTTGCCGCGAGCGACAGCGGCTGGATCTTTTGCTCCGGAGGCCGCGGGCTTTTTCGCGTTAGATGATTTGGTCTGGCTGGATTGTGCATAGAGCGCGCCGGCGCAAGCCAGCGAGGCAATTCCCAAGAGAGCGAGAGAGCGATTCACGTTTTTCTCCTCAAGCATTAGATGATTCCAAAACCATTTTCGCTGTTTAGCTGTGAAAATACCAGTTTTTAGCCCGTCAAAAAGTACAGGTTCCGCTGAGGCACGAATGGGACTTCCGTACCGTTTGCCACTTGCACGAGTGGTGATAAAAGTGGTGCATGAATCAGGAGACCATTACCCAGGCTTGGGAAGTTTTGCAGGACGCGTATCAGGCGCAGATGGAAGGCGACTACGATCGTGCCGTGGAGCTGTATCAATCGTCGCTCGATTTGCACCCAACGGCCGAGGCGCACACTTTTTTAGGCTGGACGTATCATTTTCAGGGCCGCCTGAACGAAGCAATTTGCGAGTGCAAGCTGGCGATTGAGCTTGATCCCGATTTTGGCAATCCCTACAACGACATTGGCGCCTATTTGATCGAGATGGGCCAGTTTGATGAAGCAATTCCATGGCTGTTGCAGGCCGTGGAAGCGAAGCGGTACGAGCCGAGGCATTTTCCACACTACAACTTGGGCCGGGCCTATCTGGCGAAGGAAATGTACACGGAAGCGATCCGGTGCTTCAAAGAGTCGCTGGAGATTGAGCCGCGTTATGCGCTCGCTAGGCAGGCGCTGGAATCATTGCGCCGTATGGTGAACTAAGCTGCCGAAGCCTTTCCGGGTTTGACAATTCTGTCGTAAATCCACAAAAGCACTGTAGTTGCAACTCCGACCCCGACAATCACGAACCACGTCCATTGTGGATGGCCAACCACCTCGCCGAAGTGATGCAGCACCTTGCCGCCGAACCAGCCTCCGACCAGCGAACCGATTCCGAGCGGAACAAACGCGAATCCCATGTACGTCCCTTGTTGTCCTTCAGGGGCCAATCGCGAAACGTATTCGTAATAGCGCGGCTGATGAACGATTTCGCCGATTGCCAAGACGGCGATGGTCGCCACCGCACCCCACAGCGAAGGATGCAAAGCGAGAATCAGCCACGAAATCCCGGTAATAAAGGTTCCAAGAATAATCGCGCTGAACGCAGGCAGCCTTTTCGTCAATCGGTTCAGCAAGATCGTGCATGTGATGACGATGATGCTGTCCGTCATCAGGATTCTCTCGACGTCGATATCCTTGCCAACGAACTGATGAAGATAGACCGGCATCGTAATCCATTGCTGCCAGAAAACGATCCAATAGCCGGTGAAAATCAGAAGAAAAATCATGAACCTGGGATTCCCCAGAACAGTGCCAAAATTCTGAAGCGTCTGGCGGATTGTCGGCACGGGAGCATCGTCCACGCGTTTCGGCTCGCGGAAGAACGCCAGCACAAAGAAAAACATCAGGAACACAGCCGCAGCGGCAATCAAGAAAATTTTACCGGCTCCCAGATAGCGTCGCGCCAAAGACCCCGCAAACGGCCCCAGCAAGCCGCCTATGTTCACCATCGTGTAGTAAATCGAATACCCGAGAGACCGTGAATCTTCCCGAGATGCGCGCGCCGTAGTTCCAACCACGCTTGGCTTAACCAGCGAAATTCCAAGAGCCGGCAGAAGGAGAATACAGCCTACGAAGAGGCTCATTGGCACGGCATTGCGGACAGGTCCGAGCCACGGGGCACCGATTGAACCGAGCAAGAAATAAGCCCCGGCCAAAATCAAATACGCAATTGAAAGTGCTCTGCGAAATCCGAGGCGGTCCGCGACTGCTCCACCAAAAATTGCCAGAAACCAAACCATGCCGCCGAAAAATCCCGCCAGCGTGCTGGTTTGAACCGTGGGAAAACTGAGAGTTTCGTGAAGGTAATTCGCCAGCGATGCGAACGCGCCGTAGTAGGCAAGCCGCTCAAAGATCTCGCTGATATTCGCAACCCAAAACGGCCGCTCAAACCGACTCTGTTCGACGCTCATTGAGCCCCCGAAAACAGTGCGGCGGGATGATAACAGAGCTTGCTTCTTTGCACCCAACATTGGCGCGGAATCGAAACTCAGCCGCCCAGCCGCACGTCCTATTAGACGGAAGTAAAGACTCTAGTCTGACTACTCCCCGGAACCTGCGAGGGAGGATACCCGCAAGGATGCAAAGGAGCGCCTCATGGAAAGAACGCTATGGGTGTGTTCAAACCGGTTTTCTTCAGCTCTTGAGCGCGCTTCAATCGCCGTGCTTTGCCTAAGCGCGGTTTCGTTTTGCGGTTGTTCGGCTTTGCGAGTCGGACTTGGAATGCGTGAGCCGCTCGCGAAGATAGACGTTGCCTCGATGAGTGCGAAATTGCCGAATGGGCCGGGAATTGCACCGGGACAAAAAAGAGCGCTCATCGCGCAATTTACCGAGCCCAACGGCAAAGTGCTGATTACGGAAGGCAAGGGCGGCGGAAAAATAATGTGGAAGGATTTGACGGTCGCCGGCGCAGTCGTGGACGTAAACACGAAAGGGATCGTCTCCCTGCGCGCCGATCCAAGATATAGCGACGGTAAAACGGGGCACGTGACCATCACCGCCCCGAGTCACCCGAACCTACGCGCCGACCTCGACATTCCTTTCCGGTACGACGTTGCCTTCACTGCGAATTTCTCGGGAACCCCGGGCGCCAGCGGAACGAGCGGTATGGACGGAACAAATGGAACCAGCGGATCTTCCGGCTCAATGGATCCGAACAATCCGTCACCGGGAGGCGACGGCGGAAACGGAACGGATGGTTCCGACGGAGGGGATGGAGGGCCGGGCGGAAACGCGCCAAATGTTTTGGTTCGCGCGACTGTTCGTCCCGGCAACCACCCGATGCTGGAAGTCAGCGTGAGCGCTGCCGGAGATGAAAGGTTTTTCTTGATTGACACGCAAGGAGGCTCGCTTTTGGTGAAAGCCGACGGCGGCGCCGGCGGTTCGGGAGGAAGAGGCGGCCGTGGAGGCAGCGGAGGCTCCGGCGGCATGGGAACGCCCAGCGGTAACAGTGGCATGAGCGGACACGACGGCCGAAATGGTTTTGACGGATCGCCCGGAAAGGCCGGGAGCATTCGCGTGGCTTACGATCCGCAAGTGAAGCCGTTCCTCAGCGTGATTCATTTGTCGAATAAAGGCGGTCCAGGTCCAACCTTTCAAGAAGAACCTGTCGCGGAATTATGGTGACGAAGAAAATTTCGACTGCTCACACGCGGACCTAGAAGATAAGTTTCAGAGAAAACTGGATTTGGCGCGATGTGCCGGCGGTGCGGCTGATGATGCCGAAGCCGCTGCCGCGGACGGTGTTGGAAGGCAAACCGAAATTGACGATGTTGAAGAGGTTGAAGAATTCGGCGCGGAATTCGAGGATGCCGAGTTCGTTCGAGCCGCGATGGCCGAAGGATGTGTCCTTGATGAGCGCGAAATCGAATTGATGAAAGGCGGGTCCGCGGAAAGTGTCGCGGCCAAGCGTGCCGAAGCGGCCTTGGTTGGGACCGGTGCCGCCGGGAACACCAACAGGAACGAGGAAAAAGGATGCGTTGTCTTTGCCGCGGCCGAAGTAGTCCTCGCGAACCGTGCGGTTGGTGGAGAAATCGGGCATCGAGACGAGGTCCGGGCGATCGGCGCCATTGAGGCCGACGCCGGTTTGCTGAACTCCTGAATAAACACTGAAAGGCGAACCCGAAGAGATGCTGGTGATGTTGAGGAGTTGCCAGCCGGACGTAAGGCGTTTGCTCACTGGATCGAGAAAGTGAATGTGGTTGAAAGGAAGCGCTTGAAAAACGCTGAGCGAAAACCCGTGACGGATGTCGAAAGTGGATGGGCCTTTGTCGGCTTCGGGATGGAACGGATCTTGCGGCGGCGCCTGGATAATGGCGCCGGCATTTGCAGGAAGGCCGCCTAGAACGGCGCTGGTGTCGTCTATGGATTTCGCAAAGGTGTAGCTGGCCTGAAAGCTGAGGCCGATGCGCGCATTGTTTTGCGTGACGCTGGTTTGCAGCGAGTGATAGCTCGAGTGCGAGCTGTTGGTCATGATGGTGAGCGAGCTGAAACCGCCAGTGGCGTGACCGAAAGAATCAAACTGAGTGAACGGCGCGAAGCCTGGCTCGGCACCGCCATAACCGTTAGGAAAAAATCCAGCGGGAAGATGAATGCCCGCCGTGCCGACGTAGGAAGAACTCAGTTTGAAAAAATGGAAGTCGTGGTCGAAGCCGGCAGTCCAGGTGCCAATGTAGCCGTTGCGAAAGTGGCGGTCGATGGCTGCGGTAGAAAAGAGTTGGATCTGATTACCCGGAGTAATCGCAGCGAGATCGTTTTGGAAGCGCTGCAGGTCAACGGGAGTGTTCGCGGCGACTTTGCTCGTATCGCCAGAGGCGAAAAGGAGCTGGCCGGAAGTCGTGTATGGCTCGGGCAAAGTGATTGGCGTTATGGAACTTGAAAATGGAACGGGAGTGCCGGGCAGAGCGTTGATGAAGGGCTGGAACACGAATGGGATTGCGCCCGTGACGAAATTGTCCTGCCAAAGATTTGGGAGAAGAGTTGTGATTGCACCGCCTGCATGCAGAGTGGTGTTTTTCGTAAGCGCGTAATCGACTGCGAGACGCGGACCGAAGCCTTTTTTGTCGTACGGATAGATGGGTTGCGGGTTATAGAGGAAATCGACTGTTGCGCCGGGCGTGAGGTAGGAAGTGGGATTGCCACTGGTGTCGACCGGTTGCGTGACAGAGGTGCGATGTTTTGCTTCCTTGATGGGGCTGTTGAGTTCGTAGCGTAAGCCATAGGTAAGCGTAAAGCGAGGCGTGGCCTTCCAAGTGTCCTGAAAATAAAAGTTGTAGGCTTCGCGACGGACCGCGGCGATATCGAATTTGTCGCCGCCTGGAGTGAGGCGATAGAGCGCGGTGATAGTGTATGAGTACGGAGTTGCAGTGAGCAGGCCTGTCAAAGAATCGGGAAGCGGATCACCCGGATGAATGTCATGTGCGCCGCTGGCGGAAGGAATGAAAACCTGCGAATACGCGGTTCCGCCACCGAAGGTGTACGCGCCGCTCGGGTTTGTACCGAAGACTGTGGAGTCCCTGTTCCAGCGAATTTCCGCGCCCCATTTGAATGCGTGCGAACCGTGTGTGTAAGACATGTCCTGCTTGAATTGGTAGACGAGGCCGTAGGAGCCGAAGAGGGAGCCGTCCGCGGAATTGAAAGTTTGAAAAAGTCCGTCGCCGAATCCAAGCGCGACGTCCGTGTGATTTGAAGCTGGAAAAACAGGCGTGCTGCGAATGAAGCCGAAGGACGTGGACGAAGTGAGATTGGGTGTAATGGTGCGCGTATAGCGGGCGGCGCCGCTGCGCTGATGATCGAAGAAATTTACGCCGAATGTGGGATCAATGGCGGTTTGATCGGGATTGGTCGTGGGACCGCGCACCTGATTGAGGCTGAAGCGCGCGAAGAGATTTGCCTTGTCGGAGATGCGATGGTCGATGCGGATGGAAAATTGATCGGTATTGGTAACGACTTTGGAGGATGTGGCGAAGGTGCGATCACCGAAAGGGCCGTCAGAAAGGTTCGGGAGAGGATAGCGCGCAAGAAGTGGAGCAATGGCAGCGCTGACTGGAACCGTTAACGTGTCCGTTGTGCCATCCGGAAATTTCAACGTGTCTATGCCCTGGCGTTCTTGCGCAGTAGGAACTGGAATAACCTGTGTGGTGCCGAGAACCTGGCGGAAGCCCTGATATTCGCCGAAGAAAAAAGTCTTGTCGCGGCCATCGTAGAGATGCGGAAGGACGGCCGGGCCACCGATGGCGACGCCGAATTCATTGCGCGCAAAGGGCGGAATGCGGCGCGGGTCAACAGCGTTAGGATGATCGAAAAAATTACGTGCATCGAGTGCGGCGTTGCGTAGAAATTCGAAAGCGCTTCCGTGAACGAAATTTGTACCAGGCTTGGTCACAACGTTCGTGAATCCAGCGGCCCCGTGACCAATCTCAGCGGGCATCACTCCTGAGCTGGACTGCACTTCCTGAATCGCATCCACGTTGAAATTTGAAAATGTTGCCCCGCCAAGTTCCGGATCGCTGGTGTCGGAACCGTCCATAGCGAAGACGGATGCCGTCCCGCGCTGGCCGTTGACGGCGAACTGCTGTGTGAAATTGGCGGCGCCGTTGGTGTCGGTCATCGTGCCCGCGGCGAGGAGAAGGAGTTTGCTGAAGTCGCGCTCGTTGAGCGGCAGGCTGGAAACTTCCGTGCTGGAAAGATGCTCGCCGCCGCTAGACTGCGAGGCGGTAGAGGTGCGGAGAGTGAGGGACTGATCTTGCGAGGAAAGCGCGAGAGCGGAATTGAAGAGAGCGCCGTCGGACACGGAATAGGGAGTCGAGAGCGACCAGGTTTTTCCAGCAAGAGTAACTGAGATTAGGTATTCGCCGGGGTCGATGGATTCGAAATGAAATTCGCCAGTCGCAGAGGTTTTAGATTCGTAGTCACGAACACCGGAGGTTGCGTGGAGATGGACTGCCGCGTTGGCGACGGTCTTGCCCGAGCCGTCGAAGAGAATGCCGCTCCAGGAGTTTGCAGCAAATGAAGGAATTGTGAGCGCCAGACAGATGAGCACCAGTGCAGAGAGCCGAGCCAAGGGTCGATGAGTCATGAATTTTCGGGACAGTATAGCTAGGTTTGACGGAGAACGAGGAAAAGGGTGGCGGATAGTGCGAAAAGAGGTGCGCAAAAATAGTGCTTGACATATTCCCATATAGGAATATATTGGGAGCATGGCACGAGCGGCGACAACTTCGGATGCGTTCAATGCCGTGGCTGAACCGAGGCGGCGGGACATCCTGAACTATTTGGCTTTGCAGGAGCGGTCGGTCAGCGAGATTGTGGACGCGATGGAGATGGAACAGCCGTCGATTTCGAAACATTTGAAGGTGCTGAAAGACGTTGGACTAGTCAACGTACGAAGGGAGGGTCGGCAAATGCTATATCGGGTGAATGCGACGGCGATTCGACCGCTGTGGGAATGGACGACCACCTTCGAACGGCTCTGGCGGCATCAATTAGCCAAGGTGAAGGAAAACGCCGAGAAGAAAACCGATTTGTAGTCGTGTCGTTAATTTTTATCAAAAAAAGGGGAGAGCAATGCCGACCGCAAAGCAAGCAAGTCACGTAAGCATCCAAGACCTGACGCTGAGTATCACGGAAGAAATTCGTGTGCGCGCGTCGATTGAAAGAACGTTTGAATCGCTGCTGGAGCAGCTTGGGCCGCTCAATGAAGTACCGGAGAAAGGGCCGATGCCGATGAAATTGGAAGCATGGCCTGGTGGCAGGTGGTATCGCGAACTCGGAAATGGCAACGGCCACTTCTGGGCGCATGTGCAGGCAATCAAACGCCCGACGCTGTTGGAGCTGAACGGCCCGCTGTTCATGTCCTATCCCGTGAGCTCTAATTTGCAGTATCGGCTGAGCGAGGAGCCCGGTGGAACGTTGATCAAATTCCGGCACCTGGCGCTTGGCTTGATTGAAGAAGATCACCGCAAAGGAGTTGTCGTTGGATGGAGCACCATCCACGCGCGCGTGAAAGCGGCGGCGGAAAGCGGCCGCTCGAAATCCACCCCAGTTCAATGACGAAAGTCGCTTTTCTCAACGGAATAATTCATTGGATGCACAAACAAAAGGAGAACCACCATGCCGATTGCACAAACTATTTTGAAGGAATTCGAAGGGCAGGTTCCTGTTACTCGCAAATTTCTGGAGCGCCTGCCGGAAGACCGGCTGAGTTGGAAGCCTCATGAAAAATCCATGTCGGCGGGACAACTTGCTTTGCACATTGCCCGCGTTCCCGGCGGCGTAATCCGGGCTTTGCAGAACAGTACCGCGCAAGCTCCTGACTTCGCCAACATGCCGCAGCCCGCCAGCCGGCAGGAAGTTCTGCAAGTGTTCGAGGAGAGCGTTGCAACGGTCGGAAGCCTGCTCTCGGCAATGGATGACAAAAAGCTGCAGGAAACCTGGCGCCTGCTCCAGGGCGACAAGGAATTGTTTACCATGCCCCGCCAACAATTCATTCGCGAGATCATGCTCAATCACTGGTACCAGCATCGCGGACAGCTCAGCGTTTATCTGCGAATCCTCAATGTGCCCGTGCCAGCGAGTTGGGGCCCTAGCGCCGATGAACCGGCAGCGTTCGTGCAAAAGGCTCAGTCAGCCTAGTCGTTCTTCAGGAGGATCCCTATGTGCCCCGCATGCATTTCGACTACAGCTCTAATGATTGGCGGATTTGTATCGACAGGGGGCGTGGCAGCGCTCCTGGCAAGACTGCGGCTGAAGCGCAGCAAGAAGAAACTTTCCGGCGGTTAATTTCAGAGGAGGAAACATGAGTGAAGCAACGTTTGAGCAAGCGAATCTGCAGGTGAAGCTTTACGATCTACGGCGCGAGCCGCGGCTGCGCGAAGCGCGGGAATGGTTTTCCGACCATTTCCATCCGCAATCACTGGACGACGTGATGATAATCTGTCCTCCGGGCAGCAAAGAAAACGCTCACATGCGCCAGGTGCTCACCTATTGGGAGATGGTCGCCAGCATGTCGAATCGCGGCCTCTTAAACGAAGATCTCCTCTTCGAAAATGGCGGCGAAGAATGGGCCGCATTCCAGCAAGTGAAACCTGTCCTTGCCGGGTGGCGTGAAATGTTCGCCAGCAAGAAATTCCTCGGCAATCTCGAAGCCCACTGCACGCGGCTCGAAGCCTGGCGCGAAAAGACGAGCCCCGGCTCCAACGCCGCCATCCGCAAAGTCGTCGCGCAAATGCGCGAAGCCAAGCAGGGCGGAAAAGCCGTCGCAGCATAACTCCGGGGACCACCTTGAAGCTTTAAAGTCGCAAAGAGGAGATCTAAATCGATATGAGATATCACAATTTCGCAATGTTTTTCTTGCTGACTGGTTTTGGTGCGTTCGGAACTCTTGCTCAGGAAATGAAGTACCCGCCTGTCAGTGAGTACCTGATGCCCCAAGGCGCAGAAATTGCTCTCGCAAGAAGCGCTGCTCCTGACAATATTTCCGGTAAAGCCACTATCGAAGTCCTGACGGCCTCCGGCTTTCACGCCGTCCATGAAGGCGACAATGGATTTGTCTGCATGGTCATGCGGGGGTTCGGGGCGCCAACGTTTACGCCCACGGACCTTCGCAACCTCGTCTACGACTCCAAACTGCGCGCGCCTATCTGTTTCGACCCACAAGCCGCGCAAACGGTCGTGCCTTACTACGAACTCCGCCATAAGCTCGGCCTGCAGGGTAGAACCCCAGACGAGATCGCAAAAGCCGTTCTTGACGCTTACTCCACTGGCGCCTTGCCCAAAAGGGACAGAGTCAGTTTTGCGTACATGTGGTCTGCGGACCAGATTCTTGGCCCCGCCGGCCACTGGCATCCTCACATGATGGTTTTTTCCCCCCACTACGAAAATTCAATGCTCGGCGGGAACCAGGGCGGCGCCCCGGGTCCCGTCGTCACGGACGACGCTGGAACGCCATTGGCCGTGGTGGTGATCCGGGTCGACGACAGCCTCGCGATCAAAGCACGGCAAATAAGCACGAACTAAGGAGAAACGAAAATGGCGACAAGCGTTGTATCGCAAAAGAAAGTTGTTTCGCATGCAGAGTGGCTGGCGGCCCGGACGGAGTTTCTCAAGAAAGAAAAAGAGTTCACGCGATTGCGCGACGAAATCAGCAGGCAGCGCCGCGAACTTCCGTGGGAGAAAGTCGAAAAGAATTACGTTTTCGACGGACCGAACGGGAAAGTGAAGCTGGCCGACTTGTTTGAAGGGCGCAACCAGCTGATCGTCTACCACTTCATGCTGGGACCGAACTGGGTGGAAGGCTGCCCAAGCTGTTCGTTCCTCGGCGATCACTTTGACGGGAGTATTCCGCACCTCAACGCACGAGACGTGACGTTTGCCGTGATTTCGCGCGCGCCGCTCGCGCAGATTCAGGCATTCCAGAAGCGGATGGGATGGAAATTCAAGTGGTTTTCTTCGAACGGCACTGATTTTAACTTCGATTATCACGTTTCGTTCCGGCCCGAAGATCGCGTGGACGGAAAAGTCCCGTACAACTACACGACGATGAATTTTCCGAGCGAAGAAGGGCCAGGCGCGAGCGTCTTTTACAAAGATGTGGCAGGTAACGTTTTTCATACCTACTCGACCTACGCGCGTGGGCTGGACATTTTTCTTGGAGCGTACAACTTTTTGGACATCGCGCCGAAAGGACGCGACGAAGAGGGCCTTGCCCACACGATGGTGTGGGTGAAGCATCACGACAAGTACGCGGCAAATCAAGCCGTGGATCCAAACGCGATCTATGTAGAGCCCGCGAAAGCACACGATTGCTGCAAGGAAAAGGGAAGCGCGTAACTCCGCAACGCGAACTCCAACAAAACAAAAGGCCGGAGATGTCGCCGGCCTTTGTTTTTCAACTCGGAAAATTCCAGACTCAGGATTTGTCGAGTGGCGCCCATACCAGCATTGGGCTTGGCCGCCGGTTCGCCCACGCGTAGTAAGGAATAAATTTCAATTCCACCTTGGACGACGCGCTTGCCGGTGCCGCCGCAGAAAAATAGAGCGAACTGCGCGCTGCCGCGGTCTTGCTCACTGCGCCCTCATGACGTAACACCATCACGCCGCCCAGCAAGTCTTTTTCAAACGATTCCGTGAATTGCCCGTCCCGGTGATTGCTTCCTGCACGAATCGAAACATCCGCCAACGAAGTCCCGGATGGCTGGTCCAGCTCCTCTAGGCAGTACACTAAGGGACCACGCTGCACCGCAACGCGCCCGTTGTTTTCCACTACGCGCGCATTCGATTCGAGAAGTTGCGGCACCAGATTGAAAGTCAGGCTGAATTTGTCTCCGGGAGACCAGCGCCGCCGGATCCGTGCATAGCCGTTTTCGCGGCCGGTTATGCTCTCCGGGAAGCCGGCTTTGAAGTTGCTGTAAGTGCTCCATTCCGGCGTGCGGATATATACCGTAAATTCTTTTGGCGTCGCTGGACTCACTTCGAAATCCACTCTTCCATCCCACGGATAATTCGTCTTCTGCACAATCTTGATCGGCGTTCCGTCCTCCAAATGCCAGTTCATTTCCGAATTGTGAAAAAGATGAACGTAGATTCCTTCTTTGCTCGTGCTGTAAAAATATCCCGGCAACGAAGCAAATGTCCGCTCCAGATTCGGGGGACAGCAAGTTGTGTCATACCACTCGTTGCGGATCACGTCGCCCGTTCCCGGATCGAACGCAAGCGGGTTGCGATAGCAATAAAGATTGCCGCTCAGCGACATTCCCGAATTGATCCCGTTGTAAAGCGCACGCTCAATCACGTCCGCGTATTTTCCTTCGCCTGTGGCGGCAAGCATGCGCCAACTCCACATCATGTTACCGATCGCCGCGCAGCTTTCGCCGTATGCTTGTGCGTTCGGCAATTCGTAGGCATCGCCGAAAGCTTCGCCATCACTCCGCGCGCCGACTCCGCCCGTAATGTACATCTTTGAAAAAACCAGATCGGTCCACAACGTATTCAGCGTTTTCCAATACGCTTCGTCGCCGGTTTCAAGGTAGTAGTCCGTTGCACCGCAGCAGGCGTACATGGCGCGGACGGCATGGCCTTCCAGCTTAGTGCGCGACGTAAATGGCTTCCCGCAAAAGTGATAGACGTAATTTTCCGGCTTCAGTGGAATCCGCGTATCGCCGCGCAACAAATACTCCGCCAAATTCAAATGCCGCTTGTCGCCCGTCATGCGATACAGCTCAACCAGCGCGAGCTCCATTTCCGGATGGCCGGACATCAGCGGCTTTTTGTCCGCCTCAGGACCATACGCGGGCAGCAGAAAATCGTTCACAAAACGATTGCCGGTATCGAGCAAAGCGCGATTTCCGGTCGCGCGGTAGTAGGCGGTCGCACCCTGCAAAAAATGGCCCATGCAGTAAAGCTCATGGCCCCACTGCTGCGTGCGTGGTGTCATGCGATCCGCAGCACGTTCGCGGACATAGTAGGTGTTCAAGTACCCGTCGGGCCGTTGCGCAGCCATCACATCTTTCGCCGTGTTTTCCACTAGCGCGCGAAGTTGCGGATTGTCGCCGGACTGCAGCACGAACCCGATCGCTTCCCACCATTTGTAAATGTCTGAGTCGGAATAGACCGGCCCGCGCTGCGCTGCGTCGCTCTTTCCAATCAATCTGCGGAAGTTGTCCATTCTTCCGTTCACTTCCAATAGTTTGCCCATCGAAGGAATACTGGTATTCACATTCGCTGCGCGGCGGCCGGACCAGAACCCTTCCTGAATCGTCACCGCGTGAATTGGAATGTTTTTCAGCTTTGCGTAGGGAGAATTCGCGAGGTTCAGAATGCCTTGGTCTTTCCATGGCGGATTCGCAGAGAGCGGAACCGTCCCGTCCGAGAAGAACGAGAAAGTACTTTTCGGAAGGTGTGATATCACGGCCGAAGAAGCCGCAGCCGAAACGAATTGACGGCGAGTCACGCGGGGAGACATTAGCAGATCTCCTGTAAGAGGGAAGTCGAGAGGATATTACTCCAGAGAGTTCCTTCAGAGAAAAGCAAATTCAACGATAGAATTTCAGGGTTGGCTTCAACCCACGAAACGTGTGTGGAGAAAATTGTGACGAGACTCGCCAGGACGCTCGGGATACTCTGTGAAATAGGTCTGTTCGCATCGATTGGCGCGGCTTCCGCGAATGCGCAAAAAGTCGAGCCGCCCTCCGCGCTGGAATTGATGGTAATCACCGAGCGCGGAATTTTGCTGAACGAATACGATCAGGCGGCATGGCACGCTTCGGATGCGGTGCAGACAGCGAATCCAAAGACAGTGGATGGCCAACGATGGATTGCGAAGAAGGAAAACGGAAAATGGACAGTGGTATTCGGAAAGCTGAGCGCGGATAAGAATTCGTTCGAGGTTCACTATTCGGCGGAACAGCAGGGGAGACCGCAAGAATTTAGCGTGAGAGAACAGACGCCATCGAAAGTTGACACGGGATTTTATTTGTTCGCGGCGAAAGCGATCGAAATAGCCTTGCAGGATTTTCGAGGGGAGAAGCGTTCTTACAATATGGCTGTTTTGCCGGCGCCCCAGGAGCAGCTTTTTGTTTATATGTACCCGGCGCAGACGAAGCCGCGAGTTTATCCCTTAGGCGGCGATGTGCGGTACACGGTCTCAGCAGATGGCCTGAAAATTGTGGACAAGCGGCAGATGCACAAATCAATTATTGAAACACCGCCTTTGGACAAAGGAAAAAAGCTGGCTGCGGGTTTTCACAGCCATGTGTTGAGTGATCTCCCGGAAGATACGGACGTGTTTCACGTTTTGACGCAGGATCCGCGTGTGCCGGAGATGGTTGGGACAGCGCATTTTCTGTATCAAGTACGAACCGACGGAACGATCACCATAGAGAAGACGCGGAAGTAGGCTGCTTCAGCAGTTGTGGGTCTCGGCCTGCGCCCAATCCAACCAAAAGAGCAATCAGATAAATGAAGAATTTCGATTGGACGCGCTCTTAACATACGCCTAGAGTGCCATTCTGGGTTACTGGCCTGTGCCCGGTGGAAATACTCGCAGCAGAAACCACACCTGCGCAAATTAGAGCCAGGAACTTCACCGCAGCCTGGTTGTGGAAAGAAAAATGACAGCCGCGGCGAGACCGACGCCAATTAGGGTACCCTCCTCGTTCGTGAACTATCAGCTCGATACGGCATACGACGAGATGTTCGAAGGTCCAAGCCTGCCCCGCGAACACTATCGCGCTTTGCACCAAACTTTGCTGGGCTTGCCGCGGGAGGAATTGCGCAAGAGCCAGCAGGCGGCCGACCTCACGTTTTTGCAGGAAGGAATCACATTCACGGTTTATGGCGCGAAAGAAGGAACGGAGAAGATTTTCCCGAACGACCTTCTGCCGCGAATTATCCCCGCTGAAGAATGGTTGAAGATTGAAAAAGGTCTGACGCAACGGCTCACCGCGCTGAACCTTTTCCTCCGCGACATTTATCACGAGGGACGAATCCTTACCGAAGGGATCGTTCCGCGCGAGCTGATTTACAGTTGCAAACATTTCCGCCGCGAGATGCGCGGACTAAACGTGCCGCGCGACATTTATATCAACATTTGTGGAACGGATTTGGTGCGGCTGCCGGACGGCAGCTTCGCTGTACTCGAGGACAATTTGCGCGTGCCCAGCGGAGTCAGCTACATGCTGGCAAACCGCAAAGTACTCAAGCGCGTATTCCCGACGATGTTTCGCGATTACGGCGTTTGGCCTGTGGATCACTATCCGCAGGCGTTGCTGGCAACGTTACGTTCGCTTGCGCCGGAAAATTGCGCGTACCCACAGGACCCAACGACGGTGCTGCTGACGCCGGGCGTTTCGAATTCAGCATATTTCGAACACACGTTTTTGGCGCAGCAGATGGGCGTTGAACTAGTCGAAGGGCGCGACCTGCTGGTTCACGACAACGTCGTCTATATGAGGACTACGGCGGGACTGCGGCGCGTGGAAGTGATTTACCGGCGGGTGGATGATGATTTTCTGGATCCGCTCTGTTTCCGGCCGGATTCGATTCTTGGAGTGCCCGGACTTTTCAACGCGTACCGCGCTGGAAATGTTTCGCTCGCGAATGCGATCGGAACAGGCGTGGCGGACGACAAAGCGGTCTACGCGTACGTACCGGAAATCATTCGCTACTACCTGAACGAAGATCCGATTCTCCCTAACGTGCCAACGTTTTTGATGACCAACGAAAAACACCGTCAGCACGTCTTGGAAAACCTGGAAAAGATGGTGGTGAAAGCGGTCGGAGAATCAGGCGGATACGGAATGTTGATCGGACCGCAAAGTACGGCGCGGCAGCGGGAAGAGTTTCGCGCGCGCGTGCTAGCGGAGCCGCGAAATTACATTGCGCAGCCAACGCTTTCCCTTTCTTGCGCCCCATGCTTGATTGACGGAGAAGTCGAATCGCGCCACATCGATTTGCGTCCATATATATTGATGGGCGAGAAGGTGACTCTGGTGCCGGGTGGGCTGACGCGGGTGGCACTGCGAAAGAGTTCGCTCGTGGTGAATTCCTCGCAAGGTGGCGGGAGCAAAGATACTTGGGTACTGCGTCCTCCCGAAGGTGAAGAACTCGGCGGGAAAGTGGCACGCATTGGCGCAACGAAGACTGCGGACGGGAGTGCCTAATCCATGAGACCTCCGCGAAATTTTTATGTGAAGACATTTCAGCGCGAAGCGGGAATGCTTTCGCGTGTGGCCGACAGTCTTTACTGGATGAGCCGTTACCTGGAACGCGCGGAACACAGCGCGCGGCTCGTGGACGTGGAACTGCAACTGTGGCTCGACCAATCGCCAGATGAGGGCGCGGGCCGCTGGAGATTTCTGATGGAAGCGCTGCGGGCGCCGGGAGTACAGGGTGCGCTGGACCCGACACGTCTGGTGAGTACACTGGTGTTCAACAGGACGAATGCATCTTCGATTGTTTCGTGCATCGCGACTGCACGCGAAAACTTGCGACACGTACGCGAGCAATGCAGCTCCGAAATGTGGGAACAGCTGAACCGGCTTTATCTCGACGTGATCGAACGGCGGCCGGAAGAAGGCTGGATTTTAAACTCTCACGATTTTTTCCGCGCTGTCCAGGATGGCGCACATCTCTTTCAAGGAATCACCGACGCGACGATGAGCCACGGCGAGGGCTGGCAGTACATCCAACTCGGGCGCTATGTGGAACGTACGCACACCCTGGCGACGCTGATGGAGCGGCACTTCAAGCGCATGGCCACGCCGACGGATCAGGCGGTGGAGAGTACGGAATATTTGGACTGGGTGGGATTGTTACGCGGATGCGTGGCGTTCGAAGCATATTGCAAAGCGCAAACAGCAGAAATTCGTCCGCTGCGCGTCGCGGAATTTTTACTGTTGAATCCGGATTTTCCGCATTCTGTGCGATTTTCAGTTGATCGAATCAACGCGGCGCTGCATGTTATCGGCGATTTGACGGAGCGCAAGGCGCGGACTCCTACACGTATCGCCGGAAGATTGCGAGCGCAACTGAGCTTTAGCCAGATTGAAGAGATCATGACCGGCGGGGTGCGCGCTTATCTCGAAAGTGTCCGGAGCGAGTGCGCGGAAATTCACGCGGCAATTCATCAAATCTATTTCGATTACCCGATTGATGCGGAACTGGCATCGTGAAGCAGCGGATGAGTTGATATGGCATACGCGATCCGGCATCTGACCACGTTCAACTACAAGCCCGCCGTGGGCGAGAGCATCATGGAAGTGCGTATGCAGCCGCGCAACGATTTGCGGCAACGCTGCCTGACGTTTGCGCTGGAAGTGAATCCGCGTGCAAACGTGATGTCCTATCGAGATTTTTTTGGCAATGCTGTGCACCACTTTGATATTCCTGGACGGCACGAAACGATCGAGGTCTCGGCGCAGGCGATTGTGGAAGTGATGCCGCCGTTGGATTTGGCGCAGCGAAAAAGCAGTACGTGGCCGGAACTGGATGCGCGCGTCCAGGAAGGCGATTACTGGGAGATGCTGCTGCCGAGCCAGTTTGCGAAACCTACAGAATTGTTGGCGAAACTCGGCGCAGAGTTGGATCTGAAGCGGCGAGGTGAACCGCTGGCTCTGCTGCAAGAACTGAACGAAGCACTCTACGAAAAGTTTGATTATGTGCCGAATTCCACGAAAGTGGATTCGCCAATTGACGATGCGCTGCGGACGCGGCAGGGTGTTTGCCAGGACTTTGCGCACGTCATGATTGCACTCGTGCGCCAACTGAAAATTCCGTGCCGATACGTGAGCGGATATCTTTACCACGGCTCAAAAGATAAGGATCGCTCGCCGGCAGGCGCGACGCATGCCTGGGTCGAAGCGTATTTGGGCGAAGCGGGTTGGGTGGCGTTCGATCCCACAAATAAATTGTTGGGCAGCGAACGGCATGTTTGCGTGGCCGTGGGGCGCGATTATTCCGATGTGCCGCCAACGCGCGGCGTTTACAAAGGTGAAGCAGAAAGCGAATTGAGCGTGCGTGTGACCGTGCTTCCTGTAGATGCGCCGCAGCCGGAAGAGTTGCCGCCAGCGATGGTCATGCGGTCGAAGCGGCCGGATTCAACCGCCTTTGCAGCGACGGATCAACAACAGCAGCAACAATAATTCGACAATTTACTTTGCAAAAAGCCGCGAGTGGAATTGCAACGACTCGGGAAGATGTGTGGCGAAGTATTGCCAGTCGTGCCGGCCTGGGTAGAGATGGAACTCGTGCGGGATTTTTCGTGAAGTGAGAACGCGGTCGAGCGCGGTTGCGCCGGCTTCGAAACCAAAATCGTCCTGATCCCCACAATCAAAATGGATTTTCATGCCTGCAAGTTGCGCTGTGCGCGCGATAGCTATTGGAGAATTGCGTTCCCAGAATGCGGGATCGGATGGAATGCCGAACGTATTACCGAGCACGCGAGCGCGGCCAGAGTTTGGAGCGGAGCCTCCTAGAAAGGACGGAAGCTTTTCGATTAAAGCGGCGCTGTGCGCGCTGGCGGAAGAGAAAAGTTCGGGATGGCGAAAGGCGAGACGGAGCGCTCCGTAGCCGCCCATAGAGGCTCCGGAGACGGCGCGGTTTGCGCGCCCTGGACGCACACGAAAACGTTTTTCGATTCCCGGAAGAAATTCCTGTACGAGAAAATCTTCGTAACGAACTTTGCCGTCATGCGAGTTGATGTAGAACGTTGCACCCGCGGCCGGAGTGACGATCAAGAATTCGCTGAGCTGGTTTCGTTCCCAAAGATCTTCGACGAGATTCCAGCCTCCTGTGTGGACGAACATTTGTTCGTCGTCGCCGAGGCCGTGGAAAAAATAGAGAATGGGGAAACGCCGCGTTTTGTCTGCGTCGTAACTCGGTGGAAGCAGAACGCAGTAGGGAACCGGGTGCGCGAGAATTTTGCTCTGCAGAGAATTGCATTCAACCCGGCCAGAGGCGGCGTGCGCCCTAGCCGGCCAAATCAGAAACACCAGGGCGGCGAGCAAAGAGAGGCGCATTGGAAGGAAAGTGAACTTCATTTGGTCAGTTGCAGGTAAATGCTCACCCAGTGATTCTGTTTGGGGGGCGGTGAGAAGTCGGATTTGAGCAAAACGTCGCGCGTGCACGATCCGAGTTTTGTTGTTGGACTCAGCAGGACTTCCTTCACTGCGCCGGTTCTGTCCAACTTCATCAAAATCCAAAAATTGCTGAGGTCGCCCGTGGATTTCTTGCACTCGCGCAAGGTTGAAAGATGTTTCTGCTGAAATTCTTTGCCGAGTTGCTCGTCGTACGTTTTGCCTTCCTTGGTGCGAAGATTCGTCTCGACTTCAGAGCGCGCGTCTGCGAGGCTGGTCGATTTTTCCTGCGAGACAGCAGGAATCGCGAAGACGGCCAGAACGGAAACTGACAACAGCGCAGCCCTTATGGGAGGAAGCGGACTATTCATAACGGAGAGCCTCGACGGGGTTGAGTTTCGCGGCGCGGGATGCTGGGTAGAGGCCGGCGACGAGACTGATGACGACTGCGAACGCTATTGCGATGAAGACGAGCCACGCGGGGACGGACGAGACTTCAATGCTCGGAAGATCGCGGCGCTTAAGGTAGATGTTCGTCGCCAAGTTCAGTCCGCGGCCGATGAGCCAACCAAAGAGTACGCCGCCGATTCCTCCGAGAAAGCCCATCACTCCGGCTTCAAAGAAAAACAGGGTTTTTACGTCGCCGTCGGAAGCGCCGAGCGCTTTGAGGACGCCGATTTCGCGGCGGCGTTCGAGAATGGCCATGACGAGCGTGTTGACGATGCCAAGCGTGGCGACGGCGAGAGCGAGGCTGGCGAAAAGGCCGAGGATGAGATCGAAGACGCCGAAGAAAATTTTCAGGCTCTTCGACGCGTCAAGAAGAGAAAAAGCGCCGAATCCCATTTTCTTGACGCTCGCTTCGATGGCATCCACGTCGGAGGTAGATTTCGCACGGACGGTGAGGCTGGCGTAGGTCGGCTTTGCTGGGCCGCCGCGGACGGCGTCACGCAGGTCGTTGATTTGCGTGGCCCGGAGCGATTGCGCAACGCCGATGGGAATCAGAAGGCGGCCATTGCCGAAGCCGCCGAAACCGGAAGCAGGCTCCGTCTCGATGATTCCAATTATCTTCAACTGCTTTTCTTTCGGGATGATGCTGAAGCCGCCAGAGCCATCTTCGAGTTGCTGCCGTTCGGCGTAGCGTATCGAAAGAGTTTTGCCAACGAGCGAAGCGGTGTCCGGAGAAAGTTCTTTCGCGAATTCGATTTGCAGAATGGCTTCGTCGGCAGATTCTCCGGAAAAGAACTTTCCGACCATGCCGTCGAAGGAACCGCTGAGCTGGGAAGACTGGGGCATGCCGGCGACCACGGTCGGATACGGTTTGCCGTCGAAACGAACTTCCGTGGGAAAACGAATTTGCGGGAAAACTTCGATGACGTTTGGAAGTTTTGCGAGCGCCTGCCGCGCGTCTTCGTCGAGGAGGCGGGTATCACCCTGTTGCGTTGTGGGCGTGGCATTAGCGGCCCGCAGATAGAGCTTCGGCGTAACGAAGACGGTGTCGAACAAACCGCTTTTTGTCAGGCGGCTGGTGGCGAGTTGTTGCAGGCCGACGCCGAGAGAAAGCATGGCCACGAGCGATGCGACTCCGACGGCGACTCCGAGCGTCGTGAGCGAATTACGAAGGATGGATTCGCGGAGGTTGCGGACGGCGAGCTCGGTCATGTCGCGGAGCTTCATGATTTTGCTCCGTCGCTCAACAGTTTGCCGTCGCCCATGATGGCGAGGCGCGTGGCGTATTTTTCTGCGAGTGGCCGTTCGTGCGTGACCATGATGATGGTCATGCCGAGGGTCTCTTTGATTTCAATGAGAAGGTTCATGATGGCTTCGCCAGTGGCGGAATCGAGATTACCGGTGGGCTCATCGGCGAAGAGAATTTTGGGGCGATTGACGAGAGCGCGGGCGATGGCGGTGCGTTGTTGTTCGCCGCCAGAAAGTTCTGCAGGGCGATGACCGGTGCGTTTATCGAGTTTGACGCGAAGCAAGGCTTCGCTGACGCGTGCGTCTCGCTCGGCGTGGTCCACTTCAGCGAGGCGAAGAGGAAGTTCCACGTTTTCGGCGAGCGTCATGCGCGGCAGGAGATTGAAGGATTGAAAAACCATGCCGACAGTGTTGCGGCGGTAGCGGGCGAGTTCGAGGGAAGAAAGTTCGGCAAGATTTTTTCCGTCGGCGTGGATCGCACCGGACGTGGGGCGGTCGAGGCCGGCCATGAGGTTCAGCAACGTGGATTTGCCAGAGCCGGAACTGCCGAGCAGCGCTACAAATTCGCCGGAACGGATGGAGAAGGAAACATCGTCGACGGCGCGGATGGCGGAAGCGCCGAGGGTATAGTGGCGGGAGACGTGGTCGAGCTGGATGGTAGTTTGGTCGGTGGGACCGGAAGTTGGGGTCATGTGGAAGTTGGATGCGCTCTCAAAGAATACTACGTTGGTGGAGGTAAGAAGTGTCGAGCGGGAAAGCGACACCGAGCGGTCAGAAATGGAATATTGGTTAACCATAACTACCCCCCTCCCCCCTTTTTTGTAAGTGTTCATTGCAAAGGAGTTAGAGGATCGATTTTTGCAAGTGTTGATTTTGAAGAAGTTAGAGTATTGCGGAACAGACAGAGCGAGGCAGAGCGGTTCGCAGCCGAGCAGCATGGATACAACAAGCGGAGACGTGGCGTTCATAAACAACGGTAGGACGATTCTTGATTCGAAACAATTGAACGAAGTGATGGATTTGGTGCAGGTGGCCGCGGCATTGAAGTGAAAAGCAAATTCAGGCGCGAGCACTTAGAAAACTGTGGTTAATGTGAGAAGGCTTTTCTTAATACAGAGTCGCAAAGGGTGCAGAGAAGAAGTTGGGAATGAGGAGCGGCGGATGAGGCGGACGGGACTTGCGGTGGGAGTGGGAATTTGGATTGGGCTGATTTTTGGCGCAGAGGCGCGGGCGCAGAAGCCGCCGCTGCTGCCTGAAAAGGATGTGGCGGCGCTGGCGAACGAGATCAGCGGGGAGACGGCGAAGCGGAATCTGGAAGGGATTGCGCGGTTTCACCGGCAGCGCGGGTCGAAGGGATTTCATGAAGCGGCGGAGCTGGTGGCGGAGCGGTTGCGGGCGTATGGATTGAGCGATGTGGCGATTCTGCAGTTTCCTGCGGATGGGAAGATTTTTTATGGCACGCAGCGGTCGCGGCCGGCATGGGATGCCGAAATGGGCGAACTGTCGGAGTTGGTTAGTGAGGAAGGAACGCTCTATCAAGCAAACGGTCTTCCTCCAATGAAAGCGTATGGCGTGGCCAACAAGGTGTTCGCAAGTTTCTATGCGGAGCCGATCGTGCTTGCCGAGGATAGCGAAAGCGCCAACGTGATGGCGTATCTGGTGGATGTCGGCGAGGGAACGAAGGAGAGCGACTACACTGGAAAGGACGTGAAAGGAAAGATCGTGCTAGTGAGCGCGCAGCCGGGGGCAGTTCAGGATTTGGCGGTTGGAAAATTTGGAGCCGCGGGAATTGTGAGTTATGCGCAGAACCAAAAGACAGCTTGGTCCGGCGAAAATCGAGATGCGATTCGGTGGGGACATCTGGATACGTTTTCCTCGAACAAAACGTTTGCGTTCATGGTGTCGTTGAAGACGGCGCGCGAATTCAAGGAGCGATTAGCGAAGGGCAAGAATATTTGGCTGCAAGCAGTGGTGAAGGGTGGGCAACACGCTGGGAACTATGAGGTGGTGACGGCGACGATTCCTGGCGCGGATGCGAAGTTGAAGGAGGAAGAGATTGCGTTTAGCTGCCATCTGGATCATCAGCGGCCGGGAGCCAATGACAATGCGAGCGGGTGCTCGGCGATTCTGGAAGTGGCGCGGACACTGCAGCGTTTGATTGATGAGAAAAAGTTGGAGCGGCCGGCGCGCACGATTCGATTTATTTTTCCGCCTGAGATTGAAGGCACGATGGCGCTGCTGAATGGGAAGCCGGAATTTGCGAAGCGGATCAAAGCTGTCGTGCACATGGACATGGTCGGCGGTGGACCGGAGACGAAGGCGGTGTTTCATGTGACGCGCGGGCCTATGAGTTTGCCGAGCTTTGTGCATGACGTGGCGTGGGCATTTGCGGATTGGGTGAACGAGGAGTCGTACCAATTTGCGGCGACGGGGAAGGCCGAGTATCCGATGGTTGCGCCGGAGGGCGGGAAAGAGCCGCTGCGCGCGGAGTATTCGGCGTTTACGATGGGCAGCGATCACGATGTGTATCAGGATTCGTCGTTCGGGATTCCGGCGATTTATCTGAATGACTGGCCGGACCGGTATATTCATACGAATTTTGATTCGGCGGCGAATATTGATCCGACGAAGTTGAAGCGGGCGGCGTTTATTGGGGCGGCGAGCGGGTATTCTTTGGCGGGGATGGGGGAAGAAGGCGCCGGGGAAGCAGCAAACCTTCATGGTTGGATGATTAGGCAAGAGACACTTTGGCGGAAGATGAGAGTTCTGGGACTCGCAGGCGACAACTCGGATGCAAACAATATGGCCTTCAAGGAAAGCGATTTGAATCTGGCTATGCGATGTTCGATTGTGAACCTAGGAACGAATCTGTCGCGAGCGCAGCGTGAAGTCATGTGTGCACGTCCACCAGGAGCGCCAGCGGCTAGAATGCCGCTTGCAAGCAGTGTAGGTGGTGAAGGTCTAAACGTGTTTCGCCGGAAAGGAGAACCCAGAGGGCCGCTGGCGGTGTTTGGGTATGACTATTTTTCGGAGCATGCGAAGGCGGCGGGAATTGAGACGCCGAAACTGCTGAGCTATGAAGGATTGTGGGGAGCAGGGGAAGAGTATGCGTACGAAGTGTTGAATTTTGCGGATGGGAAGAGGAATGCGCAGGAGATTCGGGATGCAGTGTCGGCAGAGTACGGGCCGGTGCCGCTGGAGTTGGTAGTGGAATATTTGAAAGCGTTGGAAAAGATTAATGTGGTGGTGATGGTTCGGTAGGCATAGTAATCCGGGATATGTCTCTGTGGTAACTAATGGATGCCAGAGAATCTGGCAGGCCAATTTGTGTAAACAAAGAGAAATCAATTGCAGAACCGAAAGGGCGAGTGGCAAGTAAGTCCTTTGTTTTCAATAATCGCAAGAATGGCATTATATGTGCGATATGGCTGTGTGGAGTTAGTGCATTTTCGGACCAAAGGACCCTTAATGAAAACCCTGACCCGGTTGATGATTTCGATGGTAGCGGTAGTTGCGCTGTTAGCTTGCGCTCGAACGGCGTCGGCGGACACGTTTACTGTCAATTTTTGGGGTTCCGGGTTTAACGGTACTCTGAACGTGGATACCGTGCTGACAAGCCCTGGAGTTTACTCAATTGATGCGATCAGCGGCAATGTGAGCGGTTTCCCGGTGACGGGTCTTGTGCCGACGACGACATCCACGGGTTATTCCTATTACAACCTCCCCGATGGGAGTTTTTGGTTCTACGACAACCTGCTGTTTCCGGGCGCGAACCCAGTAGTCGACGGTGGCGGCATCTTGTTCACTTTGGCGGGATTGGCCCAGCCGGTAAACCTCTTCTACGATACACAAGGAGAGTTCGGGATTTACCTAGGAGGAGGAAACTTCCCGAAGGATTTCCTATATAGCCCAGTTCAGGTTTCGGTCGTTTCGACACCTGAGCCGTCGACCTTGGCGCTCGGACTTGCCGGATTGGCTTTCTTGCTGGTGTGTTTGGCGAAGAAGAGATTTGCGGCCCCAATTTTGAACGGTCAAAACGCGTAAGCCAGAGCGGTTACGCGCGTTCAACAAAACGGTCTTACTGAAGCGGCTCGCACTTGGCGGGCCGCTTTTATTTTGGCTGAAGCATCACTCCGAAACGGGATTCTCAGACTTGAATGGATCCATCGCCATGCTTCTCCGAAGCGCGTGTGCTAGCATCGGAAATTGCGCGTGTGGGTAGCAGGCGCTTGTAAGCGGACACAATGACGACAAATATGAAAGCGTTGCGAAAAATGCAGCCGGCGCGCGGGCTTTCCATGGAACCGGCGCAGGTTCCGGCGATTGGGCCGACGGACGTGCTGGTGCGCGTGAAAGCTGCGTCCATCTGCGGCACGGATTTGCATATTTACGGCTGGGACCGCTGGTCGCAAGGACGCATCAAGCCGCCGGTGACGCTGGGGCATGAATTTTGCGGCGTGATTGAGCGAGTGGGCGATGAAGTTGCGGCGCTAAAGGCGGGCGATTTCGTTAGTGCGGAGATGCATGTGAATTGCGGGCATTGCCATCAATGCCGTGTGGGCGAAGCGCATATTTGCCCAAATGTGAAGATCATCGGCATCGATCAAGATGGCGCGTTTGCGGACTTCGTGAAAATTCCTGCTGCGAACATCATCAAACTCGATCCGGGAATTCCTGAGCACTACGGCGCGATTCTGGATCCGTTAGGAAATGCGGTGCATACGGTGCTGGCCGGAGCGATTGCGGGGCAAAGCGTTTTGGTTACGGGATGCGGGCCGATTGGATTGATGTCCATCGTGGTGGCGAAAGCGTGCGGCAGTTCGATGGTATTTGCGACGGAGACGAATGAACATCGGCGTGCCATGGCGAAAAAGATGGGCGCAGACGTTGTGATAAACCCGGTGACCGAAGATGCCGTGAAGAAAATTCTCGGAGAAACGTCTGGCACGGGAGTAGACGTGCTGCTTGAAATGAGCGGCAATCCGACGGCAATTCAACAAGGTTTTAAGGCGTTGCGGGCAGGCGGGCGCGCGTCGCTTCTGGGCATTCCGACCGAAAGCGTGCCACTCGATTTGGTGAATGACGTGATTTTCAAGGGCGCAACGGTTCAGGGAATTTACGGCCGCCGCATGTATGACACCTGGGAGCAGATGACGGCGCTGCTGAAAGCAGGCCGTTTGAATCTCGATCCGCTATTTGACGATCGCATTGGTCTCGACAAATTCGAGGACGCGTTCACAAAATTGCAAAGTGGCCTTGCCGGGAAAATTCTTTTGTATCCCAATGGAATATCGCACTAATCGCGTTTCGCTGATTTCCCACGCCAGGAGTGCCCACGCATGACTCCGCCCATCGTTGCGCCGTTGCTTGCCGGAAACACACTTGGATCCGCGGATAGTTCCTTTGTTGTTGCTGAGTGGCGCGACGCGGGCGGAAACGCAGAGTCGCCACGTCTCATCGCGCCGTGGCACGTTCACCACAAAGATGATGAAGCCTGGTATGTGCTGGAGGGCCAGTTGCGAGTTCGCGTCGGGCCGAATGAAGTGGCCGTCGGTGCGGGGGCAAGCGTTTTTGTTCCGCGCGGCACCGCGCACACGTATTGGAATCCGGGCCCTGGTCCAACGCGCTACCTGCTCGTTATGTCGTCGAACATTTTTGGATTGATTCAAGACATTCACGCAATGAAGGATCGATCCCGGCCAGCTCTGGAAGAAGTTTTCAGAAAGCACGATTCCGAGCTCGTGGAACCGTGACGCCGATGGGCGTCATGCAGTTTGCTGAAGAACTTCGGCTGGCGCACAATGGTTCTTCCACCCTCAAAAGCAAATTCAGGAGTGACTCATGTCAGAAACCGCGATGCAGGCTGCCAAGGCAAATCCGTTGCAGTACGTCACCGACCAGTTGAATGAATTGCGCGCGAAAGGAGTTGCACCGAAGCTGCGCGTCCTAGAAGGCGAGCAAAAAGCGGTATGCACGTTTGACGGAAAAGAGGTTATCAATCTGGCGTCAAACAATTACCTCGGACTCGCAACCGATAAACGGCTTCGGAAGGCTTCGCTCGAAGCGACAAAGAAATTGGGTGTTGGCGCGGGAGCGGTGCGAACCATAGCTGGCACGATGCAACTGCATATGCAACTTGAGGAACAGATCGCGAAGTTCAAGAACGTCGAAGCGTGCGTGGTGTTTCAGTCCGGCTTCACGGCGAATGCGGGAACGGTTTCCGCGGTGCTCGGCAAGGAAGACTTAATTATTTCCGATGAATTAAATCACGCGTCCATTATTGACGGCGCGCGGCTTTCGAAGGCGACGATTAAGGTTTTCAAGCACAAGGATGTGAAAGACTGCGAACGGATTTTGCAAGAGCATGCGAGTTTTCCCGGCAAGAAACTGATCATCACGGACGGTGTGTTTTCAATGGATGGAGACATCGCGCCGTTGCCGGAACTTTGCGACCTCGCCGAGAAATACAACTGCGTCATGATGGTAGACGACGCTCATTCGAGCGGAGTGCTGGGCCGCGGCGGGCGCGGCACGATTGACCATTTCAATTGTCATGGGCGCGTGCATATTCAAGTGGGGACGCTGAGCAAAGCGATTGGCTCGATGGGCGGATATGTCTGCGGCTCGCGCGATTTGATCGATTTTCTCTATCTTCGCGCGCGGCCTTTTTTGTTTTCGACTTCGCATCCACCGGCAACGGCAGCTGCATGCCAGGCCGCGTTTACGCTTCTCGATTCGCCGGACGGCGAAAAGCTTGTCAAGAAATTGTGGGCGAACACAAAGATGTTCAAGCGTGAACTAAAAAAACGCGGTTTCCAATTCAAGGTGAGCGAAACGCCGATCATTCCGATTCACGTGGGCGACGCCGCGAAAGCTTTTGAGTTCTCGCGCAAACTTTTTGATGCAGGTGTTTTTGCCCCTGCTGTCGGTTACCCCACTGTAGCGGAAGGAAAAGCCAGGTTGCGTGCGATTGTCAGTGCGGCGCATAAGCGCGATCAACTTCTGAAAGCGGCGGAAATCCTGGAACAGGTGGCGAAGCCGCTCGAGATTGTTTAGGAGGTGAGGAATGTTTCAGAAAAGCCTCCTGATTTTTACGAGTGCGACACTATTCATTGGAGTTCCAGCTGCGACGGTAGTCCGGGCGCAATCGGATACGAAATCGGTCGTTCCACCTGACGGAGCAGCTCTGTTCGCTGATTTAGATACTTCACTCGATTCGAAAAAGGCGAAGGCGGATGACCAGGTTGTCCTGCACACAACCGAAGCCCTAAAAATTCAGGGCAAAATAGTTTTGCCAAAAGGAACGAAGATCCTCGGCCATGTGACGCAGGCGCAGGCGCGAGGTAAGGGTGAAGCGGAGTCGTTTCTTGCGATTCAATTCGAAAAAGCAGTGCCGAAAAAAGGCGAAGAAATTCCGATTCGCTTTGCGATTAGAGCGATCGCTCCGGCGCGGCAGAATTCGCCGGCGAGCGACGCCCTTGGACAGGATCCGATGACGGGAACGCGAACAGCAACGACCACGTCACCGATGGGAGGCGGCCGAACAAGTACGCCGCCAGGGCCGGCAGTCGGAAATCCGGGAAGTGCGGGAAACTCTACCAAACCGGATTCTGGTCTTGGGAATGACGGGCAGTTGACACCAGAAAGTCGCGGCGTTTACGGAATGAACGGAGTTCGGCTGGCGGCGGGCCTTTCGAAAACTATTCCAGTTTCCGTCGTCAGCTCGACTGGGAAAAACATGCGGCTGGATAGCGGGACGAGAATGCTTTTGGTTTCGATAGCAGAAGTGCCCGCTGATCCAAAGCAATAAAGCCAACCTCTGATTTCCATAAGTCATTTAGATTATGCGAGTTGTGTTTGTAAGAAATACATCAGGAGCTGTATTCCGTCTGAATTGTGCCAACTCTTATCCTTGAAGAAAGCGCTCGGCAGGCGAGCGTTACTCCAGCCGTAATTGGCCCCAGATAAGGCCAAGAGCAGGAGGCGCAAATGAATCTTAAAATTGCGGCAACATTGATCATGAGTTTGGCATTTTCAAGCGCACTGGCGGCACAAAACAGTGCGCCAGCACAAGCGCCGGGACAGGCATCGGCAAGCGGTAAAACTGCCGCGACGGATTCAACTCAAGCGGCAAGCCAGAACGGTCAGCTGGGAGTTGGAACAGCATTCAACGCGACATTGGATCGTTCGCTCGATTCGAAGAAATTGAAAGTGGGAGATGCTGTGATGGCCCGAACGGCCGAAGATGTTCGTGTGGATGGAAAAACGATTCTTCCGAAAGGCTCAAAAATTATCGGCCACGTAACACAAACTTCTGCTAAATCGAACGGCGACGCGGAATCTTCGCTGATGATTGTGTTTGACAAAGCAGAGTTGAAGGGCAAACAAGAGATACCGATCTACGCAACCATCCAAGCGATGGCTACGCCCGCCCCACCGCCCGTTCCCGCAGGCGCAGATGGAAATTTTGTTACAGACAGCCGCACGGAACTCGGTGGACAGCGCCCAATATCGGGAGTCGCGCCCAACGTCGGCAACGCGCCGGGAGCTTCGGTTAGCTCCGCGCCTGGAGTGTCTGCCGACAGTGCAGCAAGGGCAACGATTGATGCAGCCGGCCGCCCGGTCAATGAAGTGACAGGCGCAACAAATAATGCGACTGGAGGAGTCAATGCTGCTGGACAGCTTGCCCTAAATAGCCGCGGCGTTTTTGGAATCAACGGCGTCGCGCTGAAATCACTGGACGCGACTGGAAAGCAAGGCCCTGTGATCACTTCGGAAAACAAGAGTGTTCGCCTGGATGATGGCACGCGGCTGTTGCTTATGTCACGGGCGCAGTCGTAAATAGATTTCGCTTGGAGCTTTCGCAGACCGAGCCGACTGACGCAGTTTCCCGAGCCGCCAAACGGAACTGGATCTGGGATTTTGAAGCCACTGATTCTCTGTAAATCCTGCCTGGTAATAGGGAGTTTTGGGGGCCCATTACTCAAGATCCCAGCTGTTTTTCTCTGTAAAATACTAAAAACAAACGCTTTATCTCTGGCAAGCTCTTTGCGGTATCAAACTTCCGGAAGGATACCCTTATCTACTGGGGATGCATAGTCGTTCGCAGTTTTTCGGGGATTCCGCAAGGAGACAGTTGATATGAATCGTAAATTTTTGGCAATTCAGACGGGATCACTATTCGCGCTGGCAACAATCGCACAGCTTCAGGTAGGTGCTCAGGTACGGGCACAAGCAGAGGCGAACGCAAGTGCCGGCACAACCGCGAGTGCGCAACAAGGCTCTGCAAACGGATCCGCTTCTTCTTCCGCGTCCACACAAGCACAGAGCAACGGCTCGAGCGCATCCATCGCGGATGGGACGGCGATCAATGCTTCGTTGAGTGCTCCGGTCGATTCGAAGAAAGCAAAAGAAGGCGACGCTGTGACTGCACACACCACGGATGCCGTCAAAGCGCAAGGGAAGACTGTATTACCAAAGGGAACCAAGTTAATCGGACACGTAACTCGGGCATCGGCTCGGAGCAAGGGCGACGCGGAATCTGCTTTGGGGATTGCTTTTGACAGAGCAGTGTTGAAGGACGGGCAAGAAGTCGCGTTGAACGGCAGCATCCGAGCATTGGCGTCGGCAGAATCAGCCGCGAATGTTGGCGGATCTGATTTGGAGGCCATCGGAAGTGCAGGAGCTTATGGTGGGGGCGGAGCTTCTGGCGGCAACCGCGGCATGGTTGGCGGTGTCGCATCCACGGCCGGCGCAGCAACCGGAACAGTGGCGAATACCGCCGGGAACGTTGGAAATACTGCAGGCGGAGCAGTTGACGCAACGGCTCGCACGACAACGAGAGCAGCAGGTGCTGCGAATGGCGCTGCCGGCGGATTGAATGCGGCTGGCCAACTCACATCGAACAGCCGCGGTGTTTTCGGTCTAAATGGCCTGAACTTGAACGCAGCAGGCTCGAACAGCACGGAAGGTTCCGTGATTACCTCCGCAGGTAAAAACGTGCATTTGGATAGCGGCACGCGTTTGCTCTTCGTGTCAGGGGCACAAGCGAGCACGTCGAATGCGCCGGCAAGTCCAGCGCCGAAGCCCTAAGCGAATTTGAGTTCCACCAACCAGAACAGCCAATAATAAAAAAGCGGACAAGAAGGGCTGCTCGAGACGGTCACCTCGGGCAGCCCTTCTAAATTTTTTGAAGCACAAGTTCCGCGGAATGCGTGGCTGGCAGCGTTTGCTATACTCGCCCGATGCCCGCAGAGCGCAAGAAACTCTTCCTTGTTGATGCAATGGCGCACGTCTATCGCGCCTTTTTTGCTCCGATGCCGATGCGGTTGACCGGTCCAGGCGGCGTTCCCACAAACGTTCCTTTTTTGTTTGGAAACATTTTGAAAAGGCTGATCAAGGACTATCAGCCGGACTACATTGGAATTGTGTTCGACCCGCCCGGCGCGACGTTCCGCGACAAGCTCTTCGAAAAGTACAAAGCGCAACGCCAGCCCATGCCGGATGAAATGAAAGTGCAACTGCCATTTGTAAAACGGCTGTGTGAAGCGATGCGGCTGCCGATTCTCGAAGTGAAGGGTTATGAAGCGGATGATGTGATTGGAGCGATGGCCGTCAAAGCAGCGAAACAGGGTCTCGACGTTCTCATCGTTTCCAACGACAAAGATATGATGCAGCTTGTTGGAAAGAACGTACGCACGCTGCGCACCGGCTCTGGCGGAGCCAAAGGCGACATCATCGTGGACGAAAAGAAAGTAGAAGAGATTCTGGGTGTGCCGCCGGAACGAGTCGTGGACTACATGTCGCTGCTCGGCGACACGATCGATAACATTCCCGGCGCGAAGGGAATTGGCGAAAAAGGCGCGGCCGAACTCATTAACAAATATGGAAGCGTGGAAAAGGCACTCGACCACGCGGATGAAGTGCCGAACAAGCGCTATCGAGAGGCGCTTCAGCAGCAGCGCGAGCAAGTGATGATGTCCAAACAGCTTGCCGCAATAGCGATTGATGCGCCGGTAGACGTGAAGCTGAAAGAATTGGAGCTGCAACCGCCGAATACTGCGGCGCTGGTTTCGTTCTATCGTGAACTGGGCTTCAATTCCTTATTGCGCGAACTCGACGTGGAAGCTGCGGCACCGGCTGCTGCCGAAAAGGAAGCTCCTTCGAAAAGAGACTATGCCCAATTTGCGGACGCCAGGGAATTCCGTGCATGGCTGGAAAAATTGCCGGCCAAAGCGCCGCTTGCAGTTTGGTTGCAACTCGATTTGGGCGAACGCGAAACGGAGGGATTTGGAACGAGGATTACAGGCATAGAAGTCTCCAGCAAAGCCGGTGAAGGGCGCGCCATCTGGGCCGACGAAAAGGGCGAAGCAGTCAGCGCGCTCGCGGCGATTCTCAACAATCCAAAACGCGCCAAAATCGTCCACGATCCAAAGCTTTTTCAGTTATTGATGGGACGCGGGGAAAATATTCAGGACGCGACGCAAATTTATTCCTATCTTTTGCGGCCCACAACCTCCAAACATGACTTCGCGGATGTCGTCTTTCGTCAATTCAATGTGCCGATAGGCGGCGGCCCGGGCGAACGAGCGGATTTTCTCCAACAACTTGCGCCTGCTCTGCGCGCACAGATAAAGGAACAGGAGCTCGAAAGCGTTTACGGAAAAATTGATTTGCCGCTCGCGCCGGTTCTGGCGGACATGGAGCGAATAGGCGTTCGCGTGGACCCGAAGGCGCTCGAAAAAATGTCGCAATCCATGGAGAAGGAAATCCGCCGGCTGGAGAAAGAGATTTGGGAACTGGCGGGGTCCGAGTTCAACGTAAATTCCCCGACACAGCTCGCGGAAATTCTTTTCGACAAATTGAATCTTGCCCCCGCTGCAAAGCGAGCAAAAGCCAAATCGCGTTCCACCGCGGCGGATGTGCTGGAAGAATTGGGCGCAACGCATCCCCTGCCCGGGAAAGTGATTGAGTACCGGGAAATTGCAAAACTAAAATCTACTTACGTGGATTCGCTGCCGAAACTCATTCATCCAGAGACCGGCCGCGTGCACACGAGCATGTCGCAAACGGTCGCTGCAACGGGACGCCTCAGCTCCAGCGATCCAAATCTGCAAAATATTCCTATCCGTACTGAACTCGGCCGGGAGATTCGCGCGGCGTTCGTTGCGGAAAAAGGAAAAATTCTTCTTTCTGCTGACTATTCACAGATCGAGTTGCGCGTGATGGCACACGTTTCGAAAGACCCCGTGCTCATCGATGCGTTCCGCAATAATGAAGATATTCACGCACGCACAGCTCAAGAAGTATTCGGCGTCGGACCGCTTGCACAGACAGCGGAACACCGCCGTGCGGCAAAAGCCATCAACTTTGGAATTATTTATGGGCTTTCGCCATTTGGGCTCGCACAACAACTTGGCATCGAACAACGTGAAGCGGCGCAATTCATCAGCGCTTATTTCACACGGTACAAAGGCGTGAAGGCGTATCTGGAAAATGTGCTTGCGGAGACGCGCAAGACTGGCGTGGCAAAAACTTTGTTTGGCAGAATCCGGCCGATTCCTGAAATCAGTTCGCCGCAAATGCAGCTGCGCAATTTTGCGGAACGTACCGCCCTGAATTCGCCATTGCAGGGAACCGCAGCCGATTTGATCAAGCTGGCGATGATTTCCATCGACCACAGACTTGCCAAAGAAAAATTCGAAGCGAAAATGATTCTCCAAGTACACGACGAACTGCTTTTTGAAGCGCCGGAAAAAGAGAAGAACAAACTCGAAAAACTCGTGCGCGAAGAGATGGAAGGGGTGCATAAACTCGCCGTACCTCTCGCCGTGGAAGTTGGCGTCGGCCCCAACTGGCGCGACATGGACTGATGGCTATCACCCGATAGTTGATTCCAGTCCAGCAACCGCGTGACAAAACTTGTTTCACTTGAGCCGCACGGGTGTAGAATCCGCCTCAGGGTAGACGGTCTTTTCCGGCTGGATTTCGGCGACAGTTCAAAGTGAATCGCCAGTTCATCCCCGTCCAGGAGGATGCGATGCGGCCTGCACATGCTTGCTTCAGCACGATTGTTCTTGCTGGAATTTCCTTGTGGTTTGTACAGGGACAATCAACTCAGGAAAAACCAAAAGACAATCCACCCGCCGCCGATTCTGCCGGTAAACCCGCCACGGCAGAAAAGAAAAATCCGGTAGCGCCTACTCCGGAAGGTTTGGCCTCGGCGAAAAAAATGTTCGGTTATGACTGTTCGATGTGCCATGGGGCAAGCGGCGACGGCAAAGGCGACATGGTGGAATCCATGAAGCTGACGATGAAAGACTGGCGCGAGCCGGCGGCGCTTAGTGGAGTATCCGACGCGGAAATTTTCGACATCATCACCAAGGGCAAAGGGAAAATGACGGGAGAAGGCGATCGCTTGCCGCCCACGCAAGTATGGAGCATGGTCAATTACGTCCGCTCTTTGGCGAAAAAAGGCGCCGCTGCTGCAGCTGCTGCCGACGCCAACCCCAAGCAATAGTCACCGCCGCAAAGTTTCCTCTGCTTCAGCCGTGTGCTAGCCTTTGCTCTGTAAATTCGAGGAGTCCGCTATGGCACATTCTCCCCAATTCTTGAAGCTCGTGAACGACGCCAAAACCCGCGTGAAGGAGACTGATGTTGCGGACGTAAAGCGCCGCATGGAATCCGGGGAAAAATTCCTGCTCGTTGACGTACGCGAGGACAATGAGTGGGCCAACGGTCATCTGCCCGGAGCGGTGCATATGGGCCGTGGAATCATCGAACGAGATATCGAGACCGCCGTGCCCGACACCGACACAAAAATGATCCTCTATTGCGGCGGTGGATTCCGCTCCGCGCTCGTTGCCGACAACTTGCAGAAAATGGGATACACCAAGGTTGAATCCATGGACGGCGGCTGGAAAGGCTGGGTTTCTGCAGGTCTGCCTACTGCAAAGGGTTAGTTTACGCGCTCAAAGAAAATTGGCTGGGGCGGATGGATTCGAACCATCACCGTCCTCATTAACAGTGAGGTGCCCTACCAGTTGGACCACGCCCCAGCAGGCTCGGCCTACAGACGACGCAATTGCGTCATCCACAAGGTAGACTCCACCGCAAAGGGGCGGCGGAGGGTTCTTCTAAGATAGCATGGGCCAGAATAAGGGGAAACGAAGTGAAGCGACATTTCGTATAAATTCTATTTTGGTTTCGCATAAAGCCCAGTTTGGGAACTCGCCAAAATCATTTTGAATCGTTCGAATCCTTTGTTGCATCCAACTTCGCGCAACGGCAACAACTCGCGAAAAAGATTTTTCCCGAAGTGTTGCTTTTCAAAAAGTTTTGGTAGAAACTATCGCGTCAATCACGTCCTGGGTATGCGCTGCCAGTGATTGACGGTGGAGTCTCCCGGTTGCCGCCCCTTCGTAACGGAGGCACCCGCCACAGCGCAACGCAAACATGGCCCAGATTTTTCACCGCAGCACGAATTTCATCGCCCGGTTTAGTCTCTTCTCCGCGATTTTCCTGGCGGGATTAGCGCTAACTGGAATATTGGCGCTTGCGCGTTCGCCTTATTTCACGCGGCAAAATATTTCCCGCGAACAACCGGTGCAATTCAGCCACAAACATCACGTGGGCGATGACGGAATTGATTGTCGTTTCTGCCACACTTCGGTGGAAAATTCTGCGACTGCCGGAATCCCACCTACAAAGACTTGCATGAATTGCCATTCCGTTTTGTTCAACAACGCGGGTTATCTGGAGCCGGTACGCGAAAGCTTTCGCACGGATCAATCGATCCAGTGGGTCAAAGTGCATCGCCTCGGAGATTTCGCGTACTTCAATCACAGCATTCACGTGAGCAAAGGCGTCGGCTGCTCTACTTGTCACGGCGCAGTGAATCAAATGCCGCTGATTTTCCAGGCCAATACGCTGCTGATGCAGTGGTGCCTCGATTGCCACCGCAATCCGGAAGCGGTTTTGCGGCCGCTCGATCAGGTTTACAACATGGATTGGAAAGCGCCGGATGATCAGGCGAAAATTGGCCACGATTTCGCAGTGGAGAGAAAAATTCGATCGACTGTCGAGCTAACCAGCTGCTCGACGTGTCATCGCTAACGGACTGCATGAGCGATCACGAGCACAAATACGGCATTGTCAGATCAGGGTTTGCAAGTACAAACCCGGAAGACCCGGACAATCACCCGCCAACAGCGGAAGAGCGCGAACTGCGCGAATATCCGTTGGACATAGCCGCTGCAAACGCGAAGGCGAAAAGCGGCACGGGCAAGCAATATTGGCGCTCGATTGAAGAACTCGCTGGCGATCCGCACTTTGAAGATTTGCTCCATCGCGAATTTCCCCGCGCTGCCTCCGAATGGGATGAATCGGTTGATCGGCGCGGCTTTTTGAAATTGTTGGGCGCTTCCATGGCTTTGGCCGGAATGGCCGGGTGCGGACGCCCTCCCGAGCAACACATCGTTCCTTACGTGAAGCAGCCGGACGGCTTGATTTTGGGCAAGCCGCAGCAATATGCGACGGTCATGCCCTTTGGCGCGGATGCAGTCGGAGTCCTTGTCGAGAGCCACGAAGGACGTCCAACAAAAATTGAAGGCAATCCAGATCACCCTTCGAGTCTTGGCGCAACGGATGCGTTTGCGCAAGCGGCAATCCTTGATCTGTACGATCCCGATCGCGCAAAAACTCCTACCGAAGCTGGAGATATTCGCACTTGGGCAATGTTCCAACAGGCCGCGCAGGACCTTGCCACTGCGCAAAAATCCGTGAATGGCGCGGGGATGCGTATCCTCACGGGCACGATCACTTCGCCTGTCCTCGCCGCACAAATCGAATATGTTCTTAAGTTTTTCCCACAAGCGAAATGGCACCAATGGGAGCCTGCGATTAGCGATGGCGCTCGCGAAGGCGCAAAGCTCGCGTTTGGGCGTTACGTCAACACAGTTTGCCGCGTCGAAAAAGCGAATGTGATTTTGTCGCTTGATGCGGACTTTATGGCGAACGGCCCCGGCCATACCCGCTACATGAAAGATTTTTACAAGCGACGCAACCTGACCGGGCCAAACGACGAAATGAATCGCTTGTACGCCGTGGAGCCGACGCCCAGCGTGACGGGTTCAGCGGCCGATCATCGGTTGCCGTTGCGTGCTTCTGAGATTGAACTTTTTGCGCGCGCAATTGCTGCAAAGCTGGATTTGGGCGGTTCAGCAACGCTTTCTAAAGACGCAGAAAGATTTGCGGACGCGGTCGCCAAAGACTTGCAGAAAAATCGCGGGGCATCACTTGTTGTTGCGGGTGAACAGCAATCTGCGGAAGTACACGCTCTAGCCCACGTCATCAACGCTGCCTTGGGCAATGCGGGCGCAACCGTCTATTACACGGAGCCGGTCGAAGCGAATCCCGTGAATCACGCAGAATCGCTTCACGAACTTGCTGCGGACATTCACAAAAGCAAAGTGGATTTGCTTTTGATTCTTGGCGGCAACCCGGTTTATGACGCTCCGCGCGATTGGGCTTTCTCCGAATTCGAACAGAAGCTGAAAAAAGTGCACACCGTAGTGCATGTCAGCTCGCACTACAACGAAACGAGCGAATTTTCACGCTGGCATATTCCCGAAACGCACTTCCTCGAAACCTGGGGCGATGCGCGCGCTTTTGACGGCACATACAGTGTCATCCAGCCGCTGATTGCACCGCTGTATCAGGCGCGCTCCGCGTTCGAGGTTCTTGCGGCTTTCACCGACAAACCCGGTGTAACTTCCTACGATGCTCTGCGCGAACATGTGAAAACGGTTCTGGGCGCGGGCGATGCAGAAAAAAATTGGCGCAAGTCGTTGAATGACGGATTGGTGGCTGGCACAGCGCTGGCACCGCTCCCGGTTTCTGCGAAATTCAGCCCGGCAAGTCTGCCGCCTGCGAAAGCACACAACGCAGACGAGTTCGAATTCATTTTCCGTCCCGATCCGACGATTTACGATGGCCGGTTTGCCAACAACGGCTGGCTGCAGGAACTGGCCAAGCCGATCACGAAAATTACCTGGGACAACGCAGCTCTTGTCAGCCCTGTGACTGCACAAAAGCTGGGCATCGGCAGGACAATTGCTTCCCGTGGCGGCGAGCATGGCCAGGTTCGCTCGTCGGTTGTGGACATCGAGCTTTCCAATGGCAAAGTTTCAGCTGCCGCTTGGGTTGTGCCGGGGCAAGCTGACGGAGTCGTCGTACTTCCGTTGGGCTATGGTCGCAAAAATGCCGGCGAAACCGGTACAAACAAAGGATTCAATGCGTATGCGGTGCGTGGTTCCAATGCGCTTTGGGCAACCACCGGCGGCAAAGTCACCGTCACCAACGACGAATACCCGATCGCTTGCACACAATTTCATCACAATGTCGAAGGCCGCAAAATCGTAAGCTCCGCTTCGCTTGAGGAATACAAGAAGAATCCGAATTTTGCGCACGAAAAAGATGAAACCCCACCCAATGGCCTGACGCTCTACCAAAACTTCGAAGAGCTGGGCTACTACAAGCACTACAAGTGGGCGATGGCGATTGATCTGACCAAGTGCAACGGATGCAACGCCTGCGTCGTGGCTTGCCAGTCGGAAAACAATATTCCGGTTGTCGGCAAGGATCAGGTGATGCGCGGCCGCGAAATGCACTGGATTCGCATCGACCGCTATTATGAATCGGGATTGGAGACGGAAAAAGACGACGATTCAGAAATTCCGGCGCTCGCCAATCCTCCGACATATTTCCAGCCGGTTCCTTGCCAGCAGTGCGAAAACGCTCCTTGCGAGCAGGTCTGCCCTGTCGGCGCCACGACGCATAGCGCAGAAGGCCTGAACGACATGGTTTATAACCGCTGCATCGGCACGCGCTATTGCTCGAACAACTGCCCGTACAAGGTGCGCCGCTTCAATTTCCTTCGCTTCCAGGATTGGGAAACGCCTTCCCTGAAGTTGATGCGCAATCCGGAAGTTACCGTTCGCAGCCGCGGAGTCATGGAAAAGTGCACCTACTGCGTGCAGCGCATTAATAACGTGCGCATAGAATCGGAAAAAGATAACGGCGGCGTTGGGCGTGAAATCCGTGACGGCGAAATCGTCACTGCCTGCGAACAGGCTTGCCCGTCCGAAGCCATCGTCTTTGGCAATGCGAACGATCCGAACAGCCGCGTTTCGAAATTGCGCGAAAAGGTGAACCCGCGGGCTTACAACATGTTGGGCGAATTGAACGCGCGCCCGCGCACAACCTATCTCGGCGCCGTGCGCAACCTGAATTCTGACCTGGAGAAAGCATGAGCGAGGGACCTGTCAACTCGCCTGAAATTCGTCGTCTTCCGCGAGTGCTCGAGCCTGGGTACAACTACGCCTCGGTTACGGACAAAATCGCGTCCATCGTTCTTACCCGTCCCGTTTCTCTTGGCTGGCTTGCAGGATTCACTCTCTCGTTCACAATTCTCATGGTCCTGCTTGGCTCGATCGCCTGGCTCATCATCAAGGGCGTCGGAATTTGGGGCATCAATATCCCCATTGGCTGGGGCTTTGCTATCGTCAATTTCGTCTGGTGGATCGGTATCGGCCACGCCGGCACGCTGATTTCCGCCATTCTTTTCCTGCTCAACCAGCAATGGCGCACTTCCATCAACCGTTTCGCAGAAGCCATGACACTTTTTGCGGTGGCTTGCGCCGCCGTTTTCCCGGGCATTCACGTTGGCCGTCCCTGGATGGCCTTCTACATGTTTCCGTACCCAAGCACCATGGGCGTCTGGCCGCAGTTCCGCAGCCCGCTCATCTGGGACGTATTTGCGGTTTCCACGTACGGCACGGTTTCGGCCTTGTTCTGGTTCGTCGGACTAATTCCGGACTTGGCCACGCTCCGCGACCGTGCGACGAACAAAGCCGCGCAAATTATTTACGGCATGCTCGCGATGGGCTGGCGCGGTTCGGCGCGTCACTGGCATCGCTATCAGTCTGCATACCTCTTGCTCGCTGGCCTTGCAACGCCGCTTGTTCTCTCGGTCCACACGGTCGTGAGCTTCGACTTCGCGGTCGGCATCGTTCCCGGATGGCACACCACAATCTTCCCGCCATATTTCGTCGCAGGCGCCATTTATTCCGGATTCGCAATGGTACTCACTATCGCTATCCCACTCCGCAAAGCCTACGGCCTCGAAGATTTCATCACTATGCGTCACCTCGAGAATATGGCGAAAGTCATGCTCGCTACTGGCCTCATCGTTGCCTACGGCTACTTCATGGAATTTTTCCTGGCGCTTTACAGCGGCAACAAATTCGACGTTTTCCTGGTTCAGCAGCGCCTGCACGGACCATACAGCGGCTATTACTTTGCTTTGATCCTCTGCAACATTCTTACTCCGCAGCTTCTCTGGTTCCAAAAAGTTCGCACCAACGTCGCCGCGCTATTCGTCATGTCCCTGGTCATCAACCTCGGCATGTGGCTCGAACGCTTCGTCATCGTCGTCATCAGCCTGACGCGTGATTTTGTTCCCGGCGCCTGGGGCCGCTACCAGCCGACGTTCTGGGATTACAGCACTTTCATCGGCACGATGGGCCTGTTCGTTTCGCTGCTCTTCCTCTTCGTTCGAGGATTGCCGGCGATTTCCATCGCGGAAATGCGCGAACTGGTCGCGCATACATCTGAGGAACACGAATGAACGAGCCGCGCCAAACTCTCTACGGTGTCATCGGCGAATTCGATTCGCCGAATGCCCTTATGGCTGCCGCACGCAAGGTGCGCGAAGCGGGCTACGAGCACTTTGACTCCTTCGCTCCATTTCCCATCCCCGGACTTTCCGAAGCAATGGGCTTGCATTACGGCCTCAAGGGCTGGAAGCACAATCTGGTTCCTCAGTTGACGCTTCTTGGCGGAGTCGGCGGCGGGCTCACGGGTTTCTTCTTTCAGTATTGGGTCAACGTAATGGCCTACCCGCTGAACATCGCCGGCCGCCCTCTGAACAGCTGGCCCGCGTTCATTCCAGTTACGTTTGAGCTGACCGTGCTCGGTGCTTCCACTTTCGCCGTTTTCGGCATGCTCGCGTTGAACAAGCTTCCACAGCCGCACTGTCCTCTCTTCACTGTGCCGCGTTTCAAACGTGCCACTAACGACGGCTTCTTCCTGTGTATCGAAGCCACGGACAAGAAATTCAGTCTTTCTGATGCCACAAAGTTTCTCGAGGGCATCGGCGCGAAATTTGTGACCGAGGTGCGCGATGAGGATTAGCGCCTCGTTCACACGCACATGCCTGCTCGCTGCCTGCGGCATTTTTCTCGTTGGCTGCAACGAAGAGTTGCTCCGCCAGGACATGGCAAATCAGCCGAAAAATAAGCCGTTGTCGGAAAGCGACTTCTTCGCCGACGGCCGCTCTGAGCGTCCTTTGATTGAAAACACCGTTGCACGCGGCTCGCTCGCCAACGATGAATTGGTCGTGCCAAAAGATTCGAGCGCGTTTCCTTTGCCCATCGATGCGAAGCTGCTTGAACGCGGCGAAGCCCGTTACAAGATTTATTGCACGCCGTGCCACGGATTGCAGGGCGATGGCAACGGCATGATTGTCATGCGCGGCATGAAGCGCCCGCCGAGCTATCACATTGACCGCCTGCGCCAATCGCCGAACGGCTACTATTTCGACGTTATCACCAACGGTTTTGGCGCCATGTATGGTTACTCCGCGCAGATTCCGCCAAAAGACCGGTGGGCGATCATTGCGTACGTTCGCGCATTGCAGCTGAGCCGCAACGCAAAAGCCAGCGAGTTGCCAGAATCGCTGCGTACAAGAATTTCGAGCGGAGCTGCTGATAATTCCGGCAGTGCAAAGCTTCAGGGAGAGAAGGAATGACCGCGCAGGACTACAAAGCGCCGGAAAGCGTAAACCGGCTGGGAAAACGCGCGCTCGTCGTCGGCGTCCTCGGTCTGGTCGGCTCCATCATCGGATGGGTTGTCGCGCCAGAGCAGTTCTTCCATTCCTATCTTGTGGCGTTCTTGATTGTCCTCGGCCTTTCTCTCGGCTCGCTCGGGTTGCTCATGTTGCAGCATCTTACGGGTGGCCACTGGGGCACTCTGATTCGCCGCCCGCTGGAAGCAGGAAGTCGGGTTCTTTGGCTCGTCGCCGGATTTTTCATACCGCTCATTTTCGGGATGAAGTATCTCTATTCCAACCACACGGTAAACGGCGAAGTACGCGCTGGCTGGCTGGACGCGCCGAAATGGCCTGCAGAAGGCGGACTTTCGAAGTTGCAGTCGTGGTGGCTGACGCACAACGCATTCCTCATTCGTGCCGTGATCTATTTTGTCGTGTGGATTGGGTTGATGTGGCTCTTCAACGCGCTGTCGCGCGAGCAAGACGTCAACACGGAAGACCGCAAGTTGCGCCGCCGTCTGAAGTTCTGGGCTGGTCCAGGCATCATTCTTTATGTTTTCGGTATGTCCTTTGCCGCGTTTGATTGGGCCATGTCCCTCTCGCCGCATTGGGCGTCCACGATTTACGGTTTCATGTTCGTTGCCGGCCAGGCTATTTCCGCTATGGCATTCATGATTATTGTTATCGCTATGCTTTCGTACAGCGAGCCATTCGCTCACTTCATTCAGGAGCGCCACCTGCACGATTTGGGCAAACTCCTCTTCGCGTTCAACATGCTCTGGGCTTACTTCTCCTTCTCGCAGTTGTTGATTATCTGGTCCGGCAACTTACCGGAAGAAATCACGTTCTATGACCAGCGGCTTCGGGGCGCATGGGGTTTCGTTGCGGTCGGAGTGCTCGTGCTTCATTTCTTCCTGCCATTCCTAGTGTTGTTGTCCCACGATTTGAAGCGCAACAGGCGCTTGTTGCCCATCGTAGCGTGTTGGATGATTCTTATGCGTATCTTGGACGTTTACTGGCTCACGCGTCCGGAGTTCACGCGCCAGGCGTTGCCCAGTTTGTGGGATTTCGCCACCATTCTTGGCCTTGGTGGTTTGTGGCTTTGGTTTTTTGCCACGCAGCTGAAGCAGCGGCCGCTGCTCCCGCTTGGCGAGCCGAAACTTGCGGAGGCGATTGCAAACAATGAGCACTGATCGCCACACTTCCGATAACGGCAATTTGCCCGTAAACAACGATGTCTCCTTTGAGACTCGCGACATCAGTATTTCTGCGGTTGTTTGGTCGCTGTTCTATCTGGCCGTGACCGTTTTTGTATCTCTGGCGATCTGCGTTTATTTTTTCAAATTCAGCACGGGTTTTGTCGCGGGCAGCGATACGCCGCGTCCCATGATCCGCCAGCAGATGTCTGCCACGGACGAAATGAATATGAGCATGCCGCCGGAACCTCGCTTGCAGGGAGTTCCCGGGCACATCACGGATCCTCAGCAGGACATGCGCACCAAAGTGGCGGAAGACAGCAAGGCGAACGAGAGTTACGGTTGGGTGGATGAAAAGAACGGCATTGCTCAGATTCCCGTGAGTGAAGCGATGAAGATCATCGCTGAGAAGGGATTGCCCGGTGCGGCCGCGGCTGCCCCGGAGAAAAAACAGTAGCAAAATGCGTCTAGCCGGCAAATTCGGACTCCTTGTCGCCACGCTTCTGGCGGCAACAATATCACGTGCGCAAATGACCCCGGATAACGTCGGCCAGCCCGCGAACGGTATGCCCACGATTTTGCAGGGCGTCGGGTTCCGGCCTGAACTCAATGCGCAGATGCCGCTCGATACGCCGTTCAAAGACGAAACAGGCAAGAACGTCCAACTGGGCGACTTTCTCCATCAGCAGAAGCCTGTCCTCGTCGCCTTTGTGTATTACGGCTGCCCGATGATGTGTACGCAGCTCGAACAAGGTGTCGTCGGCGCATTGCGCATGCTCTCCTTCAATCCCGGACGTGACTATGAAGTCGTTTTCATTAGCTTTGACGATCGCGACACCACGCAAATGGCTGCGGAAAAGAAAGCCACGGCGATGTCAAAATTCCATCGCCCGGAAACGTCAACCGGCTGGCATTTTCTAACCGGCTCAAAGGAATCCATTACAGCCGCCACGAACGCCGCAAACTTCCATTTTAATTTTGACGCGAAACAAAACCTTTTCGCGCACGCAAGCGGCCTGCTTCTGCTAACTCCCGATGGCCATATCTCTCGTTATTTTTATGGCGTGGAATTTCCCGCTCGCGATCTTCGCTTGGGCCTCGTGGACGCATCCTCTGGAAAAATCGGCACGCCCGTGGATCGCGTTCTGCTCTATTGCTTTGAATACGATCCGGCGACAGCGCGTTACAGCGCCACGATTCTTGGAATCATCCGGCTCGGCGGCATTATGACGATCGCCGCCATGATCGTTGCTTTTATGATTTTTCGCCGCCGCGAACACGCAGCGGCGCGCGCGAATTTGAGCCATCAAGGAGCACACTAGACCGTGCAGTCGCAATTGCCATTGTATCCGGACTCGGCGTCTAACTTTGCGCCCAACGTGGACAGCCTAATGCTGTTCATTGTCGCAGTCTGCGTCTTCTTTGCCGTTGCCATCAGCGTCGCGGTCGTCTATTTCTTTTTCCGGTATAAGCGTAAGAGCGATGATGAAATCGGCGCGCCGATCCACGGCGATTTAAGACTGGAAATTACGTGGATCGTTCTTCCGTTCTTTCTTCTGATGGCCATGTTCGGCTGGGGCGCGGTCATTTATGTAGATTACCGCCACACGCCGTCGGACACCCTGGACGTTTACGTCATTGGAAAGCAGTGGATGTGGAAACTCGAGCAACCCAACGGCCGCCGCGAAATCAATGAACTTCACGTGCCGGTGAACCGAAACGTCCGCTTGGTCATGGCCAGCGAAGATGTGATTCACGATCTCTCGTTCCCTGCGTTTCGCGTGAAGATGGACGTTGTCCCAGGCCATTACAACACCATGTGGTTCCGCCCGACAAAGACCGGGCGCTACCATTTCTTCTGTTCCCAGTATTGCGGCACAAGCCACGCCATCATGGGCGGCTGGGTCACCGTTATGGAGCCTGACGAGTATGCCGCATGGCTCGCGGGTAGCACTGGATCCGCCGATCCACTTGCGCTTGGCGCAAAGCTTTATAATGACCTTGCCTGCAATACTTGCCATTTGCCGGATGGCAAAGGGCGCGGGCCTTCGTACAACGGAGTTTATGGCTCGAAAGTGAAGCTCGCGGATGGCTCGACCGTAATTGCCGATGACGCTTATATCCGCGAGTCGATTCTTCAGCCGAATGCGAAAATCGTTGCTGGGTTTCAGCCGGTGATGCCCAGCTTCCAGGGCCTCGTTTCGGAGGACCAGATCATTGCGCTTACGGCGTACATCAAGGCTCAAAAAGACCAGCCTGTGCCGGGGAAACCCGCCGCGGGTCAACCGGCAACGGGGAAGAACTAAGTTATGAGCGGGACACCAACTCCGGGCAGCGGCGAGCACCAGCTACCGCGCGAACACTATCTCAACGCCACCTACGGCATTCGCTCGTGGCTTCTCACCACGGACCATAAGCGCATCGCGCTGCTCTATCTCGCGTCCGTTACGTTTTTCTTTTTCATCGGCGGCATCTTTGCCACCTTGATTCGCATTCACCTGCTCACGCCCGACGGCTTGCTCGTAACCCCAGAAACTTACAACAAGCTCTTCACTATGCATGGCGTCGCGATGATTTTCTTTTTCCTCATTCCTTCCATTCCTGCAGTGCTCGGGAATTTCCTCATTCCGATCATGATCGGCGCCAAAGATCTTGCCTTTCCGAAGATCAATCTTTTGAGCTGGTACATTTACCTGGTTGGCGGCTGCTTCGTTCTCTACTCTTTCGCGACCGGCGGCCTCGATACCGGCTGGACCTTCTACACACCGCTAAGCAGCATCTATTCCAATTCCGCTGTTACGCCGGCGGTCATCGGCATCTTCATCAACGGCTTCTCTTCGATTCTCACGGGGCTCAACTTCCTGGTGACTGTACACACGATGCGCGCGCCAGGTATGACCTGGTTCCGTTTGCCGCTCTTCGTTTGGGCGCATTACGCCACCAGCTTGATCATGGTTTTGGGCACGCCGGTCATCGCCATCACCCTGTTGCTTGCCGGCCTCGAGCGCATGTTCCACTTCGGATTTTTCAATCCGGCCTACGGTGGCGACCCGATTCTTTTCCAACATTTGTTCTGGTTTTATTCGCACCCTGCCGTGTACATCATGATTCTTCCGGCGATGGGCGTGATTTCGGAAATCATTCCCACGTTCGTGCGCAAGCCGATTTTCGGATACAGCTTCATCGCCGCATCCAGTATCGGTATTGCCGTCATCGGCTTTATCGTCTGGGCGCATCACATGTTCCTCACCGGCGAAGCCACGTACGCCGCGATCGCCTTTTCGTTCTTGAGCTATCTCGTCGCAATTCCATCGGCCGTCAAAGTTTTTAACTGGACCTCCACGCTTTACAAGGGTTCAGTCTCTTACGACACGCCGATGCTTTACGCTCTCGGTTTCATCGGGCTCTTCACGATCGGCGGCCTTACCGGATTGTTTCTTGCCTGTCTTGGCCTCGATATTCATCTGCACGACACTTACTTCGTTATCGCGCACTTCCACTACATCATGGTAGGTGGCGCGGTCATGGGTTACGTCGGCGGCTTGCACTTCTGGTGGCCAAAGATTACGGGCCGCCTCTATCCAGAATTTCTCGCGCGCGCCGCGGCCATCATTCTTTTTATCGGCTTTAACCTAACGTTCTTTCCGCAGTTTATTCTTGGCGGACTCGGCATGCCCCGCCGTTATCACAATTACCCGCCTGAGTTTCAGGTGCTGAACGTTATGTCCACGGCGGGCGCCTCGATTCTTGCGCTAGGCTACCTCTTGCCCATGCTCTACCTGACGTGGTCTATGCGCTACGGCAAAATCGCTGGCCCGAATCCCTGGCCTGCGACCGGTCTCGAATGGAAAACGGATTCGCCTCCGCTCACAGAAAACTTCCACGAAACTCCCGTTGTGGATTGGGAGCCGTACGATTTCGTTCATCGCCCGGATTTGGGTCTCAAGGGTGCAAAAGCGCCTGGCAAGCTGGCCCCGGCCCATGGCGACGATTAGAAATTTTGTATAGGCGGGTTCATACGCCGCCAGGTTTTTGGTTTTGTAGTGGCGGGTCTTCGGACCCGCGATTGAGATTAGCCGAAGGAGCACCGAGTGCATCGCACCGGAGAGCTGTTTGGGCAGTTCAAAACGCTGGACCAGCAGAAGGAAACTGCCACGCTTGGAATGTGGATCTTCCTGGTCACAGAAATCTTGTTTTTCGGCGGATTATTCCTTACTTACTCGATTAACCGCCACGAGTTTCCCACCGCATTTGGCGTCGGCGGCAACATGCTTTCCCTGCCGCTCGGTTTTGCTAACACGATAGTTTTGATCGCAAGCAGCTTCACGATGGCCATGTCCGTCTGGTCCGCGCAGACGAGCAACAAAAAACTGGTTCCACTCTTCTTGATTCTGACGCTCGCTCTGGGCACGGTGTTCCTTGGCGTCAAGGTCGTCGAGTATAAACAAAAGTTCGATCATCACCTGATTCCCGGTCACAGCTTTGACATTACTTATTGCAGCAGAAATCCGGAAGCTTGCCAGCTCGAAGGAAAAGATCTAGCCGACGAAGTGAAGGAAATTAAGGAAGGAATTGAAGCGGAGGGCAGTGTAGTTGCGCTAAACGCGCATGCACAGCTTTATTTCTCACTTTATTTCGGCATGACCGGGTTGCACGCCTTGCATATGATCGTGGGCGCCGGCCTCCTGCTTTACTTGATCCTGGAAGCGCGCAAAGGTCGCTTTGACGCAAATTACAATACGCCTGTCGAAAACATAGGTTTGTACTGGCACTTCGTCGATATCGTCTGGATTTTCCTGTTCCCGTTGCTGTACTTGATCAATCGCCATCTGGCTTGAGTGGAGAGATTCGCGTGTCGGAAAATGGACATCACGTAGTTTCGCCGAAAATTTATGCGCTCATCCTGGCCTTCCTTCTCATTGGCACGTGGGTGACCGTGGAAGCGGCGAAGATCAACCTTGGCCGCTGGAACATCGTGCTCGCGTTGGCAATCGCCACGACGAAAATGTCGCTCGTCATTCTTTTCTTCATGCACGGCAAGTACAGCCCAAAGCGCACACAACTCGTCATCGCTGCTGGTTTTTTCTGGCTCGCCATCATGCTCGGCCTTACGATGACGGACTACACGACTCGTAATCCCGAACCCAGCCGCAGCGCAAATCCTCCGGCTATCACAATCCACGGCGCTTGAGCTGACGTTTCTGGCTTTCCGGGAATTTCTGCCTTGTCTTCTTGCTTCCTTCTTTTTTGACACACCTCCGCCGTGTTCGGGTTGTTCGGGTTGTTCGGGTTGTCAGGGTTGTCAGGAAGGTTGGCGAGGATCCGGAGGCACCGGGATCGCCATCGGCGAAAGTGCGGTTTCAGGGTCGTACTTACGTGACCCCAAAATGAAAAAGGGGAGAAGCGAACCGGCCCAGCCCTCAATCCCCTAAAGGGATCCTCGGCTCGCCTCCCCCACGTCTTCAGAGGATTGCAACCCGCGAACCATTCTTAAGTCCATTGTTTTCATCACAATGCACACATAAAACTGAGTAAAAATGCGGTACTCCCGCGCAAAATTACTCGTCAGGTTTTCCCTGTAGTACTTTTTCCTGCCGGTCGTCTTCATTTCGGGACATTGGCGACAGATGCAAGCGGAAAACCGTCACGGCGAATTTTGGGGAGAGCAAAGGCTCGAGAATTTGTTGCGGTCTTGCAGCGGCAAGACACCAAAGCAAATCATCGAAGGCATTCTGGACCAGGTGTCAGCGTTCTTGAAAGGCCATCGGCAGCGGGACGACATAACCCTGGTAGTGATTGGGCGTGCAATCGGGCTGCGACGTTTGGGCCTTCCAGTGCGCCGTAGCCCTTCCATGCAGACGATGTCACGAGACGCACTCAACCTGAAGAGCCAAGGCCAGCAAAATTCGGATGGTTTCGGGCCTTCACCTTGACCCTTTGTAACGCCTCCTGCTATCGTGAAAAGTTATTCTGCCCTCAGTGTCGCTACTGAGCGCCAGAGCTCCTGTGGAGGGGCACTCTCGTAACATGGGCCTGACCAAACTCGTCATACGGGGCGCACGGCAACACAACCTGAAAAACATCAGCCTCGAAATCCCTCGTAACACCCTTACTGTCATCACCGGCCTCTCCGGTTCCGGCAAGTCCTCGCTTGCCTTTGACACAATCTACGCTGAGGGCCAGCGTCGTTACGTCGAATCGCTCTCTGCCTACGCGCGCCAGTTTCTCGATCAGATGGAGCGTCCCGATGTGGACGTCATCGAAGGCCTTTCCCCGTCCATCGCCATCGAACAAAAAACCACTTCGCGCTCGCCGCGCTCCACCGTCGGCACTATTACGGAAATCTACGACTATCTCCGCGTTGTGTATGCTACGGTCGGCGTGCCGCACTGTCCCAATTGCGGCAAGCCCATCACGCGCCAGTCCAGCGAAGCCATCGTTCAGGCAATTTTGCAGGGTGAACTCGCGCAGCCTGATGATCGCGTCATGATCCTCGCGCCTATCGTTCGCGGCCGCAAAGGCGCCTATCGTAAGGAACTCGAAAAACTCGGCCAGGATGGTTACGTTCGAGTTCGCATCAACGGCGAGCTCTATCCGATGGACGATCTCCCCGCGCTCGATAAGCGCAAGAATCACACCATCGAAGTCGTCGTCGATCGCCTTCTCGTCAAGCAGGGAATCGCCTCGCGCCTCGAACAATCCATCACCACCGCGCTCAAGCTCGCCAGCGGCCTCGTTACTGTCGCTGTTGTTGGTGGTAAGGAACACGTCTTCTCCGAAAAACTCGCTTGCCCCGATTGCGGCATCAGCGTTCCCATCCTTGAGCCGCGCTCCTTCAGTTTTAACTCTCCGTACGGAGCTTGCCCTGCCTGCAACGGCCTCGGCTCCAAATACGATTTCGATCCCGCAAAGATTTTTCACGATTGGAGTCGTCCGCTCTTCGACGGCGGCCTCGGCCCTGGCTCTGCATCTACGATTCTCAAACGCACCCTCGAACTCGCCGCCTATGCTCACGGCTTCGATCTCAATACGCCGTTCGACAAATTTCCGCAAAAAATCCAGAACCTGATTCTTTACGGTTATCCGCCCTCCGGCGGCCCAGGTGCCAAGAACGGGGATATTCCCAAAACAAAAGCAAAAAAAGAAAAGGGCTTTCGCTTCAACGGCGTACTCAAATTTCTCGAAAAGAATTTTGAAGAATCAAACTCCGACGCCTACCGCGAATGGATGACGCAGTACATGTCCGCCACTCAGTGCAGCGTCTGTCACGGCAAGCGCCTGCGCCCCGAATCCCTCGCCGTCAAACTCGCCGGCTGGTCCATCGCTGATTTCACTGCACTTTCGCTCAGCTCCGCGCGCCCGGCCGTGGACAAGATTGTTTCGCATCTCACCGCACGCCAGCGGGAAATCGCTGCGCGGCCGCTCGAAGAAGTTTCACAGCGCATCGAATTTCTTCTCGCCGTTGGTCTTGGCTACCTCAGCCTCGACCGCTCAGCCGCTACACTTTCCGGCGGAGAAGCCCAGCGCATCCGCCTCGCCACGCAAATCGGTTCGCGCTTACGAGGCGTCCTCTACGTCTTAGACGAGCCGAGCATCGGCCTCCACGCACGCGATAACGAACGTCTTCTCGGTTCGCTCGAACGCCTCCGCAATCTCGGCAACACTGTTCTTGTCGTCGAGCATGACGAAGACACCATCCGCCGCGCCGATTTTGTCGTCGACCTCGGCCCCGGCGCAGGCAACGCCGGTGGTTATCTTGTCGCGCAAGGCAAGCCCGATCAGATTTCAGCCAGCGCCGAATCGCTAACGGGCCGTTACCTTTCGGGCGAGCTAAAGATTCCTGTACCGGATTCGCGCCGCTCTGCGAACGGCAAGAATATTCAAATCCTTGGCGCCACTGCCAACAATCTCAAGGATGTTGACGTCACCATCCCCATAGGTTTGCTCACCGTCGTTACTGGCGTCTCTGGCTCCGGCAAGTCCACTCTCGTCAACGACATTCTTTACCGCACCCTCGCGCAAAAACTCTATCGCTCCAGCGAACCCTTCGGCGCGCATCGCGAAATCACCGGTATCGAGTTCATAGATAAAGTCATTGAGATCGATCAGGCACCCATCGGCCGCACGCCGCGCTCGAATCCCGCCACGTACACCGGTGTCTTCGGCCCTATCCGCGACCTCTTCGCCATGCTTCCCGAATCGCGTGAGCGCGGCTACAAACCCGGCCGCTTCAGCTTCAACGTTAAAGGCGGCCGCTGCGAAGCCTGCCAGGGTGACGGCCTTCGCCGCATCGAAATGAATTTTCTTCCTGATGTATACGTAATGTGCGAAGTCTGCCGTGGCCGCCGTTACAATTCGGAAACGCTCGCCGTCCGTTACAAGAATCATTCCGTCAGCGATATTCTCAATCTACCCATTTCCGAAGCGCTAAAACTTCTCGAAAATATTCCGCAAATCCAGCAAAAACTTTCCACTCTGGTCGAAGTTGGCCTCGGCTACGTCCAGCTCGGCCAGTCTGCCACCACGCTTTCCGGTGGCGAAGCCCAGCGCATTAAGCTCGCCCGCGAACTTTCCAAGCGTCAGACCGGCCGCACGCTCTACATTCTCGATGAACCGACCACTGGTCTCCATTTTGACGATGTTCGCAAACTTCTCGATGTCCTCCAGCGCCTCGTTTCGCTCGGCAACACAGTGCTCATCATCGAGCACCATCTCGACGTCATCAAACAAGCCGACTGGATCATCGACCTCGGCCCCGAAGGCGGCGAAGGCGGCGGCCGCGTCGTCGCACAAGGCCCGCCCGAGCTGGTCGCCCGCTCCAAAAAGTCCTACACCGGCCAGGCCCTCGCCCGCGTGTTGTCTATTCCGTCCACCAACGGCAACGGCTCCGCAAAATAGCCATAAGATTTCTTGAGGTTAAAAATTTGGGAGTAGTCCTCTACATCGCGATAAAACTGCTCGCCTATTGCGGCTGGTCTTACTACGGCCTTCAGATTTTCCGTCCCAATCAATATCCGTCCTTCAGTCTCATCCTCGGCTACGGCCTCTTCCGTTTTCTTCTCGGTTTATTTTTCGGCACGGCGATTTTCGTTTTTCTACTGATTCTCCTTTCACCAATTCTCAACACGATCCCCATGCAAAATGTTTTCGCCTATCTCCTGATCTACATTCCCATCCGCTGGATTGAATGGGCGATCGTCGCCATCAAGCTGAACCCTAGCCGCCTCTCCTTCGAACAAGCCGTCACCGGTGCGAATCCATCCGATCGCTACTGGCGCCTCGGCGGCATTGCGATTTCCTGCGTTGCAGACATTCCTCTAATCATCTTCTTCGGCGGCGCAATTCCCACCGGCCGCTTCCTCTGCTGATACCGCCGGAACGCTTTTGCAGAGCTGCTTCCGAAGCAGCTCTGCGCCGACCGCGCTTGGAATTCACCCGCATAGCACGCTAAAGTTATCCGTCCACATGTCCATCTACTCCATCCCACCGCTCCAATTCGGCGAAATCGAAACCTATCCGCTCGCCTCCCGCAAGAGCAAAGTCGCCGTCGCTGGCTTCGCCAAACCTCCTGCGCCAAACGCCTCGCTCAAAAGTTTCCTCAACTCTCTTCCCAATTTTCTCGCCGCCAGCGATCTCCGTGATTTGCTCTCGGCTATCCACGCCGCGAAGCGTGCCCGCAAGGCTATCCTCTGGGGCATCGGTGGCCACGTCATCAAAACAGGCCTCGGCCCTGTCATAAACGATCTGATCCGCCGTGGCTTCATCTCTGGCATCGCCATGAACGGCGCTGCCCTCATCCACGATTTCGAAATCACGCTATGTGGCAATACTTCCGAGGACGTCGAAGCCGGGCTCGGCGCGGGTGCTTTCGGCATGGCACGCGAAACCGGCACTTTTCTCAATAAAATCGCTTCCACCGCTGCCTACACTGGGATCGGTTACGGCGAAGCCGCCGGGAAATTTCTCGTCTCCCGCAATCTCAACCCAAAACACGCCACCGCGAGCATTCTCCTCGCCGCCTATCAACACAAGATCCCCGTCACGGTTCATCTCGCTATTGGCACCGATATCCCGCACATGCACCCCGCCGCCGATGGCTCCTCGCTCGGTTCCGCCACCCACAACGATTTCCGCCTCTTCTGCGCGCTCGTGAAAGAAATGCATCCGGGCGGCGTATATCTCAATTGGGGTTCTGCCGTGCTCTTGCCTGAAGTTTTCTTGAAAGCCGTCTCTGTCGTCCGCAATCTCGGTGTGCCCTTACGGCCAATCACCACCGCTAACTTCGACTTCATTCAACACTACCGTCCGTTGCAGAATGTAGTGAAGCGCCCGACTGCTCCTGTACGTGGCAAATCCGCGGATGGCTCCCGCGGTTTCGCCATCACGGGACATCATGAGCTGATGTTGCCACTCGTCGCCGCTGCGCTCGCGAACGGCTGGCCCGGCAAATCTGCCAGGCATCGCGATCAAAGTTCGCGTAAAAGGAAATAATGTCGCTCTTTGACGACAATCCGAAGAACGCCGGCAACGATCCTCTCGGCCATTCCGAATTGCCAGCCCCGGTTGCGCCCCCACAAGAATCGCAGCTTCATCCTTTCCCATTAACATCCGGTGAAATTCCGCCCGGGGACCCTTTCACTTACGGCGCAACTCATCCTCAACCCTACACGTTCGCCACTCGTTCCCAGAGTGATTTGGACGTTCCCTGGTCTTGGGGACATTTTTTCTGTTTTATTCCGTTTGCCGTCGTTTCTTTGGTGTTCATTCAAATTATCTTCACCGTCTACTACATTCAAACGAAAGCCTTGTCGGCGCATCCCACTCAAAAAGAGTTGCAGCAATTCGCCGTCTCCAAGCCGGTCTTCGCTGTCGGCAGCATGGTTCTTTGGTACGCTGCCCTTTTTCTCTTCCTCTATTTGACAATAAAGTTTTTCTACAACAGGCCGTTTTGGGAATCGCTTCGCTGGCGTAAATTCGACCCTCAAATATCGAAACTTCCGACCAAACCCTGGCTCTACGTTCTCTCTGGTTGTGCTCTCTCGTTTTTGGTGATGTTGGCAACGGCAAAAGTCAAAGCCCCGGAGCACGCGCCCATTCAGGACATTCTTAAAAACAAGAATATGGCGTTCGCCTTCATGGGCATGGCCGTTTTTGTAGCTCCTCTCGCCGAAGAAACTATTTTTCGCGCCTACCTCTACCCGCTTTTCGCGAGGACTTTCGGTGTATGGACCAGCATTATTCTCACGGCGATTTTATTCGGCGTCATGCACGGCACTCAGCTCGGCTGGGCATGGCCCATCGTTATCGCGCTTACTGGAGTCGGCATCGTTTTCGCTTTTGTCCGCTCCCGCACGGAAACTGTTCTTGCCAGTTACCTTATGCATCTCGGATACAATTCCACTCTCGCAGTTCTTTTTGTCATTGGCTTCTTTCTCGCGAAATACGGAAAGCTGCCACACCCCTGATGCTCGATTTCCTGCGCCGCGCCTTCCTTCGCTACAATAGAAGATTGCGAGGATAGCTCCCGAATGTATGTAGCCCAGCCTATCGAATGGACCGAACGCGGCGTTGTCATGCTCGACCAGCGCCGTCTTCCCATTGAAGAAATCTCTCACACCTACACCACCTACCAGGACGTCGCCAAAGCCATCCGAGAAATGGTGATTCGTGGAGCGCCCGCGATTGGCGTCGCCGCAGCGATGGGTGTCGCCATCGGCGTGCAAAAATCCACCGCAAAATCGATAGCAGACCTCCGCGCCGAATTCCCGATCATCGTCGAAACCCTCGCGCAAACTCGCCCCACCGCCGTGGACCTTTTCTGGGCGCTCGAACGCATGAAGCGCCGTTTCGCCGAACTATCTGCTAATACTTCCGACCTCGCGCAAATCAGGCAAGCTCTTATCGAAGAAGCTCAGGCCGTCCACGCGGAAAAACGCTCCACCGACGAAGCCATGGGCCGCTTCGGTGCGGAATTCATGCCGCACGAAGGCCACGTCATGACGCAGTGCAACGCCGGCGCGCTCGCAACCGCTGGCATCGGCACCGCGCTAGGCGTAATTCAAGTCGCCGTCCAGCAAGGCAAAAAACTCCATGTTTTCGTGCCCGAAACGCGTCCCTACCTGCAAGGCGCGCGCCTCACCGCCTGGGAACTGCATCGTAGCAATATTCCGCTCACGCTTATCACGGACAACATGGTCGGCCATTTTCTAAAAACTGGAAAAGTTGGCGCCGTTGTTACTGGAGCCGACCGCGTTGCTGCCAACGGCGACACCGCCAACAAAATCGGCACCTATCAAATCGCCGTACTCGCCAAAGAAAATAACGTGCCGTTTTACATCGCCGCGCCCATCTCGACGTTCGATCTCTCGATTCCCGACGGCGACCACATTCCCATCGAGGAGCGCTCCTCTGAGGAAGTTACCCAAATACAGGGAATCCGCATCGCGCCGGACGTTCACGCCGCCCACCCTGCCTTCGACGTCACGCCCCATCGCTACATCGCCGCCATCTTCACCGAACGCGGCGTCGCCCGCGCCCCCTACACCGGATCCCTGCGGGCACTCGCGTCCGCCTCTCACTCCGCCGCAGCAAAATAGCGCCACGCCGTGTGGTGAGACTTTAGTCCGCCTCTCTTTGTTTTGCAGTGGCGAATCTTCAGATTCGCTCTTTCTCTGTCCTCACCGCCCAAACATCGAATACGAAATCGGATGCGCTTCCTCACCGGGCTTCGGAGGAAGCGAAACGGTCGATTGTCGTGTCGTTGCGGCCTGTCTCCAGACGGCAGTTTCATTCGCCAGGCGCTCCAGCGATTCTGCGATTCTTCCCAACTGAATCGCCATTTCATCTGTCACCACGGAGCGTTGCAACGCGATTCGCTTGCCGTGAGCCAGCGCAAGCAGCAGCGCCGCCGCGCCCAGCAGCACTCCTCCTGCAAGCAAAAGTTGAAACATGGTGATGGTGTGTCCGGCGAGGGCAATTCCTGGGTCCGAGAGCATCTCTTCCTCCCGGCTGGGGCTTAAGTATGTTTTGGCTGGATTCTTTGAATTATATGCCCAAACGGGTTCAAGAGTTGCACATCACTTCGCGTGCCGCCGCACTCTTTCCCTTCTTATGTCGTATCATTCTCGTTGAATCAAAATTCCATTTCCCGCCAAATGATTTTTCCAGCCTACACTCGGCTTGCAGTCATGCTCGTGTCCATCCTTGTCTCGGGCTCTCTTCGCGCTGGTTTTTCTTGCGCGGGTTTTATTCAGCCTGATTCGGGTCTGTCAGCGTATCCTGCTGCCCCTGCCCCTCAGTCTTCAGCGCCCACTCTTGCCAATCTACTTTCTGCCATTCGCGAAAAATCGAAATCTCTCGAATCCTCATCCAGTATGCGTTCCGCTTACCAGACTTTTCTCGATGCGCATCATCTCTCTCCGAGCAGTGTCTCTTATTCTGATTTCGTCCTGGTCCATATCATTTTCGAAGCGACTCGCGACGCTGGCTTCTGGAACATGCACTGGAGCATCACGGACAAACCGCCCAACTCCGATGAAGTCTGGCGACAATGGAAGGCAGTCAATCGCCCGTCCTACATCGAAAAAACCGCAACCGCGGAGTGTGACGAACTTTCCGCACTCTTCGCGTTTCTCGTCGCGCGCGCCGGCGTCAAAGGCGTCGGACTTTTCTGGCCCTATCCCAATCACACGGTTGCCGTCTGGACGATTCATCCCGCAAACGCGCAGCCCGTTCGCGTCGTTATTCCAACTTCACAAATCTTTCTCACCGAAGACGATACTTTCGACACGAAAAAGTTCGACCCCTGGCACCAGAAAACCATCTATGACTACACCCGCCACGATGTCCCGGACTCCTTCGAACTCCCCAAACCGCTCTTCGATTTTTTCCTGCAACAAATCGATAAATATGCCAGCGCCTCAACGGACGCTCTCCAGCAAATCCGCAATCTCCGCGATGCCGTTTTTCAGCGCACCCTCACTCCCGATCAAGCCGCCCGCGAAGCCCTCCGCCGCACCGCCGCCTACTCTTCTTCCCCCGAAGACCACGCCGCCTTCCAACATTTCGCCGACGACCTCCGCTCTTCTCCGAAAATGTAGAGCCGTCCCTACCGCCTAGCGTTGAAGCGAAGTTACAAGTTCTATTGATAACTCGAAGGCGCGAAGGCTCTCGTTGACGTACGTTGCGATTTCTAAGTTGGTCTCCGATTTCGACTAGCGCACCCGGAACAACGCGTCCTTTTGGGTGGACTCCAGTTTCGAATGATTCTCATAAAGTACTATACCTTGACAGTTATTCGATTCCACGCTACCATCTCATGTGCAGTCGGCAAGTTTTCTCCTCACCGGGCATTTCCGCCCACCTCAAAATCCCTCTACCCCAATCAATTTTTCCGCTAACTCTTCTGGAATGAACACTTGTGAAAAATGTGCCTGTAACCCCTGCAGAATGAACACTTACAGAACAAAGGACTTGAAGTCCCTTTATTTTCAACACTTACAAAAAACAGGGGAGGGGGTGGTGGTTATGGTTAACCAACACGCCCTCCCCGAAAACTGCTCTAAGTTGTTGCCGAATCCCGGCTTACATCTTCGGGAAGTTCGGGTCTGCCTTCACTTCCAGGATCTGCAGTGTATGCCGCCGCGTATGCCCGGAAATCAACAACACCCACTGGTACGCGTCCAAAGTCCCGATCACCGGCACCGGATGGTCAAACATATGGTCGCGCAGATCTTCCTGGCTCGTCTTGATGAAATCTTCGGTCTTGGCTCGGCTCTCCAGGAACCGTTTGGTGGATTCCTCGGGCGTCAACACCGTCTTTGTCGGGTCCAGGGGCTCAGGTGCCGTCGCTTTGTGCGTGCGGTCCTGCAACATCGCCACCAGTTTGTCGTCCTTACCTGCCGTCGCACTGCGCTTTTCCGGTGTCGGCGGACTCTTCATCACCTTTTCGCTTACCAATCCGAAGATGAATCCCTCGGAAAGGGCAATATGATCCGCGCATTCTGCTATGGACCAGCGGTCTGGCGCGGACTTGAAGTTCCACTGCGCCGCCGAAAGTCCTTTAGTTGCATCGAGAAACATCTTTTTGGAGCCTTCGAGTTCCGCGATCGCCTTGTCTCGCTCCACTTGGGTCAGCGTTTCCGTTGCCGGAACCGCCACCAGGAACATTGCTGCCAATATCATGCCTTTGAACATAGGATCCCCCTCCTTGAACCTACTACGGCTGCTGGCGGAAATTGTATCGGTTTATTTCACGCGGGTGTAGGTCGCATCTTCGGTGAACGAATCCTTCTGGTCCTTCCGGAACGTCCAGTTTGTCTTGAAGTGGTCATTGTCAATAAACGTGTAAAGAGCGTGGTGCATGTGTCCGGCATCGGGGCTTTTCAGGTTGGAAACGCTTACGAAATTGAATTTAATGGTCTTAGTCGCCGCGTCATACGTCCCGGCCATTGTTGGCTGATTGCCCGCCATGCAGTAATGCGTCAGCTTCAACTGGTCGCCATCGAGGTAGTACAGAGTGATCATCTCTACGGGTTTCCCGTTTTCTTCCATCCGGAATTTCTCCAGCAGCGCCGATCCCCCGGAAGTCAGCTCCAGGTGCAAAGTGGCTTTGCCGGTCGCTGCAGAATCTGCCTGCCAATCGCCTGCAAGCGCCTTCATCTGTTCAAATGCCTCCGACCCATTTCCTCCTGCCGGCGCGGAGCGCATTCCTACAGCTCCTATCGCCAGAATTGCCAACGCTGCCGTCACCAGTTTCTTCGTCAGATACATCGCATTTCTCCTTTTATTTCTGAATTTGCAAAAACTAAAAAATCACTTCGCGTTCGTGTCCGCTTGCATCACGCCGAAAAGATTGCCTTCCGGGTCTTCGCAGTATGCAAAATAGCCGACCCCAGGAATCGGCGTCTTCGGCATGATGAGTTTTCCGCCTGCCTTCGTTACCGCGGCAACAGACGCGTCTACGGAATCCACTCCAAGTGTGTTCGTGGTGGTCTGGACGTTCCCGCGCTTCATGATTCCGCCGTTGATTCCCGGCTCTTTGTCGTCGCCGGTGTTCACCATCCAATACTCCATCGGGCCGACCCACTTCTCGATCTTCCAGCCGAAGACGTTCTTATAGAACGCAATCGCGCGATCGGGATCGTTCACGGGAATTTCAAAATGAATTACACGAGCCATGGCACTTCTCCTTTTTGTACGGTGATTTTCTGCGAAAGTTTTTGCGCGAATTTACGCTTGTTTCGGTTGCGGCGTTGCGCCGTATTTCTGCGTCGCCCATCCCACTATCATTCCCACGATGCTTCCCGGCAAAATGATTTCAAAGTAGTAGCCATGCTGTTTAAGCGCTACGAGCAAAGCGAGAACGAAACCTACAAAAAGCCCGAACAGGATTCCCAACGGTACGGAGTTCACTTTGCGAGCAAAGATTCCTGCGGCAACTCCCGCAATCAAGCCCTTGAAGGTCGAACCGATCACTATTCCCACAATCATCGAGCGAACGGCAGGAGTAAAATACGCACTTCCCCCATCAACAGCCCCCAGAAACGTTCCCAGCAGCAATCCCAGCAAAATCTTGTTCATCGAGGTAGCCTCCATAGGGGCCAGATTTTCTCCCGCTCTGTCCCTCTTTACAACAGGCGGCCAAATTCCTTTAGGCTTAGCGGTGAAAAAAGTAGAGAACCAGGAATCGCATCACTAAGTAGGCTGTTATCAATAGGATGGCGACTTGATGGCGTTTATAGAATCGCCCCGCGCGCTCAAACGCACTCTCGGAGTAGGCGGAAACTGGCAGACCGTCCAGAAAACGCGAAACATCGGCTGCAAGTTCTGAAACGTTTGCGTAGCGATCTTCCGGGCGGTCAGCCATGGCTTTCGCGCAAATCGCCTGAAGCGGCCGCGAGGCGCTCGCGCTTTTTTCGCTCGACGAATTTATCGACACAAATTTCAAAAGTGCGCCGAGAGAAAACACGTCGCTTCGCGCATCGATTCTTTCCGTTTCGCCGCGCGCCTGTTCCGGCGACATATACCCCGGCGTGCCCATCACCGTCCCGTGCCCAGTCACAACAGTGGATTGAGTTTCGTCTTTATCTGGATTCTCTTTTTGTGGAGAGACCAGAACGGTTTCGCTTGCCGCAGAAGTTTCCTGCAGAACTTTCGCAAGTCCCCAATCCATTACGAGCACTTCACCGAAAGAGCCAACCATAATGTTTGCTGGCTTCAAATCGCGATGCAGAACACCGCGTGCGTGCGCAAATGCGACGGCATCGCAGACTCGCAGGAACAATCGCAAACGCTGGGGAAGGGAATCCAATTGCTTGATGTATTGATCCAGCCGAAGGCCCTCCACGAATTTCATCGTGTAGAACACGCGGCCGTCCGCGAGGGTACCCACGTCATGCACGGGAACGATGCCGGGATGTTCGAGCTGCGCAAGAATCCGCGCTTCGCGGATAAGACGCTGCGCGAGCTCGGGAGCAGCGCTCGCGGAATCCAGAACTTTGAGTGCGACACGGCGACTCAGTTTTTCGTCTTCGGCTGCGTAAACAATTCCCATGCCGCCGCGCGCGATCAGCTCACGAAGTTCATAGCGTGTACCGGCAAGGTCGGGTACGCTCGAACCACGGAGACGCTCCAGCGCTTTGTCGCTCAGAAACTTCATTTTGGAGCTTCGCCAAAAAGCGATTTTGATTCACGTGCGAATTCTTCTTCGCTGCCGGAGAGGGCGCGCAATCGTTCCGTGGCGATGCGGCGAAATTCGCGGCGCGCCCACGCCATTTGGTTGTTCACGTCCGTCGCAGACATGCTGTGGCGAGTGGCGAGTTCGGCGTACGAAATATTTTCTTCGCCGTCGAGATCATACGACTCGAAAAGCGCAAACGCCTTTTGCTTGCCCCGCGCTTCGCAGAGCTTTCTAAGCTCTTCCACTGCGGAAGAAAACAAGCTGCGAATCCATTCTTTCTCAAAAAAGTCTTCGAGCGATTCCGGAGACGGAATCGCTGCCGGATCGATCGTCTGCGCGCGAAGTTCATCCTCAGCGGCGGAAAAATCAAGTGGAACGTGAGCAAATTCTCCGCCGCGCTTCTTGCGCGAAGCCGCTTTGATTTCATTCAATGCAAAACTGTCCGCGCAAAGCCGCAAATATGTCCGCAAGCGGCTTTTCGCGGGGTCGAATCTCGAAAGCAATTTCCGTTCAAGCAATTCGGCAAAAAATCCCTGCGTCAAATCCTGCGCGTCCTGCGGAGCCTGGGAATATTTCAAACGGAGGTATTTGTAAATGGGCTTCCAATATGCGGCAAAAAGAATATCCAGCGCCCGCGAACGCTCTGCGTTGTCCGAGCTGCCAGCCGCAGCGAGCACGGAGTATCGAGTAAGCGGAAAGGATTCGCCCTGAGTGGTCATCGGAGTTTCTGGCAATGAGTCTACGCAGAGGCCCGAGGGGGTAGCAAGTTCGCGCTGCGAAAGAGGGAAACGGAGGCAACTTTTGGTCTAAGCCGGGACGGGAGCAAGCGCCTTTTTTGCGCCTTCAATGCCGTTGCGGATGTTGGTTTCCCAATCCGCGTGAGGTACGGGCGATTTTGAGGCTGTTTCGTAGTATCGCAGGGCGTCGGCTGGACGTTTGAGGTTCTTGAGCGAGAGGCGGCCCGCGGAAAGAAGAGCGAGTAACGCCGGGCGCTCATTGGGAAATGCAGCCGCAAGCCGGCCGTATTCTTCGACGGCGCGCTCCAGATTTCCCTGCGTTTCCGCGGCGCGGCCGAGTTCCAGCCACGTTGCAGACGGCAGATTGCTGCCGGAATTTTTCAAATCCGCATAGTCTTGCCATGCGGCATCAAAGTTTTGCGATTTTAAATGGAGCTGAATGAGTTTAGAAATCGCGTCGCGGTAAGCGGGCACATCGTTCTTGCGCCAGTAAGCTTGATGAAGAAGAGTGTAGCCTTCCGTGGATTCCGGATTGGCGGAGAGATAGTTCTGCAAACTCGCTATGGCATCGTCGAGTTTTCCCTGATGCAATTGATCGGTAGCCGTAACAATGCCGGCATCCGCAGTCCAGGTGACTTTGGATTCGATGGCCGCATCCGCTTTTGCTTCGAGGCCGGAATGGCGCAGCGCAAGTGCCGCGAGACCTCCGAAAATAAAGCCACCGACGTGAGCCCAGTGCGCGGTGCTCGAATATCTTCCAAAAATTGTTCCGGAGAATATTTCCGCAAGCAGCCAAAACGGAAGAAGCCAATACGCTGCGGCCTTAAAGCGAAAGCCCTTGCCAATGGCAAGGTTGGCGATGCTGCGCGGACCAAGGATTACAGCCACATCAATCTTGGTTGTGGGGAAGCGAACGAGAAAAGCGCCCATAAGAGCGGCGACGGCTCCGGATGCGCCAAGAGCTGGTACAAGACTGCCCGGGCTTGTCCACGCATAAAACTGCAGCGCAGCGATTCCCGCAACCCAATAAAAAATTGGATAAATGATTCGGCCCCAGGTGTCTTCGAGGAGGACTCCAGCGAGCCAAAGGAACCACATGTTGCCGATGAGATGGAGCCAGCCGCTATGAAGAAAATTGGCGGTGAGATACGAAATCGCGGATGGGTGGGCGGGAATAAACGCGTACTTATACAAAATGGATTCGGAAGTGAAAGAGGCGTACTGCGAGCAGAGGGAATCCATCTCTGCCTGGAGTTTGGCGGGATCGTCGATGAGACGCATTTTTGCATCCCACGCATCCTGAATATCGCGAGTGCCAGATTTGGCTGCGGCCCAGGCGGCCGGATTATCCTTCGCAAATTGATCCACAATCTCCTGCCCCACAGGCGGAATGGTGAGTTCGGGATGGTCTGCTGCCAGCATCCGAATGTGCGAGCGAATTTCGCCCCGCTCGGGGCCTTCCTGGTCGATTTGGTTATGCGTGCCCAGGAAGACGAGCAAATTCAGAACGACCAGCGCGATGGAAATGACCGGCCATCGGCGGCCTTCCATGCTGTCGTGACGCAAAGGGAGAAACACAGGGCCTCCAAACAAAAGAGAGTGGCGGAATTACCGGAGAACGCTAATTGCAGAATAAGAGGATTGTGAGAAGGGATAAGACTGGCCGAAGGGACAGGTGGGGCCAAAGAGTAAGAGCGAGAAGTGTGTATCACCAGGCAAATGGCCCGAATAGAAGGCGCGGGCTATTCGTAGCGGAGAGCTTCGACCGGATCGAGGCGAGCGGCTTTCCAAGCCGGATAGATGCCGAAACCGATGCCGATGCAGGCGCAAAGAACGAGTGCAGTGACGACCCAGAAAAAGGAAAGCTGGGCGGACATGTGGGCGCCATATTTCATGAGGAGCGAGAGCAACGAGCCGAATGTAACACCAAGGATGCCGCCGACGGCGCTGAGCGTCACAGCCTCAATCAGGAATTGTAAGAGGATGTTGCTGCGTTTCGCTCCGATGGCTTTGCGCACGCCGATTTCGCGCGTACGTTCTGTGACGCTGACGAGCATGATGTTCATGACGCCGATACCGCCGACAAGCAGGCCGATAGCGGAGATGCAGAACATCAGAAGAAAAATCAGAAAACTGATCTTGTTCCAGAGATCGAGAAAATAGTCGGAAGTGAAGATTGCAAAATCATCCGGCTTGTCGTTTGTGAGCCGGCGCTTGCGGCGCAGCATGTCGCGTATTTCTTCGACGGCTTGTGCAACCTGCGATGGGTCGCTGGCTTTCGCGAAAATCACGTAGTCTTTCTGGTTTGGATAGAGTTTGCGCAGCGTGGTGACTGGCATAAACGCGATGTTGTCTTCCGGATTCGAGCCGCCGGAAATACCCTGGCGGCGCTTTTCCATCGTGCCGATGACGGTGAAAAGCTGGCCGTCGATCGTCACTTCTTTTCCGATGGCACCGTCTTCGCCTTCGGGAAAAAGAATGTGCGCGGTGTCGTAGCCGAGTGCGACAACCGGCGCGCGATGCTCCGCGTCCGTTTCGTTGAACATGCGGCCCTTTTCGATTTTGATGTCGAAAATTTCGCCGATTGAGGGCTGATTACCTTGCAAAATCACATTTTTCGCGCGATACGCGCCGCGACGGACGTCGGCAGTACCAGCGCCGAACTGGGGCCGAAAGATTCGCATGGAAGGCGAAGCTGCTTTGACGTGCGGCAGGCGAGCAATGTCTTCCGCCCATTCCGGCTGGAGTTCCTTGCGCGTGAACCACTCGCTTGGCGGACGGGAAAGCGAAGCCCACGGAAAGCGGTACGCAATTATAGTGTCTGAGCCTAGATCGCGGATTCCGCCCAGCACATTTTCATTCAAACCGTTGATGAGCGAGCTGACGGCGATGACTGTAGTGATGCCGATGACGATGCCGAGAATGGTCAGAGCGGACCGGAGAGGATTCTTGCGCAGCGTATCAAGAGCGAGTGCGACCTGGTCTTTGATTTCAAGCGCTCGTGCGGGTTTGACGAAACCGCGGAGGCGGTCGGTGCGACGTTGCGGCAGTGTTTGACTGATCGTAGCCACGTTTTTTACCAAACGGAAAAATTCAAAAGCACCGGTCTAAAGACCGGCCACTACAACTACTCTGACCGCAACGCTTCGACCGGATCGAGTCTTGCTGCTTTCGATGCCGGGTATGTTCCGAAAAAAAGTCCTACACTTAGTGCGACGATCAAGCCGCTGAGCACGGACCAAAACTGTACTGCTGCGGGCAGCGGTGTGACAATCGCGACGAGTTTTGCTGCGATGATTCCGCAGAGCACGCCGATGGCGCCGCCGATAACGGCGATGGTCGAAGACTCGATCAAGAATTGCAGCAAAATGTCGTTGCGGCGCGCGCCAAGCGCTTTGCGCACGCCGATTTCGCGAGTGCGCTCCGTGACGCTGACCAACATGATGTTCATGATGACGATGCCGCCGACGACGAGCGAAATGGAGGCGATGCCGACCATGACGACGAAAAAGCCGGAGCTGATGTCCTTCCAGAGAGAAAGAAAAGAGTCACTCGTTTCCACCGCGAAATCGTCTTTGCTGCCGTAGGCGATGTGGTGGCGGCCACGCATGATCTGGCGAACTTCGTCCACGCTCTCCTGAATTTTTGCAGCGGAGCCAGCACGCGCAGTGATGCGCAGCGAATCGTTCTGTGAGCCGAACTCCTTGCGGTAGGTGGTCAGCGGGAGAATGATCCAGTTGTCGAGCGAGGTTCCAAGTGAGGAACCTTCTTTTTTCCCGACGCCGATGATTTGGCAGGGGACGTTATTCCAGCGGAGTTCTTTGCCGACAGGATCCACACCGGGGAGCAGATTGTCGACGATGTCCATGCCGACGGTGCAGACGGGTGCGGCACTGGTGAGATCAGCGTCGGTGATGTGGCGGCCTTCGACGAGATCCACGTCATAAAGCTCGGGCATCTGCGAAGTCCACGCGCGGAGGTTTGTGTCTTTCAGAGAATTCAAGCCACTGCGAACTTCCACGCGACCACCCTGTGAAGCACCGATTTCCTTGCAGGTTTTGCATTGCTCTTTGATCGCTTCGTAGTCGTCCCAGTGCAATCTCTTGCGTTTTTGAAATTCGAGGAAGTCGTCGACGTTGGTGATGATGGACGGTTGAAACGCGACGCCGAAAACGTCGGCGCCGAGATTGAAGACTTTGGTGGCGACATACTGGTTTGCGCCGTTGATGAGGCTGACGACGGCGATGACCGCGGCGACGCCGATGACGACCCCGATAAGCGTGAGGACGCTGCGCAATTTGTGCGCCCAAAGGCTGGAGGTAGCGATAGCTACAGCCTCGGAGAAGTTCATTGTGGACGGCCTGGCCATGTGCGAAAGGAGGGACAGAAACTGCCCTCATCCTAACATACGCAGGAAGATGTGCAGGAGTTACAGGGGAGAGGAAGGTGAGGGGAAAGGCGAAGACCGGAAGCGATTGAAAGGGAAGGGGATAAAGAAAGAGGCGGGGAGGAATGCTCCCCGCCTCTTTTTCTTTCGAATCTGGCCAGAACTAGAAGATTAGTTTCACGCCAAATTCCGCCTGGCGCGGGACCGCATACCAGTTCACGCCCGACGCTGCGCCAGGGCTAATCAAGTTGCTTCGCTGCTGCCGCGTTGTGCCATTCGCGGAGCCTACGCTGCCATTCAGAACGCCGCTGAGCACGTTTCCGAACGGATCAAAGTTCTGGAAGTTAAAGACGTTGAAGAGCGCAACCTGAGGTTCGACAACTACACGCTCAGGAAGTGCATGGAACACCTTTGCCATCTTGAATTCCCACGAGATGTGGGCGTCAAACGTAAACAGCGGAGAGACGCCTACTTGTCCGTTGGGAGCCAGTGCCAGCGTTGGGGTTACGGCACCGAGAGATACAAGCTGTGCCTGTGTGAATAGGTTGGCCGAAACAAGCGCCTGCCCAGCGGGAGTCAGTTGACCCGCTGCCGTTGAGTTGTAATTGGCGATGAACTTATTGAGGTCACCGGCCTTAATATCGCGGCCAAAAGCTCCTACTTGCGAGCCTGGAACAGGATCGCCGATCGTGCCGTCACCCGTTACATCGGTCCGGAAAATCTCACCGGGAGTGCCGGCTTGCGGCAGCGTGAGGGTGAGAGGAATCGCAGAAGCGTAATGTGCAGTCAAGGCAAGGCGAGTCGCCAAGGGGAAGTCCATTACGGCACCGACGCTGACGAGGTGCGTGCGGTCAAGCGCGGATGGGCCGTAGAACTTCAAGGGATCGTTGAAATCCAGAGAGTTGTTGACGAAGTCCTGGTCTGCTGCTGCCGACTTAAACCGCGAGAGCGTATAGGACGCGATCAAGCTAGTGCGGCGCATACCGGGAAGCGGCCTCGTCAGGTTGGATTTCAATTCGACCAACATGCCGTTGTAAACGGAGCGGCCCACGGGGAAGAGCATTTCCAATTGGCCGAGATTTCCGTTGATGCCACCAAAAGCGCAGGTGGGGCAGGGAGCGCCGCCGCTGGCATCGAACCCGGAATCCAGACCGTTACCAGCGTAGTCGCTAATTTGAGCACCCTTACCGATCGCGCATTGGATGGAGGCGCTATCAAATCCTGTTCCGCAACCAAATGAGTTGTTTGTGGCAGAAATGGCTGTTTGTGCGTTGCCAACATTAAGAAAGCGTGCATCGCCGACCTTGTTGGTGTCCAATCCGAGTGTGTAGTGCGTGGCCACGTTGCGAACGTAATCCACACTAAGTGTGGTGCCGTGACCAAGCTGGCGCTGGATACCGGCGTTGATTTGGACGGAGCGCGGCGAGACATAGTTAGGCGCAAGCATTTGAATGCCGTTCAAGTTGTTGCCTTGGAGTGTTGTGCCTATGAAGTTGGGATTGGCACCTACGCCTTGAGCGGCGATCGCAGCCTGATACGCGGACTGGTCCGCGGCGATCTGGGCCATCGCGGTACCAACGGCTTCACCGCAGTAGGCGACTGGATTGCCACCGTTAACGCCAGGGACTGGACCAGTCGCAGCGCCACCGAAGCAAGGAGCCGCTTGCGCAAGGAAGAGGCCCTGAGTCAGCCGGCCCGGACGGTCGAACAGGACGTTATTAAAGATCGCATTTTCATAGTAGAGGCCAGCTCCACCGCGAATAACAGTCTTGCCGTTCTTGAAAGGATCCCAGGCAAGACCGAATTGAGGACCGAAGTTCAAGTTCGGCTGATTCACCCGTTTTTCGAGGCCCGAATAGAATTGATTATCGAATTGGGCCAATGCGGAGACTGGAGCAATGTCGCTATCCGTGCGGCCTGTGTCGCGTCCATAGTGCAAACCAAGAGTGACGGTCAAGTTTGACTTAATCTTCCACTGATCGCCGACGTAGAAATCAAAGCGATGATCATATTGGCCACCAGCCGGGAGATTGAAGCCTGGCCGTTCCGTTGAGAAGCCCTGGCCATTGCCCATCAGAATGGTGTCCACGGGCCAGTTGAGAGGGTTGCTAGCCTTATCGGCCGCAATTCCATCCAAGCTCGGAAATGGTCCAGCATTTGCGATGTCAAAGTTCGTCGGCGGTTTTGTGGTTCCAACGTTGGATTGAGTTGTATAAACCGACTGTACCATCGGCTGGAGTGCAAAGAACTTGGCGAATCCGCCGCCCAGGATGGCGTTGAAAGAAGTGCCGTAGCGCAGAGTGTGACGGCCGAGGCTGTAGCTGCCGTCATACTTGATTTGCCGGTCTTCCTGGAAGGTTTGCTGGGGTGCAAGAATGTTCGCGCCGGAGCAGAACGCTTCACCACCTCCGAGACACGAAAAATCGCTGCCATTTGGAGTGATATTGAGAGAAATCCCCGGAGCAGGATCAAGGGCGCCGGACAATGAGACGCCGTCCACGATGGCATTGCGGAATTTCAGGAATTCAAACCGGACGCTGTTTGTAGTGCGGCCGATGTTGAAATCCGTGCCAATAACGTGCGTCGGCGTGTGATCGACGTTTGCAAACGGCTGGTAAACGCCCGGGTTAAAACCACGGACGCTTGAGTTCTGATCGAAAGCAAAGCGGTAGAAGAGGGTCCAGTTATTCTTGATGTTGTAATCCACGCGACCGAGATATTCGCGCTGGGCAAAGGGAGAGTTAAAACTACCGAGGAGCGATTGGAATGTGCTGACCGGCAAGACTGGGCTCTGCAAGTTCTGATCGGTGCGCTCGAAATCGCCAAAGAAGAAGAGTTTGCTCTTGATGATCGCGCCACCCAAATCAGCGCCGAACTGCTTGCGGCCGAAGTTCAGGTTGTCATTTGGAGGAGGCGCAATTTTGGCGGAGGTCTGGTTGCTGCGGCCGTAGTAGTAAGTTCCACCATGCCATTCATTCTTACCTGACTTGGTAACGACGTTGACTGTGCCTGACGAAGTCAATTCCGTGGACATATCTAGGGAAGAAGAGCTGACCTGGAATTCTTCGATAGCACTTTGAGGAATGTTCTGAGTAGTGGTTCCAACAGTCTCGTCGGAGATGTCTACACCATCTACTTCAATGCGCGCCGTGCGGCCAAAACGACCGCCAAATGAAAGAGAAGAGTAGCCGTTCTTGGTGGGGTCGAATGTCGAGCCGTCCTGAATCTGCACGCCCGGTTCGAGCGTGGCGAGATCGAGGAAGTTGCGGCCGTTCACTGGCAGTTGTTCAATGTCTGCAGCCGTAAGCACGTCTTGCACGGACGCTTGTTCCGAGTTTATTTGGACAGCCGAACCGGTTACTTCGATGACATTTGTTGAGGCGCCGAGTTCGAGCTTGGTGTTTACCGTCGCGATCTGGCCGACTTGGACCGCAACACTGGTTTCGACTGTCTTAAAACCGGCTGCTTCGACTCGCACGCGATAGTTGCCTGGGGCAAGAGCGCCGGATGTGAAATAGCCCGTGTCAGTAGTTGTGAAATTCTGACTCGTACCCGTGTCTTTGTTGGTGACGGAAACTTTCGCATTGGAAACGGATGCACCTTGGGGGTCTATGACGGTACCAGTAATGCTGCCTGTAGAGACGGACACTTGGGCGAGAGCCACAGAAGTAAGAACCAAGCTAAGCCCCAAAACCAAAGCTATGGACGCCAAAGAAAAAGCGACCAGCTTACGAATGTTATGCATTACTCCTCCAATTCAAGAATGAGCTTGAACGATCTGACCGTCGAACTGCTTCCGACCGGCCCCCCCGTGGAACCGGTGAAAGTAAAAGGCGTTAACTTGACCAGGAGGCAGCCATCAATCCACTCTAAAAACTGCCTAATTAACGCGATGGGCGAAGATAAATATGCAAAAGTTTAGCCACAATGCTAATTTTGTTAAGTCATTTATTTTGTGCAATTTAGTTGGCTGGCTGCATAAATTAGGACGTGCAAATGCACTAATTCATAAAGTCATACAAAATTGCGTATAACTTTTATATAAATTCCCATGTTTCTTGCTCAGGCTGCGTGACGGATGCGGTCGGCGAGGTTGCGGGCTCTTTGACGGGCGATTTCCACAAATTTGCTGTCGTTGGAGATTTGGTCGAGTAATGGAACCAGGCGGCTTGGTTCGGGTAGCAGGCCACGATTGAGGTCGGTCTCAAACTGCAAAAGAGCATCGTTAATGCCGAGACGATCGTACTTCATGCGGCGGGAGAGAAGGACGAAGTGTTCTTGCTGGCGGGCGAGGCCTTCAAAAATCTGCAGAAGTTGAGTCGCGGGAGAGTTGAGGGTGTAGTTGAACTTCGTCTCGAATTTTTGGCCGCTCTGTTCCCAACGAAATGTTTTCTCACCCAGATTGGCAATTTTCCGGTGAACGTCCAGATCAAGTCCCTGAAAATGATGAAGTTCGGTGGCGTAAGCAAACATTTTGGTGCGGAGAGTGGCGCTCACTACGAATGGGGAGGCTCCCGCTTCTTCGTCAAGCTGGCGAATCTCGTAAGAAGCAGCATCGGAGTCTTCAAGAACCGTGATTTCGATAAATTCTGGTGTGCTGGCGGGAAAGACTCGGCGGAAGGTGAGCTTTGCAGGCGCGGGGGCGGCGAACGTAAGGCTGGATGCGCCAACAAAGAATGTGCCAAGTGCGGCGAGGAATTTCAGCCGGGAAATCATCGCAAGGGTGAGATGCGGGAAGAGGTAATCGGTGTTGCGGCAGCAGTGCGGGCGGAGTTCGTACGCGGGATGATACCACCGGCATTGGGAGACGAGGCTGCGCCAAATCGACGGCGACTTTCGTCTGCTTGCAGATGGCATAACGCGACGGCGAGGGCATCGGCGGCGTCGGCGGGCTCCGGCGTTTCCGACATTGCCAAAAGGGCGCGCACCATTATTTGCATTTGGCGTTTGTCCGCGTTGCCGTAACCCCCAACGGAGGCTTTGATTTCGCGGGGTGCGTAGCTGAAAACTTCCAGCTGATGTTGCGAGGCCGCGAGGAGGACTACTCCACGGACTTCCGCCAGCCGCAGAGCGGTTTTTACGTTGAGTGCGGAAAAAATGGATTCGACGGCGACGACGTTTGGAGAAAATTTCTGAATCAGATCACAAATCAAAGTGTGAACTGCTTCCAGCGCTGCGCCGACGGACTCTTTGCGTTTTTCCCCGACGCGCAAAGCGCCGTAATGCAGAACGCGGCACGCGCGGCCTTCGGCTTCGACGATGCCGTAGCCGGTCGGGCCAGCGGCCGCGGGATCGATGCCGAGCACGCGGACACGACGCAAATTGCCAGAAATGTTCATGGACGTAAGTCTAAAACGCGCAGCTGGCCGACGCAATCAAGTTACGGCAGGATTTGCCAAGGTAAAGACGTCGGCAAGATGCCGGCGCTTCGAAGAAAGCAGAAGCGATCAATTTGCGCCGACTGCGGCCTGGATTTCGCTTTCGTCGATGTCGAAGTTCGCGTAGACGTGCTGCACATCGTCGTGTTCTTCGAGCGCTTCGACGAGACGCAACATTTGTTGGGCTTGCGCGCCGGTGAGCTTGATGTAGTTCTGCGGAACCATTCCGATTTCCGCGCTCGCAGGAGTGATCCCCGCTTTACCAAGAGCTTCCTTCACGGCTTCGAGCGATTCGGGCGGCGTCACGACGTACCAAGCCGAGCCATCGTCCTTTAGATCTTCCGCGCCCGCTTCGAGAACGAGGTCGAGAAGTTTGTCTTCGGAGGCGGCTTCTTTCGGGATGCTGATTTCGCCCTTGCGGCTGAACATCCATCCCACGGCGCCGGCTTCCGCCATGTTACCGCCGTTCTTGCCCATCATGTGGCGCATTTCACCGACCGCGCGATTGCGATTCGTGGTGACGACTTGAATGAGCATGCCGACGCCGCCCGGGCCGTAGCCTTCAAAGGTGACTTCTTCAAACTGCTCGCCTTCGAGCTGGCCGGTGCCGCGGAGGATGGCACGCTCGATGTTGTCGTTCGGCATATTTTCATTTTTGGCGGCGAGGATTGCAGTGCGGAGGCGGGGATTGGAGTTAGCATCGCCGCCGCCAATGCGGGAAGCGATAGTGATTTCGCGAATCAGACGCGTAAAGACGCGGCCGCGCTTGGCGTCGGTCGCGGCTTTCTTGTGTTTAATCGTGGCCCATTTAGAATGCCCGGACATAAGAAATTCCTCTTCTCTCGCGTAAAATTTCTGGCGGCTTCACGCTTGGCGTGGCCGCTTCCCGTCCATTTAGGAATCCACGATGGGAGGGCTACCCCTCAACTATCTGCGGAAGATTACGGTGAGCTGCAAACTCGCCAAGCCGCACTGGCCAAGCAGAATGAGCACCTTAGCAAGTTTAGCACAGGCGGGAATGATGCGGAACCAGCCGGACGCGATGTACGTCCTACCAATTGACGACCCAGCCTTCTGGAAACCTCCTTTACAGGACTGGGTTCGTATGAATGCGCTCGCACCGGGTGCACTGGATTCATTCGTTTACCGGAATGGAGGCCCAGCCGTGAAAGGGTTTCTCCCTACTGTGTTGCTCTCGTTTTTTCTCATTGGGTGTATTGGCCATGCCACTGCGCGATTTTATCCCGTGCAGGGTCCGCTGGTGTCACAAACGCCGTCGGCGGTTTATGTGGGGAAAGTGTCGGGCGGCGTGAATTCGGGACAGATCGCTCTGACAGCGAACCAGGGTGAGATGTTCCAAGGACGCTGGGAAACGATCCAGCTGCCAAAAAAGAGTACAGATGCACCCGTAATGGCTCCGACCGACAACGAGATGGTTCCATTGTGGGATTCGATCTACGGGAACGGTTTTTATGTTGCGCATGTTTTGGGAAGTAAGTTCTACGCGAGAGCGTCCTTGACGGGCGCGAACGGTGATTCATTAAAGGTGGAGTTTTACAGGCCGGAAGAAAAAGACAGTCAAGGAAATGTGAATGCCCTTAGGGCTTCGATCAAAGGCGTGGCGAAGGACGACAAAGGAAACGTGTACAAGATCACGATTTCTTGACCGAGAAAACTCGCGACTGGTAGAAACCATATGAGAAGCCAAACAACGTGGACTGGTCTGATGGTTTTGACGGTTGCTTTGTCAGGATGCGCGTCGGCGCGGTTTTATCCGGTGCAGGGGCCGCTATCCACGCAAAAGCCAGTGCCGGTTTTGAAGGGCACGATCAGCGGACCATTCTTTTCTGGATCGATGAGAGTAAAGATGCCGGGCGGAGAAATGTGTACAGGACATTGGGAACGCGTACAGCACGATGCCGGCCAGACCGCGAGGCCCCAAGATGCTCGAGCAACTGCGGAAATGGCTGACCTTTGGAACAATCTCTACGGCCATAACTTCTATCAGGACAAAGTAAAGGGTTCCTTGATGTATTCCCGCGGAGTTCTAACGGGCACTGCTGGAACAACAATCGATGTGGAGTTTTATCAGGCGCCGGTGGATGCGAGAGACCCGGTGCGCGAACGCGTGGAAGCCATCATGGGGGTTGGCAAAGACAACAAAGGGAACGCGTATAAGATTTCGCTTCTCTGACTTCTCAGACACTCCCATTTGGGAAACCAAAAGCGAGCGCAGTGCAGTGATGACTCGCTATACTCATCGCTACTCTCTCCGGAATGAATCGTCCCGGAGTTTGAGCGAGCAAGTTGATGACTGAAAACGCCAAACAAAGATTCCGAGTTCTGGCGATAGCTTCGCATCCAGTGCAATACATGGCGCCGATATTCCGGAGGATGGCGAAACATCCGCGGATTGACCTTCGCGTGGCATATTGCAGCATGCGCGGAGCGGAAGCGGGAGTTGATCTGGAGTTTGGCACGCAGGTGCAGTGGGATGTGCCGTTGCTGGATGGATACGAATGGATTCATGTGCCGAACAAAGGTGTGGAGCGCGAATCCTTTTTCGGAGTGAATAATCCTGAATTGAAGAAAACAATCGCGGAAGGGAAGTTTGACGCCGTTCTTTGTTTTGTGGGTTATGTGCGGGCGTCCTTCTGGATTGCACGAGGCGCAGCGAAAAAAGCGCGAGCGGCATTTTTGTTTGGAACGGATGCGACGACACTCGCACCGCGCGATGGAAAAGCGTGGAAGAGATGGTTCAAGAAAATTGTCTGGCCACATATTTTTGGCCTGGCAGACCAGGTAATCGTTCCGTCTTCAGGCACGCGCGACCTGATGCGTTCTCTCGGAATTCCAGATGACCGGATTACGCTCACGCCGTACAGCGTGGACAACGACTGGTGGATCGCGCAAGCCGCGAAAGTGGATCGCGAGGCCGAACGAGCGAAGCTTGGTTTGCGTGATGACGAGCGCACGATTCTTTTCTGCGCGAAATTGCAGCCATGGAAGCGGCCAGCGGATTTGCTGCGCGCCTTTGCAAAGGTACAAATCTCAAATTCGAAACTAATTTTTGCTGGAGAAGGGCCGCAACGAGCCGACCTTGAAGCGGATGCCATCCGGCTGGGGATCGCCGCCCGCGTGAAGTTTCTCGGGTTCGTCAATCAGTCTGCACTTCCGATACTTTACAAATTAGTAGACTTAATGGTATTACCTTCCACCTACGAACCCTTTGCTGTTGTGGTGAATGAGGCGATGTGCTGTGGCTGCCCGGTCATGGCAAGTGATCAGGTGGGCGCGGCTCGGGATTTGGTTCTGCCGGTGGCGCCGGAATTCATATTCCCTGCGGGGGATGTGGACGCTCTGGCGGAAAAACTGGCTGGCGCGTTTCAAAATCGCGAGCGACTGGCGCAATGGAAAACAGCTGTGGTGGCACACATCAAGACCTGGTCGCCGGAACGCAACATCGAAGCGATGATTGAAGCGATTGAAAAAGGCGTGCGTCGAGTGCGCGGTTCGTAGAGAACGGAAGAACGATGAAGTGGCTGATGCAGAATGCGAAGCAGCGCGCGGTGTTCGCGGCAAAAAATCCCGGTTACGCACTCGGAGCGATGTTACGGGAGTTGACGCTCGCCGATGAGAGGTTCCTCGCAAAAATTACTGGGGCGTCCGTCGAAGCCATTCGCGGCTATCTTGACGAACCCATTTCCTCACCTGCATTTTCCCGCCATTTGCGCGAAGCAGAAGAAAATTTTCGCGAATTGAAGATCATGAGCGCGGATCTTTATGCCAAGAAGGTTTTGTTTCCCTATGCGGCGGTGCGAGCGCTCAGGCCACAATGCGTGGTGGAAACGGGTATTGCGAACGGGGTGTCGTCCGCTTATATCTTGCTGGCGTTGCACAGAAATCAACGCGGCACACTCCATTCAATTGGGCTTCCAGATCCTGCGTATTTACCGGAAGGAAAAGACGCCGGGTGGTTTGTGCCGAAATGGCTGCGCAAACCGTGGAACGTGCATTTGGGCGACGCCAAAGAAATTTTGCCGAAGCTGCTACCCGAACTCGGCCGCATCGACATTTTTTTGCACGACAGCCTTCATACCTACGAACACATGCTGTGGGAGTTCGAAATCGCGTATCCTTTCCTACGCTTGGGAGAACTTCTATTTGCGGACGACGCCCTCTGGAACTCGGCATTTGAGGACTTCGTGCGCAAAGTTGGCACACCGGAGGCCCGCATTCTCCACGGCGTAGGCGTACTCCGGAAAAACGGGGCGTGAAGCTCCTCATTTACTCACATTATTTTGCACCCAGCATCGGCGGCGTAGAGACGATTGTGATGTCACTCGCGCGCGGACTGGCGGAGCTCCGTGCGGAAAATGGCGCGCAGGAATTTGAAATCACCCTGGTGACGAAAACGTCCCGCGAAGATTTCGACGACAGCGCGTTGCCGTTTCTGGTTGTTCGGCGGCCCAGCTTCTGGCAATTGACTCGACTGGTGCGTGGTGCGGATGTCGTACACATCGCCGGGCCCGCGCTGGAGCCGGTTGCGCTGGGGTTGTTGTTACGCAAGCGTGTGGTTATCGAACACCACGGTTTTCAGGTGATTTGTCCGACGGGACAACTGCTGATTGAATCGCGAGGCGAGCCGTGCCCGGGACATTTCATGGCGGGAAAGCGCGCAGAGTGTTGGAAATGCGATCCGGCGCTGGGATGGTTTGTTTCGAGGAGACTGTGGTTGCTCACATTTGTTCGGAGGTATCTGAGCAAGCGCGTAGCGGCGAACATCATGCCGACGAGCTGGCTGGGAGACCAGTTGGGATTGCCGCGGGCGACGACGATTCATCATGGACTCGTGCAAATTGAATCGATGCAAAAAGATGCTATGCAGGAAACGCGCGTGCCGGTGATTGCGTTTCAGGGAAGGCTGGTATCGACGAAGGGCGGGCGCGTTTTGTTGGACGCCGCAAAAATTCTTCGCGACCAGGGAATGGAGTTTAGCTTGGTGTTCATCGGCGATGGCCCTGAACGCGCGAATCTTGAAGCGCTGGCCAAGCAAGAGCCGTTGCTCGGGCGCGTGCGATTTACGGGAAAGCTGACGCCCTCAGAACTAGAAGCAGAGCTGGAGCGAGCGAGCGTCGTCGTCGTTCCTTCATTGGGCGGAGAGGTGTTTGGACTGGTGGTTGCGGAGAATATGCTGCGTGGAATCCCGGTGGTTGCGTCGGATCTGGGGTCGTTTGCAGAAGTGATGGGAGAAGGTGGAATTACATTCCGAGTAGGTGACGCTGTCGAACTTGGCAGCAAATTGTGGGACCTGTTGCAATTGTCCTCGGGGATCCAGAAATTGGCTGAGGATGGCAGAAGGCGAGCGGAAACTCAGTTTTCTTCGCGATCAATGATTGCGAAACACAGAAACGCGTACCGACGATTGTCGGCCGAATAGGTTGATCGAGTTGGAATTAGCCAAATCGGGATTTCAGGCGAAGAAAGCGCTCTTCGTAATAGCAACGTGAGAGCCAAGCGAGAAAAGTAGCCGCCACCAAGACAATACAGAAACGAACGGCAAGCAACTTGAAGTTGCCAGCGAAATTGTAAGCCGGGCCAAGATATCGCGCGACAACCGCGTCATAAGCCATGAAGATGAGCCAATGAATCAGATACAGCCCGTAGCTGATGTCGCCGAAGAACGCCAGAACGGAGATATGGAGCGCTTTTTGCCACCGGCCCGTCGCCGCCAACAGCGCGAGGCCCATCGCTCCGGCGAACACTAAGTTTGCGGCGGAGAGCATGAACACCGCGCCGACAAACCGAAAGCGTGTAAGGATGCCGAACGGCGAGGCCGCGATTAGCGCAATCACTGCGATGGCCGCGCAGAATCCGGCGGCCAAAGCTAGGCGCTTCCGCGTGCACCATGGATCGCGCACGACTAGTGCAAGCATGGCCCCGACAGCGAAGCCGTCGGCGACCAGCCAAGTGAAGCCGTGAAATCCCTGCGGCAACGGGTCGTGAAACCACATTCCTCGTAAGACTGCGGTGGCCACGAACAAACCGAACGCAACCCACATGAGTGTTCGCCGCGGCAGAAAGCAGACAAGCAGCGGCCAAACCAGGTAAAAATGTTCTTCGGCCGCGAGGGACCACAACATGGGGTACGTGTCCGCGATATGAAAAATGGGAGCGAGATTCGAGAGATAGAAAAAACTGAGAATCAAGTACGGCCCGTGTTGCGATGGCACGAAGGCGAGGATGAGAAGCAAGCCATAGTAAGCGGGCAAAATCCTAAGCGCGCGGCGGATGTAGAAGCGCCGGAAAAAATGGGGCGAGTCCTTAGAATCCTCAAGAATACCGGTTATCAAGAAACCGGACAGGACGAAAAAAAGATTCACGCCGAGCCAGCCGAAGCGAGTTGCGTTGACGACGAGGCGCGAAAGGCCGGTCAGGCCAACGAGGTTACTCGACCAAAACAAACCGTGATAGAAGACCACCGCGAGGATAGCAATACCGCGGAGTGAATCCAGCTCCGGCATTTTGGGGCGAAGTATCGGCGCGGGAAGTGTCATTTATCGAAGAGAAAGCTTCGATGTTCCGAATCGTATTGAATGCAGGTCTGCCAGATCTCTTGAGCCGACGTCGTAACTTCCCGCCGCAATACTTGTCGCCAAACTATAGCACGAGCTTTTCCGACCCACGCGAACCGACATCGCAAGCGTCCATCTGACGTATGATGGAACGGTCTGTTTTTGACGCGCGAACGGGGGGCTCCAGTAAACGGTGATGCTTGACACCACGACTAATAGTGGCTTGCACGGCTTTGTCGCAGATCAAATTCTTAGCCAGTACGCGAGGGCTGGCATGCACGCGGCAGATTTAGGCACGGGTCCCGGAGCCATGGCCGAGCGGCTACAGGCGATGGGGTGCGAAGTCATTGGAGCGGACATGAGCGCGGAAGGATTCGGGGCGAAGCTGCCGCACGTTGTTGTGAATTTCGACCAGCCGGATTTTGCGTCACAGCTAGGAAAAAAGAAATTCGGGCTTGTGACGGCCATCGAAGTGATCGAGCACGTAGAAAGCCCTATCGGATTTCTGAGAAACATTGGGAACCTGCTTGTGCCGGGGGGCATTGCGGTGCTAACGACGCCGAATGTGGAATCGCTGCCCGCGCGACTGAAATTTCTATTGAATGGCAAAGTTCGAACAATGGATGAGTATGGTGAGCCTACGCACATCTCGCCGATTTTCATGGATTTGCTGACGCGGCAGTTTCTTAAACGAACGTGTCTCGCGTTGGAAACGCGGTATGCGTTTCCTCCGACCAGATTCCAGCTAACGCGCCAGCCGATGGCGTCGCTGTTGAGCGTCGCCGGCCGCTTGCTGCCGGGAAAATTCTTGCTTGGTGACAATCACGTTTGGGTATTTCGGGCCAAGGCGTAAAGACGATGCAGGGAATTATTTCTAAAGGATTGCGCGGCAGCCCGGTCAAACTGCTGCTCGTGTCGACGCTTTTGCTTGGTGGCGCCTACGAGGCGTCCAATTACATCCTCGCCGGCGACATGGTTGGCCTCACCTATGTCGGTCTCGCGTTCATCGTCAGCGCTTTCGTCATCGGCATGCTCAACAATTGGCGGCGCGGACTGTACATATTTCTGTCATGGCTTCTCTTCGAAGACTTTGCGCGCAAATTTTTGGGCAATAATATGGTTATCTATTTCGCCAAAGATTTTCTTCTGGCAGTCGTCTACCTGTCGTTTTTCCTGGCGTGGCGACGCAAGGAAGTGCAAAGTTTTCGTCCTCCTTTCTGGATCGGCGTCGTTTGCATTGTTTGGTTTGGACTAATTCAAGTCTTTAATCCCGCGTCTCCCAGTCTTATTTACGGCGTATTGGGCATGAAGCTCTTTTTCTACTACATTCCGCTGATGTTTGTCGGATATTCGCTGGTCAGTTCGGAAGAAGATCTGCGCCGGTTCTTTCTGTTGAACCTTTCACTCGTGGGGCTGATCGCAGCATTGGGAATCGCGCAATCAATAGTTGGCCCGACGCTTCTTAATCCGGCCACGCTGCAAGAGGACATTCGAGAATTGAGTACGTTGTATCGCACTGCCCCCATCTCTGGCCTCACGGTGTACCGCCCAACTTCCGTGTTTGTCAGCACTGGCAGGTATGTCGATTTGTTGGATGTGGCCTGGCTGATGGCGCTTGGGTTTCTGGGTTACACCCTTTTACGCTATCGCAAGGGACGCACGATTGGATTTCTTGCGGTGGCGATCATTGCGGCGGGCATCGTTCTGTCGGCATCTCGGGGCGCGTTTTTGTGGGGCCTAATCGACGCAATAGTGATGGTTGTGGCCTTCCTGTGGGGCGCTCCGTGGCGACAGGGTCAGGCGCTGCGCGTTCTGCGCACGATCGTTCGTGCCGGCCTCGGCATCAGCCTTGCCATTGTGCTTCTGCTAATCGTTTATCCCGACGCCCTACTGGGTCGGCTGGCGCTCTACTCAGAGACACTCTCGCCCGACAGTCCGCAGAGCGAACTCGTGCACCGAGCTCGAGATTATCCGCTTCGGTCATTTGTGGCGGCGTTTACCTATGAACGCTGGCCATATGGATATGGAATCGGAACGACGGCGTTGGGGACACAGTACGTAGCCCGAATCTTTGGCGTCAAACCGCTTGGAGTTGGCGTGGAAAGTGGTTTTGGCGCGATCCTTCTGGAGATTGGAATTGTAGGGCTAGTTCTGTGGGTAATAATGTCGATTTCGATTGTGGTCAGCGCCTGGAAGATCGTGCTTCGATTACGCGGTTCACCATGGTTTCCGATCGGGTTTATCATTTTCTGGTATGCGTCGCTCGTCTTCGTTCCATTTATGATTGGCGGCATTCAGGCTTATCAGGATTTTGTGCTGAACGCCTATCTCTGGCTCCTTCTAGGAGTTTTGTTTCGCTTGCCAAGCTTGAAGCTAGCTGTGGAAGCTGCGCACGTTGAGCAAATTTTGGCCGCGCAGCAGCCGCGCTGGGTCACCTGAGTTGCGCATTGCCGTCGTCAGCCCGTTCGTGGACAAACAACACGGAACGGAGCGTGTCCTCGCGGAGTTGCTCGAACGCCTCGCAGTCCGCGAGGATTTGGAAATCCGCATTTACGCGCAGCGCATCGCGGATTTGCAGGTCGGTACTCCGTCCACTCGGCCGGAAGCGGCCGAACCCACCGGGAAAATACTCTGGCGCAGAATCTCGTCTATTCCCGGCCCTCACCTCCTTCAATTTGTGTGGTGGTATTTCGCAAATAAATTCGCGCGCTCGCGCGACAAGAAATTCCGCGGTTTCGTTCCCGATCTGGTTTATTCGCCGGGCATCAATGCCGCCGACGCAGACGCCATTACTGTTCATATCGTTTTTCACGCGTTTTACGAACAAGTTCGATCGCAGCTGCGCCTGTTCGCCAGTTCGCCGCTTCGCTGGCCGCGCACGATTCACCGCATTCTTTACTATCGCTTGATCATGGCGCTGGAAAGCCGCGTGTACACCAATCCCGCGATCGCGATTTCAGCGGTCTCACAACTTGTCGCGGGGCAGCTCAACAAGTTTTTCGGACGCCCGGATGTGTTGGTCGTGCGGAACGCGGTGGATACACACTACTTCAATGCGCGAACGCGAATTGCGCGGCGCGACGCGGCGCGTGCGACATTCGCGATCGCGCCCGGCGAATTTGTTTTCTTGCTGATCGGGAACGATTGGAAGAAAAAGGGCCTGGATTCGATTCTGCAAGCTTTGACGGAATGTACCGATCTCCCTATCCAACTTTTGGTAGTTGGCAACGACGATCGAAAACCATATTTGCGACAATGCGAGGCGCTCGAACTTGGATCGCGCGTCAGTTTCCTCGGGCCTTCTGCAGACGTCTTGCAATTCTACGCTGCTTCGGATGCCTACGTCGGCCCGTCACTCGAAGACGCCTACGGCCTGCCAATTCTCGAATCGATGGCCTGTGGATTGCCTGTTATCGCCAGCGCCGCAGCCGGCGCGAGCGAGATCGTCGTTGATGGTGAAAACGGACTGCTGTTGCGCGACCCCCGGGACGTCAAGCTGCTTGCGTCCCTAATGCGGGAGATTTGCACTTCGCCGGGTTTGGCGAACGAACTAGGCGCAGCCGCAGAGCGCACTGCCGCCAAGGAATCCTGGGACGTGTGTGCGACGCGGATGCTCGAACACTTCCAGCAAATTGTTTCGCAAAAAAAGGGGCCGCAACGCCGCGACGGATGACGTTGGTTCCGCCCTTGCAGCTGATGAGCGCTGTTTCACTCTGAAACATTCATCGAGGAAGAAATCTTCATTGCAACTACGCAAACTCCTTGGAAATTTTTCCGCGTGAGGTTTACACTACGGCTGCGCAACGGCCACACTTGTTAGCCCCTTCCTGGATCCGCCGCATTTGAGGGGGCATGCCCACCCTGTTAGAAGAAGCGGTTGCTACCCAGCGCCGCTACTACACCGAAACGGCAAACAGATATGAACGAATGCACGCGCACGAAGGAAGTGGCGACGCGTTCAACTCGAAGTTTGTCGTAGCCATGTTGCAAATGCTTGGCGCGCGATCTGTGCTCGACGTCGGCACAGCAACCGGTTTCCGATTGGTTGAGTTGCGATCGGCGTTGCCGGGAGCATTTGTATGTGGCGTGGAGCCGGTTAGCGAACTTCTCGGAGTGGCACGGAGAAACGATGTTCCCGCATCGGCTAGCTTGATTCGCGGCAGCGGTCTGGCGCTGCCCTTCGCCGACCAAAGTTTTGACGTGGTCTGCGAGTTTGCGATCCTGCATCACGTGAGCGACCCGCAAACCGTGGTGAAGGAAATGCTGCGCGTAGCGAAGAAGGCCGTGTTGATTTCAGATAGCAATCGGTTTGGCCAGGGATCCCTTCCTGTAAGGTTGTTGAAAATCCTGATGTGCAAGGCGAGAATATGGCGTGCCTTCGATTGGCTGCGCACGCGTGGAAAAGGCTATCGGATTACCGAAGGTGATGGCCTTTCGTATTCGTACAGCGTTTATGATTCTTACGACCTGTTAGCCGCCTGGGCCAATCGCCTCATTGTAATTCCGGCCGATCCCGGCAAAGCGCGCAACTGGTGTCATCCGTTACTGAATAGCGGCGGAGTTCTGGCCTTGGCCATCCGAGAGAGTTCCTGAAGCAAACGCGCCTAAAAATCGGCACGCATTTTTCTGCTGAAGTTTGCGCTCAGTTTGACTCCATAGCGCACGCATAATATCTTGAGGAGGAGTCCTATGACACCTCCTCCTCGCAAATCGCAAGGTCCCGTGGGTCATTTTCTGGGAGCCCTTGGCAGCGTAAATCTGCACGCACTTGGATTGGTCGCGAGCCACGGATTTGGCGCGGCGAAAGATTACGTCACCTTTACGCACCGGCTTTACAAGGGGTACGCACTTCCGTGGATCTGGATTGGATTGCCCTGGCGGAAAGACCTGCTAGTGCCGCACGTGCCGGTTCAAGAATTATTTCCGGAAGTGGACTTTACGCGGTCGCCCGAATTGTTACAAGCCTTGCCGCGCGAACAAAGTGTTCACCCGCATGAATTGATGATTATGTGCAACGTGCTGCGAAAATTGCGACCGGAGCGCGCGATCGAATTTGGAACCGCCGAGGGGCGCACGACTCTGAATTTGGCTCTGCATGTGCCGGAAGACGGAGAAGTGGTGACAGTAAACTTGCCCCCGGAGCCCGGAGTATCCGAGGTCGGCTATTTTTACTGGAATAGTCCGCTGAAATCCAAGATTAAACAGTTGTTTGCGGACGTCGGGGAGTGGGATTCCACCGCTTATCGGAGCACGGCCGGATTCGTGTTCGGTGATGCGTGTGATCAGACGCCTGGCATAGCGCAAGAAATGGCTCAGGCATTCGCCGTTGTTAAACCAGGCGGCGTGATTTTCCGCCATGACTATGGAAGCGCGGAAGGGACGACGAAGTTCTATAACGAAGTGAGCAAAGAATTGCCCATTCGTCATGTCGAGGGCACTACGTTGCTTTGCCTGAAGGTTGAGACTCCGCAACTGTACGAGAAGATGCAGAAGGTGGCCGCACGTTTTCTCAAGGAAGCGACCTAAGCCTGTTTCAATGCGCTGAACTCTCTCCAGATTTTTTGGTCTGCACCGCTTTCCGTGTCGCTTCCATGGTAAACGCCAGTGATTCTTTGGGTATGCTCGAGACAAAAGGCCCGATCATCCACCCAAGTCCAGTAGGAATATCGCGCGTCAGTGAAACCACCTCGCTCTGGATGTAAACGCCGCCGTCTTTTTCTTCGACGCGCCACCACGTTTCCATCCGCCAGAGAAAACCATCGTCGTCGCCGGAAGCTTTTTCCCGTTCGTCGCTTTTTCCGGCGTTCTCCACTTCTGCGATCTTGATGGCGCTGCTCCGGCTATGCGCTCGCGCTGCCGAATCCCGAAAATAGTTCACGTCGTGCGTGGTGTTCAGCACAACGGTGATTACTTTTTTTCTGCGGAACCGCAAAAATGCCTGAAAGTGATCGCCGTCATGTTGGAGAATCTTTGATTGTTCCACATCGGGTTTGTAGTATTCGGAGTGACGGTTGTAATCCTGCAGGATTTGCAACACGCTATCCACATTTGCTCCCTGAATAAACGCCGTCGCTTCCCAATGATGGATTAGTCCGCTCGGGCAGCGAATTTGTTTCCCGGCGTCCAGCGTTTGCCGTCGTTCGATTCTTGTTGCACCACCATGCAAAGATTCCTGCAGGGCCCGGCGTTCGTTTTCGGGCAATTCGTCAATCCAGAGAAATGGCAACCCGTGCTTCAATTCCGCTTCGTTGCGTTCCTGGGTCAACTGAACGTAGCGTTCGAAAGCCGATTGCGTTTCTGCTTTTAATTTTGGAAAACCCGCAGGCGCGCTGCTGGCACAATCTGTTTGCGTCGCTGAGGCAAGAAGTATTGCCGCAAAAATAGTTGCCGCTCTCCAAGTTCGAACGTCCGGCAATCCGTTCACCTGTCGCACCCACCTTGCACACAGACTGCGTCCTGGCTCGCAAACGTCTGCGTAAGTCCTTCATTCGCAGGCGTACGTGCAGGATCGCAGAAATGCTCGCATTATTGTGATGCATCCGAGTGGCCGCGCAGCAGGAAGAGCAGGGACGCTGCGCGGGGCTGGTTTGGCCTGAGGGGGAGAAACTCAACCGGGTTGGGTAGCTCGCACACGACCCCTTTCGAGGCCGCTGTCCCCGCGCGGCCCCCAACCCGTTGAGCTAAATTACTTCGTATAGGGGGATAGCTCAATGGGCCGGAGGAGCCACTTTTCTAGGTACTCGGGTCTTAGTACTACTGTACTAAGCTCGCATTTCATGAATAATGTAAGTCTATTTTTTTGTTCACTATATGAAGGAGCGCCGATTATCCGCGAGTACTATTGGCCGCCATTGACACCGCTGACGAATCCGCCAAGGTGTCCCGTAATCGAGATGACAATTGCCGTTAGAAACTGGACGCCATATCTCAACCGAATTCCTGTCGCGTCCGATCTGCGATAAAGCACGACTACGGACCACATCAAAAGACTGGCGATACTGCCAAACACCAGGTGCATCAGCAGATTTCCTTTGAGCTTTGCTCCCTCAAGCTGAAACTGCCACGCTAAAAGTCCTGTCGCGACTACCGGCACCGAAGCAATCGCAGCCGCAAGTTGGTTGTAGTAGGACGCGGAGATCAACGCGGCATTCGCGCGCCATTTTCCCAGCAGTTCAAAAATTACGGACGTCAAACAAAGGCCGATCGGGAAGTGTACGAGCACAACGTGCTGTGCATGCTTCGCGAACAGCACGGTTCGTGGATCAAAAGGGTTTTCCATTGGTGTGCCCTTCTATTGAACGACGACCTTCGCCGTCATTTTGGGGTGCAGCGAGCAGAAGTAGGGATAAGTCCCCGGCTTGTCAAACGTGAAAGAAAATTTCTCGTCTGTATCCAGCGCTTTGGATTTGAAAACCTTGTCGTTGCTAACCACGGTGTGCGGAATGTCGTCCGCGTTTGTCCAGGTAACTTTCGTTCCCGCCTTAATTTCTAATGTCGCGGGTCCAAAGCTGAAGTTATCAATCTTCACTTCCGCTGCCATTTCGTGCGCCATCTGCGGCTGCGAAAGCGTGGCCGCGTTTGTTTGCTTTCGCCAGCCTGTCGCATAAACAAATCCTGCTACCAGCAAAAATCCCATTCCCAAAATGCGTACTGTACGTTTCATTTTCTTCTCCTTCAACCAAGATTCGAATCCACAATCGCTAACGCCTTTTGTCCACGTACAAAATTCACGCTCGTCACTCCGAGCACGCTCCGCAACTGCTCCGCTGGAACTTTCATTGGTCCGGGGGAATCCGCCTTCCCGGGAGCCGGCTGAGGAAACGCGGTCGAAGCGGCGGTGTGGAATGTCACGTTGCCTTCGACTTTTTGCATCGTTTGGTGAATGTGCCCGTTCAGGACGGTGACCGAGCCGAACTTCTTCATATATGAAAGCGCCTGTGCGCTGTCTTCCGTTCCCCATCCCCATTGCGGATAAACAGACCACAACGGAATGTGCGCGAACACCACGATCGGCGTGCTCGATTTCTTGCCTTTCAAATCGTCTTCGAGCCATTCAAGCTGTTCGTGTCCCAGCGTGCCAAGCCCGCCCGCTTTCAAATTCACAACGTTCACCAGCCCGACGAAATGCACACCGTTTTTGTCGAAGCTGTGCCAGCCGGCGCCTTTCGTTCCCTTGCCGTAGCGTTCCATGTACTCTTTGCCTTCGTCTATGGCCACGTCGTGCTCGCCGGGAACGTAGAACGCTTCCTTGACCTTCGCGTCCTTTAAAATCTGCTGTACGTTGTCGAACTCTTCCGGCTTGGAGAGGTGAGTAATGTCACCGGTGTGCAGCAGAAATTCCGGATTGCCCGGCAGCGCATTAATTTTTTCAATTGCGGCTTTTAGCGTGCCAACGACGTCCGGATTCGCCGGTTTATTGAAGCCCATGTGACTGTCGCTGATTTGCACGAAACTCAGTTCGCCCATAGCGGCCGCGGGATCCAGTTCGTTCAGCTTGCTCAAGCTGAACGAATTCAGTACGCCGCCCTTCATCACGCAGAGCGTGCCTGTTCCCGCCCAGGCCATGCACTTCAGGAAACCTCGACGATCGATTCCGTCGTTGTTGTGGTCAAACTTGATTTCATCTTCTTTCTTCATTTTCAATTTCCTCCTCCTGTAGAAGGCGAGCGGCGCGTCGGGTGTGCAGGATCAGGCGCGCCGCTCTAGGACGGCGTGTTGCACTCTTCTGTACCCTTCGCCCGCATTTTTTATTCCTGGAATTCGCGCCCTCCGGCATATGCTGGCCGTCTAAGAATTCGGGAATAAAATCCGCCTTACGGCGGTTATGGATGATGGACGACTCAGGCCAAGGCAAAAGGACAGACGTGTTACTTGTGCAGGACCGCGAGCAGTTTGACCGGCTCGTGCTGCCACATTTGCGTGCGGCGTTCAACCTTGCGCGTTGGCTGTTGCGCAGCCGCGAGGATGCGGAAGACGTGACGCAGGAAGCTCTGCTTCGCGCATTCCGTTTTTTCAGCGGCTTCCGTGGCAGTGACGCACGCGCCTGGCTGCTGCAGATTGTGCGCAACACCTGTTACACGTGGATGGAGAAAAACCGTTCGATGGATTCCAGTGTGGAGTTTGACGAGTCTTTGCACCTTTCGCCCCTGCCCGGGCCTGAAGCGCAGGCTGTCGCCGGAAGCGAGCGCGAGCGTTTGACGAAAGCGCTCGAACAGCTTTCGCCACGCTCACGCGAAGTGCTTGTGTTGCGCGAACTGGAAGGATGCTCGTACAAGGAGATCGCCACCATCACCTCAATGCCCATCGGCACCGTGATGTCCACGCTCGCGCGAGGACGCGAAAGACTGCAACAATTGCTTACACGTCCGGGAACGAAGGAGGCCGTCCATGACGTGTGACGCTTCTCGTTCTGTCCTGCACGCGTACCTCGATGGCGAACTCGATGCGCCGGGCGCCGCGGAATTTGAGCAGCACCTAGAAGGCTGCACATCCTGCACGCGCACGCTTGAAGCGCAGGAATCTTTGCGCTCAACGATTCAACGCTCGCAGCTTTACGAACCACTTCCACTCGATCTCGAAAACAAAATTCGCCGCCAATTGCGAGAGTCCTCCGCACCTGCTACAAGAAAAAAAATCTACGCATGGCGCTGGCTCGCCGCCGCTGCCGCTATTATTTTGCTCGTTGGTGTTTCCTGGAAGGTTTTGCCGAAGTTTCGAGCGAATTCCGACTTGTCCACTTCGGCTGCCGCCGCGGAAATCGTGGACGCACACATTCGTTCGCTTCAGCCGGGCCACCTGACTGATGTTACTTCCACCGATCAGCACACCGTGAAGCCGTGGTTTGATGGGAAGGTTCCTTTTGCTCCGCCGGTACGCGATTTCGCCGAGGAAGGATTTCCGTTGATTGGCGGCAGGCTTGACGTGCTGCAAGGGCAGACCGTTGCCGCTCTCGTTTATGGCCGCCGCAAACACTTCATTAGTGTTTTTGTTTTTCCGGAGCACGGCGAGGAATCGGAGAAATACTCCGGCGCCAAAAATGGTTATCAGTGGATTTCCTGGCGTCAGGGTGAGCTGCGTCTCTGCGCCGTATCAGATACGAACCGCGACGATCTCGCCGCTCTAAAGGATTTGATCAGCCGTTAATTTTTCTTCGCTGTCTTTCCCGCGGATGCGGACTTCGGCATCTCTTTTGCATAAATCAAGCGCAATATGATTTCGCTTGTGTGTCCGGACTGCACCTGAAAATTCTTTTGCCACTCGGAAAAAATTCCATTTGCCGAAGCGCGCAGGTCGTAAATATCAGAATTTAGTTTCGTAATGACGAACCGCCCGTGCGCATCCGCGTGGACTGCATGAGGAGCCGTTCCGCTCGAAGATTGATAGGTAATCGCAGCATGCGGCGCCGGTTTATCATCGGGTCCCAGCACAGTTCCAGAGATTACCCCGGTAGGCCCGCCTTTGTGCTTGACCACAACGTTTTGTCCGGCCCATGCGGCATTGCCAGATACCATCAGCAAAATCATCGCGATTGCCAGTATTCGCTTCATCTCCGTCTCCTGCCCACAGCTTCAGTGTAAGTCCGCTGTGTTCGGGCATCGTTGGCCAAATGAAGAGTGTGCGGCATGAGCAACCTGCCTGTTCGGGCAGGTTGCTTAGAGTTAGCTCCTCCAGTCGCTAAAGCGTCGCTTCTAGATTCAAGTCGTCAATCACCTTTGCGAGCTTATCGTTTTCTGCGTCGCGCTGCGCTTCCGCGTCCGTGATTTTCTTTCGCAGGCTGGAGAGTTGCGTCTCTTGGTCGTCGAGCTGCTTTGTGTATCGCTGGAGGAGCGCTTTTTCTTCCGCACTTCCGCGCAGCGCTTTCATGTTTTCGCGCAACCGCCCCTGGTCGTCCACAATCCGGTCAATGTCCTTTTGCCGGTCTTCCATCTCCTGTTCGAGTTTCGCGACAACCGCTTTTTGCGCGGAAATTTTCTTCAGCGCGTCGCTCATCTCCGGCGTGATACTTCCTTGCTTAGAAAAATAAAGAATCTGGTCGTCGGTCAAATTCGAAATTTGATAGGTAGTGAAAAGAGGATGGACTTCTTCCACAGGAAGCATCGCCGTGGCTTTCGCCGCTACTTCCAGCCGGAAGCGGCTCGTGCCCGGGGCCTTCTCTTCCGGTTGCGCAGAGTTTTTCAGGAAGTTCCATCCCACACGCGCCGGATGTTCGATCACCAGCACTCGCGGCGTTTCATCTTGATTCCGCACAGTGTACACAGTGCGCTGCTGCTCTTCGCTTACTTGCGTCATCGTGCCTTTGTACATCTTCACTTTGGCCACATGCTGCGGCGACGCATTTTGCTTCGCTTCGACGAGCAATCCCAAGTCCGTCGCGTAAGAGAGCAGCCGCTTTTCGCCCGGCTTGATTGGATCCGTCAAACCTTCGCCCGCGAAAACTTCGCTCTCCAGTACGTTAAAGCTTCCACCATCCAGTGTTAACAAACTCGTGTTTTTCATCCAGATTGCCCGCAGAGGCCGCCCGGACCCGCTCGTTCCGTTCCAGAGCGAGACTTTCTCCGCCTCGACATCCGTCTGCACAATGGGCACCAGCGCCGACTGATTTTTCTTCAACGTCACGCGGTCTTTCAATTTGTATTCGAACAAATCGCCCAGCCCTTGTCCGCTCGCCGCCGCGCTTCCCATTTCCCGGGCCTCTTCAATTGCGTTTGGCGTCGGTGGTGGCGCCGCCAGGACTCCCGCGGTCAGTCCGGTCATGGTGTTAAAGTTTCTGCCATTCATTGGCAGGCCTGCGACATGCGCGCGGTTTATCGCACTCATTTTCCCGCTGCTGTTAGCTCCGAAACTTGCACTTTCCGAATTAACGGTCACCGCGTTTGCGCTGACTTCCACCATCTCGGAGACTGTACCTACTTGGAGCTTCGAGTCCAACGCGTTTTCACCGGCTCCAACGTTCACCGCGGTGAACGCATTCGTCTTGAATCCCCGTGCCATAAACTCCGCACGATAATTTCCCGGCGGCAGCGAAGATACTGTGTATGCTCCCTCGCTGTCTGTCGTCGTCTGCGCGACAATCGTTCCGTTCTGGTCTTTCACCACAACGTTCGCATTCGACACTGCCGCTCCGGAAGAATCGGTTACTTCGCCAGTCAAAATGCCATTTCCGCCCAACAGCATCGCCGCGTGCGTTTGCGGCGAAAGCTGCACGCTTTCCGGCAGCGGCACCACCGGTCGCCGGCCGTAATACGGCTCCGAAAGTTGTTGAATAAACGAATGCGGGGCGCCCGCCACCAGAGAAAGCTCCACGTCGTTCCAGTCCTCGCCAACCGTGTTGTCCACAATCGCCCAGCCTTGCAACAAAGGCTTCTTTCCTTCTTTCGTTGGCAGTACAATCCGATACGTCGTCTTCCAGATGGGCACTTCGCTGATGTAGCTCACATACAAGTTCCGCTCGCCGTTGCCCGTTGTTGAAATCGTCATGCGACGCACATCCTGTTCGCGCGCCGAGGCCACCAGCCCAAGATATTTGCCGACTTCCGTGTTCAAATCGTGATCCACAATCCGCACACTCGTGCTCGTGTTCAAATCCACGTTACGCACTTCGCCCGCATCGCTGATCACGGAAATCTGCTCCATCTCCACGGAACCTGCGGTTCCCATGCGCGTTTTGCGCTCCACGCTCAGCAGTTTTCCTGTGATCGCCACGCCTGTGCCGCTCCGAATCTCCACGCGCGCTCCTCGCAGTGCTCCCAGAAATTCCGCCACAGTTGGGCGCTCGCCCAGCGCCAACCGCAAAGTTGCTAGCCGCCGTGCCAGCGGCGCTTCGCTGTTGTAATCCACTCCGGTGATTCGCCCGCCGGAAAGATCCAGCACAGTCAGCGATTTCAAGACGTCATTCAACTGCGCGCTCGTAAAATCCACGTGCACATCTTGATTTCCGCGCACGCGCCCCAAATGCTCGAAATACCCAACGCCGTTTTTGTAGAGCACCACGCGCCGCACTGGCAGTCGCGCGGACTCTCCGCCACTTGTTGCGCTGGTTTCCCGCGCGTCTGCAATTTTCGTTTGTCCTTTGGAATTTTCCTGCGCTGAAATCGGCGAGACCACAAAAGCCAGTGCGCACACACCCGCAGTAAACCATTTCATAGGCCACACTCCACTCCGAGCGAGATAACTGCCTTGTCAAGCTGGATGCGCGTCACTTTAGTTGAGTTGTCCGCCTATCTGCAAAGAGAACGGTTCCGCGGAAATTTCTTGCGCAAAAAAACAGCGCAGATGGCGCACGAAGCCGCAACGGCTATGCCTCTCCCACTTCACGCGGCTTCGTGCATGGCGCTTGTCTTGTATGAAGGGGTTAGACTCCAACTCTTCTTGAGAGTTCCCGCATGATGCAGCTACTTTTGTTCTTTTGCTGCGCGATAGATCAAGAGATGGCTCAGCCATGCGACCTGCACCAAATAGGTTGGCAGCCAAACATAAGGAAAGTACGCAACGAAAGTATTCGCCGGCTCATTGTGAAAACGCCGCAGCGGCGTCGGCATGGAAAGTACAGCTACAACAACCACATTCAACAGCAACGCCAAGCCCATCGAGTTCCACGCGTAGATCAACCACTTCGGCGCCTTATTTTTCGCAATCAGCCATGCCATCGGCAGCGCCGTCAATCCCGTTAGAACGTCCCAATTACGCCCCTCAAAGGTCATCTGCACAGGAACAAATCCAGCGCGATGTCCAAGAAAAAGAAAAATCTCGACCGCCACTCGAAACACCTGCAATCCAATTAACCAGGCTAGTCCCGGGCTTGCGATCAATTTGGAAGCCGCCGAAAAATAGCTTCCGAAATAAACGCCCACAAATGCCAGCCCCACCAATGCCGGCAGCATCGGTGGCCGGTGGCTGAAGTCATGCAATCTTGCCGTGTAGCCAAGCACACCCGTCGCCGCCAGCCACAGGAAAAAAGCGCCGCCCACTTCTTTGCTGCGCCGCGTTAGCTCACCCTGCACTGCGCCAACAAGCAGTGAAAACAAAATCGTCAGATACACCGGGCCAGGATTCATGGCTGCCATTATGAGGCAGTCTTAATCTCGCAGCCACAACGTGTAACGCCTTGCCACGCACCGCATCCAATCAGGATGTTTCGCCGGTGTGCCTCGAACGCCGTTGTGTTATTTTTCTGCTCATTCGTCTTTTGCTTCCCGATGTTCGCGCAGAACACTCAACCTGTTTCCGAAATTCCCATTGAACGTTGCGATGTTCTCCCAGTCGTAAAGGTCCGCATTGATGGCGCCGAAATGCGCTTTCTCCTCGACACTGCCGCAACAACCGTTCTCAATTTGAAATCTTTCTCGTCGGGCCGATCCAAAGAAATCAAGATTTCCTCTTGGTCTGGCACGGCCGCGACCAGCGCCCGCGAAGTTTCTTTGCCCGAGCTCGTCTTTGGCGAACACCATCTTCGCGATCTGAAACTCCCAGCGATTGACCTCAGTCCTATCGGCAACGCTTGCGGCGGAAAAATTGACGGAATCCTTGGCGTCGATCTTCTCGACAAGATGGGCGTCACTATTGATCTCAAGCGCCGAGTGGCTTCGCCCGCCTCTCCTCCGCCGGATGCAAAAGCCGTTTACAACCAGATGGAAGGATCCATGCACCACTGTGAGATGGCCTTCAATGAAGGGAACTCAGCCGAACTTGAGGACTGCTTCGATCCCGAAATCATTCTTTACTCACCGCAAGGTGAATTTCGCGGCCGCTCTCAGGTCATGAAATATCTACAGGATCGCTATCTGCGCTACGCCCCAAAGATCAACTATGAAATGCGCCTCCGCGAAGTAAGACTTTTTGGCGACGCTCTCTGGTATTCCTACGACTACACCATCGATTCGCCCAAAGAGCACATCGCAGGCCACGGTATCTCTATGTGCCGCAAAGACGGCGACCGCTGGCGCATCCTGAATCTTCACAATTCGCTTCTTGATCCCGCCTCCGTTGCCAAAGCGGAAAACCCCGTTCGCCAATAAATCAAACAAAAGGGCGCGATCGCTTGCGCCCTCAATTCTCTATTTATGAATTCGCTGTGAATTATTTCTTCGGAGCGGACGCCGGCTTCGCAAACAGCTCATCGTCGATCGGATAGTTGTTCTTCACCAGCGTCAAGCGAATGTTGATGATCGCGCCCTTTTCCGTGCGCTTCATCCGGAACGGGAACTTCATGCCATCCACGTCGCGGTAATCGTCCATGTCAATTTTCACGACATACGGTCCTTCGGGGCTCGTAAATGTGTCTTCGCTGCGAATTTCGAGGCCAGTTTCCGTATCGAAGTAAAGTTTGGCCATTTCATTCTTCTGCGGCGAATATTCGATCATGTATGCGTTGTGCGTTCCTACTTTTTCCGTGCCGAGCACTTTGCCCGTCGCAGCAATCAAAATCATGTTTGCCTGTTCGGAAAATTGCGACCGGCGCACGCGGCTGGACAATGCAGCTCCGCTATATTCGTGATAACCGCCGCGCGGGTCTTCGATCCACGCTGCCTTGCCGTCACAAACATCGCGCATCACGATATCTTGGGGCAGTTTCATTTTGTAGAGCGTCTTGTCCGGCGACTTTTGATAGATCTCCATCGCCACGAACGCAGAAGAGTCTTCGCTCTGGTAAACGCCCTTCATCAGCCGTGTGTTGACGTTCTTCCATGCTTCTTCACCGCCGACCGCTTTTTGCGCATGGTCCAGAATCTCTTTCAACGAGGGAAGCTCCGCGTCGGGTTTTGCCACGCTCGTTCCTGCCGATGACGCAGGAGCCGCGGCGATCTTTTCCTTCACCATGGACGCGTTGTTGGCCGTAGGCGCCTGGCTGAACACGCCACGAGGTATCAGCAGCAGCACAATCACCGCCGCACTGAGAATCACCAGGGTCCTCTTTGCAGGAATCTGCATGGGAGCTACCTCACTTTCAACAGGCAACTTCGTGCCTTTTGTAAGTGTGGTTGGCGCGCCCGCTTGACTCCATAGTGCAGTCGGTCAACTGTGTTGCGGGCGCTACTGTACGAAAGTTCAGGTGCAGGTTTTCCGGGACCGCCCGTACTGGAAGTATTTATGGAAAGTCATATGCCATTCGCTATAACCCCCTTTTCCCGGGCGCACACTTGTCCTAAGATTCCTCTGACAAAATCGTTTTTCTTGGTATCTTCACGAATTGGGTCCAATTCTCTCTCGAGGATTTGAAGAATGAAGAAGCTTCGCTTCCTTCTTTCGCTGACCACGCAGAACAACGATTATCAGCTCGAGCAAGCCACATCCGCGCGCGCCGCGGCACAAGACGTCGGCGCCGAATTGGAAATCGTCTACGCGGACGGCGACACCATCACGCAAAGCACGCAAATCCTCCGGTCCATTCAAGCGGACCAGCTTCTGCGCCCATCTGCGGTCATCTTTGAACCTGTTGGGGGAACCGCGCTGCCGCAGGTAGCTCGCGCCGCCGTTGCGGCAGGCGTCGGCTGGGCCGTCCTGAATTCCGATCCCACTTATATCAGTGAATTGAAGGGTTCCGCGCACGCGCCAATTTTTTCCATCAGCTCCGATCACAAGGAAATTGGCCGCATTCAGGGAAGACAATTCGCGGCGCTGCTGCCGCGAGGTGGGACGATTCTTTACATTCAGGGCCCTTCCGACAACGTGGCCGCCAAGGATCGCACCGCGGGCATGCAGTCCACGCTTCCTTCCAACATTCAAACCGTATTGCTGAAGGGACAGTGGACCGAGGACAGCGCCATAAAATGCGTCAATTCCTGGCTCAAGCTCGCGGCGACGGGTAAAACAAGGATTGATCTTGTGGGCGGACAGAACGACGTCATGGCGCTCGGCGCGCGAAGGGTTTTTTCGACGCTTTCGAATCCGGAAGAGCGCGATCGGTGGATGCGGATTCCGTATGCGGGTGTGGATGGCTTGCCAAAAACAGGGCAAGCGTGGGTGCGCGAAGGCTCGCTCACGGCGACCATCGTCGTTCCGGCAAACGCGGGACAAGCCATTCGGATGTCGAACGACGCAATGCAGACAGGTAGGTCGGTTCCGGAACGCACCTACACCGTTCCCGAATCCATGCCGTCGATTGAAAAGCTTTCATCGATGAAGCTAGCCAGCTAAGACTGTCCACTACATTTTTTCCAGTTCACCGCGCTCGTTTTTCGCGCGCCTTCCTGCCTCCTACCGTGCCGAAACGTGTAAGATAAAATGTGCCCGCAGAGGAGAGAACTCTCCGCATGCTTTCGAGAAATAATCATGCCGCGCGGATTCGCCTTGCGGCCGCTCTTCTGGCTTGTTCTGCGGCTTCCTCTGCCGCAGCTCAAACCGCTTTCACTCTCGAAGGAAAGCCTCTCAATCCATTCCCCGGCCCGCCAGGAAAACCCATCGTCCTGATCTTTGTCCGTACCGATTGCCCTATCTCAAACCGCTATGCTCCCGCCTTGCGTAATCTCTTCGATTCTACATACCATCTGTTGGCAACGTTTTGGCTCGTCTATCCGGACAAGAAAACCACGCCGCAGCAGATTCGCACGCATGTCCGCGACTTTAAGTTCGGCATCGCCGCTCTTCGCGATCCGAATCATGTTCTCGTCAAACGGGCAGGCGCCACCATCACTCCGGAAGCCGCCGTGTTCGATTCTAGCGGCAACTTGCTCTACCGCGGCCGCATTGACAATCTTTACGCTGACGCAGGCCGCTCACGCACTGCCGCCACCACGCATGAACTCAAAGACGCCATCGAATCTGCCATTTATGGAAAGACGCCGATGCCGGCGTCCGCGCCTGCCGTTGGCTGCTATATCTCCGATCTCGAATGACCTTTTTCTCCAAACGAATTGCAATTCTCTGTGCCACGGTTTTCTTGTCCACACTGGTGGCCTCCCAAACTTTCCGCACATGCGCATCCGAAGACCGCGCCGTCACTTTTAATCGCGATCTCGCGCCCATCGTTTTTCGTACTTGTGCCCCTTGCCATCATCCCGGCGAAGCCGGACCGTTCTCCTTGCTCACCTACGGCGACGTAAAATCGCATGCGCGGCAAATCGCGGACGTCACGCAAAAACGCATCATGCCTCCGTGGCTTCCCGAATCCGGCGAATGGAAATTCAACGACGATTTGCATCTTTCGCCCGAAGAGATCGCACTTTTTAGAAAGTGGGTGGAGGAGGGAATGCCGGAAGGCGCTGCATCCGATCTTTCGCCCGCGCCCCAGTTCAATTCGGGATGGCATCTCGGCCAACCGGATTTGATTCTTCACGCCGATTCTTCTTTTGAAGTCCCCGCAAGCGGCAGCGACGTTTACTGGAATTTTATTTTTCGTCTGCCGGACAAAAAAACACGCTGGGTAAAGGCTATTGAAATTCGTCCGGGCGAGCGACGGCTCGTTCACCACGCAAACTTGATTGTTGACCGTTCGCAATCTTCGCGGCGACAAGAAAAATCTCCCGGCAGCGGTTTTCCCGGTATGGAATTGCAAATTGAATCTGAGACTTTCGATCCCGACGGCCATTTTCTCTTCTGGAAGCCTGGAACGATTCCAGTGCCGGAACCGCGTGACATGGCGTTGCGCCTCGATCCCGGCAACGACCTCGTTCTGAACGCACACCTGCAACCAGCCGGGAAAGCGGAAAAAATCCAGCCTGCCATCGGCATCTATTTCACTTCAGAACCGGCGACAAAATTCCCGCTTCTCTTGCAGCTCGAAAACGACCGCAAACTGGACATTCCCGCCGGCGAAAAGGATTTTGTCGTCACGGACGAATTCAAACTTCCCGAAGCGGTCTCCCTTCTTGCGATCTATCCGCACGCGCACTATTTGTGCCGCGATATGCTCGCTCAGACAAAATTTCCTAACGGCGAAACGAAAACGCTCCTCCACATCTCGCGCTGGGATCTGAATTGGCAGGCAGTATTCACTTACACAGCACCCATCAATTTACCGGCTGGCACGACAATTTCCATGCGCTATAGCTACGACAATTCGGACGCCAATCCCGCAAATCCAAACACGCCACCGCAACGTGTCGTCGCCGGCAATCGCGCCAGTGACGAAATGGCGCACCTATGGCTTCAGGTTCTTCCGCGATCGAGTGCAAGTGATGCGCAAGGTCCGCGGCGCGTCCTGCAGGAAGCCATCGCCCGTCATCACGTGGAAAATAATCCGGACGATTTCGAAGCAAACTATAATCTCGCCGCGTTGCTTCAGGCGCGCGGTGAATTCGCACAATCGGTCTTGCACTATCAACGCGCTCTGGCGCTTCGCCCCGGCGACGCCACAGTTGAAAACGCGCTCGGCGGCGCGTTCTTCGCTGCGGGAGACTTGTCGCAAGCGATCGTTCATCTTTCTGTTGCCACAAAATCGCGTCCCGAATATTTTGACTCGCAATACAATCTTGGCCTCGCCCTCGCGACCAGCGGGCAATTTCCTCAAGCCGTTGAACACCTCCGAGCCGCAGTCAATCTCCGTCCGCAAGATGCCGACGCCGAAGCGAATCTTGGCGGCGCACTCGCCGCCGCCGGCGAAATAAAAGAAGCAATCTTACATTTGCGCCGCGCGTTGGAACTGGATCCCCAGCACAAGCTTGCACGAGAAAATCTCGATTCGATTTTGAAGGATTCTCCCAATCCCTGATCACTAGCTTGTAAATTCCGGAACCGCGCGATAATTTCTTTACGGAAAGTGGGGGTCAAGATGCGCAGAGGAATTGCACTTGCCGCGATTCTGGTTGCCGCAGTTGTATCCGCGGTTGCGGCCACGCATGGAGGAACTTCCTCCGCGGCGGATAAGCGCCTACAAGGGGCGTTTCGAAAACCTGCGGTGAGTGGCTGGACATTCGTCCATTTACAAGGTACTCCTTCGCAGATTGGCTATCAGCACGGCTATTTGCTTTCCGCCGAAATCGCCGATCTCGAAAAGGTTTTTCAACTAGAACTCACTCACGATAATGGCAAGGACTGGAATTTCTTTCGCGACGCCGCGAAAAATACGATGTGGCCGCGTATCGATCAGGAATATCGCGAAGAATTGCAAGGCATTGCGGATGGTTTGAATGCACGCGGCGTGAAAATGGATATTTGGGATGTTGTCGCAATGAACGCCGCCGAAGAGTGGAGCTATTACGTCGGCCAATGGGACAAGGAACATAAAATCGCCTCCCTTCCCACCGTTGTTGCGCCCGACCATTGCAGCGCTTTTGTCGCTACCGGCAGTTACACCAAGGACGGAAAAATCGTTATCGCGCACAACGACTGGACCGGATATATGGACGGAGCGCGGTGGACCATCGTGCTCGACGTCGTTCCTGCTAAGGGCTACCGCTTCATCATGGACACTTTGCCTGGATTCATTCACAGCGGCGACGACTTCGCAGTGAATTCCGCGGGCATTGTCATCACGGAGACGACGATCACCGGATTTTCCGGTTACGACTTCAGCGGCATTCCGGAATTTGTCCGCGCCCGAAAGGCGATGCAGTATTCTGCTTCGATTGACGAAGTTGCGAACAATTTCAAGGAAGGCAACAACGGTGGCTACGCGAACGACTGGTTGATTGCGGATACGAAGAAGAATGAAATCGCCAGCCTCGAACTCGGACTGAAGAATGTTACCCTCGAGCGCAAAACCGACGGCTATTTTGCCGGGTCCAATTTTCCAATCAATCCGAAGCTTGCTTCCGAAGAAACCAATTTCAATCTGAAAGACCCATCTATCAGCGCGAACGCGCGCCACAAGCGTTGGACTCAATTGCTTGAAGAAAACAAAGGAAAAATCGACGTCGCCATGGCGCAACAATTTCTAGCGGATCACGTCGATTCCTTCACGGGAAAAAACGAAGCCAGCGAGCGCACCCTTTGCGGCCATGTGGAAGACTCGCCGCGCGGCATGGGCGCGTGGCAGCCGCCCTTCGGCACCGCCGGCGCAGTACAAAACAAGGCGACGGATGCAACCATGGCTGCCAAAATGTCTTTCACTGCGGCAGCAGGTCACGCTTGCGGCAAGGATTTTCTTGCCACCAAACATCTCGTCGCGCATCCCGAGCTCTCGTGGCAAAAACCTGAATTGCGCGACATGAAAGCCTATCCCTGGACTACAGTTTCAGCTCAATAATTGCTATCCACAAATCGCAGAATCGGAACTAGCGCAATGCGCCGGGTTCGATCCCGCTGTGGCGTGCTTGATCGAAAATGTTTTGTATCTGCGCTTCAATCTGCTTTTTTTTCGATTCGAGCTGCGTGATTTGATCGGCGACAGAAGCGCGATTCAGACGATGGTTCGTTTGAATTGCCGTATCTGTGGAATTGTCGCCATTGAAATTTTGCAGCTCTGTGATTTTCCTGTTCGTGTCATCGAGTTGTCCCTGCAATTTGACCAACTGCTGTTTGTAGTTGGCCGCGGCTGCATCCTTCGAACTGTTTCCGGAGGTATACCGCGTTCTCGCCCCTGATTTTCCATCTCCAACTACCGAGACGCCGCCGAGTTTGTGCAAGTCGTCGTCGGTCCAGACTCTCTTGGTTTTCTTGTCTGCAGTATCCGTGTTTTCCTTTGTCGCAGGTGAATTCGCAGAAGTTTGCGCATTTGTCTGCGAGGAGGTGTCCGCGGGCTGTTGCGCTTGTGAGCCGACCCCGAAGAGCGCACCTGCAGAAAAAAGGAGAGTGAATTTCCAAGTGGTGTTCATTGCAGCCACCTCAGATTCACTCTATGCCTTGCCGGCCGGAAGCACTACTTTGTTTGCTCAATCCGCCAAGAACTGTACGTGTGGGCAGGTGGCCCGATCATTGCTTTGCCGCAGCGGGCGAAGCTCCTTCTAATTTTTCGACCTCGGCACGAACTATGGGAATTGCATCGGCAGGGGGGCCAACGCGCCGGTAATGCGAGGCAAACGTTTTCTGATGAATGGAAATTTGCGAAAAAAGTTTTCGCGCGTCGAAATCGTATTGGGAAAATGTCGGCAACCAGATTCCCGGCGCAAATTCGTAGCGCTCCTGCATGAAATGGCTGCCTTTATAAATTTTCCCAAGAAATACGCCGAATGAAATATCTTCTGTGACGTCCCCTTGAATGCGCGCCATTTGTCCCGAAGTGTCGTCAAGCCAGACGAGTCCTTTCACCTTGGAAAAGGTGGAGGCGCTGCGGCTGGTTGGTTTGTAATTTGGGTTCGGTTCCATCCGGAACTTCGAGAGTGTGCGGTCACCGCGCGTTTCCTGTCCAAGAAACGTGAAAATGAATGCGTTTCGCGTTTGATCAATCAGGTCGGCGCGCTCTTTCTGTTTCTTGGTTACTTTTTCGTAGGCTTCGCGCTGGGGCTTTCCGCTTTCTGCCGCCCAGGTCAAGGAGTCCAACAGCTTTTGCAGCTCTACTCGATACGCCGCTTCGTTAGTAGGAACTGCGTCGGGACCGAGGGCAATGTGGGCGATACCAGTGCCGGCAGGAAAGACGCGGGAGACTCTCACCGAGGTTGGTTTCGCGTCGCCGGAGGATTTTCGCTCTTCTACCCGCTCAATGCGTTCATAGAGGAAAAGGGCTTGCTCGCCTTCCTTGAGGCCAGCGACCGCTTTCTCAAAGCGGGTCGGATCTGCTCGTTCGCCATCAAGGCTTGAATTTGCAGTCGCTTCTTTCATTGCTGCAGTAGCAAAAAGGGAGGCGATGAGAGTGAAAAGGGAGAGCCAGCGAGAGAATCGAGTCATAGACCTGTATTGAGCAAGGCTATCCATTCGATTCGCACCAATTCCGGGTCGTTGCACGCCAGCTTGAACCAAATTGGTCGATTCAGGAAGTTCCAAACCTAGTGTAACCAAGCCTGATGAACCCAAAAGTGAAAATTAAAGGGTCTTTTCTCGAGGATTAAACGCTGCATGGAATCTGTATTCTATTGAAAGGAAGGGAGATAGCAAGAGCTTCAAGAGGGTAAATAATTGAGAACCATAATTTATTCACCATTTTTAACAATTCTTGCAATGCGCATGTGAAAATTTGGCGTCTAAAGGAACGAATAAGCGTGTCCGCGCGTATTACAATCATGATTGGGTGTGAGCAAGGAGGGTGGTTTTGGGCGTAATCCCCATTGGCGGTTTGTCGAGAGTGGCGCCTGCCAAGGCCACCGCGCTCCGATTGGGTAGCTGGCGCGGATCCTTTGTTACTTTCCTGGAGACCGTGCGTTTGGCGGTCGATTCCCTTCGTGCCCATAAACTTCGCAGTTTCCTCACGCTTCTTGGCGTAATCCTGGCCGTGGCGGTTCTTGTGGTGGTGATGAGCTTTGTGGCTGGAATGAACTTCTACGTCGCCGACAAGATTGCCAATCTCGGCGCAAACGTTTTTATTGTGGACCGGTTTGGAATCATCACGAGCAATGACGCCTGGGTAAAAGCGCAGAAGCGTCCACTCGTGACTATGGAAGAGTATGAACGGCTACGGGACAACATGAGGACCGCAAAGGCCGTGGCGGCGCTGGATGACCACAACGTGGACGTGCGCAGCGGAAACGAAAAAATGACGGGCACGGACGTGATGGGCGTTTCGGCGAATTACGCGGACGTGCGCAGCATCAGCATCGCGCAGGGCCGGTTCATCACGCAGTCGGATGACGATCACCGAGCTGAAGTAGTGGTCATCGGTTCGGATGTCGCCGCGAAACTGTTCGCGAATGTGGACCCAATCGGAAAATCGATCCGTGCGGAGACTCACGAGTATCAAGTTATCGGCGTGGCGACGCCGATTGGCAGCGCTTTCGGCCAGTCGCAAGACAACTTCATGATCATGCCGGTTCACACGTTTGAAAAAGAGCTGCACCGGCAGAGGGATTGGATCGCCATCTTTGTGCAAGCGCCGACTGCGGAAATGATGGAAGCGACGCAGGACGAAGCGCGGATGCTTATGCGCGCGTGGCGCCACTTGCCGTTTGGAGCGCCCGACAATTTTGCGCTGCTTGGATCCGATTCGATCATGCAGCTGTGGCACGACCTGACGGGAACGCTGGCTGGCGCGGCCGTCGGAATCGTGAGCATCTTCATGGTGGTAGGCGGAATCGTGATCATGAACATTATGCTGGCGAGCGTGACGGAACGGACGCGGGAAATCGGCATCCGGCGTTCGCTGGGCGCGCGGAAAAAGCACATTTTGCTGCAGTTCATGACTGAGTCCGGCATGCTGGCGGCGATTGGCGGAATGATCGGAATTTTGACGGCGTACGCAATGGTTGTGCTGCTCAGAACGTTTACGTCTATCCCGGTGGAAATGCAGACGAACGCGGTGATCATTTCCCTGATTCTTTCCACCCTGATCGGCCTGTTTTTTGGAATTTTCCCCGCGATGAGGGCTGCGAAACTGGATCCGATTGAAGCGCTACGGGCAGACGGGTAGGGACTTATGGCACAAGCACACGGCGAAAATCTGAAGCAAGCGATGGACACGCTGCGGAACCACAAGCTGCGGAGCGCGCTGACCGTGTTTGGCGTGGTGCTGGGCGTGAGCGTCATCATGTTGGTGGCGGCGCTGATTACGGGCTTCGACGTGAAAGTTCAGGAGATGGTGAACCAATTCGGCGCGAATACGGCGTTCGTTTCCAAATGGGATCAAGGGCGGCATGGCGACGCACCTTTGGAAGAGCGGCAACGCAAACCCTTGACGCTGGAAGATGCAAAAGCGCTGATGGTGTTTTGCCCGGCAATCAAGAACGTTACGACATTCTTGCAGACGAACTGGCAGCAATCGCACACGGTTCGCACGAAGTCCGGCGAAGTGACGGCCATTGATTTCCGTGGTGTGCAGCCGAATTTCGGACAGGTTTATGCGAACGCAGCGACGATTGAAGGAAGATTTCTGTCTGACGGCGACGACCAACACAAAGAAAAAGTCGTGATGCTCGGCGAGAATGTGGCGCCGGTGCTTTTTCCGGAAGGGCATCCGATCGGCAAAGACGTGTTCATTGACGGGTCGGCGTTCACGGTAGTCGGCGTGGTGGAAAAGCCGAAGGGCGGATTTGGCTCCGGTGACGAAGACCGGCGCGTGCTGATTCCCTACAACACTTTCGCAAAGATTTACACCGCTGCGGATGAAGTGAACATGCGGTTCGAGGCGAATCCGGGAATGCTGGACCAGTCCGTGGACCAGGCGACGGAAGTGCTGCGGAGGCGCCGGAACGTGCCGCAGGGCGGCCAGGATAATTTCTCGATTCGCACTGCGGCTCAGGAAGTGTCGGAGTTCCACGACATCATGGCAATGGTGTACGTCGCAACGATTGCGCTGAGCGCCACTGGATTGCTGATCGGCGGCGTTGGTGTGATGAACATCATGCTGGTGAGTGTCACGGAACGTACGCGAGAAATCGGGATTCGCAAAGCGATCGGAGCGCGCAGCGGCGACATCATCTGGCAATTTTTGTTGGAAGCGATGACGCTGACAGGAGCGGGCGGCGTTCTGGCGCTAGCCATGGTGTTTGGATTGGTGCTGCTGATCCGGATGACGCTGGGCTGGGCAGGCATCGTGCCAGTTTGGGCGGCGGCGACAGGAATCGTGGTCAGCGTGAGCATAGGTCTCATCTTTGGTGTTTGGCCTGCCGTGAAAGCTTCGCGGCTCGACCCAGTAGAAGCGCTGCGGTACGAATAAGAGTCCGTAAGCCAGGCAAGAATCCACAGCAAATCATTCATGGAACATTTGAGCGCGCTACCGCGTTCCTTCGAAGGGGAAGGTGCGTCCGCCCGAGGGGTGTCTCATGAAGAGAATCGTCATTGAAGTAAAAGCCGGGTTGGCAGTAGCCGCTCTATTGTTGACTGCTGGTTTGGCGAGCGCACAGGGACAGGGAGTGCCACCGCTCGAAAAGATTCAATCGCAGGCGGAGTTAGATAAAGCGATTACGGCGCTAGACGCGGCGTTGTTCGATTCTTATAACAAGTGCGACTTGGAAAAATTTGCTTCCTTTTTCACGGAAGACGTGGAGTTTTATCACGACCAGGGCGGAGTGACACTGGGCAGGGCGGCGTTGACCGAAAGCGTGAAGAAAAATATTTGCGGAAAAGTCACACGGGAGCTTGTTCCGGGGAGTTTGCAGGTTTTTTACATGAAGGGGTATGGAGCGATTGAGATGGGGGTGCACCGGTTCCACCATCCCGGGCATGAGGATACAGAGGGAGTGGGCGAGGGAAGGTTCGTGCACTTGTGGCAGTACAAAGATGGAGCATGGAGGATTACGCGGGTGATGAGCTACGATCACCACGCGGCGCCAAAGTGAAAATGAGGCGGCATCAGACGAAGTCAGTGCCTACGGCGTCTACACAAGGGGTATTCTCCTGGTGTCTTTGGTGAGAATTCACGAGGGTGAAAGAGATCCCGGTTTGCGGTAAGCAATGAAGGAGTGAGTCTTATGAAAAAAAATGTTCAAGTATGGGCAGTTCGGTATTTGTCTGGGTTGGTTCTTGGCTGTTGCGGTTTGGTGATATGCGGAAGCGCCGTCCAAGCCCAGGAAAAGCGGACGGTGTTTACCGAGAGCGATTTTCACTGGCAGGCGAAATTGGCGGCGGGGCAGACCCTGGAGATCGTTGGGCGCAATGGAGAGATCAATGCGAGTGGCGCTTCAGGGGAATCCGCGGAAGTGAATGCGAGCAAAAGAGGCCATGGCGACGAGGAAAAAGAGGCGTTTATTGAAGTGGTCGAGTATTCCGACGGAGTCACGATTTGTGCCGTGTACGCGCGAGATGTAAAACCCGGGCGGTGTCATCGGGGTGGAGTGGACTCTGAGAACAACAGTTTTTGGCACAATTCGCGAGCGAAGATCGAGTTTTCGGTGAGGGTGCCGCGAGGCGTTGTGTTGAAAGCAGAAACGACTAACGGGAGCATTCACGCGCGCGATTTGAACAGCGTAGTGGAAGCAAACACGACGAACGGAAGCGTGGAGGTTTCGACGAGCGAGTGGGCCTCCGGACACTCCACCAATGGACACCTGGACATCACCATGGGAAAGGCCGATTGGAAGGGCGATCTTGAACTGGCAACGACAAACGGCGGAATTACGATTTCGCTTCCCGCGTCGGCGGAATTCAAGATTCGCGCCGCGACGACGAACGGCAATATCCATACGGATTTTCCGATCACGGTGATGGGCGATTTCGGTTCGAAGAATGTTTCCGGCACGGTGGGTTCCGGTGGGCGTGACTTGAAACTGGCGACAACAAATGGCGGAATTGAAGTGAGGAAGTCTGGAGCTTAATCCAACGGGCCAATGGGCTTAGAATAATCCCGATTGGCCATGACGTGTCTTGACGAAAGTACATTTGAGCGGCTATGCCGGGCGCGGCGAATGCTGGTGGAGCTGGAAGCAGAGCCGCGTACGATTCGAGAGATTGCGCGCGAAGCGGGGATTTCCCCTTTTCATTTCATACGACAATTTGAAGCGTTGTTTGGAATAACGCCGCACCAGGCGCGGATTCGAGCGCGGCTGGAACGCGCAAAGCTGCTCCTCGCTTACGGAGAGCAGTCGGTTACGGAAATTTGCCTGGAAGTGGGGATGTCCAGCCTGGGGAGTTTCAGCGATTTGTTTCTATGACGCACAGGAACGGCACCTTCGACATATCAGAGGCGCGCCAGGGCAATGATTGTGGTGCCAGGCATGCTGCCGGAGAAGCTATTTCCGGGATGCTTGAGCATGATGGGGCAATTGCCAGCCAATGTATTTCGGCCGAAAGGTCAGCTTGAGTTTTGACTCCTATTGTCACGATTCAAGAAAATTCGAACTGCCCCGTTGCTGCATTTCGCAATTTTGAAGAAGCGCTGCGGGCGTAGTTCCCTCTAAAATCTCTCATTGAAACTTGAATCTGTACGCGAAGGAGAGATGTGTGTGCGAATCAAGCTAACGAGCATCATGGTGGATGACCAGACGAAGGCGTTGAAGTTCTACACGGAGGTGCTGGGATTTCAGAAGAAGCACGAGATTCCGATGGGAGAGTTTCGATGGCTGACGGTGACGTCGCCGGAAGGTCCGGACGATTTGGAGCTGTCGCTGGAGCCGAATGCGAATCCCGCGGGAAAGGCATTTCAGGAAGCGATGTTCACGCAAGGAATACCGCTGGCGGCGTTCGAAGTGGCCAACATGGAGAAGGAATTTGCACGGCTGAAGGGATTGGGAATTGTGTTCAAGGGCGAACCAATGAAGATGGGACCGGTGTACATCGCGATTTTTTCGGATACTTGCGGAAATTTGATTCAGCTTTATCAGCCGCTGTAACAAGCACTTGGCCTACCTGTCCGAAAGGTCGGTTGACGGGAACGACAGAGAGAGAGGCAACTTTTACTTGAGGAAGCGGGTTAGATTACAGGAATCTGTAGGCAGGTAATCTTGCGAAAGACACGCTGAAGAAACGGCGTAGCGATTCGCCAGATTCTGACGGGGAGTAGTACCCAGGAATCCAAACGATTGAGGGAAGAACTTCCATGAAGACTGCTTTTCGATTCATAACGGCAGCCTTGGTGCTGGGGATGGTTGCGTCTGTGGTTACACAGGCGGCGGCAGCCCCGGGGAGAGAACACCCGGCTTACCTGCATGCCCTGACAGATTTGCGTCATGCGCGTGCGCATCTGCAAAGACCTGATGGAGGGGAGCTGCGGGAGCAGGAAAAGAAAGCGATTCACGAAATTGACGCGGCGATCGATGAGATCAAGAAAGCGTCAATTGATGACGGCAAAGACCTGAACGACCATCCGCCAGTGGATGCTCACATGGATTGGCGGGGAAGGCTGCATCGCGCGGTGGAACTGCTGGATAAAGCGCATCATGACGTTTCCGAAGAAGAAGACAACCAGTTTGCGCAGGGATTGCAACAACGCGCGATGATGCACATCGACAAGGCACATCATCACGTGGAGGAAGCGATTCACCTGGTGGAATAGTCCGAGAACAAAAAGAGGGTTACCAAGCGTCCCGACCATCGTCGGGACGCTTTTTCTTTAGGTCCCAGATGAAATCAGGCAGAACGAAGTAAGCGGGCAGCGCGATCGCGCAAAGTAGATTGCTGCTGAGCCGGCTGAACGGCCTGCACGGGCACTTTGCGGCGAGCGAGAGGATATAGGGATTCGGCAAGGACGTCGCCACTTGCGGGACGCAGCGTAGGATCCTTCGTCAGGCACTTCATGACAATTTCATCTAGTGCGTGGGGAACCGTGGAATTGCGATGGGATGGAGGCAGCGGCGCCGAAGAAAGGACGCGCGTGCAAACGGCTTGAATGGATTCTGCGTAGAAGGGACTTTCGCCGGTGAGCAATTCGTAAAGCACTCCACCCAAAGAAAAAAGATCGGAACGCGAATCCTGCGGGCGTCCCATGATTTGTTCCGGGCACCAATAAGCCGGAGTGCCGAGAAGCGGACTGCCGCCGGTGTCACGGCGCGCGAGGCGCGCCATGCCGAAATCGGAGAGTTTTACGCGACCGTCGGCGTTGATCAAGATGTTGGCTGGTTTGACGTCGCCGTGAATGACGCCTTTTCGGTGGGCGACGCCCAGAGCAACGGCGATGTCACCGATCCAGGCACAGGCACGCGGAAAAGGAATGGTTCCTTTTTCGAGAACCCGGTCTAGCGGCTGACCGTCCACAAATTCCATGACGAGGTAAGGAGTTTGCGTTGACTCTTCAATGCCCATGTCATGCAGCGCCAGAATGCAAGGATGAGAGATTTGTCCGATGACGCGAGCTTCCTGAAAAAAGCGGTCGCGCGCTTCACCCCGCGCAATCTCAGCGGGGAAAATCTTAATGGCGACGATGCGGCCAATCAGAGGGTCGTGCGCTCGCACGACTCTGCTGAAGGCGCCTGCGCCAACTGTATCGAGTATTTCGTAACGACCAACTTTCACGTTTAAACCTTCCGTGAAGCGGGAGACATTCGCGATTGTGAGGATAGAAAATCGCGGATGCGAATGGAATGAAGCAGTAGTCCTATTTCCAAGCGTACGGTAGTACTAGGAGAAACCGTCTGTAAATATAAGAAAAATCTAAGGTTAGCGCCATGAATCCTATTCGGTGTAGAAGACCAGGAGAAGTCCGAGAGCGATCATAAGAAGTGGCCAAAAAGCGCCAAATGGCCGGCGGAGGAAAGTGTTTGTATCGGAAAGGCCCTTCGTGACTGCGATCCCACCGCCGAGAGCAGCATAGGAGAGATGCTGCAGTTGGATATGTTCCATTGTTTCCATACCGTTGGGGCCGTGCATGCCAGCGTCGTGAGTGTGAAAAAGGAGCATGACGGAACCTGCGACGGCGAGAGCGGGAAAAACCCAGGCGCTCCATGCGGCACGCAGCTTGCCATTCGCTCGTAGTAGTTCAATTACGCCAAGGCCCAGGAGAATTATTGCGAACATCTTGTGCTGAAGGACTTCCAAATTTCCGGTAATGCCTGTCCACCAGTCTTTGGGGCCGAAAGGCCATAGTTCCGTGTCGCTGAAAACGAGGACGAAGATTCCTGAGAGAAGAAAACATAGAGGCCAGGCGTACCGGATGGCGGGCCAGCGATGGTTGAGGCGGGCGCTTGTAAGAATAAAGAGTCCTGCTAGGATCACGAAAATTCCGGCGAGATGATGGTTGAACTCACTTTCCTTTTTGTCATGGAGAAGTTTGGCTTGCGCGGCGGGATCGGGGGCGTCGTCCATGGGCATAGACATGCCGGCGTGATCATGATGATGGGCGGGGGACTCCTGTGCTAGGACGTTTGCCGAGGTGAGGAGAGAAAAAATTGCCAGCAAGAGTGAAAAACGGAAATAGCGATTCACGGGCGACCTCCACGAGCATGGAAAACGTGCTGGGTGGGCAGACGTTCCGAACTCAGACAAGCGACCCGGAAAGCGCTGCAAACAGCGCTGACCTGGCGCTATTGAAGTTACGAAGATTAGATTCAGCGGCGAAGCGGAAGGCTACATCTTTTTGGCAAAAGGGGCGAGGGCAGGAGCAGTCTTTAGTTTCGCGGGAAAGTCGTTAATGTAAGACTTCATAGCGGGATGCCAGAAGCCGTTGAAACCGAAGAAATACATTTCTTTTATTGCTTGGTCGGGCGGCCAGTTTTCGCGAGCCATGCGATAGGTGGCGATGAACACACCTGTGCGATCGTCGCCGAAGCGGCAGTGAATGAAAACTTTTTCGTGTTCGTTGTTGAAGATGGAGAGAAACCGAGCGACTTGATCATTGGTGGGAGGAGCCCATCCGCTGACTGGAATGTTGATGAAGCGCATGCCGTGCGATTCGGCTTGCTGACGTTCCCAGTAAATTTTTTCGGAATCCTCTCCGCGAAGATCCACGATGGTGGTAACGCCAAGATTTTTCAGTTGTCCGAAGCCTTCCTGGCGAGGTTGAGCGCCGCGGAAGAGCGAATCATTTATTTTTCCGCCGTTGGGAAGGCCAGAAAGTTTTAATTTTTGTCCGTAATGGAGCGGAGAAATCGTTGTGGATGAATTTTTTGGAGCTTGTGCGGAGAGCGTAGGAAGAAAGACGAGCAAGGGAAAAAGGATTGTGCGAGAGAGAAAATATTTCATAGGAGATTGGATGCAAAGAGTTTAGCGCGCGTGGTGCATAGAAGAATTCGAAAAAGTACGAACGTCGAAGGAAGAAAAGGCACCACAAGATGTAGTTGTGGTACGAAAAAGTCATCCACATTTTGCGTTTTTCTCTTGACAGAATTTTTACATGCGCCGATACTGCGAATCCAGATTCGGGGGAACGTGGAAGCGCCAGACGGACCCAGTCGAGGCTGTGGCAGGTCCGTTTAACAAAACCCACGAAACCGGCCCGGGTTTTAAACGAAAAAAACCGAGCGCGAAGTAGATGCTTCGCACTTGCTTTTGCGAAGCGGCGAACCTGCTGTGAGGCTGTTTTTAGATAAGCGGCCGATGGCAGGGCATTGCTTTTGCCGCCTCAGGGAACTGAGGATGGCAGGAAATTCGTCGCGCAAATTTTTCGCGGGCAGCTACGTGAACCGTTTCTATAAGGTTTGGACGCTGCAACTAAGGATTTGGATGCAGTTTTTCTCCGTGGCGCGCGGGGAGTAAAATAAAGGGGTTCCTCCTGAGAGAGGGAATCCTGTATGTGGGAGGAACGGATGGCAACGGTGAAGCCGGTACTGAATGGAAAAACGCTCGAGACGAAGGCGGCTGCGGAAACAGTCGCGGGCGTTCGGACAGGACTAGTCTTCGAGCGGTTCTTTACCGATGGCAAGATTTCCCCGTTCGACGCGATGGAATGGGAAAAGCGTCCCGCGCTGATCGGCAATGAAAAGGGCGTGACGATTTTCCGCCAGGATGATGTCGAAATACCGAAGAGCTGGTCGCAGACGGCGACGAACATCGTCGCAAGCAAATATTTCCACGGAAAACCGGGAACGAGCGAACGTGAAGGATCGGTGCGCCAATTGATTGGGCGCGTCGTGAATACGATTGTGCGCTGGGGTGAAGCGGGCGGCTATTTTGCAGACACTGCTTCGCGCGATGCGTTCAAGGATGAGCTGACGCACCTGCTTGTCGAGCAGAAGATGGCGTTCAATTCGCCGGTGTGGTTCAACGTAGGCGTGCAGCCGAAGCCGCAGTGCTCGGCGTGCTTCATCAATTCCGTGCAAGACAGCATGGAATCGATCATGGGGCTGACGCGCACGGAAGGGATGCTTTTTAAGTGGGGCTCGGGCACGGGGACGAATTTTTCTGCGCTGCGCGGCAGCAAAGAGACATTGAGCGGCGGCGGCATCGCGAGCGGCCCGGTGAGCTTTATGAAGGGCTTTGACGCGTTTGCGGGCGTCATCAAGAGCGGCGGAAAAACGCGGCGCGCGGCGAAGATGGTAATTCTAAATATCGATCATCCGGACATCGTTGAGTTTATCGAATGCAAAGTGAAGGAAGAACGCAAGGCGCACGTGCTGATCGAACAGGGTTACGACAGCTCGATTGACGGCGATGCGTACAGCTCGATCTTTTTCCAGAACGCGAATCATTCGGTACGCGTAACGGACGACTTCATGCGGGCGGTGGAAGAAGACAAGGACTGGTGGACAAAGAACGTCACAGATGGCCAGCCGGCGGACAAACTACGCGCGCGCGACTTGATGCACAAGATTTCCGAATCGACCTGGCAGTGCGGCGACCCGGGTATGCAGTACGACACAACCGTGAATCGCTGGCACACATGCAAGACGACGGCGCGGATCAATGCTTCGAACCCTTGCTCCGAATATATGTTCCTGGATGACACGGCGTGCAACTTAGCCTCGCTGAATTTGATGAAGTATGTGAATACGAGCGGGCAGTTTGACGTGACGGCGTTCAAGCATGCCGTAGATGTGACAATCACGGCGCAGGAAATCCTGGTGGATAACGCGAGCTATCCGACGGACAAGATCGCCAAAAATTCGCATGACTTCCGCCCGCTCGGTCTCGGCTACGCGAATCTCGGCGCGCTGCTGATGTCCATGGCGCGGCCGTACGATTCTGACGAAGGCCGCGACATGGCGGGAGCGCTCACTGCGCTGATGTGCGGCGAAGCGTACGCGCAGTCGGCGCGGATTGCAGAACGCATGGGCCCATTCCCAGGCTACGCGGCGAACCGTGAGCCGATGCTCGACGTAATTCGCATGCACCGCGAAGCAATGCGCGGCATCCAGCCGGACCACGTGCAAGCGGATCTTTACATGACGGCGCAAGAATCGTGGGACAACGCCCTGGCGCACGGCGAAAAATACGGTTTCAAGAATTCTCAGGTGACGGTGCTGGCGCCGACGGGAACGATCGGCTTCATGATGGATTGCGACACGACGGGCATCGAGCCGGATCTGGCGCTGGTGAAGTACAAGAAGCTGGTCGGCGGTGGCCTGATCAAGATTGTCAACAACACGGTGCCTTCGGCGCTGATGAAACTGGGCTACACGCCGGAACAGACGAGCGAAATCGTTTCGTACATTGACAAAGAAGCAAAAGTGGAAGGCGCACCGCACTTCAAGGCGGAGCACCTGCCTGTGTTTGATTGCTCGCTAGCAGCACTAGGCGGCCGTTCGATTTCGTGGACGGGTCACGTGAAGATGATGGCAGCGGCACAACCGTTCCTTTCCGGCGCGATTTCGAAGACGATCAACATGCCGGAAGATTCGACGATTGACGACATTTCGAATGCGTATTTGGAATCGTGGAGACTTGGGCTAAAGGCGGTGGCGATTTACCGCGACAATTCGAAGAAATCGCAACCGCTGAACGCGACCAAGAAGGAAGAGAAGAAAGCAGAAGTTACGGCCCAGGACACTCTGCCGATGCAGCGCGAACTCTTTGCGCGCGCACAGCGGGAAAAGATGCCCTACGAGCGCGCTTCGGTGACGCACAAGTTCAGCGTGAGCGGGCACGAAGGCTACATTACGGTCGGGATGTATGAAGACGGGCGGCCGGGCGAAATTTTCATCAAGATGTCCAAGGAAGGGTCGACGTTGTCCGGCGTGATGGACGGACTGGCGCTGACGATTTCGCTGGGCCTGCAATACGGCGTGCCGCTGAAAGTATTCGTGGACAAGCTGGTGAACACGCGGTTCGAGCCGAGCGGCATCACTTCCAATCCGAATGTGCGGTTTGTCTCGTCGGTACTGGATTACATTGCGCGCTGGCTGGGCGGTCGGTTTATTTCGGCGGACTACCTGAAGCTGAACGGGTCGGCTCCGGTGGAAGCGGGAGCGGCGGGGACGGCGATGATGCCGGCAGTTGCGTCGATGCCGCTGATGATGCCACCGGCGGTGAAGCCGGTTAATCCTGGAACGAGTTCAATGACCAACGCGCACGAAGGCGCGCCAACCTGCAGCGAGTGCGGGATGCTGATGGTGCCGAATGGGGCTTGCTACAAGTGCGAAAACTGCGGAAGCACGAGCGGATGCAGCTAAGCCAGTGAAAACAAAGGAGACGCGAGCGACTCAATGAGCGCACACGCAACCCGAGCAGCACTGGCAGCAACCCCGGTTCCGGTTCAACAAAAAACACGCGGCTTTTTACGCATCGTTCGCCACGGTGCGGGGCCTGCGGCGATTTACGTCGTCACCTATCAAAAGCTGAACGCGCAGGGCACACTGCCGAAGCCGGCTTTGGCAGAAGGCGCAGAAGCTCTGATTGATTTGCTGGAAAAAATTGGCGTGGACTTCCGAGTGGAACAGGTCCGAGGCGCACTGGAAGACATTTTGCGGTTTGGTTCTGCGAACATTCCTGACTTGTGGCTCAGCGACGAAGAGATGGTGGAGAAGGGTTTGGTGGAAGCGTAGAGAAAAACTTCAATTTAAGAAGAAAGAGCGCCGAAGGGGCTTTCCTTCGGCGTTTTCATTTTACGGCCATAGTTATCACGGACGCGGACGCAGCGGTGGGCGCGCCGCAAGCGGGCGCGGGCGCATGCGAAGGCGCGGGCCAATCGGCGGTGGCACAGCTTGAAGCGAGCAGCCGCAACTTGGGCAGAACTCCAGGCCGGCGTTTGGGCCGGAAAGATGGGCGCGGAGCCAATGTCCGCGAGCGGAGCACTGCGGATTGATGCATTGCACGGTCCAGCCGGGCAGATATTGCATGCGCGTGTTCTCCGTTCGGTTGGCCGCCTTCCCCGGTGAGGGGCTTCCCCGGCGGCGAGAATAACTACGATGGCGGGGATTTTGCTCCGGAGCTGGTTTGGTGTCAAGGGAAAAGCACTACAAGATATAGCGGTATGGTTGCGGGCTGGGGTTTGAGCACGTAAGATGGCAGCCGAGAAACGCGGGAAGTGAGCGCTGCGTAGTAGTGAGTAGAGAGCGGAGGACTTATGGCAAACGTAGAATTCAGTTTTGGCGGCGGAAAGCCGGGGATGCCGAATTTTGGCGCGCTGAAGTCGAGATTTCTAAGCATTTTGATTGCGGTGGTCATTTTCATATTGCTGTTGGCGTCCACGACTTCGATTCCGACAGGACATGTCGGTGTGCTGACCTTGTTCGGAAGAGTGACCGGAGATGTTCTGCCGGAAGGAATTCATTTGATCAATCCGCTGAAGTCGGTGGAGAAGATGACGGTACAGACGCAGTCGAGGAAAGAGAGCGCGAGCGTGCCGTCGAAAGAAGGGTTGACGCTTTCGCTGGACACATCACTGTTGTTCCGGTTGGATCGGGACAAGGCGGCGCAGGTGCTTCGAACGATCGGCGTGGACTACGCGGAAAAGATCGTGGAGCCGGAGCTGCGGTCGGCGATTCGCGGAACGACGGCTTCGCATTCTGCCAATGATCTGTATACGAACGGGCGCGAACTGGTTCAGCAGCAGATCAAAGATGACCTAATTTCAAAACTCGCGCCACGCGGCGTGATTGTCGAGGACGTGCTGCTTCGGGACGTTCAGTTGCCGCCGCTGCTGAAGGCGTCTATTGAGGCGAAACAGCAAGCGGAGCAGGATGCGCTGCGGATGAGTTTCATTTTGCAGAAGGAAAAACAGGAAGCGGACCGGAAGAGCATTGAGGCGAAGGGCATCGCAGATTTCCAAAAGATCGTTGCGCAGGGAATCAGCCCGCAATTGCTGGAATGGAAGGGCATTGAAGCGACGGAAAAATTGGCGTCAAGTCAGAACACGAAGATCGTGGTGATTGGAAATACGAAGAATGGATTGCCGCTGGTATTCGAACCGAAGTAAGACTGAAAGTCTTCAGTTGCCGCGAAGCTGGCGAGCACGGAAAACATAGGCCACAGCACAAAGCACTGCTGCGATGGCGACGTATCTCAATCCAATCGAAATGACGTGTGGACCGCTGGCTGCGCTCGTGTAGTCGAGCCCGTAGGTGTGATTCATGGGGCCGGCGTACCAAAGAAACGTGTAAAAGCCTTCGAAGAATTTGCTCGAACCGCTGACGACGCCGAAACCCAGCGCGAGCGAAGGCACAAATACAGCGCCCGCAAGCACGCCAAACAGATTGTTGCCGTCGTGTGCAGCCACGAGGCGAAAGATCGTTCCTGCGCCGGTGAGAAGCGTAGTCGCGAAACCCGCAAGCCAGCACGCCGGCAACTGACGCGAAAGGATTCCCGCCGAAGAGAAGAGCATAGCTCGCATGCCAAAGTGGGATTCACGCGCCCCCATGCTCGACCAAATCAGCACAGGCCATATCCAGGATCCGCCCAGCAAAATCCCACGCGAAACCGCAAGCGGAGTAACAAATTGGGCGACGAGAAGACCGACGGCGATGGCGTACCACCACCAGCGAAGCCCTTTGAGGGAAAGACGCAACTCGGCAAGAAAAATGCGGAAAAAGGCATTCGACTTTGCGCTGCCGGTCAGCGCCGTAAGATGAACTGCCTTGGCACGGTGTGCTTGCGTCGATCCAACAGGAGCGGCTGGCGAAGAATTTCCGGGTAGTTCCATTTGCGGGCGTTGTTTCTGTCCACGCAGAGAAGGCGCAAGCGAGCGCGATGGGTCGAACCGATCAAAAACGAGCGCCGCCAAGAGTGCAAGAGCAATGGCGGCCGCAGTCCACACTCCTCGCAGGAAAATATCTTCGGCGGTCCAGGAAACACCCGGCCAATGGAAGGACTGTACGATCTTTACCGGAGTGTCCGCGACGGTGAACGAAAAACTGTTTTTGTAGCCGGGAATGTTCGCACGAGCGCCGGCCATCATGCTGTCCGAGACGACCATCAATCCCATGGGATCCAAGCGGTGATTTCCGCTGATTTCGGGCAGGCCGATGCCCAAAATAGACCAAAGGAAAAACCATGCGATATTTCCGATGCCACCGCGAAGGAGCGGAAGCGTTTCAAACAGGACTGCAAAACCGGCAGTAAGCGCCATGGTGGGCAGCGCGACCAATAGGAACGGGGAGAGCAGAGCAACACCGTTGAAGTGAGGATCTTCTCCAGCAAACACCTGCATGAAAATCGCGCAGACGGCAAGCACGAGAACCGTAGCGCCTAGCACGGCGAAGTTGCTAATAAATTTTCCGAGTGTGTATGCTGTTTTCGAAAGTGGTGTGGCCGCGAGAATTTGACCAACGCCAGTGATGCGATCGCGATCTACAGCGCTCTTGACGATATAAAAACCAACCAGCGAGACGAAGCACGTTGTCGTTACTGCCACCAGAGCGCCGATCCATGCCGAAGTGTAGACTCCGCGATATTCGCCAAGTTGAAGGGCGATTCGTCCCGTAGCCGCCCAGTATCCAAGAAACAAAGCAAAGAGAAGCGTCAAAAGAAAGCTGTAACGGCGAACGCGTTCCAAGAAATCGGCGCGCGCGATCGCGGCGATAACACGAAGCGCACTCAAGCAGCGGCTCCGGCTCTTATCCCAAGTACTGCGCGTTGCGATTCCAGCGCGGCAAGATAGGCGTCCTCAAGCGATGGCTCGAGAGGGCGCGCAGAAGAGGAAGGCGCCGCACCAGAAACAACGCGAGCGTGAACTCCATCGCTGCGATGCGCCGTGCTGCTGATGAGGAAGCGCTGACGCAGAACGGGAATTTCTGCGCTGGGAACGATCACTTCCCAAACTCTTCCGTTTACGCTGGAGAGCAATTGTTCCGGCGTGCCGTGCGTAAGCAATTGGCCTTGCCAGAGAATGGCGATGCTTGTCGCGACCGCTTCGATGTCCGAAACAATGTGCGTGGAAAGAATTATGATGCGCTCGCCGGAAAGTTCGGAAAGCAAATTTCGAAAGCGCACGCGTTCCTCGGGGTCAAGACCAGCTGTTGGTTCGTCAACGATTAAAAGTTGCGGATCGTTGAGCAAAGCTTGCGCAATGCCAACACGCTGACGCATCCCGCCTGAGTAACCTCCGAGCGGGCGTTTGGCGGCGTCCGCAAGATTGACGAGCTCCAGCAATTCCGCGATGCGTTGTCGCGCTGGTCCGGCGGCAATTCCTTTCACCGCGGCAAGATACTCCAGGAATTCGATCGCACTGAGATTCGGATAAACCCCAAAATCCTGCGGTAAATAACCAAGCGCAGCGCGCAAAGCTTCAGGCTGTTTTGAGATATTCGTGCCATTCCATAACGCGCGGCCGCTTGTAGGCCGGGTAATCGTCGCCAAAATTCGCATCAGCGTGGATTTGCCGGCGCCGTTTGGGCCTAGCAGACCAAGCACTCCCGGACCGAGTGTGAGATTCATTCCGCGAAGCGCGCCTGGCTTTCCGCGGTAGTCTTTGCAGAGTTGTTCCAAAGCAAGTTGCATTGTGTCCCGATCAAAAGGAAGTAAAGGGCCTTTTGCTTCTGAAATTACGCAGGAGGGTGGCAGAAAGTTCCAGAGATGAGAAATTCCGGCGAACTAAAGACGGTGTGAATTTTGAGAGCGCTTAGTTCTTCGGAGGCGCCGGTGCTTTGTCCGCGTCTGGAGAGATTCCAGCTTGCTTCATCAATTCGGCCAGCTGTTTTTTGAGATCTTCAACTGAGATCTGTTTGTCGCCGATCATTTTCTGCAGCTCGTCAAGTTTGGCTTTGCCGTCCGCATCGTGCGAATAGTCGGGATTTGAGAAAAAGGAATCCGAATCAAGGGCCAGTTCGCGTTTGAGGACATCAAGCTCAGCCTGGACCTGGGCGAGCAATTCTTTTGCTTTTGCTACTTCTGCGGACTGAGCTTCCTTTGCTTTGGGGTCTGATGGAGTCTGCGAAGGGTTATTTACGGCCGGAGCAACGTTAGCTATTTTGACGGGTTGTGTTGTGGAAGAGTCGGCAGGTGGCGCTGCTGTCCCCGTCGAGTTAGCTGCAGGGGAAGAGACGATCACTGTGCCGGCAGGTGGTGCGCCGCTGCTGTCCGCGGATGCCGGGCGAAGATTGATCGTGTCGTCTGTGATTACGCGATTTTCTTTCGGAGCAGATTTCTTTTGTTCTTTTGCTTTGCGTGCCGCTTCCGCAACGGATTGCGAAGCGTTGTCTTGCGATTGCGCACACACGGCTGAAGAAAGAACTCCTGCAGCTGAAATTGCTACGACCGATCCGAGCCAAAGAGTTCGAACAAGAGTAGGAGTTTTCATAGTTGTTCTCTGGTTGGGCTGAAGTTGCAGGATACGCTTTGCGCATGCAGGGCGCAATCGCCCGAAAGGCCAGGGCCGCCAATGAATCAAGGGTTCCCTGGCAGAGTGATAGTGTTTAGGCTCTCGGGTTATACTTATGGGCCACTAATCTCTTTGGGACAATTTGGCTTGAGAAAATTACTACCGGCGATGGTTCGGCAGCGTTTTTCAGCTGCCGCGATTGTTTTTTATATAGCATTTAGCTCTGCTCCGCGAACTTACGGGCAGGAAAGGCCTACTGCCCCCGACGCAAAGCAAGAATCACCCGCGTCAGTCAAATCGCAGACGAAAGAACATCCATTTTGGGATGGCGAGAACGCATGGCTTTTCGCCGGTACTGGTGCGTCTCGCACGTTGGACTATTTTTCCACCCTGAACATGCGCCGAAGAGGCCGTCAGGAAATATTTCTGAACAACGATGTTGTGGACAATCACGCCGCTTTCGCGACGATTGAAGCGGCCGCAACAGGCGTTTCAATTGGCGCAGCCTATCTTTTTCACCGAACCGGTCATCATAAGTTGGAGCGCTGGACCTCAATTGTCCATATCAGCGCCGCTACCACGGGCGCGGTGCGAAATTATTGCTTAAAAACGGCTCACGCACCGCCAACGGCCACGCCTTAAGCTGATCGCCGCGCCCTAGGCTGCTTTCCCATTTGCGTTTCGCGCATCTAATACTAATGTGGTTTGAGCGAGCGGTGGCGGCTCCAATCGCAGAACAAGTTGCGGACAAATCTCATGTGCTGCATACTCGCGTCGCGCGCCGGGGTTGGTGGCCCTAAGCGCAATAGCTCGCAAAGAAAAAGGCAGGGTGGTCCGATGCAAGGAAGCGGCTTACGGCGCCGTTTCTTTTTGATGGTGTTGCTTTGTTGTGTCCTTTCACTGCTAGCCGGGAAAGCAGAAGCGGTCGACAAGGGGACGCACCATAAATGCCGCGAAGTTCTAGTCGCGCAGGAAAAGCCGACCGTCGACCCACCCACCACAAAGAGCCCTGAGCCTGCGTGGAATCCTCCAGTTACCGAAGCAAAATCAGAAACAGAGCAGTACACGCTTTCACACGAACGCTATGAAAAAGCCGTCGCGTACTCGCGCGCGGGCTATACGTTATATTTCATCTGGATTGCGCTAGGGATCGCAATCGTCTGGCTATTTCTAAGACTCGGTATCGCCACCAAAATGCGCGATTTTGCCGAGCAGCTTACGGAAAACCGCTTTCTTCAGGGGATTATTTTTATTCCAATCTTGTTGCTTGCGGCTGAACTGTTTGAATTGCCTGTACTTCTCTACTGGCATTCGCTTTCGCTCCGCTACCAACAGTCAGTACAGGGTTGGGGTTCTTGGATGTGGGACTGGGCTAAGGAAGAATCGCTGTTGGTGGGAGGCGCGCTGGTCCTTGGCTCGATTCTCTTTTGGCTGATCCGCCGGAGCCCCCGCCAGTGGTGGTTGCAGTTCTGGGCCTGTGCTCTGCTGATCATATTTTTCATCTTCTTCATTAGTCCATGGTTCATTCATCCTCTGTTCTATAAGTACGAACCGCTCGACGCAACAAATCCGGAGCTGGTAACGGCAATCGAGAAGATAACCCAGCGGGCGGGACTTTCCATTCCGCGCGATCACATGTTCTTGATGCGCGCCAGCGCAAAAACAAATCAGATCAACGCGTATGTGACGGGAATTGGCGCTTCGAAACGCGTTGTGGTTTGGGACAACACAATCAACAAATCGACGTTGAATGAAACGCTCTTTATCTTTGGGCATGAAGCCGGTCACTACGTACTGGGACATGTTCGCAACGGATTCTTGTTTTTTGCCGCTACCTTTCTGATTGCGATGTATGCGTGCTTCTGGGCGATGCATTTCTTGCTAGGGAAACGGGGAGCGACTTGGAAAATTTACGGACCGCAGGATTTGGCGTGTCTGGCGGTATTGCTGCTCATTTTCAAAACATTCGCATTTGTGGGAACGCCAATCGAATCGGCTTTTTCCCGGATGGAAGAGCACCACGCGGATATTTTCGGTCTGGAAGTCATTCACGGAATTGTGCCGAACTCCGGGGATGTGGCCGCGCACGCTTTCCAGGTGTTGGGGCAGGAAGATCTGTCAGATCCGAATCCGCCGCCATTTATTACGTTTTGGCTTTATAGCCACCCACCGCTGGCCGAACGGCTCGTCTTCGCGCACACCTACGATCCGTGGTCAAAAGGTCAATCGCCTCGCTACGTGAAGTGAATATTCAGTCTTTGCGTTTTTTCGTGTTGTGCCTCCGTGAGAATGCAGCCACTTTGTGCCGGTTGCCGCAAAGGGACATAGTGCACCAGCGCCGCTGATGCGTCCGGGAATTGTCGTAGAAAAATAGACTGCACACCGGGTTAGCGCACATCCGCACGCGAGTTGCTTCTCCTTCCGTGATAAGTTCTGCAGCGGAGCGGGCAATAGCAGCCAGGAGCCAGTCCAGACTATTCTCACGGGCAACGTACCCCATTTGCCAGACGCGGGAAACTTCGATTAACTCGTCATGCCCCTCGGTAACACGCAGGACTTCGTTAATGGGCACAACCCACTCACGTCCTATGTGCCGCTTTTGGGCGAGGGCTTGAAAGGCCAAGCGCAACGAATCGCGAAGGCGCTCCGCTCCGCTAAGCAGGCCAAAGGCAGAGTGAGCGTCTGATTCGGTCAGCTGCATCAGTTCCTCGGCGCGTTCCTGAGAAACGATATTTGTCGCCCGTAGGAATTCGATGAGATCTTCCCAGCTTAATCCGTTAGCCTGTCCGGATGCGGGTTGGGAAGGAAGATTGGCAAAGTCAATGGCAAGTCGGCCACCAACAAGTGTTATGCCTTGTTTTAGCTCTGACACTGTAGCCCTCTTTGCATTTCTAACCGGTTAAATCTATTACCATGGTTAGCAGTCGTCAATCCTGATCGACTGCTCGAGCTTGTTTCCTATCGACCTCCTGCGCATCTATCTTTTAGTGTGGGAAAGAGGGAGATGGTTCATGAAAGTGGCGTTGCCTATCCTCACAGTTGTTGCCGCAGGAGGCTTATCAATTTTCTTGGCGGTGCGTCATGCGCAGAGCGTGCGGGCCGAAGTAACCGACCCCACGCAGCCGACTCGTCCAGTTCTCGTAGAGCTGTTTACCTCGGAAGGATGCTCAAGCTGCCCGCCGGCGGATGCGCTCCTTGCCAAACTCGACCAGGAACAGCATTTAGGAAATGCTGAAATTATCGCGCTCGAGGAACACGTTGATTATTGGGACCAGCTAGGTTGGCATGATCCCTTTTCTTCGTCACAGTGGACCGAGCGCCAACAGGATTACGCTGCGTCTTTCCAAAATAACGGCGTATACACCCCGCAAATGGTTGTGGACGGACGAACGGAATTTGTGGGCAGTTCGCAAGGCCAGGCGCGCATTGCCATCGCGAATGCCGGACGGCAGCCGAAAGCGGATGTCACGCTTTTGATTCAGAAGGCGACAGCTTCCCAAATTCACGCCAAAATTGATGTGAAGATGATTCCTGCGCCATTGCCGAATGACGCGCAAATTTGGCTGGCCGTAACGGAAAGCGGGCTTCATTCGAATGTCCAGCATGGAGAAAATGCAGGCGAGGACTTGCATCATGCGGCGGTTGTGCGTAGTCTGCGCAAGGTCGGAAACGTCAAGGTGAGTGAGGAAGCGGCGTATTCCGGCGAGCAAGACGTGCTACTGGAGTCTGCGTGGAAACAGGAGAACCTGCGATTCGTCGTTTTTGTGCAGGATCCAAAGTCGCGTCACATTTTGGGAGCGGCTTCTGTTCACCTCGGTCAGTAATCTTGAGCGCTTCTAAAATCTAGGACCACCAGCAAACATTATCTTGGGAGCGTCATGGATTTCTCGGCAGTGCCACCACCCGACCCAGAAATAGCCCCACAGCAAAATCAGCCCGCTCCTGGCTTTACAAGCCGAATTTTTCAAAACGAGACTGGAATTCGCTCTGGCTGGCGCATCCTTATCTATCTGGCGCTTGCGTTGCTTTTTTTTGCGTTAGCCTACATTCCCATTATTGCCGTCTACCAGCCCCACGATGCCAATTCAGTTGGCGCAATCCTAACCGGCGAGGCAGCGATGTTCGCAGGCGCGTTCGGGGCGGCGGTTGCCATGGCCAGAATCGAGCAGCGCCCGATTGGGACTTATGGGATGCCATTGCATTCCGCATTCGCGAAGCGATTCTGGCAAGGGATGCTCATCGGCATTTGCGAAATCAGCCTGATTGTCGGCGCGATGAAGTTCTTCGGATGCTATTCCTTCGGAAGCCTTTCGTTTTACGGCATAAAAATAGTGGAATGGGGGCTGCTCTGGATTCTGACAGCCGTCCTGATTGGTTTGCAGGAGGAATTTCTTTTTCGCGGGTATATGCAATATACGCTGGCAGATGGCATAGGCTTCTGGCCGTCCGCAGTGGTTCTGTCCGTTCTCTTTGGTTCGGTTCATCTTCTGAATCACGGCGAAAACTGGGTTGGCGCGGCTAACATTTTTTTCACCGCTCTGGTATGGGCTTTCACTTTGCGTAGGACCGGAACCCTGTGGCTTGCTGTCGGCTGGCACGCCGCTTTCGATTTTGGTGAAAGTTTCTTGTATTCCGTCCCCGACAGCGGCGGAGTTTTCGAAGGGCATCTTTCGAACGCGGTTGTCCGAGGCCCTGCGTGGCTTACCGGTGGAAAAGTAGGTCCCGAAGCAAGCGTTTTTGCTTTTCTCACACTAGTTCTAGGCGTGGTTCTAATTCACTTTTGGTTTCCTGCGCCGCCGAAAACGCAAACGAACACGAACACCTGAAAGACGCGACAATTTAGTGGACAAGTTCAGACGTGAAAACGAGGCGCACTCCGTTTCCGCGCACCGTCGGTAAAAACTCGCGAAGCGCTTCCAGCGTTGCAGGATGCGGATGCCCGATCGCAATCGCAGCTTTCTTCTCCTTCGCGCCACGCAAAGCAAGCTGCAACTGTTTGCGGACTGCTCCAACATCCTGCACGTCATCCAGAAACGGCACGTTGCGAAACGCAGTAGGAATGCCATCTCGTTTTGCCGTGTCAAAAGCCACTGTTGCCGCCGTCGTTCGGCTGTCCACATAAAACAAGTTCCAGTTCCGGAGCGCGGGCATCAGCTCTTCCATCAAAGCCGGATCGGAAGTCGCTTGTGAACCCTGATGATTATTCACACCCACTGCGTTTGGAACGGACTCGACCATTGCAGCGAGCAAGTTCTGTACCTGTGCTTTCGACATGCCCGGACGCAACTCTTCTTTTTCCGGCGATTCATTCGCCACAGATTGCATCGGAAGATGAAGCATCACCTGATAGCCGCGTTGCAAAGCTTCGTCGGCAATTTCCTTTGAGTGATCGTGGTTCGGCAAAACCGAAATGGTCAGTGGATATGGCATAGAGAAGACAGAATCGGCTGCGGCACGATCGCTGCCCAGGTCATCCAAAATAATTGCGAGGCGCGGCAAATCCGCGCTTGCATTTTCTTTCTGCACAGGCTGGGATTCGTGCACGAACCGTATCTCAACGAAGTGAGTCGTGCGCGAGCCGGAATGGAACGAAATGGAAGAAGACCCTGCCCGGTCATAGCGATTGCTGGCTTGCAGCTTGTGGTGCTGCGCGGTCTCGCTCAATGCGCTCAAGAGTTGTGATGCTTCGATTTTACGTTGTGCGGGACTTGTGTCGGTAAATAGCGTCACTTCCAGCCAGTCGGGAAGTTCCGGCTCTTTTGGAGTCGCCTGCAACTTCATTCTAATAACTGTTCCCGTCGGTGTGGATTTGCGCGCCGTAGCGGCTAACTCGCGCGTGATTTCGTGAATTGCGGCGGCACTGGTGCGGGAATTGTGATTCGAGAACTGGCAACCCGAAAAAAATGAACAAAAAGCACAAATTGTGACTAAAAGCAAAGTGTCTAACGGGCTAGCGAACGGTCGATTGAACGAATTAGTTGCAATTGCGCGATGGCAAAGGGGAAGCGCCGTCAGCGGCACAGCAAACTACGCCGCTTTCTTTACAGGCGTTTTAAAGAGTTCGATGGCTTTCTTCAGCAATGGGTCATCGGGCGAAAGCGGCTTGATCGCAGGTGGTGTCTGGGTCTGAGTTGCCGAGTTTGTGGTTGCGTCATCGTCGTCGCTGCCGTCCGCGTTATCCAAGGCAGCTGCCCGCACCACTTCCGTAGGCACAACGCCTTCTTCCAGAATCGATTTGCCGCTGCTGTTGTAGTAGTTCGCGACAGTCAGTATCAACGCCGAGCCGTCATCCAGCGTGATCAACTTTTGCTCGGAAGCTAAACCAAATGTACGCTCCCCGACCAAATCGCCGCGACGATTCACTTCGAGTGCCGAAGCAAGGATTTCCGCAGCGCCGGAAGTTGTAGCGTCCATCAAAATCGAAACAGGGCCCCTCCAGGCTACTTTGTTTGGCTCTGCTGCAAAAACTTGCGGCGAAACGGTCTGGCCACGCAGAGTCGCAATCGTGCCGCTGGTTATAAACAAACGCGCCGCAGCGATTCCCTCTGATGCCGGCCCCCTTCCACAGTTGCGAAGGTCCAGAATAATTTTGTGAACGCCTTGCTTTTCCGCATCTGCCAAACGCGTGCGCAGTTCCTCAGCGCGGCCAGGTTCAAGCGAAAGAACCCGGATCGCCAGAACATCTGAATCAACTTTTACCGGTTGCAACTTCGCAGGCGTCAATTTCTCGCGCACCAAATCCACTTCTTCCGGCTCGGCTTTGCCGCTGCGAATGACGCCGACTTTCACGCTCGTTCCAGGCAGCCCACGCAACAAATTTAGCGCCTGGCCAACGGACATCTCACGTGTAGTGAATCCCGCCACCGATTCCAAAAAGTCGCCGCTGTGGATGCCCGCCTTTTCCGCGGGACTCTCCGGCACGACGGAAACCGCAACGATGTAACCTGAGCGCTTGCTCATCGTCAGACCGGTTTCGCCAGCCGCGTTAGTCGCTATTTTTTGTTTGTATTCCGCGTACTCGCGCGGGGTCAGGTAGCTAGATTGCGGATCAAGTGATTCCAGAAGGCCGTGCAGCGAACCAGCGGTCACGAGTGGAATATTGGGGTCGTCCACGTAATCGTTTTGGATTTTCTGCAGGACTTCCCCATACACAGTCAAAGACTTATAGGCTTTGTCGTCCGTTGTTCTTCCAAGGACGTGGCCCAATCCCGCATAGCAGAAAATGACTACCGAGATGGCAATAATGCTGATTCGAGCCGCTCGATTCATTAGCTCACCGTCCTTGAAAAATCACTCTAAGTATAGCACTTCAAAAGTATGGGACGCAGCAGGCAGACCAAAGGAAGCCTGCAAAAAGCACTTAGTATGCGCGGTCTTAAAAGCCACGCATATCTCACCGAATGTTGCATGATTACCACACGTAAACTCATCGAACACGAATTGTGGTTCGTAAGTAACTGAAAATAAAGCACAAAAACTATGTTCTGTGGCTGTCAATTTGCTAAGATCGGAGGGAATGTTTCAAACCACGATTCAGCGTGAAGTCAGTACAGAGGGTGTCGGTCTCCATACTGGAGTTTTTGGCCATATTCGGCTGGTGCCCGCCCCCGCCGACACAGGAATCGTCTTCCGTCGCACGGACCTGGACAATTTCATCATTGAGGCTCGAGGAGAGAATGTAGCTCGCGTCAGCTACGCCACCAGCTTGATGAAGCAGGGCGTCCTGCTCTCAACCACCGAGCATCTTCTTGCGGCCATCTATTCCTGCGAAATCGACAATGTCTTCATCAACATCGACTCCATCGAAGTGCCAATTCTGGACGGCTCGGCCGAACCTTTCATGCAAATGTTGGAGCAAGCTGGTGTGCGGCGACTGCGCAAGCGCCGCCGTTATCTCAAAGTTCTGAAGCCGCTCGAAGTCGTTGAAAACGGTCGCCGCATCGGCATCTATCCGGCCAATGAATTTCGTGTGAAATGCTTCGTGGATTTTCCGCATCCGCTCGTAGGGCAGCAGGAAATTGAAATGGACGTGAGCCAGGAAAGTTTTCGTCGGCTGCTCGCGCGGGCACGCACGTTTTGCTTTGAACGGGAAATCGAGCCATTGCGCGCGATGGGTTTGATTCGGGGCGGCTCGCTCGACAACGCAATCGTCCTTACGAACGATGGAGTAATGAACGGCCCTCTTCGTTTTGACGACGAATTTGGCCGCCACAAAGCGCTCGATTTGATAGGTGATCTCGCTTTGGCCGGATTGCCGCTGCTTGCGCGGGTGGAAGCGCACAAAGCCGGTCATGCGCTGCACACGCAACTCGTCAGCAGCCTGCTTGCGGATTCTTCTCTTTGGACAATTACGACGGAAGACGGAAGCCCGGTAGAAAATACCGTGTTGGTTGCGGCCCAGGAACAGGTTCCAGCGGCGGATTAATCCAACTGGATTGAGTGGAAGTGTTTTTCTGGTTGGATTTGTTTCGATCCGGATCCATTAGAGCCGCAATAAAAACAAATACTATGACCAATACCAGTGTTCCGACACCGACCCATCCGAGAACGATTCCTGCCGTGGCCAGGCCGTTGCCTTCTATCTTTTGCGTGGAGCGTCGTATTTCTCCCTTTGCCACATATCCAAAAATCAGCGCTAGAATCGAACCTATCCAGTAAATCCAAAGAATTCCAAGCACTAGGCTGGCGATTGCCATTCCGCTCGTTTGTCGCGGAGGTTGCATGCGCAACGCTGGTGCCGGCGCATATCCGGACGGTGGTGGCACAAGCCAACTCTGGCAAAAACGGCATTTAATTGCCGCGTCCTGAATTTGCTCGGAACAATTGGGGCAAAGTTTCATAATGAAGGCGCGTTTTTGAGTTCGCGGCTCACTTAATTTCGAGACTGCCCGCGTCCGCCGGTCCGGTTTCGCTGTAGCGAATCACTCCGGTTTGATCCACAAAGAAATGGCGCGAACCGCTGCCGGGAGAAACAGGATCAGCGTTCCAGCCAAACGAAATCTCAGGGGTATGTCTGGAAAAGCTGGTAGTGCTAGGCGTGAATACGTAACCGTTCCTTTGCCCTCTTGCCAGGAAATTATCTATCTGATGGGCGCCATCCCGGCAGGTGGTACCTCTTGGTCCCAAATCCGTCAGTGAGTCCGTAAATCCGATTTTTGGGCAGACCGTAGCGTAACCAATTTCTGCCGTCGTAAGGGTGCGAAGAGAGCCGACGGCCGAAGCCTCATTGGCTGCCATTCGCGATTTGATTAGATTCGGAATCGCGATCGCCGCAATAATCAGGATAAATGGAAGTCCCGCCAACTGGACGTAACCCAAAACCAGTCCGGCGACCGCCATGCCATGGCCTTTCAGCCGCCCGGCGCTCTTTTTGATTTCGCTGAGCGCGAGATGGCCCAGAATTATCGCAGGAATTGCCGCGATAATCGGCAAAATCAAGTAACCGACTACGCCGGCAATAAGGCTAGCTGTGGCTTTGCCGCTTGTCTCTGAAGACGCGGTCGGATACGCATTGCCAGGGACGGTTTGCTGAGCCTGGGCCGGCTGCTGGTAGACCGGTGGCGGAGTGGCCTGGCGCTGCACGCCTGAATTGGCAGTGGCGTCCATATGGCAGTGGGGACATACCCGCGTGTCATCCTGGATTGCTTCGGCGCAATAGGGACATCTCTTCATAGGACGCTCCCTTCAAGGCAATTAACAACGATGGAATAGGCCGCCTCTTGTGTGGACTCTAAGGTAATTCCCGTGTGTCGTCTAGAGCACAGTGGTACCAGCTGTCGCGTTTCGTGTAATTGTCAATTCGCGGAGTACGGGTGAGAATACCTCAGCTATGGCGAACAAAGACGTTGTGATCGTGATTCTCGGGGCGGGGAAGGGCACCCGGCTCAAGTCCTCTTTTGCAAAAGTTCTGCATCCAGCCGGTGGAAGATCGCTGATCGAAAATGTAGTCCGTGCCTGTTTGCCCCTCGCGGCGAAGAAAATTGTCGCTGTCGTTGGACATCAAGCAGAAGACGTAACGGCAGCGGTAGAGCCGTTTGGAGTCGAATCCGTTTTGCAACAGCCACAAAACGGCACTGGCCACGCGATGCTTGTCGCCAAACGCGCGATCGGCAAAGCGAAGGTCGTTGTCGTGCTTCCTGGTGACGCGCCTCTTGTTCGAACGGAGACGTTGAAATCCCTCATCGCTACGCATCGTTCCGGCAGCGCGGCGGCGACAATTCTCTCTGCAGTCGTCTCGGATCCCTCGGGCTACGGTCGCCTTCTGCGCAAATCGGAAAACAGCGTCGCCGCGATCGTCGAAGATTCGCAGCTCACTTCCGACCAGCGCGAGATCAACGAAATCAACTCCAGCATTTATTGTTTTTCAGTGGATAAATTGTGGCCCGCGCTTACGCACGTCAAGCCGGAGAACAAACATCGCGAAATCTATCTGACGGACGCGATTGCCGTACTTGCTTCGAAGGGCGAAACGGTTCTCGCTCAGGTAGCGCCCGATCCCCGCGAAGTGCTTGGCTGCAACACACGCGCAGATCTCGCCGATGTTGACCGGATTTTTCGCGAACGCAAACGCGAGGAGCTGATGTCCGCAGGTGTAACGATTCAATTGCCGGAAACGGTGCTCGTTGGACCGGATGTTTTGGCTGGCGAAGACACCGTGCTTGAGCCCTGCGTCCAGCTTCTCGGCAAAACGAAAATTGGAGCACGCTGCACGATTCGCACAGGCAGCATTCTGAACGACGCGGTTCTCGGCGACAGCGTCACGGTAGAGCCGCATACCTTGATCACCGAAAGTCACCTTGATGACGGCGCCATGATTGGTCCGTTCGCGCGGCTTCGCCCTGGAACGCATCTGAAAAAAGGCGCAAAGGTCGGTAATTTCGTCGAAATGAAAAAATCTGTCATCGGGGAAGGCAGCAAGGTCCCACACCTAAGCTACATTGGCGATACGAAACTCGGCTCACATTCGAACATCGGCGCGGGAACGATCACCTGTAATTACGACGGCGTGCATAAGCATCCGACGACAATAGGCAATCGCGTTTTTGTCGGCAGCGACTCAGTTTTAGTCGCCCCAGTAAAAATTGGCGACGGCGCATACATCGCTGCAGGTTCTGCCATCACGGAAAACGTTCCGCCCAACGCCCTCGGCATCGCGCGCAGCCGCCAATCTACAAAACCTGGCTGGGCCGCGAAAAAACGCCGCGAACAAGCCGAGTCTGCGCCAAAGAAAAAATCTGCCCACAAGAAATCGCGCGCGAAAAAATCCCGTACCCGCCGCAGGCGCTAGATTCTTCATTGAAATCCGCGCCCATTGAACCGCACGCGGCGGAATGTTATCTTCCGCGGTATGTTCGCAAGGAGTTTCCTCCGTGGGTAACTCGGTAAACTGGCTGCTCGTCATTCTTGGCGTAATTTGCGTTATCGCAGAGCTGGCGCTTGGCGTGATGACAGGATTCGACCTTGCGCTCGTTGGAGCTTCACTCATCGCGGGCGGCGTTGTAGGCCTCGTCTTTGGTTCGGCGAACATCGGCTTGCTCTCCACGGCCATCCTCGCGTTACTTTATTTCGCGCTCTTTCGTAACTGGCTTAAATCCAAGCTCCAGGTAAAGCACCAGCCGTCCAATGTGGACGCTGTTATCGGCCGCACTGGAGTTGTGACAAAAAGAATTGCCCCGCGCGATTGCGGGCTTGTGAAAATCGGCTCCGAAGAATGGCGTGCCGAGCTTGCACAACAGAATGGCGCAGCGCTTGAGCCTGGCGCCGAAATCAAAGTTTTGTCCGTCGAAGGCGTAACTCTCAAGGTGGGGTGAACCAACATGGATGCCGGAGCATTCTTTTCCATTCTTCTCGTGGTGTTCGTGATTTTTGCGTTGATCACCATCGTGCGCGCGGCTCGTATCGTCAGGCAATACGAAAAGGGAATTGTTCTGCGCTTCGGGAAATTTTATGCTCTCGCGGATTCCGGCCTGACCTTCATCATGCCGTTCACGGACAGCATCGTCCGCGTGGATATGCGCGAGCAGGTTATCACCGTCCCGCCACAAAAACTCATCACGAAAGACAACGTCACCGTGGAAGTGGACGCGGTTGTCTATTACAAGGTCGTTGACCCAATGAAGTCGCAGTTCGAAGTGCAGGATTTCGGCTACGCCTGCACCACGCTTGCGCAAACCAATCTACGCAACCTTATCGGTGATCGCACGCTCGACGAAACACTCGTTGCGCGCGACATGATCAATTCCAACTTGCGTCACGTGCTCGACGAAGCCACCAACAACTGGGGCGTCAAAGCCACGCGAGTCGAAGTGCAGAAAATCGAGCCGCCGCGCGACATTACGGACGCCATGTCCCGCCAGATGAAAGCCGAACGCGAAAAGCGCGCCGCCGTTCTCGAAGCCGAAGGCATTAAGCAAAGCCAGATTCTGCAGTCGGAAGGGAAGAAGCAATCCGAAATTTTGAAAGCGGAAGGCGATGCACAAGCCCGCATCACCCGTGCCAACGCGGAAGCCGAAGCCATCAAGATGGTTTCCACCGCCGCCGAAACTTATTTCAAGGAACGTGCGGAAACCATGCGCCGCCTCGAAGTCCTCAACAACACGCTCGCGCAAAATACCAAATATATCGTTCCGTCCAACTCAAGCCTGGTCAACGTCCTCGGTCTCGACAGCGCCGTGCAAGCCGCCGCTGATGCCGTTGCGCCAAAACCGCCTGCAAAATAGCCATGAGCTGGACCGAAGATTGGCTTTGGCCGAAAGTTGATTTGCGGCGTAAGGCTCAAAAGGCAATTGAAGAAGGTTTTTGGGCAGCCTCCTTTGTCGCTGTTTTCGCCGCAGTCCTTGCCCTGATCGGCTTCCTTCGTGATTCCAGATTCTTCGATGTCGTTCAGCTAAGCCTCGCAGTGCTTTTTGGTGCGCTGGCGTTTGGCATCCGGCGCCGTTCCAGAACCGCGGCAATTTGTGCGCTTTCCCTTTATATTTTTCAACGAATTCTGTTTTGGGGCCCTATTGGCCCCTTTCAGGCTATTTCCCTTCTTTTCGTTTTGGCGTTCGCAAATTGCATCCGCGGCACATTTGCTTATCAAAGATTTTCGCCGCTGCCCGCGAACATCCCAAGTGTCGAGCAGAGTTTTCGAGCGATGGCGAACACGGCCCCGTCTAGCGAATCGCGGAATGACGCCGCCAAATCCTAGCTAGTTCAGCATGGGAGAGGTTCATGCAGGAAGCGCAAACCAAGGCCGTTGCAAAGCTAACCGCAATTTGTCCGCAATTCATTGTTCCGAACGTAGTTGCGACTGCCGAATACTACCGTGATGTTCTCGGTTTCAAGATTCTCGGATATTTCCTCGATCCGCCCGTTTTCGCCATGGTCGCGCGAGACGTAGCCGAAATTCATTTCGGAAAAATTGACGCAGGCGCTGCGCCCGCCCCAAACCTCACCCGCCGCAAAGGCCTCGGCATTGACGCCTACATCTGGGTCAACGATCTCCACGTGCTTCACGCCGAACTGAAAGAGCGCGGCGCAAAAATCGTCGAAGGCCCCGTCCAGCGCATCTACAACTGCTTCGAACTCGTCGTCGAAGACTTCAACGGCTTCCGCCTCGTCTTCGCGATGGATTACCAGCACCCCTAATCGCTCAGACGCGTGTTTTAGTACAGCGTGCGATATGATGGAGCCGAAGGAACGATTATGAGGAAGAAAGTCATTGCGTGGTCTTTGTTTCTCGCTTGCGTTCTTTTTCTTAGTCTTGCCGCCACACCTTATTCACGAACAGCCGACGAGCTTCTCATCACCGTTCGCCTCACGCTCTTGATCGTGATTTCAATTCTTGTCGTGCGCGAGCGCTGGCGACACCCTCATGAATCGCAACACAGCACAACGTCGGGCTCATCCGATGTCGGCTCCACATTTCTGAATCGCTTCCGTCACTGGTATCATGGTGACGAGTAACCGTTTTCTTTTCTCCGCGCGCTTCCTCTGCGCCTCACCGTCTCTGCGTTATCTTTTTCCCGTCTGTGTTAAAATAAGCTTTCCCCGAATGCCCCTGGGAGATCCAACACGATGAAATTCGGAGTCGTAGTCTTTCCCGGCTCGAATTGCGATCACGACGCGTTTTACGCCATCGGCAACATCCTGCACAAGCCCGTCGAATTCATCTGGCACCAGTCGCAAGACCTCGCGAATTGCGACGCTGTTGTCCTGCCCGGCGGTTTTTCCTACGGTGACTATCTCCGCACCGGCGCTATCGCGCGCTTTTCGCCGGTCATGAAGTCCATCGAAAAATTCGCAAACTCCGGCGGCATGGTCCTCGGCATTTGCAACGGTTTTCAAACGCTCTGCGAAGCGGGCCTGCTTCCCGGCGCGATGATGCGCAACTCCGGCCTGCGGTTCATCTGCCGTCATGTTCACATTCGCGTCGAACAAACCGACACGCCTTTCACCAGTGCCGCACGCAAAGGCCAAATCCTGAAAATTCCCATCGCGCATTCCGACGGCTGCTACACCGCTGATGAAGCTGACATCGCCGAGCTGGAAAAAAATCGTCAGATTCTTTTCCATTACACGACTCCGGATGGTTCGGATGACGCTGCAGGCAATCCCAACGGCTCGATGCACAACATCGCCGGCATCTGCAATCGCGAACGCAACGTTGCCGGCCTCATGCCGCATCCCGAGCGCGTCGTAGAATCCGCACTCGGTTCCGCCGATGGTCTCGTCATCTTTAAATCTATGGTCGAAGCTCTCGTCGGCGCCGCAAAGGCCACGGCGTAATGGCTACCGCACTGACCGAAATCAAAGTCACTCCCGAAATCGCCGCCGAGCACGGCGTCACTGCCGAAGAGTACGCACGCATCCAGAAAATTCTCGGCCGCGATCCGAACATCACCGAGCTCGGCATTTTTTCCGTGATGTGGAGCGAACACTGCTCCTACAAATCCAGCAAAGTCCATCTCAAGCGTCTGCCCACGCGCGGAAAACTCGTCGTGCAAGGCCCGGGCGAGAATGCCGGCGTCGTGGACATCGGCGACGGACTAGTCGCCGCGTTCAAGATCGAATCGCACAATCATCCCAGCTACGTCGAGCCATTCCAGGGCGCGACCACCGGCGTCGGCGGAATTCTCCGCGACATTTTTACCATGGGCGCACGCCCCATCGCCGTTCTCGATTCGCTCCGCTTCGGTTCAATCACAAGCGATGGCGACGTAGACGCACGCTTCGCCTGCGGGGCAAAAACCGATCCAGCCACCATCGCCACCAACCGCCGTATTCTCGACGGCGTTATCCGCGGCGTCGGCCATTACGGCAACTGCTTCGGCGTGCCTACCGTCGGCGGCGAGGTCGGCTTCGAGCCATGCTATTCGCAAAATCCGCTCGTCAACGCGCTCGCGCTCGGTATCGCGCGCAAGGAAGAAATTTTTCTCGCCAAAGCGAAAGGCATCGGCAATCCCGTGATTTACGTCGGCGCAAAAACGGGCCGCGACGGCATTCACGGCGCGTCGCTTCTCGCCTCAGCCGAATTCACCGAAGAATCACAGCAAAAGCGCCCCAACGTGCAAGTCGGCGATCCGTTCGTAGAGAAACTTTTGCTCGAAGCCTGCCTCGAAGCCATGCGCACCGGCGCCGTCGTCGCCATTCAGGACATGGGCGCCGCCGGACTCACCTGCTCCACCATGGAAATGGCATCGCGCGGCGGCACCGGCATCGAAATCGATCTCGCCAAAGTTCCTCAGCGCGAAACCGGAATGACGCCGTACGAAATCATGCTCAGCGAATCGCAGGAGCGCATGCTCCTCGTCGCCGAAAAAGGCCGCGAGCGCGAAGTTCTCGACGTTTTCAAAAAGTGGGGACTCGACGCCGTCGTCGTCGGCACCGTTACCGAAGGTGGCCTTGCCGTAATCAGGAATCACGGCGCTATCGCTGCACAAATCCCCGCGCACCCGCTTGCGGAAGAAGGTCCCGTTTACAATCGCCCGCTAGCCGCGCCAGCGCCGCGAGTTGAATCCGAAAAAGATTGGTTTGCATTCACGGCCGAAAAAACAAACCTCACCGAAAATTTTAAAAAACTTCTCGCCTCGCCCGCGATCGCCTCCAAGCGCTGGATCACCGAGCAGTACGACACCAGCGTCCGCACCAACACGCTCGCCGGACCCGGCGCAAGCGACGCAGCAATCGTGCGCATCAAGGAATCAGAAAAAAATGGCCCTGATGGAAAGAAAACGATGCGCGGCCTCGCCCTCGCCACCGACGGCAACGGCCGCTGGTGCCAGCTCAATCCGCGAGTTGGAGCGATGCACGCCGTGGCCGAAGCCGCGCGCAACGTTGCCGCATCCGGCGCGCGCCCCATCGCTGCAACGAATTGCCTAAACTTCGGCAGCCCCGAAAAACCAGAAGTCATGTGGCAGTTTTCCCAAGCTATCGACGGCATCGGCGAAGCCTGCACTGCGCTTGGCACGCCCATCACCGGCGGCAACGTCAGCTTCTACAACGAAACTCTCGGCAAATCCATTTATCCCACGCCCATCATCGGCATTCTCGGAATTCTCGACGACGCTTCGAAGGCCTTGAAAATCGCCTTCCGCAACGCCGGTGACACAATCGTTTTGCTGGACGGCGCTGATTCCTCCTCCAGCCCCGACACACGCCGCGAATTGTCTTCCTCTGAATATGCAAAGACTGTCAGCGGAATTGTTGCCGGCGAACCGCCCGCCATCGATCTCTTTGCGGAAAAGCGCCTCATCGACTGCCTCGCCGCGCTTGCAACAGAAGGCGCAGTGCAATCCGCGCACGACGTTTCCGACGGCGGCCTCGCCGTCACGCTCGCAGAATCCTGTTTCGCCGCCAATGGTCTCGGCGCTTCAATTTCATTCAACGAAAATGTTCCCGCGGAATACGCTCTTTTCGGCGAACGCGGCGCCCGTGCCATCGTCTCCGTCTCCCCCACAAACCTTGCCGCCGTTCTCGCAACTGCGAGACAATATAATGTCGGCGCGCAGGAGCTGGGCAACGTTACCGGACAAAGCTCCTTGCGCATCGAACTAAAGGGACACGCAGCCATCGATTCCCCCCTCGATGCCCTGCGCGATGTCTGGGCCGATTCTCTCGAACACGCTTTGAAGGGTATTAGCTAACATATGGACCAGACTTACCAACCTGTCGCCGCTCGCATCACCAGCGTCTCTCTCGTCACGAGAGGAATGGTCGCCGGTGTGCACTTTGTGCTCGCCTTCGTTCTTGCTGCGAGTTTGTTGGTAGTGTTGCGTCCGCAAGTTCCTTCTGCGTTCGTCTTGTCGAACGCCACCGCTGTGGTGGCTGCAGTTCTCGCCTCGGCGATTTCCTCGTTTGTGATCGCCTTGGGAGTCCTCCGTTGGCAGAACTGGATCCGCCCTCTGGCTTTCACGTGGCATTCGCTGAACTTAGTCGCGGTGTTCGTGAGCGGCGTCCGCCAGCAGGTGATTTTTGAAGATCTCATTCGTATCTCCATCTCTGCGTTTGTGATTTGGTGGCTGTTAGTGCCTTCCGTGAAAAACCGTTTTCAAAACGGAGGCAGCAAAGAAAAATGAACGGCCAAGGCATTTTTCTCGACGACCACTTCCACGACCACTGCGGTGTCGTCGGCGTCTTCGGCCACGCCGAAGCCGCAAAACTCGTCTACCTCGGCCTCTACGCGCTCCAGCATCGCGGCCAGGAATCTGCCGGCATCGTCTCCACCGACGGCCACGAACTTCACGCCCACCGCGCCATGGGCGAAGTCGAAGAAATTTTCACGCCCGACGTTTTGAACAAACTTCCCGGCAGCGCGTCCATCGGCCACACGCGCTATTCCACCGCAGGCGACAAAGCTCTTCTCAACGCGCAGCCCATCATGATCGATTGCAACAAGGGCAAAATCGCGCTCGGCCACAATGGCAATCTCACTAACGCCGCCGAGTGGCGCCGCAAACTCGAACATCGCGGCTCAATTTTCCAGACCAACAGCGACACCGAAGTCGTCGTTCATCTCGTCGCCAAATCCGCCGCGCGCAATCTTTCCGGAGCGCTTGGCGACGCGCTCAATCAGGTCGAAGGCGCGTATTCGCTCGTCGTCCTCACGCCTGACGAACTTTACGCCGTCCGCGACCCGCGCGGCTTCCGCCCGCTCAATCTTGGCAAGCTCGTCACGTCGCACGGCGAAGCCTGGATCGTCGCCAGCGAAACCTGCGCGTTCGATCTTCTCGATGCGCAATACGTTCGCGAAATCGAGCCCGGCGAAATGGTGCGCATCACCAAATCCGGTGTCGAATCCATTCACTTCGCGCCACCGAAACAGCATCAACACTGCATTTTCGAGCACGTCTATTTCGCTCGCCCGGACAGCACCATCTTCGGCCGCAGCGTCAACGCCAGCCGCGAAATGCTCGGCCGCCTGCTCGCCAAAGAGCATCCCGTCGCTGCCGATCTCATCGTTCCCGTTCCCGATTCAGGCGTTCCCGCAGCCGTCGGCTACGCGATGGAATCCGGCATCCCATTCCGCATGGGCCTTATTCGCAATCACTACATCGGCCGTACCTTCATCGAACCGTCGCAAGCCATTCGAAATTTCGGCGTAAAACTGAAACTCAATCCCGTCCGTGGCCTCATCGAAGGCAAGCGCGTCGTTCTCGTGGACGACTCCATCGTGCGCGGCACTACCTCGCGCAAAATCGTCCGCATGGTGCGCGAAGCCGGCGCCACCGAAGTCCACGTGCGCATTTCCTGCCCGCCAACAATTTCTCCGTGCTACTACGGCGTGGACACGCCTACGCGGGAAGAACTCATCGCCTCGAGCAACACTCCCGAGGAAATCTGTAAATTCCTCGGCGCCGATTCGCTCGGCTATATTTCCATGGCCGGTCTGAAGCAGGCCGTTGGTGACACCCAGGGCAACTTTTGTACGTCTTGTTATACGGGTGTTTATCCCACCGACCTCGTGCAGCTGGAAGTTCGCGAAGGCGGTTCAAACGGCCAACTGCTTAAGGAACCCGGCGTGGAAGACACGACGCCCATCCAGACCGACAGCCCAATCACGGTGACGCATGAAAACTAAGCAGTCCAAAAAGGAAAAATCCGCGAAGCCGGAAGAAAAGCTCACCACCGAACAAAAAGTTCGGCGCGAAGTCATCGCGTGGTTTTGGGTTGCGCTCGTTTTCCTGCTCATCAACGGAACTGTCGGTCAGGCACGCGTCATTCCTTCCGGCTCGATGAAAAACACGTTGCTTATCGGCGACCACCTCATTATGAGCCGCCTCGGCTACGACGCCGGCATTCCTTTCACCGATATCCACACGCCCCTTTGGCGCGCTCCCAAGAGGCAGCAAATTGTCATTTTTCGCCCCGTGGTTCCCGGCGACACCTCCGACGTCATCAAGCGTGTAATCGGGTTACCGGGCGAAACGATTGACGTTCACGACGGCCACGTCTACATCAACGGTGCCGTGCTGCGCGAAAATTACACCGTTGGCCGCACGGAACCCGGTTCGCCACTGCCTTTCGTGCAGCAATCTATCGGCAGGTCCACACTCCTGCCGTTCACGGTTCCGCAGAATTGTTTTTTCGTGATGGGCGACAATCGCGAGGACTCTCTCGATAGCCGTTTCATCGGTTGCGTGCCACGCGACCACATCATCGGCACTCCAGTCATGATTTATATGTCGATTGACACGCCGAGCGAACCTTGGGCTTCCGGCGCCGTTCTTGACCGGGTCTCTGCATATGCGAACGCGCTGATTCATCCGAGCGAGGTTAGATGGCGCAGACTGTTTCATATTTTCTGAACAATTCCCGTCGCGGTGAATCGTGAAGGACAAGAGCGCAAAAAAACCTCAAGAAAAGTTGACGACCGAGCAAAAAATCCGCCGCGAAATCATCGCGTGGTTTTGGGTTGGTCTTGTTTTCCTGCTTATCAATGGCACCATCGGCCAGGCGCGCGTGATTCCTTCCGAGTCGATGGAAAATACGCTGCTCGTCGGCGATCACCTCATCATGAGCCGCATCGGCTACGACGCCGGAATTCCATTCACCGATATTCACGTTCCGCTCTGGCGCAATCCCAAACGCCAGCAAATCATCATTTTCAAACCGCCGTTTGATCCGAATCAGCCGGATTACGTGAAGCGCGTCATCGGTTTGCCCGGCGATATTGTTGACGTTCGCGAAGGCTCCGTCTGGATTAACGGCAAGCGCCTTGAAGAACCCTACACGATTGGCCGCTCTATTCCTGCTTCGCCCGGCTCTTACGAAGGTGCGTTTCTCGGCAAAGATAAGGTTTTTCCGTACAAGGTGCCGGAGAAATGCTACTTCGCGATGGGCGACAACCGCCAAGATTCGTTGGACTCGCGCTTCTGGGGCTGCGTGCCGCGTGAAAATATCATCGGCACTCCTGTCATTATTTACATGTCGCTTAACGCGCCAAAAAACGCATGGCAGCCCGGCAATCTCGGCGCGCGCTTCACTGCGTATCTGAACGGAATCCTCCATCCCAGCACGATTCGCTGGAGGCGTTTGTTCCATATTTTTTAGTTTGCTTCAGAGCAGGTCACCCTCTCGCCCGCCGAAGCTGTCTGTGTCAGAATTCTCGTCCCCGGAAATGGGTCACACGCCATGAAATACGCCGACGCTGGAGTCAACATCGCCGTAGCGGATGAAGCCAAGCAGCGCATCCGCCATCTCGCCACGCGCACCTTCACCAATGGAGTTCTCGGCGGCATAGGCAGCTTTGGCGCGCTTTTCGCTCTCGACGTGAAAAAATTCAAGGAACCCATTCTCGTTTCCAGCGCCGATGGCGTCGGCACAAAACTCAAGATCGCCATGGCCATGAACGTTCATTCCACGGTCGGCGGCGACCTCGTCAATCATTGTGTGAACGACATTCTCGTCCAGGGGGCCGAGCCGCTTTTCTTTCTGGATTATCTCGCTCTCGGAAAAATGGACCCGCACGTCGTCGAACAACTCGTCGACGGCATGAGTCGCGCGTGCCGCAAAGCCGGTTGCGCCCTCATCGGCGGTGAAACCGCGGAAATGCCCGGCTTCTATCCGCCGGGCGAATATGATCTTGCCGGGTTTATCGTCGGTGCCGTCGAGCGAAAAAAACTTCTCACCGGAAAAAACGTCAAGCCTGGCGATACGCTTCTCGCGCTTCCTTCCGCTGGTCTCCACACCAACGGTTATTCCCTCGCGCGCAAACTCGTATTCGAAATCGCCAAACTCAAACCGGAAACCTACGTTGCGGAAGTCGGCAACAAGATCGGCCCCGAACTTCTTAAGCCGCATCTCTGTTACGCACCTGCACTGAAAAACATTCTCGCCAATGGCTGGGTTTCTGCGCTCGCACACATCACCGGCGGTGGCATTCCCGGCAATCTCCCTCGCGTTCTTCCCGCTGGAGTCAAAGCCGTCGTGGATCTCGCTTCGTGGCCTGTTCTCCCGATTTACAAATACCTCGCCAAGGTCGGCAAAATGGATACGGACGGCTTGCTTGAATCCTTCAATCTCGGCGTCGGCATGATTCTCGTCGTTCCACCGGCGCACATCGCAAGGGTCGAAGCCGACCTAAAACGCCGCCGCGAAAAATTCTTCAATATCGGCCGTATCGAACGCGGCGACACCGCCAAAGCCCGCGTCGCCTACTCCGGCGCCCTCAACCTTTGATTTGATCCGGTTTGTCGCAGCGGCCGATCTTCAGATCGGCTGTGTCCTTCATACTGAAAACTGAAAATAAAAAAGGGCGCAATCTCTTGCGCCCTTTTTGTTCCTTTTTCGAAAGCGTTCAGCTACCGGACCACATCCTTATAAATATCTACAATCACATTCGTGTGCCGGTTGAGGACCACAATGTGTGCGTCAATCACCGCCCTACGATAATCCGCTGGCAGCGGCGGCAAACGCTGCTCAAGCTCCACCGGACACGGCTGCAATTTCTTCTGTAACCCCGGAGGCAGCGTTCCATCCCGCTCAAGCTGTTTCTCCAGGCCTGGGGGCAACTTGCCATTCTTCTTCGCCAGCCCCGGAGGCAAGCCTTTGCTCCGTTCGGTGTAATACGAAGAGATCACTTCCCGGTCATGTTTGTCGAATCCATACTGCACGTACCCATAGTCATTCTGCCCCTGGTCGTCCTGATGCTTGTTGTGGCCCTTACCTTTGCCGTTTCCGTTGCCATTTCCCTGTGCCGCAGCAATTCCGCTGACTAGCGTGCACACCAAAACTCCGGCAAATATGGCCTTACCTATTTGATTCCTCATCTCTTTCCCTCCTGAAGGTTGAGGTGCCGGGGCGGTTGTACTCAGTTTAACCTCATCCAATCCAAATCCCCGCTATTTATGCGGGTAATTCTCTAACCCATTGAAAATAGGCAACTTCAAGCTGCGTACTAGTGCTCTACTTGACATCCTCTTCGCACACGCGCAGGGTAATCGCGTCTGAACCACCATGTAACCCCCTTAGACAAGGCGAGCCTGCCCCTGGCAGGTAAAACAAAGCGGCGCCCAGCGCCCCGGAGGTGTGTGTATGTTCGTCGTGAATTTCGTTCTTAGTCTCTTTTATCAGTATCCGTTGCTGGCTTTTGCAGTCGTGCTGGCAGCGATCATCGTGGTCACTTCGCTTCACAAAATCGGTCCGACGGAAGTCGGGTTGGTCACGAAGCGCTTTTCCTTCGCCAAGCTGACCAAGGACAACCCGGTCGCTTTCAACGGCGAAGCCGGCTACCAGGCGGACTTGCTCATGCCAGGCCTGCGCTGGAAAACCGTCCTCGTGTACTCGGTTGAAAAGTACCCGTGGGTTCAGGTTCCAGCCGGAGAAATCGGCGTCGTCATTGCGCAGGTCGGAAGTCCTTTGCCAATCGGCGCAAAGTCAGCCGTTTACAAAAAGGAGTTCGCGAACTTTTCCGATCTCCGTAACTTCATCCAGCTTGGCGGCCAAAAGGGCGTGCAACGCCCCGTCCTGCCTCCAGGCTCACTCGTTCCGGTGCACCCGGTCGGTTTCCTGATCATCACGCGCAGCCGTGTGTACGGCGAACCGATTTCGCCCGAGCTCTGCGCAAAAATGGGTCGTGGCGGGGAACTCATGCCCGCTTCGCTTGGCCTCAAATCCGAACAGCTCGAACTCGTTCGCATTGAGCCGCAACCACGCGGCAAAGACGGCTCCACCCTCGACGTAGTCGGCATTGTCACCACGTACGAAGGAGATCCGCTTCCGTCCGGCGACATCGCCAGCCGCCTTGGCGGTTTCGTGGACGTCGCAAAAATGGAGACAGATAAAGCCAATGACGCGCAGATTATAGAAGCGCTGCTCGGCAGCAAAAATAATCTGCATAACAACTACCAGGATTTTCAAGCCTTCCTCGAACACGGCGGCCACATCGGCTTGCAGCACGATCCGCTGCTCTACGGCGCGTACGCGCTCAATCCATTTCTCGTCAGTGTGGAAATGGTGCCGATGCTCATCATCAAGCAGGGTCAGGTCGGTGTAATCAAAGCCTACGTTGGCCTCGCGACACAGGACACCAGCGGCGACGACTTCAAGTACGGTTCACTCGTTCATCCGGGCCATCGCGGCGTTTGGCAGGAGCCTCTGCGCACCGGCAAATATCCGCTCAACCCGCGTTGCTATGAACCGGAAATCGTGCCGACTGCCATCCTCAACCTGAATTGGGCGGATGCCAACAGCGAAGCCCACAATCTGGATTCGCAACTCCAGCAGATCGTTGCGAAGTCGAAGGAAGGATTCATCTTCAAAATCGATCTGCAGGTCCAGATTCACGTGCCGGATACCAAAGCGCCGCGCGTTATCTCGATGGTCGGCACCATGAAGAACCTGGTCACCGAAGTTCTCCAGGCCGCGGTCGGCAACCATTTCCGCAACTCGCTGCAGAATATGCCGGCGATCAACTTCATCGAAACGCGCCAGCAGGTGCAGGTCGAAGCCTTCGACCACATCCGCCAGCAGCTCGAGCAGTATCAGGTCGAGACCAAAGGCGTCTACATCCAGGACGTCGTTTTCCCGGACGACATGGTAACGGTGCTCACGCATCGCGAAATTGCCAACCAGGAAATCGAAACGTTTAAAAAACAGCGCGCTGCGCAGGATCAGCGCATTGAGATGGAGCAGGCAAAAGGTACGGCCGACATGCAAGCCGATCTCGCGCGCTCCAAAGTCGGTGTGGACATCAAGAAGAACAATGCGGACGCTCGCGTTGCCGAAGCCACCGGTGAAGCGGAATACATTCGCCAGACCGGTACGGCAAAAGGCGCCGAAGTCGAAGCGGTCGGTCTTGCACGTGCACGCGGTTATCGCGCGCAGGTCGAAGCGCTCGGTTCGAACGCTACGGCCATCGTCAACGTCGTCTCGGCTCTCGCGGAAGGCAAAGCGAAGTTCGTGCCCGACGTCCTCGTAACCGGCGGCGGCAATGGCGGCGGTGCGCTCGACGGCCTCGCCGCAACAGCTATGCGCTTCTTCGGCGGGCCCAGCAACGGCGGCGCCGGAGCTTCCACCAAAGCTCCCGTAACCGCGCTGCCCCCCGACATGGAAGCCGCGCTGGGCAAACTCGTTCCAAAACAAAAGGAGCCACCGGCAAAGTCGTAGTTGACGTTTGTAGCGGCGAATTTATTTCGCCATCTTCTCTTGGTTTCGCAGAGGCCGCGCCCAGCGCGGCCTCTGCGTTTTCTAAGCGGTCGGCTTGCCTTCGCCATCACATGGAAGCGCATCAACAACCACAACGCGGAGACACTGAAAGGAAGTGCCCATTCCGAACGCTGGTTCCATTGTCACTCCGAAGTAAGGAGTTGGCCCCTCCGCGCGCTCCAGATGCTCGATTGCCAATCTCGTAATTGCGTTTTGATGATTGAATCCTTCCATACGAAAATTGTCGATATCCGTAAAGTGCAGAGTCGCCAACGTGTGGTGTCTGAGCAGCAGACTGCCAACTGGAGCTGCTTCGTTGGTCATTTCCCACAAATGAATTTTCATCGTCAGAACAGGAAAATCGTATCGGTCTTCATCGGGATTCACTTCCCCGCGCGAAAGCTGGAGTTCATGCACCTCAGCATCATGAAAATCTGGCCAGTATCCGAAGATGTTCGTTAACTTCTCGCTCCGTTCGAAGAACGATTCTATTTTCTCAGTGCTCAAGCCGCCCCCTTCTTCTCTTTCGGCATATGCTTCTCAATCATTTTCTTGGTCAAGAGCACCAATCCAAAAATCTGTGTCCATTCGGAAACGATATTTCCTACCACTTGCCCCCACTTCGACTCCGAATCCATCCTCACAAAAGCAATCACCCACCCAATTCCCGTAATCGCCAAAAATATTGTCAGAGAGTGATCCCGCAGTATTTCCAACGTCGGCTGCAGAGCAGTCTTCGGTAATGGCCGGCTCTCGGAGGATCCCTTTTCATACAAATACTTCGTCGCAAAAATTGTCACCACCACGCCTGCCCAATCCGCAATCGCATTCCCAAAGAACGATCCTATGTGAGTTTTCTCGCTCGAAAACTTGTAGAGAAAAATCCACAAGATCAGAATACCCGTGGACGACAAGCTCAACGAGTGCTCACGTACAAACGACTTCTTCTTTTCACTCATGGTTCACTCTGTTCCTCAGCCTTGCGCATACTCCTGATTTTGCGCCTTCCCCCGTTTTGTCATCTCGCGCTCAACTTTATCCAGCCACTTTAGCTCTGTCTCAAACTGCTCCACCATCAGGGAAATCATCCAGACTGCCTCATGATGCGGGTGCCCCACTTCCTTCAACACGCTCTCGATCGTCTCCTGCTCACGGACCAACTCTTTCTTCAAAAATTGCCGCCGCGCCCGCAATTGCCGCGCAAAAACTCCCCGCCGCGCTTGCCAGGACAACGCCATCCACGTCAAAAACGCCGGCCGCTCGCGCCCCGTCGTCCACTCCTCGCCCTCCAATGCATCCGCCAGCGCTGCCGTTCCCCGCGCCGTCGCTGCATACACTTGCCGCTCTGGCCCTTCCGCCTCTTTTTTGTCTGCTGCCACCCGCAACATCCCCAGCCGCGCCAATTTCTCCAGCGAGTAATAAACCTGCGGCCGCGAAATTCCCGCCCAGTCCTGCACTTCTCTCCGCACCAGCTCGGCGTTCGCCTGATACCCATGCATCGGCCGCTCCGCCAACAAACTCAGCAGCACCAGATCCGCGGTCGTCAATCTTGCTTTTTCTTTCCTCTTCTTCACTCTGCGTCCTCTGCGCTATCCTTTTCCGTCTTTCTCTTTCTTCTTCCTCTTCTCGCTCCACCACCACCATTGGCACTTCTCCACCGGCAATCGCGGATTCCGCGCCTGCGCCACCGCTGCCTCAAACGTGTCCAACACACAAATATCCTGATGCTGCCGCGCAATTCTTCCCAACTTCACATACATCTTCTTTGGATCCTGCTTCGCCAGCTGCTTCACGCTCCGAATCCCCAGCAGCTCAAAATCCCGCAGCATCGCCGGCCCAACCGAAATCAAGTCCTTCAACTCCCGCCCCTCTTCTTTTTTCAACGTCGCCTTCATAACCAACTCCTTGACATCCGCATCCAATCCGCATACACTGAACTAGTCTAAGTTAGACTAGTATCCGACACAAGGAGATTCTCGTGGTCAAAAAACTCACTCCCGTCCTTTTCGTCGAAAAAATCGAGCCCATTCTTCCGTTCTGGACCGAACACCTCGGCTTCGTCAAAACCGTCGAAGTTCCCGAAGGCGATCGCCTCGGCTTCGTCATTCTCCAGCAGGGCGCTGTGGAAATCATGTACCAGACCTGGGCCAGCGCGGAAAAAGATCTCCCCGCCATCGCCGCGGACGTCCGCAAAGGCCCCACATTTCTCTACATCGAAGTGGAAAATCTCGACGCGCTCAAACCGGCCCTCGGTTCTGCCGATATCTATCTGCCTGAACGCAACACATTTTACGGCGCCCGCGAAATCGGCGTTTGCGATCCAGCCGGACACTTCCTCACCTTCGCACAGATGTCGGCCGCGAGCCAAAACGCCTGAACCCTTTTTCGAGGGAAAACGCAAGTGAACAGCAATCTGAAGAATGCAAATCACATCTATCGCATCGACAAATTTAAAATCCCCGCCTCGGCCAGACAAGAATTTCTCGCCCGCGTCCGTACTTCGAACGAAATTCTTCACGCCATTCCCGGCTTCGTGGAAGACCGTTTCTTTGAACAACTGGGCGCATCGGGAGATTCCAAAATTATCACCATCGCCGTTTGGGAAAACGAGCAAGCCTTCTCAAACGCTAAATTGCACGTCCAGGAGCACTACAAGAAAATAGGTTTCAATCCTGGCGAGATAATCAAGCGTCTCGGCATCGAAGCCGATATGGATGCCTACACCAGTCTCAATCTCTGACTGCGTATAGCGCCGCCCTCTCCGCGATGTTTGCGGAGAAGGCGGCATCTTCTGGAGTCTAGCCAAACATGCAAGCGTCCACGTACACCGCACAAGCAACAGCTATTTCTTGTTTGTCCCCGGCGCAGGTCGCATTTCGGGTTGGCTCGCCGTCGCAATCGACCGCGCCCCATTCTTCCCAACCGCTCGCACCGCAAAGAAATGATTGTCTGTCGAAACGCCTTTCAACACGTGTTCACCCGGGTCCGGCACAAAATCAAAAACCTGCCAACGAGTTTCCGTGGTCTCCCGCCACAAAATCTCAAATCCCGCTCGCTCCGAATCCTCTTCCGCCTTCCAGGAAAGTTTCGCATCCGGCGTCACCGCACCCTTCAGTCTCACTTCCGCCGGCGCAGCCGGTGCCATCGCAAGTTGCCGCAGAGCCTCCGCATTATCTCGCGCCACATTCCCCAAAAACGCCGCATTCAAATACTTGGCAAAGTCACCGTACTCCACTCCATTTTCGGTGCGAGGCGTTTGATGCTGGTGGTTATAATCTTCGAGCGGCTCCGTAAATCGCACCGCAGGCAATCCCGCTTTGTAAAAAGGATAGTGATCCCCGCCGCGTCCATATCGATCCACACGAAAAATCATCCGTATCGCATCGCGTCCGTCAATTTCTTCTATCGCCCGTGCCAATTCGCGCGAAGGCGAATCGCAATCCTCGATTTCTCCGTTCCCGGAAAACAACCGCACGCGATGCGGCGCTCCCGGTGATGGATCGTCGCCTACAATGTCGTCGTCCAGCATCCCGCCCACGGTGTATCCCTTCTCCTTCAGCCAATCCACGAGATGCGTGCTTCCGAGCAATCCCTGCTCTTCGCCGGAAACCGCCGCAAATAAAATCGTCGCGCGATAACCCGTCTTTCCGGTCGCTGCCAGTTTGCTCAAAAGCCGCGCACACTCTACGCTCACCGCCACTCCTGAAGCATCATCATCCGCACCCGGAGCGTCCGCTTGCGGATCCATCACATCTGACGGCCGCGAATCGAAATGCCCGGAAACGAGAAACACGGTCTTCTTCAGCGTTTCGTCCGTGCCCGGCAGAAGCGCGTAAACATTTTCAAGCGGAACCGGCTTTCCCGAAGTTCGCTCCGCTGTCGCTTCAAACTTGTCCACAATCACTTGCAGCTTTCCGCCAGACGCTTTCGCAATTTCTTCCAATCGCGCCGCAATTTTGTCGCGTCCGCATCCAGCCCCCCGCTTCGGATCGGTCCACGAGGAAAGCGTCAGCCGCGTTCCGCAAGCCACCAGTTCATCAATCAGCGCCAGCATCGATTTCGTATCCACGCTCTGCCGCGCCACCGCCTTCATCATCCGCATCGGCCCCTTGCCATGGGGCCCGCTCTGCGCGGGCTCCGCCGGATCGCGCAACACTTTTTGCTGTGCCTGTGCCACCCCGGTCATCAGCAAAATCCCCACTAGCGCCGCCACAAAAGAAGCTCTTACGAATTTCATCTGACTTGTACCCCTCACTTGTTAAACTGCCCGCGCATTCTAACAAACCTTTCTTCTCGCGTTCAGGCAACCTTACTTCTTCTCCTCGATTCTGAGCCGCTATCGGGCGGTCCTCGTCGTGTTGGACGATCTCCTCGTGTCCTCCGCCCAAAGTCCAGCTTCGAGGTGTTGCCATGCGCTTTCCAGCCCTGCGTGCTGCTGCTTTCACCTTTTCCGCATTCATCGTGTGTGGTCCAGCGATTTATTCTCAGGAAGCTTCTGCTTCCGGCCCTCCACAAAAAACTCAATCTGAGAGGCAGCACAAGAAGCAGCAAAAGAAAGCCAAGGGCGAACTCGGTTTCGAATTTGACCGATTCATTGAAGAAGACGCGAAATACATCCTCATGCCGGGCGAACTCGAAGCCTTTAAACGGCTCGGCACAAACGAAGAACGCGAACAATTCATTGAAAGCTTCTGGCAGCGCCGCAATCCGAATCCCGACTCCTCCGTCAACGAATTCAAGGAAGAACACTATCGCCGCATCGCCTATGCCAATGAACATTTCTCTTCCGGAATCCCTGGTTGGAAAACCGATCGCGGACACATCTATATCGTTTGGGGCCCGCCCGACGAAATTGACTCTCATCCCACCGGCGGCACGTACGATCGGCCCATGTGGCAAGGAGGCGGCTCGACGCAAACCTACAATTGGGAACTCTGGCGCTATCGCCACCTCGAAGGCATCGGCGACAACATCGAACTTGAGTTCGTAGACCCCACTAGCAGCGGCGAATATCACCTCACGCGCGATCCTGGAGAAAAAGACGCGTTGCAACACGTTCCCGGCGCAGGCGAAAGTATCAGCGAAATCCTAAGTGGCCGAGGCAAAGCGGATCGCTTCAGCAATTCCAACGGAACTACGCTTCCTGCGCCGCTCGGCGGCATTCCCGCCAGCATGGATGAGTTTGAAAGTTTGGATCGTTACGTCCGAGTGTTAGGACCGCCGCCCCCGTTGAAAGATCTGCATACAGAAGTTTTCAGTCGAATTGTCCGCAACCAAATGGATCTCGGGTACGACATCGCCTTCTTGCGTGCTACTGCCGACTCCACGATCGTTCCCATCACGCTCCAAATTCCCAATCGCCAAATGGGTTTCCGCAGCAAAGACGGCGTTCACTCCGCCGTGTTAAACGTCTACGCGCGCATCACAACTCCCGGCGGCCGTCTCGTGCAAACATTTGAAGAAGCCATCGCACGCGATTTTCCCGAATCGCTCTTCCAGAAATCGCTCGACCAATCTTCCATCTATCAGAAATCCGTTCCGCTGCATCCAGGTCTCTATCGCCTCGACGTTGTAGTGAAAGACGTTGAAACGGGAAACGTCGGTGTAATCGGCACCGCGCTGCGCGTTCCCCAATATGAAGAGGGCGCGCTCAACGCCAGTTCGCTCATCCTTGCCGACAAAATCGAGCCTGTGCCTTCAAACCAAGTGGGTCTTGGTCAATTCGTCTTTGGTTCTTACAAAGTTCGCCCGCGCCTCTCGCACACATTCACCAATGCCGAAAATCTCGGCATCTTTATGCAGCTTTACAATCTGAAAACGGACGATGTGCTCCTCGAAACCAGCGTCTCCGCAACCTATCGCCTCCTTCGCGACAAACAGCAAATCTGGAGCTCGGTTGAAAATTCCGGCTCCATTCGCCGCGAAGGCGAACAAGTCACGCTGAATCACCGTCTGCCGTTGGCTGCGTTCGCGCCGGGCCATTACACGCTCGAAATCAAAGTGCAGGACAACATCTCGCATCAAATCGTCACCCGATCCGCAGATTTTGAAATCACTGTCCCTCCGGCACTGCGTTGACGGTCTGCTCATTTTGAATCTTCGCAATGTTTGATCCACGAGCAGAACTTTGGGTGCCGCACCCTTCGGCATTTGGTTTATCGAAGGGTGCGGGTTTAAAGTCCACTTCAAGCACTGGGCATGATCAACTGCGAGCGGCTTCTGTGCCTCACTCATTTCTGACTAAACGAGTCGTTCGATTCTTTCTAACGATGCACTTCTTGCACTTTATCCGCATCGCAGCGCTAGAATAGGGACTCCCGCCATCTGCGAGGTGCCCGGTGCAAACCGCTCTTCTCGGTCGTCGCGAATTTCTTAAAGTTAGTTCTATCGCGGGTGGCGGTGTTCTCATCGCTTGTTACGCGCGCCCCGTCGCCGCTGCGCTCGCGCAGGGTGCAGCGGCTCCTGCTCCCGCTTTCGCCGCTACTTCCTTCTTCCGCATCGCTCCGGACGGCATCGTCACCATCCTCTCCAAAAATCCCGAAGTCGGTCAGGGCGTCAAAACCCATTTGCCCATGATTCTTGCCGACGAACTCGATGTGGATTGGAAAAACGTTCGCGTCGAACAGGCCGACCTCGACGAAACAAAATTCGGCCCGCAGCGTGCCGGCGGCAGCACCTCCACTCCCACCAACTGGGATCCGCTCCGCCGAGCGGGCGCCTCCGTCCGCCAAATGTTCATCACCGCCGCTGCACAAACCTGGAGCGTCCCCGAATCCGAATGTTCCACGGCATCCGGCCGCGTCCTGCACACTTCATCTAATCGTTCCATCGGCTACGGCGAACTCACCTCCAAAGTTGCCGCACTCACTCCGCCCGATCTTCAATCCGTCAAACTAAAAGATCCCAAAGACTACAAAATCATCGGCAAGCCCACTCGTAGCGTGGACAATCCGCTCATCGTCACCGGAAAATTTCCCTACAGTATCGATTTCAAAGTTCCCGGCATGCTCTATGCCGTTTTCGAAAAGTGTCCTGTCTTCGCCAGTAAAGCCACTTCCGCTAACGTGGATGAAATCAAGACGCTTCCCGGCGTACGCCACGCGTTCCTCATCGAAGGCACCCAGGATTTGCTCGGTCTTCATTGCGGTATTGCCATCGTCGCCGATTCCTGGTGGCAAGCGCAGCAAGCTCGCAAAAAACTTCGCATCGCTTGGGCGGACAGTCCGACCACTCAGCAAAGCAGCCAGAACTTCGATAAACAAGCCGGCGAGCTTTCCAGGAAAGATCCGGTCTTCTATCTCCGCACCGACGGTGACGCCGATGCTGCGCTAAAATCCGCAAACAAAATCGTCGAATCCGCCTACTTCTATCCCTTCCTCGCCCACGCTCCCATGGAGCCGCAAAATTGCCTCGCCCACTACAAAGACGGCAACCTCGAAATCTGGACCCCCAGCCAGACTCCCGCCCGTGGCAAGCAGATGATCGTCGACGTGCTGAAGATTCCGGATTCGAACATTACTGTCCATCTCCGACGCGCAGGAGGTGGTTTCGGCCGTCGCCTCACCAACGACTACATGCTCGAAGCCGCCGCCATCGCAAAAGAAGTCGGGGTTCCCGTAAAACTTCTTTGGACCCGTGAAGACGATTTTCATCACGACCACTATCGCGCTCTCGGCTATCACTACCTCAAAGGTGGTGTCGATTCCTCCGGAAAGCTCGTCGCCTGGAAAAATCACTTCGTCAGTCTCGGCCAGGACAAGACCTTCGCGCCGGTCGCCAGCATCGGACCTAACGAATTTCCTGCCAGCTTCGTTCCCGCGTATTCGCTTGGCTCATCGCTGATGCCCTGCGGAATTCCCACCTACGCCCTCCGCGCACCCGGCAGCAACGGTTACGCCTGGGTCTTCCAGTCATTCATTGACGAACTCGCGCACGCTTCAGGAGTTGATTCGCTGCAATTCCGCCTGCAGCTCCTCAACGCTCCTCGCGTCACGAACGCTTCCACCGCAGCTCCAGCAGGCACTCTCGAAATCGACCCCGCTCGCATGAGCGGAGTCCTCAAACTCGCCGCCGAAAAATCTCAATGGGGCAAGCGCACTTTGCCGAAAGGCACGGGTATGGGAGTTGCTTTCCACTATTCGCACCGGGGACATTTCGCCGCCGTGGCTCAGGTTCACGTCGACTCCGCAAAAAAAGTGAAGGTCGAAAAAATCTGGAGCGTCGGCGACATTGGCAGCCAAATCATCAATCCGCTCAACGCGGAAAATCAGACCCAGGGCGCCGTCACGGAAGCACTCAGCTATCTCATGGCTTGCGAGATCACAATTGACGGCGGGCGCGCCAAGCAAAGTAATTTCAACGAATACGAACCCGTCCGAATAAATCAGGCGCCGCCGTCCATTGAGGCTCACTACCTCAAGACCGACAATTCGCCGACTGGCCTTGGCGAACCCGCTCTTCCGCCGACTCTTGGCGCAGTCACCAACGCCATTTTCGCAGCGACCGGCGACCGCATCCGCTCTCTCCCGCTCTCCAAACACGGCTACTCCTGGGCCTAGCCACAAGCATGCGTTTTTGTAGTGTCGGTGTGCACTCTGTCACGCGTCGCTTCGGCGTACATCCGCCCAACCAAAAACCTGTCGTTCCGGCCCGAATAGCCCGGCTTTTTCTTGCTTGTGCCCACTCCTTAAACAAGGCGCACGCCGGGCTACGGAGCGGAGGACTTCCTCTCATCGCGCGATTTGTGCGCGATGAGCTCTCTGCTCTATCCGCACCGCGCGCATTTTGGCTCATCTCCCAATTGTGCTAACGTTTTTTGTTTATGAAGAAGCGCATAGGCGTGCTCTTGAGCGGCCGCGGCTCGAACTTTGAAGCCTTGGCCGATTCTGTTGCATCCGGCGGCATTCCGAACGCAGAAATCGCTCTCGTCTTGAGCAATCGCGAAGCCGCCGCTGGAATCGACCGCGCCAAATCGCGCGACATCCCGACGCGGGTTATTCCCTCTAAAGGTCTCGAACGCGAAACGTACGATCGCCAAGTCGTCGCAGCACTAAATGAAGCTAAAGTCGATCTCATTTGTCTCGCCGGCTACATGCGTCTTCTTTCGCCATATTTTGTTGCGGCATTTCCGCAAAAGATTCTAAACATTCATCCATCATTGTTGCCTTCTTTTCCTGGCCTCGAAGCGCAAAAGCAGGCGCTCGACTACGGTGTGAAATTTGCAGGCTGCACCGTGCACTTCGTGGACGAAAATCTCGACGCCGGTCCGATCATCCTGCAATCCGTTGTTCCTGTCGAAGACGGGGATACGGAAGAAACTCTTTCCGCGCGCATTTTAAAAGAAGAACACCGTATTTATTCCGAAGCTGTCAAAATTGTTCTCGAAGAGAAATTCAAAATCATTGGCCGCCGTACCATGCTGTTGTAGTGGCCGGTCTTTGGACCGGTTCCTTTGAATCGAATGAGCACAATGACCTTCAAACCCGTTGCCGAACAGTTCGCCTACCTGAAAAAGGGCGTCGCAGAAATTATTCGCGAAGACGAATTGCGCTCACGCCTCGAAAAATCTTTTCAATCCGGAAAACCGCTGCGCGTTTATCTTGGAGTGGATCCCACCGCGCCCGACATCCATCTCGGCCACACCGTCGTTTTGCGGAAGCTGAAACATTTTCAGGACATGGGCCACACCGCGGTTTTCCTTATCGGCGATTTTTCCGCCATGATTGGCGATCCCACTGGCCGTTCTGAAACTCGCCCGCCGCTTTCGCGCGAAGAAGTGAACGCAAACGCGAAAACCTACCTCGCTCAAGTTTTCAAAATCCTCGATCCGCAAAAAACCGAAGTGCGCTACAACAGCGAATGGCTCGACAAACTTTCCAGCGCCGAAGTCGTCAAGCTTTGCGCGCACTACCGTCTGGCGCGAATGCTCGAGCGCGAAGATTTTCGTTCACGCCTCGAAAACGAACAGCCGATTTCCGTTCACGAACTTCTGTATCCACTGCTTACTGCTTATGACGCTGTGTCGCTGAAATCCGACGTCGAGCTCGGAGCGACGGAACAAAAATTCAATCTGCTCGTGCACCGCGACATTCAGCGCGAGTACGGCCTCGAAGGCCAGGTCTGCGTCACGATGCCGATTCTCGTCGGGCTCGATGGCTCAAAGAAAATGTCCAAGAGCCTCGGCAACTACGTCGGCATCACAGAAGCGCCGGCGGACATTTTCGGGAAGATGATGTCCATTCCCGACGACCTGATGTGGTCGTACTACGAACTTGTGACCGATCGCACTCCGGAAGAAATCGTTGCGCTCAAGAGCGAAGTTTCTTCCGGCAAATTGCATCCGATGGAAGCCAAGATGAAACTCGCCACCGAAGTCGTCTCCGGTTTTCAGGGCGAGGATGCCGGTAAAAAAGCCGCCGAGAATTTCCAGCGTGTCTTCCGCGACCGCGAAGCGCCTACCGAAGTCCCAGTCACGAGAATTCCGCGCGGCCCATCCAAGAAACTAACTTCGCTGCTCGTCGAACTAAACCTTGCTCCCTCCAAGAGCGAAGCGGAACGGCTCATCAAGCAGAAGGGCGTCGAGATCAACGAAGCGGCAGTGGATGATTTCCGTAAGGAACTCGATCTTTCCCAGCCCGCGGAATTTCTGATTCGCGCGGGGAAGAAAAAATTTGTGCGGCTGGTTGTTGAGTAGTTCCTCTTTTCTTCAAACTTCAAAAGCAGATTCCTTGCTCCGCTCGGGATGACGAACCGGTCTGAAGACCGGCCACTACATTCGGAGGGCACGATGTATCGTGCCCTATGCAGCCTAGCCCTTTGCTACTGATCGCCCCCGGGTTCATCGAAATAGGCAGCACATTCCACGAGTTTGGATTCTGTGCCGTCGTGGACGGCGTACATGGCGCGCTTGCTGGCTTCGTAGCCGTTGCGCCAAAGCGACGCCGCTCCGTGAACGCCATCTTTATTTAGCGCGTAAAAATAAATATGGAAGGTGCCCATTCTTTTTTTATCGTTTTTGTAGTGGCGCGCGATCCGGGCGCATGCTTCGAGGCAGGCATCCGTGGGAGATTTTCCCTGGCGCATCATTTCCACAATCGTGTGGCCGCCGGAAATTTTGATGTTTTCCTCGCCCTTCCCAGTAGAACCTGCCGCGCCGACTTCATTGTCTACGCAGCACCCCGCGCCGATAATCGGCGAATCGCCCACGCGGCCGGGAATTTTCCACGATAGCCCCGAAGTTGTTGTGGTCGCCGAAATGTCGCCCTTCGCGTCCACTGCCATGCACGGAATCGTTCCGGTGGGCGGATCGAGAATCACCTCGACGGCGCGCGCAAGAAGCATCTGCTCTTCCGGCGAATCGCCGAACATCGGCGCGAGATGCTCGCGGAGCGCAACGGGGCGCGGCTTCCATTCCGGGCTATCTGATCCCGGGCGCCAGTTGAAGGAAGAAGACGCTTTCCAGGCGAGCCAGATTTTTCGTGAATGTTCGGTGAGGAGATTCATCTCCTCGAAACCTTCCGCGACAGCGAAGCGCCGCGCGCCATCGCCAACGATCATCACGTGGTTGGTGCGCTCCATCACGGTCTTTGCAAGCTTCGCCACGTTCTTGATGCGGCGCACACTTGCAACGGAACCCGCGCGGTGCGTCGGCCCGTGCATGCAGCTGGCGTCGAGTTCCACTTCGCCTTCTTCGTTGGGCAGGCCGCCGTAGCCGACGGAGTCGTCGTTCGGATCGTCTTCCACGACCGTCACAGCCGCGACAACCGCATCGAGCGTGTCGCCGCCCGCTTTCAAAATGTCCATGCCTTTGTGGAGAGCATTCACTCCATTCGCGCTGGAGATAATCAGCGGACGTTTGCCCTGCGCAGCGGCGGGCAGCGAAAGCCCGAACGCGGACGGCGCAGCTCCGAAAAGTTTTGTGCTTCCAGCAGCGGCGGTTCCCGCAAGCGAAGTGAGAAAGAATTTGCGGCGTGACCACAGACTCATGCGAGCCTCCTTGAAATTAGCGGGGCCAATATACGACGGCATGCCGTCCTTCGGCTAGGTCGACGAATGAATGCATCTACAGGTTTGCTTGTCTCTAGTCTTTCTTCTGCCGTGCGTGCCGCACCCTTCATAGTCAAGCGTGAGGGTTTCTCTTTCCGTTTTCTTGGGTGCCCCCATCCTTGATTTGTAAGGGTGCGTCTTGTCGTTCTCTCCGCCTGCATCCTCACTCAACTTCGTGACAAAATCATCCCCGTCGCGCATCCAACCAAAGCCATGCCATCCGCGCCGCCAAACTGGGGCACTCCTCCCTGGACAATCTCCTTCCGTCCTAAAAAGGAAACTCTCCCTGACCGCGTGGACTTCGCCATCGTCGGCGCAGGCTTTTCCGGACTCTCTGCCGCCGCCCACCTCAAACGTCTCGCGCCAAAAAAATCCGTTATCGTCCTGGAAAGCGGTTCGCTCGGTGCAGGCTCAAGCGGCCGCACCGGAGGAATGGCCCTCGCCGAAACCGCCGCCGGACCTCTCCCCGGCCTCGGCGACGTCCTCGCTGGTTACAAAAGAATCCTCCGCGATCTCGGTATCTCCGCCGAGCTGAATCTCCCAGGCGTTTGGGAACTGGCTCGGGGAAAATATTCGATGGAAGGAAAAGAAGTCCATCCGCTGCGCAATTCCCCCATCGATTGGAAAGATTCCGGCCGTCTCCGCGCCGTCAACAGAGTTCCTGGTGGCAGCGTCAATCCCGGAAAAGTAATTTCAGGCCTCGCAAAAGCCGCGGAAAAATTAAGCGTCTCCATCTTTGAAAACACGAATGTAACCGGGTTTAAGCCAGGTGACTTGATTCACTTTTACGTCCGCCACGAAGGCCCGCGCAAGCTCAACGGAAAAAAGAAGCGGGTGATTCACGCCCGCCGCGTCTTATTCACCACTAACGCCGCCTCGCTCGAACTCACCGCCCTCGAGCGCTCCACCGAAGCCCATCTCACTTTCGCGCTGGCCACCGCGCCGCTAAAAAAATCCCAACTCAAAGCCCTCGGCCTTGCGTCGCGAAAACCCTTTTACACTGTAGACTTTCCCTATCTCTGGGGCCGCCTCACAAAAAACAACGCCGTAATCCTGGGCGCCGGGTTAGTCACATCAAAAAACTGGCGAGGCTTGCATCACCTCGACGTCCGCCGCGGCCAATCCGCCGACCGCCTCCGCTGGCTCGAAGACCGCGTCCACAATCTCCACACGCCACTAAAAAAAGTCCGCATCACGCATCGCTGGGCCGGCCCCATTCTCTTCACTCCGAAAATGCGCCCCATCTTTCGCCATCATCCCAAATCCCGCAACGCCATCATCCTCGCCGGCTTCAACGGCCACGGCGTCGCCCTCTCCGTCTACCTCGGCAAATGGGCCGCCCAATCCCTACTCGGCAAACGCTCGCTCCCTCACTGGTAGCCCCGCACCAACGGATTTACCTTGATCACGCTGTCGTAAAATTGGTCCTCTTCGCCAGCAAGGCCAATCTCTGCTCGTGATTCATGGGCTCCCACGGGATAAGTTTCTCGGCCAGTACATCCATTCGGCGAAGGATCGTCAACTCCAGGAAAAGTCCGAAGAAATCCAGGTCTCGGAAAACCAGCGAGCCGGCTTCTCTCATCCTGTCGCGAATTCGTTCGAAATGGACCGGCATCTCCGTCCAGTGAAGACTGGAACGGTGGTGGTGGCAGAGATGGAATCCTTCGTTCATGAAGTTCACCTCGTCCATAACGGTCACGGTATTCGCAAAATAATCTTCGGGGCGCTCCGGGTCACAAAAAGCGTGCTGGACCCATGCCGTGATTGCGTTGATGAAATTCATGCAGAGAATCGGAACCAGCACGTAGAGCATCCCAATTCTCCAGTCGTAAACAAACACAGCCGCAAAGTAAGCGTAGTAGCGCGCCATTCCTCGCATCATGCGCCTCTGGTTCTTTTCATCGCCTTTCGCCCTGAAGTAGGCGTAGGGAGCGAGCCCCAGGACCGTCCAAATGTTGTCCGAGAGGTACCATAAGAAGTCCAGCCGGCTGGTTCGATCGTAGCCCATCGTGTTGCGAGTGTCGTCGAATCCGGCGTTCTCTCTGTGGTGCAGACACACATGAGCCGTCCGGCCCAATTCAGGAAGGTTGCCGTAGAAATGCCCCAGGAAAAACTCAAAGTAGCGCCCGAAGACCTTGTCGTATTTCTCAGAAAAGAAGCCTTGGCACCGGTGCGCCTCCACGTGACTCGCGCTGAACATCCTCACAAACCGCTGGAACTTGAGGCCGTAAAGAGAAAGATAAAAAGCGATCACCAGCCACAGCCGGGGCCTTCCCAAAACGAGTTGCATCGCGAAAATTGGCACCACCGTCAGCGTAAGAGAGACCATCACTCGTAGCGCGGGCGTGTCGCGGACATCCCGCAAAACTTTCTGGCCGAGGCGATGGAGTGCCCGGTCGTACGCGCGGGAGAGAAATTCATATCCGTCGCGCAACGCACGAACTCTCGCTAGCAACTGGACCGCACCGTTGCATCCGAAGGAAAGCGCCGCCACCGGCATTGCGGCTACGATACTTGCCACACCCATGAGCACGGCAAACCACCTATAGAGGAACAGGAGTTTGGGCTTGCTTCCCAAACTCATCGTCATTGAAGCGGTGGCTATTTCGGGGTGATAGATTTCCACTTCAGCACCATCAACGCGGTTCAGCTTGCGGATCCGAGAGGCCATGTTAGGCCCGGCCGGGAATGCCAGTCAACCCACTGATTACCCCTACACTGTCATCCCGACCGGAGCGGAGGGACCTCTCTTCTTGACGTCACGTTTGCGGTACAATCTGCCTCTGGATTCGCGACCAATGCGTTCCTCTTCTTCCCTCAAACGTTCGCTGAACCCGCGCCCCAACGATAAACAAAGAATCATCGAGCATTACGACCTAATTAGTCCTTACTATCACTCTCTTTGGGGCGAACACTTGCATCACGGTTATTGGATTCGTGGCGACGAATCCAAAGAAGCGGCGCAGCTCCAACTCACAGAACACCTCGCAAACCTGGCAGGCGTCTCGATCGGGGCCGAGGTACTTGACGTTGGATGTGGATTTGGAGCGAGCACCCTCTTCCTCGCAGGAAAGTACCAGGCACGTGCGACTGGCATCACGATTTCCCCCGTGCAGGTGCAAATGGCGCAGCAGGCCGCAGCAGCGGCCGGGCTGGACGCGCGCTTCCTCTTGATGGACGCTGAGGCCTTAAGTTTCACGCAGCAGTTTGACCTCCTGTGGTCTGTCGAATCGGTCTCCCACTATCACGATCGCCGGAAATTCTTTGCCAATGCCGTGCAGTTTCTGAAGCCTGGGGGAGCATTTGCGCTTACCGATTGGTTCAAGCGGGCAGGCCTCTCTCCCGCACAAACACGTAAATTCATCAGGCCCATCGAGCAAGGAATGTTTATTGAACTTGAGTCCATGGACGATTACGAATCTCATCTGGTCGGCGCCGGTCTCGAAATCATCCACAGGCAGGATTTGACGCGGCAGTGTGCGAAAAGCTGGGATATAGCTTTGAACATAATCCGCGACAAGTTCTTCTGGTCCCTTGCTGCAAAATTGGGAACACACTTTGTCGCCTACCTGAGAGCTTACAGCGCCATACGCGCCGCGTACCGTTCCGGCAATTTTGTCTACGGGCTTTTCGTAGCCAGAAAGCCGCTGAATCGCTAAATTGCTTGTCCCCCGAACGAACGTGAGGGATCTGCTTTTCGCCTTTCTGTAGGCGCCTTCGTCCGCTCCTCCCACCGCCCAGTTTAGTCTGGGAGGGGACGACTTTAGTCGTGCCAACTCCACGCCGCGTGAATCCCCGCCGATAATGGCCACGTCCATGTGCTCCGGCTTCAACGGCCACGCCGTAGCCCTCCCCGTCTACCTCGGTAAATGGGCCGCCCAATCCCTCCTAGACAAACGGGCCCTTCCCAACTGGTTCCCGCGCCACACATACCGCAATTCAATGTTGCGTTAAGGCCGCTGCTGTTAGGAAAGTTCGTCCAATTCGTCGCCCTTGGCTTCACCGACGAACTCCCAGAATCCGCTCATTCTTCATGCCCTGCTGACGTGACTGTCAGATCGGAAAAATGCGCGATGGTTCCCGGTCCCACCCACAATGCAACCGCGCCGCTGGCCGATACTTGCTTCAAATCGTTCACAATGAGCGTAGGTTGATCGCTATCGTTCACATAAAGTTCTGCTCGACTTCCGGCAACGTGAATCTTTATGTGCGTCCACTTTCCGGCCACCAAATCTACATACGATTCGTACTTCCCCGGATTTTCCGCCCGCAATTTCGACCAAGGGAATCCAGGCATGGAGGTGTACTGTGTCGAATGGTTCCTCTGTAACTGGTCCCCGGATCTTCCATTCTTGGGCCGCAGATAGAGACACTCGAAGCGGGCTCTGTCAGGGCTTACGCGGAACGCTATCCCGACAAAACCTCGCCATTCGGGCGGTGCATCTGGCGCTGTATTGCCGCTGATGTCCGCTTCAATCGTCCCATCCCGAATCGCTATTCCCGGAACTACGGCAAAGCGATTCGCATCATCCGTCGTGTCCTTGCTGTCGTCCTTGATCAACACCGCGCTGCGCCCCTCATAGTTAACGCGTTCCGCCTTTACGTTGCGCAGTTCCAGTTTGTCCGGATCTAATGAGGTCGCGCCCGTTTTCACTTGGCTGGCAGAATTTCTCGTCGAAGTTGCCGCAATCAGACTCAGTGCACAAATCACGATCAGTCCATTCGTCAGCATCCGCATTCATGCCCTCCTTTGCGTTCGCTATGGTTCATCACCTTCCCCTCTGTCCTACGACCAGCAACCAGGAAAGGTTCCCTACGAGGTTGTGTAGGGCCGGCTTTCCGAAGCCGGCCTTCCATCCTGCGCCAATTCTTAACGCTGTCATCCCGAGCCGGTGCCCCATCCTTTGCGGTTTTTGCCGGGTGCCGCACCCTTCGGGTCTAAGGGTGTGGGTTCTGACTTCTCTTGCTTGCTGTCAGATTGATCTGAATCCCGACTCTCAAATAGAGAATTTCTTAGTTCGAGGAAGTGTGCCATCATGTCTGTATGGGAAGCAAAGACGCACGGAAACGCGAAATCAGAAAGCCTAAGAAGAAGACCCCAAAACTGCCCCCGCCGCGTCGCGACACAGGTCAGGCAGTCACCGACGCCATCAAGCAGCCCACAACCAGCTAACCCAAGGGATAATCCCTTGACAAACAGTACCAATTTGCTATAATTAGGTGTTGCTTTCGGGCTCGTTTCTTCCAGCCCTTCAGCTATGCGCGCCCGCCAGGTTGGCCCCTCACTCGCCCGGGCGGCTTCTCACCCTTCCCGTTTACCTTCTTATAAACAAGCTCCCTCGCAAGCCATCGTTTGTTTTCATGGACTTACAAAACCCTTCTTCCGCAAACCCTTTCTTTTGATATTCCTGCAAAACCACCCGGGGTGGGGTAGCTACGCTCCCAACGGTGCTCCTCTGTTTTCAATCAGTTCCGCACTCTTTGCACACCTTCTCCTGCAGGAGTGCAACTCATCTGATTTCTTTTCTATGTCTTACGCACTCTTTGCGGAAATTGCCGGGGTGTGGCTATATCAACTATCTTTTCTCAAAGACGAATCTTCTGCCGAGGTCGGGATCATCCTGGAAATAGTAAAGCGTGACCATGGAATTCTTGCGTTCCACGTTGAGGATCATCGTGTCATAGGGAAGGGTTCCGCGCAGCCCCAGGCTCATTGTCTTGAAGGAAAGATCGAAGAGCTGCTGGTCGTTCGGGTAAATCAGTTTCCATGTTCCCGCTCCGCTGATGAGTTTTGGTCCGCTGTTCGACGGTGGATAGAGCAGATCCTCCGGCACTTCTGTCACGGAAAAGTTGCCGTTCGCTTCAAATACAAAAGTTGCAGCAGCGTTTCGAGTTTCTGGAGACAAAAGGCGACGCGACGTTTGATTCATGGTCCAGGTGCCGGGAATCTCTTCGGGTTTGACCCAGCCGCGTCGGCAGCCCGACGCACTCAGGATCGCAAGTGCGGCCACACTCGTCAGCAGGCAATTCAGTTGCGGTCTTCGCATAGTCATGGTGCAGCTCACATCAGGATAAGCCAGCGACTTCGGATAAAAAGAAACTTTTTAGAAATTTCGCGGGAAGGAGCGGACTTACTCAGCCTGACCCAGTGGCAAAAAGTATTGCGTGCCTTTAACGGGTTCCTGCAAACGACGCAGCAATTGCTGGAGATCTTCGTTGCGCTCGACGAAATCTATGTCGGAAGTGTTGATGACGAGGAGGTCGGAGGCTTCGTAACGGAAGAAAAAATGTTCGTAGGCGCGGGCGACTTCTTCCACGTATTCCGGGGAGATTTGCGATTCGCCGTGAGCGGCTTTTTTGGCGATGCGTGCGCGCAGGGTTTCGGGTTTTGCCTGTAGATAAATTACGAGATCGGGCGCGGGAATTTCGCGAGCCAACAAATCGTAGTAGCGCTCGTAAAGTTTCAGCTCTTCGTCGTCGAGATTCAGATTGGCGAAGATGCGGTCTTTCTCCATCAGGAAATCGGAGAGGAGCGGCGCCGGAGCATCGGCGGCAAGAGCTTCGCGAAGGCGCTTTTGACGTTCGAGAAGGAAGTACATTTGCGCGCGAAACGCCGAGCCGGATTTTTCGTTGTAGAAATCGGTGAGGAAGGGGTTGTCTTCGCAGTCGTATACGCGGCGCGCGTGAAGCCGTTCGGCAAGGATGCGGGCAAGAGTGGATTTGCCGACGCGGAGCGGGCCTTCGATGGCGATAAAACGGGGAGCTTGCGGGCCCCGTTTCGTGATAGGTGCGCGTTTGGCCGAGGAATCGTGCGCCATTGGCCGAGGATTATAGCAAGTAACGGAGTACCAGAAAGGCTTTTTGGGGAAACAGAGCTAAGTACTAGGAAATTCGTTCAAATGGCCGTACTGGTGAAAATGTGACCAATGGGCCAGTGCAACCTGTCCTTTGGGACAGCATACTGAGGTCGTCGCGGGCGGTGTCATTCGCAGAGCTTGCGGCAACTGAGGTGGTTTCAATGTTTCTTGCAGCAGCGCTCCTGGTCTTCAGCTTTCCGCAAAGCGCGACGTTGACAGTCGCAAACTCGACTCCATCAAGCGTCGCGACAGATTCGGCGAAGACGGATTCTTCAAGTACCTCTCTCCCAGCAGCCCCGGCGCCAAAGATCGCCGCAGATGATTCCGCAATTGCGGCGGGGGAATCTTCGTCAATTTCTGCTGCTGAGCCAATTCAGCCGGCGGCACCGATTCAACCCGCCGTGCCACCCAAAGCAGCGATTCGCGGCGTGCGTTATGAAGCGCCGAAGCAGAAGATTGCGTGGATCGGATTGTCGGTTGCGGGGCACGGTGCAGCTGCGTTCGATGCGTACTCCACGCGACAGGCAATTTCCGGCGGCTATGGAACGGAAGGAAATCCGCTGCTGCGGCCGTTTGCGCATTCCGGCGCGCTGTACGTTGCGACCCAGGTGAGCCCCACTGTGATGGATTTTCTTGGACACAAAATGATGACGAATCGCCGGCCATGGGTAAGAAAAATGTGGTGGGTGCCGCAAGCGGCTGGAGCGGGAATTTCCTTCAGCGCGGGCATGCACAACATGAGTCTGGTGAAGTAGCGAAAATTTTCGCGAACTGAGCTTTCGTTTAGAGATTTCCACTAGCGAACAAAAAAAGCGTCCCGAGCCGTTCCCTCCGGCCGGGACGTTTTTGCATTTGTGGCAGTAAAGAAGCAAAGCAGATGCTTTGCGAGAGACCGCCTCCTGTACTAAAATTAAGCGGACACTGCATACGGATCCCCGATAGCTCAACGGTAGAGCATTCGGCTGTTAACCGAAGGGTTGCTAGTTCGAATCTAGCTCGGGGAGCCAAACCTTCTTTTTCTTTCAACCAATTACATACGACCTATCCTTCGCATTTGCTGCGAAACGCTAGAGGTGTTGCGGGTTGGCGGGGCACGCCGCTGATGGAAATAGACATCAAGGAAAAAGCGTATTGACAAAAAGGGGACGTTGGGTGTGAGATGCTGGATATACGGGGATAAATCGATTTACTAGAATTGTTTTTCCGATGTTCGGTCGAGAGAGACTTGAGGTGATGTGATGCGTTCGCGTTCGAAGATTTTGCTTAGCTTGATTCTATTGTTCTGCGCTATCCCAGTTTGCGCGCAGTACCGAGCTGGAATTCAGGGGGTAGTCACCGACCAGCAGAGCGCCGCCGTTTCCGGGGCGACCGTTACACTGACTTCCAAGGAGACAAATGTCTCGAAGACGACAACTACGAATTCGGATGGCGTCTACAACTTTTTGAGCTTAGCTCCTGGGCAATATTCGATCACGGTTGAGGCAACCGGATTCAAAAAGAGTGCTCTGCAGGCTGTCACAGTAGCGGGGGAACAGACTCAGGGTGTAAACATTTCGCTAGAAATTGGAGAGGTCAACCAGACCGTAACGGTAACGGGCGACGTCGCACCGGCAATCGATACAGAGAGCGGCAACGTCAGCGGAACGCTGAACAGTAAGCAAATTCAGAATTTGCCCTCCTTCGGCCGCGATCCTTTTCAGCTATTGCGTCTAGCTCCCGGAGTCTTCGGAGACGGCGCCCATGATGCCGGCGGGGGATCCGCGAATACTCCAGGCAGCCAGGGGCCCGGTGGAACTTCAGGCTCCAGCACGATCTTTTCCACCGAAAACCAGGCACAGATAAACGCCAACGGACAGCGCAACACCGCAAACAGTTTCCAGGTAGATGGTGTGTCCGTGAATAGTCTGGACTGGGGTGGGGCCGCGGTCATCACTCCGAACGAGGAATCGATCAAAGAAGTCCGTGTCGCTGCCAACTCCTACGACGCTCAGTATGGCCGCACTAGCGGCGCGCAGATTGAATTAGTATCCCAAAATGGGACCAATGAATACCACGGCAGTCTCTTCATTAAGATTGATCGTCCGGGATTGAACGCCAGACAACGCAATTTCGGCTTAGGAAGCGGCGCCACTCAACGCGCAACAGACCGCTTTAATCAGTTCGGCGGAAGCGTCGGCGGTCCCATTATCAAGAACCGCTTGTTTGCCTTTTTCTCTTACGAAACGCTCAGAAACAACTCGGTATCCACGAACAATACGTGGGCGGAGGCGCCACAATTTCTTACGCAAGGCGCATCCGGCAGCATAGCCAACACTCTGTTGTCGTTTCCTGGTGAGGGCACTTCTTTTAGTACGATTATTCCCAGGACATGCGCGGACGCTGGGTTCAACGCCGCGAATTGTCAGGAAGTGGGCACGGGGGGTGCTCAGGGACTGGATATCGGGTCGCCGATAAAGGGCGCTCTAGGGACTCACGATGCAACCTTCGGAACAGCGGCTACACCGTTCGGTGTCGGCGGTGGTCTCGACGGTATTGCCGACATGGCCTTCGTGCAAACAACAAATCCGAATCTGAATACAGCAACCCAGTACAACGGCCGTTTGGATTTCCAGGCGACTCGGAATGATCTATTCACATTCAGTGTGTACCGCGTGCCAAATGACGCCACTTTCTTTAACGGAAATGCGCGCGCAGCGAATCTCTGGCACTCGGATCGCACGAACGAAAGCGCTGCCATCCTTTGGCAGCACACCTTCGGGGCCTCCTTTATCAACGAGGCGCGCTTCAATGTCTCCCGCTGGTACTTCGACGAAATTGCAAGCAATCCTCAGGAGCCTTTTGGTTTGCCACAAGATGTGCTTAACAACTCTCTCGGCAATATTGGAGGCTTTACCTTCATCTTTGGCACGAATGGGCCGGGCATTTTTTACAAGACCTCCTACAATATTCGCGATACAGCAACCAAAGTTATTCGTAACCAGACTCTAAAGTTCGGTGTGGACATCTATAGGGACCAGAACACGGACGTCGGCGCCGGCGGCGCATTGCCTCAGTATTTTTTCAATAACTTCTGGGATTTTGCCAATGATGCGCCGATTCAGGAGAACGCAACCTTTAATCCTCTGACCGGCGCCCTTACGCAGAACAGACACTATATTCGCTCGAACAGCTACGCCACTTTCCTTCAGGATGATTGGAAGCTCAAGCCCAACCTCACCGTAAATCTCGGCCTGCGCTGGGAGTACTTCGGCCCGATTCATGAAAAACACGGTCAACTTGACACCGCGGTCCTGGGTCCCGCTAGTGCGCCGCTTACAGGAGCGTTCGTGCGTGTAGGTGGGAATCTCTATAACGCCAGCTACCACAACTTTGGGCCGCAGATTGGCTTTGCCTGGAGCCCCCGCAAACTTCCCCTGCTGAACAAAGAAATGAACAATCGTCTCGTTATCCGCGGAGGGTTCGGCATCGGCTACAGCCGCGGAGAACAGGCCATCCTGTTGAATGGACGCAATAATCCGCCGCTAGTCGTAGGCGACAATCTATTTGGTTCGAATATTCTGTACGCTGCTTCCAGCGATCCCCACAACTTCAACGGTTACCCATCTAATCCGAACACCATCGTAACCTTCGGTACCAATAACCTTCCTGCGAGCGGCGCGCCCGTAAGTCTGACGGGCTTCGATGCGAATTGGCCTGCGCCTGTTACCTATCGGTATTCACTCGGGACTCAGTACGATCTGGGACACAATTGGGTGTTGTCAGTGGGGTATCAAGGCAGCTTGAGCCGGCACTACACTCGTAATCAAAATGTGAATCTCGTCTTCTTCCAGGATCTCAACCCGCAGATTCAAAATTTCAACCGCTTTACCAATGACTCCAATGGCTCTTACAACGCATTGTTGACAGAGCTTCAGCATAAATTCTCGAACACGTTTGAGATAGATGCCCAATACACGTACGCCAAAGCGGAAGACAATTATTCCGGAGATTTTCATGGAGACTTCGATCCGGGCGCAAATCCGTTCAACCGGAAGGGAGAGTTTGCTCCAGCTGATTACGACGTGAGGCACAACTTCAAACTTTATGGAATCTGGACTCCGCGAATTTTCCGGGGTAGCAACGATTGGAAAGAGAAAGTTCTTGGTGGCTGGACTGTGACCGGCATCTTTACTGCACACACCGGCTTCCCGTGGACTCCTTACTACAACGTTCAGATACAAGGTTTTCCGAACAAATGCAGCTTGGTGTATGAAAACAGCGGCTTCTGCACAGTTCGACCGGCCTCTTTTCTCGGCGGCGCGGGTTCCGACTACAGCAACGCGGGATTTGAGACGGGCAGCAGCAATATCAATTTCTCTAACAACGCTACTACCTATTTCACCGCACCAAACCTTGGTTCGGGGAATGGCGTCATTCCCTCAGGGGGCGTGAGTCGCAATTCCTTCCGCGGACCTCGCTACTCATCGGTTGATGCAACGCTGGGCAAGGCCTTCGGATTGCCACATATGCCCGTTTTGGGAGAGAACGCGAAACTTGATTTGCGCGCCAACTTCTACAACCTGTTCAATCAGCTGAACCTTACACCATTTGGTCCGCAACAGATCGGTACAATCACAGTCACGCCAGCGAGTGGCGGTACACCCGCTTCGCAAACGGTCGGCTCGGCAAATGGTGCCTTCGCCCGGGCGCAAAATGCCTTGGCGGGACGCGTAATCGAATTGCAGGCGCGGTTTAATTTCTAGCGGCTTACGACTTTGAGAGGGCGCTACATTCGAACACTTTCGCCGGCCCAATAATGTCGAGGGTGTAAGACCATGTACATGTGTTGTGGCAAGAACGTAGCGCTCCGAGTTTGTTTGCTCGCGATTTTGTTCGCTGGCGGACCGTTACTAAAAGCGCAGACCCCGGGAGAGGCGCAAGTCATTGAGATTGATTTGAACGCTGCGTCGCATCCTTTTCCACATTTTTGGGAAAAAATGTTTGGCTCGGGCCGGGCGATTCTCAGCCTCCGCGAAAGCTACCGCGACGATCTCCGCGAGACGAAGCGCATCACCGGTTTCGAATATGTGCGTTTTCACGCAATCTTTCACGATGAAGCCGGAGTTTACGACGAATCTTCTGAGGGCACGCCTGCCTACAACTTTTCCTATGTCGATCAAATCTATGACGGGGTTTTAGAAAATCATGTACGGCCATTTATCGAACTGAGCTTCATGCCGAAAAAGCTGGCTTCCGACACCAATGCGCTTCACGCTTTCTGGTACAAGCAAAATGTGGCGCCGCCGAAGGATTGGAACAAATGGACGCAGCTCATTGCGGCATTCACGCGGCACCTTGTGGAGCGCTATGGGGAAGAAGAAGTCGCTCAATGGTATTTCGAGGTGTGGAACGAGCCGAACCTTGATTTTTGGGCGGGCGACCCCAAGGAAGCCACGTACTACGAGCTTTATGATCATACGGCTCGTGCGATCAAGAGCGTAAGCCCACGCCTGCGCGTTGGCGGTCCTTCCACAGCGCAAGCCGCGTGGGTTGATCGTTTCCTTGCGCACTGTCACGAGAAGAATGTTCCTGTCGATTTTGCTTCCACTCACGTCTATGGCAACGATCGCGCGGAAGACGTATTTGCCACTCACGAAAAAATATCGCGGACACAAATGGTCTGCCGCGCGGTGAAAAAGGTGCATGACCAGATTGTTGCATCACCCTATCCGAACACGCCGCTGATTTGGAGCGAGTTCAATGCAAGCTACATGAATGAACCCGCCGTTACGGACACCGCCTTTATGGGGCCATGGATGGCCGACACGATTCGGCAGTGCGATGGCCTCACAGCGATGATGAGTTACTGGACTTTTTCCGATGTATTCGAGGAACAAGGCGTCGTGAAATCGCCTTTCTACGGCGGGTTTGGGCTATTAGCGGAACGAAGTATTCCCAAAGCGGCGTTCAATGATTTCGCACTTCTTCACAGACTTGGCGACACGCGGATCGATGTGAAGTCGGATTCGGCTTTGGTAACTCGTACGAAGAGCGGTGGGCTAGCGATTGCGGCGTGGAATCTTTTTTTGCCGGAAGAGAAAGGTTCGCCGAAGAAAGTGACGCTGCACTTTCCTAAATCGTTGTCCGGAAAATCAGCGCGAGTTACCGTGGTGGACGCGGACCACGGTTCTCCGCTTGCCGCGTTTGAAAAGATGGGGCGGCCACCGTTCCCAGGCCGCGAACAGATCGAAGCGCTGCGCAAGGCTGGAGCGATGCCCACTTCAAAGACAATCGCGATATCGAATGGCTCGCTGTCATTGACGCTTGAGCCTCAGGCGCTTGCGTTGATCGAAATAGCCACACGCTGAACGTTGGTTTTTAGCTCACAGCAAATCCGGCGCGCTTCATTCCGCGCTGTGCTGCGTCATTTTTCATAAAGTGCTGCCAAACGAATCCTGTACGAGCGTTTTCGGCCATGAGCAGCGTGATTCCCGCGTCGATACCGATCACATCGGGGTCCGTCCATGTATTTAGGGGATTAAACGCGTCGACAAAGCCGTATTTTTTCCAAGCGCGCTTCTCAAAAGTGTGACGGATATTCTGCAAGACACGAATTGTCTCTTCAGGCACGAACGGCAAGGAGCCCGCGGCGGCGCATGGCACAACGCTGCCGTCGATGCGCCCCATTTCCGGCGGGCCGCCCCAAGCGGTGTATCCGTGTGCCGAATCCGAGGCGCTGATTCCCCAGAGATTTTCTCCGTAATCGGGGAATTTTTTGGCCAGTTCGATGCACCACAATTTGTGAACCTTCGTGGCGATTACAGAATTCGTGAAATAGTTCGCGTATCTATCTTTTTGCGCTCGAAAATCAAACCACGCGTGCGGATATTGATGGACGAAAAGCGGCGCGTGGGAGCCGATAAACTGGACGCCGTAGTAATCGAATACCGGACGCGACCAGGCGTCCCATGCATCCGAAGGCAAGGCATGAGTTGGCGACCCGAGACCCAACAGAATCAGCAGCATCAATTCGCTATAGCTGTCCCAACGGGCCTGCGTGAAGCCGCTTTCGCGCGTCCAAGCCATCGCCATTGTTTTCTGGCCCTGCAGAAGCCAGGTCCAGTCCACGCGCTCGTACAGTTTTGCGGCTAGGTCTTGAATCTCCGGATCATTGAAGTACGCACGGCAAACGAGCGCGCCACACAAGAAAATAGCCGTATCGATTGACGAAAATTCCGAGTTAAAAGCGCGGCTGCCGTTGTGCATATCAACGAAATGATAGAGAAATCCGTGCGCGTGCTCCATGCGGTCCATAGCAAAGCGCAGCGTGTTGCGTACGCGCTCGCGAATCTTGATGCTGTTCTGCCAGCCGCGTTTGTCTGCGATGCACAATGCGGTGAGACCAAACCCCGTTGCTGCAATGCTCGCGACGTTGCGCGAGTCCGGGCCATTGGCCTGGCAACGGTCTTTCACCTGGCCCACTGCCGGGTTTACGCACTCCCAGAAAAATTGAAAGCTGGCTCTTTGGATCTCATCGAGGAACGATTCTTCGGCAGCTGAGAATCGATATTTGACGGGATCAGACCCGAAAAGCTTGGCCACACGCGGGTCCAGGTTCTGTTCGCCTTTGCTGTTTTTTCCCGGTTGCGAAAGCAGCATTCCGACAGATGGAGGCACAAGCGCGGCACTCGCTGTGGCGAGCGAAGACTGTCTTATCCAATCACGCCGTGAGAGTTTCAACTGCCGATTCAATCGCTATCTCCAGTTATATGCACAGCGAGATTTCTAGATTTAGAGAGATCATTTTACAAGGTTTCGAAACAGTTTATCGAACGCTTGAACCCGTATTTTCACCGCGTTCCAATGCGTTTCGAGCATGATGTTGAATAGTTAAGAATCAACTGGCTGACGGCTGACAGTCAGATCTGTTTCAGCTTAGTACGATCAATTCTCATTGGCAAAACAAGGTGAAAAAAGGATTTTCGCTCAGGATTTGGTGGTCCAAAGACAGGGTGGCCCAGAATGCAACGTATTCTGCATTTTCTGGGCCGCATGTAATTTCAATGAATCCCTGGAAGGATCGAGAGTAGCTACTCGCGTGCAGCTACCAGCACGACAAAAGAGCCGGCTTTGATTTTTCCACGACGTTCTCCGGGGGCTGGTGGATCGAAATCCGCCGCGGGGAGAAAAATCTTGTGTGTCTTAAGGTCGAGCCCCATGGTGCGCGCGGATTTTTTCGTCGGAACCGTTGCCACAACGGTGTATTTATCGGGGCTGTCTTCGTGAGCTACTGTGATGTTGCCGTCCCCGGTAGAGGCAAAGGCAAGATTCGTCTCGGGATCGAAACCGTTGGCGTCCACTCCGTCGCCGATGGGTACGGTCGCGACGACCTTTCCGTTGTCCGCATTGATCACGGCCATTAGCTTGTTACTGCAGCCTGCAAAAAGACGATGTGTCTTGAGGTCACCCGCCAGCCCAGATGGCTCTTCGCACGGAGCCATGGGCCAGCGATGAAGTACCACGAGCTTTTGCGCGTCGAAGTGGACGAGTTCGGATTTGTCTTCAATGTTTACAAAAATCGTTCCGTCACCGGCCGCGACGGCGAATTCGGGTTTGCCTCCGAGGGCGAGCGTTCCCACAACCGTACCGTCAGCAGCGTTGATAGCGGTCGTATCCTGACTGCGACCGTTCATGGTGAAGACGCGCTTGGTTGCCGCGTCGTAGATGATGGCGTCGGGATTCGTCCCTGTTTTGACTACTCCGAGAACCTTTGAGCTTTTGAGATCAAACATGGTCGCGGTGTTCGCGCGGCCGTTGCTGGTAAAGCCGCGGCCAGCATCGGAAGCAATAGCGATGCCGTGCACTCCTTGCGTATCTGGAATATCGCCGACGACGGAATCGCTGTCGGCGTCAAGAATCACCACGTGCGAGCCGTGCGAAACGTAGACGCGGCGAGCGGCGCTGTCGACCGTTACATAGTCCCAACCTTCGTCTCCTCCGACTGCAATCGTCTTCGTGACTCTGTATTTGCCAGACCCAGATTGGGCCGCGCCCAAATTTTTTGCAAACGCCGCGATGGCGAGAAGGAGAAGCGAACACAACAAAAGTGTAATCCGATGTTTTTGCATGGCGATGGGGTGACTCCTTCGGTGCGAATCGTAGTGAATCAATATTGTCTAACTGTTCCAAGATAAACAGAGCATTAATTCGAACCGACTATAGACAACTGGCACGGGCAGTTCTCTTTGCTGCAAAGAATGGAATAGGGATTATGATTTCCGAATGCGAGTGCTGCTGGTGGAAGATGATTCTCGAATCGCGCATTTCGTGGCGAAAGGGCTACGAGAGCAGACTTACGCTGTGGATGTTGTGGGCTCGGGCGAGGAGGCACTGTATCAAGCGGCGATCAATACTTACGATTTGATTGTGCTGGACGTGATGATCCCCGCGCCGAATGGATTCGCGGTGTGCAAAGAATTGCGTAACTCCGGGCAGAGGATGCCGATCCTGATGCTGACGGCCCGAGACGCGGTCGAAGACCGGATTGAAGGCCTTGATTGTGGAGCAGATGACTACCTCACGAAACCATTTGAGTTTCGCGAACTGTTGGCACGGTTGCGCGCGCTTCTGCGAAGGCCAAGCGGCCTGCAGCCTGCGCGCTTCGTCGTGGCCGACCTGGTAGTGGACACAACGGGGCAAACGGTGTCTCGCGGAGGCAAGGCGATTCCTATGACCGCGAAGGAATACGCGCTTGTCGAATTTCTTGCGCGCAATGCAGGCCGAGTTGTGGGCAGGGCGGAAATTGCCGAGCACGTGTGGGACGAGGAATTCGATCCTTTTTCCAATCTGATCGAGGTTTACATCAACCGGGTGCGGCGGAAGATTGATACGGGATCCGCGAAGCCTCTACTACATACGCGGCGAGGCGCGGGGTACGTGCTTGTGCCGGGCGGAAACGCGGAAGAAGGAAAGTCATCGACGACGCGGAGACGTGACCATGCTTAATTCCGTCCGCATCCGTCTGACGCTCTGGTACACCGCGGCTATGACGATCGTGCTGGTGGTGCTGGCGGCCGCTACTTACTTCGTGCTCCGGCAAAACGTAGTGCGGCGAGCGGATGCAAATGCGATAGAACTTGCGGACTCCTTTCTTTCGACGGTCAACGCAGAACAAGACGACATCACGAAACCGGATAGCGTGGACGATGGAATTGCTGCCGCAATTGCGGAGCATCGTTTCCGGGATGTCATCTTCGTAGTTTTTGACCCGCAAGGAGATCTACTTGGGGCCACTGAAAGCTACCGACAGCCTGGACATTCCTCGGATCCCACCCGCGAAACTCTCGCGGCCGTGTTAAGGCCGTTCGCATCTGCACCGGACACGGTCCGTTTCCGTTTTATGCGGGTGGGAGAACGCCAATACCGCAGTTACGTGCGGCAATTTTCGATCGACCAACAAGCAGCGACCTTAATCGTTTTGCAATCGCTTCATCGCCAAAACGAATTTCTTGAAACTTTGTCGGGAACGTTTGCAATCATCATTCCGCTAGCAATCCTGCTGGCGGGCGCCGGGGGGTATCTTCTGGCCCGGCGAAGTCTTTCACCTGTAGTGGCGATGAGCGCGCAGGCGAGCCGCATTGGTTCGGAAAATCTGTACGAACGGCTGAAAGTGCAAAATCCGCGCGACGAACTCGGCCATTTGGCGAGTTCGTTCAATGAGTTGCTTGACCGGCTTGCACAATCGTTCGAGCGACAGAGGAGGTTCGTGGCGGATGCTTCGCATGAGCTGCGAACTCCCGTGGCCATTTTGTGCGGCGAAGCGGAAGTCAGTCTTGCCAAGGGGAAGCGCACGGAGCAGGAGTACCGGGAGTCCTTGCAGATTCTGCGGGAAGAAGCGAAGCGATTGAAGCATATCGTTGAGGATCTATTCACACTTGCCCGCGCCGATGCGGGACAACACCCGCTAACGCTGGCTGATTTCTATCTGGACGAACTTGCAGCGGAATGTTCAAAGAATGTAAGAACGCTAGCTGCGGCAAAGCAGATCGCAGTTTCCTGCGAATCGGAAGAAGAGTTGCCAATCCATGCGGATGAAGCGCTCTTGCGGCGAATGCTACTGAATCTGCTCGACAACGCGATCAAGTACACGCCGCAGGGTGGATCGGTTTCCGTTCATTGCGGGGCGAACGATGGACGGTATTGTCTGACGGTAGAAGATTCCGGAGAAGGAATTCCTCACGAGCTTCAGCCTCGGATTTTTGAGCGATTTTTTCGCACGGACAAGGCCCGATCGCGGGGCGAAAGCGACGGTGGCGGCGCGGGGCTTGGCTTAGCTATCGCCTCCTGGATCGCCGGGGCGCATGGAGGAAAGTTGGTACTGACGCGTTCGACTCCCCAAGGAAGTGTGTTCACCGTTGTTCTGCCGAAAACGTCCTCGTAAGAGTTAATCCTGCGTTTATCTATTCATCGCTAGCGTGTATTTTTGAGCGGCCCGATGCGTCCCTTAATCCATGGAGAAAAGCATGCGTTCTTTGCGACAATCTCTCCTTCGCTTTTGCAAGTGCCTGCCGCTTGGTCTTTTTCTAGTGGTTTCCCTGTACGCACAGGAGAATACTGCTACTTCACCAGCTAATCCTGTTCGGTTGACTCTCGAAGATGCATTGCAACGCGCGCGCCGCAACAGCGTCCCGTACCAGGGCGCGGTTACTGACGCAGGCATCGCTCACGAAGACAAGAAGCAAGCGGTTGCAGGATTACTACCCAACGTGAACTACAACAACTCCGCGATTTACACGCAGGGCAACGGCGCGGGCAACAATGTGAGATTCATCGCAAACAACGCGGTGCACGAATATATCAGCCAGGGGAACGTACACGAAGCCTTGGACGTTGCGGGTTTTGCGGAAGCGAGGCGTGCTTCCGCTGCTGCAGCTGCTGCCAAAGCTCGCGCGGAGATCGCTTCGCGCGGCTTGGTCGTTACCGTCGTACAGAGTTATTTTGCGGTCGCTGCCGCCGAGCGGAAGCTTGAAACCGCGCAAAAAGCAGCGGACGAGGGCGAGCGCTTTATGAAGTTGACGCAAGATCTCGAGCACGGCGGTGAAGTGGCGCATTCCGATGTGATCAAAAGCGAGCTTCAAGTGAATGACCGCCGCCGACAACTGCAGGAAGCGAAGCTCGCCGCCCTGAACACGAGGCTCGATCTGGCAGTTCTGCTCTTTCCTGATTTCAACGACAACTTCGAGCTTGCCGAAGATTTGCACACGATACTTCCGCTGCCCGCGTTTTCTGAGGTTGAAGCACGCGCCGCGCACGAGAATCCGGATATTCGTGCGGCGCTCGAAACGGTGAAAGCAGAAGGGAATTCGGTTCTTGCTGCGCGCTCCGGTTATCTGCCTTCCTTGAGTCTCGATTATTTCTACGGTATCGATGCGACGCATTTTGCAACGAGGACAGACGGTATATCGAATCTTGGCTCGTCAGCCGTGGCGACGCTCAACTTACCTATCTGGAACTGGGGAGCGACTCAAAGCAAAATTAAACAAGCCGAATTAAAAAGAGACCAAGCAAAAAGAGAGCTGTCGTTCGCACAAAGGAAATTGATTGCGGAACTTAAATCTCTATATGCGGAAGCGCAGACTGCCGCCGATGAGCTCTCCAATCTGCAGCGTTCGGCGGAACTGGGTGCAGAAAGTCTTCGTCTGATCACCTTACGCTACAAGAATGGGGAATCCACGGTGCTTGAGGTGGTGGACGCTCAGAACACTGCGACTGTTTCCGATGCCGCCTACCAGGATGGCGCGGTGCGCTATCGCGTGGCGCTCGCCAACTTGCAAACTCTGACGGGAGTGCTGACGACGCCATGAAGAATGTTTCACGCAACCGCGACCAAAAGTCCGCGCGAATGTTTGTTTGCCTAGCGCCTCTATTGATTTTGGGACTGACCGGATGCAGCTCAACGGTGAAAGAAAAAGAGCCTGTAGTCAGCGTGGAAGTGACGCCTGCCGAGAAAACTTCCGTCTCGCAAATCGTGACGGCAGACGCTGTCGTTTTTCCCCTGAAGCAGGCGACGGTGTCCCCAAAAATTACCTCCACCATTGCGGACTTCAAGGTACAACGCGGCAGCCGCGTAAAAAAAGGACAAGTACTTGCGATTCTCGAGAACAAAGACCTGGCAGCGCAAGCGGAAGCCAGCAAAGGCGATTTCGAACAAGCAGACGCAAACTACGTCATCGCGGTCAACGCCGGACTTCCGCAGCAACTCCAGAAAGCGGAGCTTGATGCGGCTGCGGCAAAGTCCGCGTTTGACGCAGCGCAAAAGGTCTACGACAGCCGCAAGGATTTGTTTCAGCAGGGCGCGATTCCACGCCGCGATCTGGACTCAGCAGAGGTCGCGCTCGCGCAGGCGCGCAGCCAGAACGAACAAGCACAGAAGCAACTCGCGGATCTGCGACGCATCGGCAACGACCAGTTGAGGAAAGCCGCACAGGGAACAAAAGAGTCAGCCGAAGGTCATTACCGTGCCGCCGCCGCGCAACTCAGTTATTCGGAAATTCGCAGTCCCATAGACGGTGTAGTCACAGACCGCCCGTTGTATGTGGGCGACCTCGCAACGGCAAATCAGCCGATTCTTACGGTGATGGACACTTCTACTCTCGTTGCAAAAGCGCACGTTCCGCAAGCGGAAGCGGTTTTGTTGAAGGTCGGCGACGCTGCGGAAATCAAAGTGCCTGATCTCGAAGACCCCATCAAGGGTCGCCTCCGCCTGGTGAGCCCGGCGCTCGATCCTGGCAGCACCACAATTGAAATTTGGGTTGAAGCGCGCAAGTCGAATCCTGCGCTCAAGCCTGGCATGAGCGTAAGTATTGTCATGACCGCAAAAACCGTAAAGGACGCAATCGCGGTGCCGACTGCGGCCGTCTTCAAGAATGCGGACGGCACTTATTATGTTCTGCTCGCCGGCACGGACAAGAAGGCGCATCAGAAAATCGTCCAGCTCGGAGTGAAAAACGGCGAACTAACCCAAATCGCAAGCGGAATCAGCGCCGGCGATCCTGTGATTACCTCCGGCGGGTACGCTGTTCCAGACGGCACTACTATTGAAATCGAAAAGCCGTCGGCACCGGAAAAGGGTGAAGCGGAATCTCCTACCGATAAGTCCGATCTGCAAGAAAAGAAAGCCACTTCCGCTCCTGTCGGCAAGGAACAGGAGTAGCCGCGCGTGGCGACTTCAGCGAATTCCAGTAGCGCAACGCCTTGGTTCCAAAGGTTGTCCAGCCCTGTCTTGTTTCTGACCATCAGCCTCGCGCTCGTCGGCGTCTACCTGGCTTTCTCGATCCCTGTCTCCGTATTCCCTAACACGGACTTCCCGCGAATCGTTATCGGCGTGGACAACGGAGTGATGCCCATTGACCAGATGCTGGTAACGATCACGCGCCCACTCGAAGAATCCGTAAACAGCGTGCCGGGCCTGCAGAAAGTAACTTCCATCACCAGCCGGGGCTCGGCGGAAGTCGATCTCTTCTTCGATTGGAACTCGGACATGATCCTCACACTGCAGCGCGTGGACGCCGTTGTCGCGCGCATGCAGGCAGAGTTGCCTCCGACGGCGAAGGTGGAAACGCATCGTCTGACCTTTGCCGTGTTTCCGATCATCGCTTACAGCCTGACTTCGGACGCAGTTCCGCAAAACAGGCTTTGGGAAATTGCCACGTATGACCTGAAGCCGCGCATGAACCGTCTCGACGGCGTAGCCACAGTAATTATTCAAGGCGGTCGCGTTCCAGAATTTCAAATCACCCCTGATCCCGCTCGGTTGCTTGCTGCTGGCGTTACTGTGCAGGACATGCTTGACGCCGTGCGCCGCACCAACATGATCGATTCGCCCGGCCTCATCGAACACGAACACCAACTGGTCCTGGGATTGATCAGCGGCCAGGTCCGCACGCCGGAACAAATTGCTCAGATCGTTGTAAAAACGTCTGTCGCCGGCGTGCCAGTGCGTCTCGGAGACATTGCAAAGGTCGCGCCTTCGACCGCGCCGGTCTACACGGTGGTGACCGCAAATGGAAAGCCCGCGGTGCTTCTCAACGTCAACCGTCAGCCGGAAAGCAACACGTTGCAGGTCGCGAACGAAGTTCACGCGCTGATTCAGGAACTCGCGCCGACGCTGCCGCCGGGCGTACATCTCGAACCGTTCTACGATCAGTCGACTATTGTGCATGATTCCATTTCGAGCGTCCGCGATGCAGTGCTGCTCGGCATCGTGCTTTCGTCCATTATTCTCGTGCTGTTCTTGCGCGACTGGGGAACTTCTCTTGTCGCCGGCCTCGTTATCCCGGTCACTCTGTTTGTTACGTTCATCGTCCTCAAGGCCACCGGTCAGAGCTTTAACCTGATGACTCTCGGTGGGCTCGCCGCCGCCGTGGGCCTCGTCATTGACGACGCCATCGTTGTACTCGAAAACATCGTCTTGCACCGCGACGCGGGCCAGAATCGTTTTGAAGCCATCAAAAGCGCCTTACATGAACTCACGGTTCCGCTGATAGGGTCGACGATTACTCCCATCGTCGTTTTTCTCCCGCTCATCAGCATCACGGGAGTGACTGGAAGCTTCTTTCGCGCGCTCGCCGTAACGATGACGGTTTCTCTTTTTACTTCCTTGATTCTTGCCCTGACTTGGACACCGACACTGAGCCTGTACTTGGTTCGGAGAAAAGGAACAAACGCACCAGAAGGAGCGTCTGCGGAAGCTTCGCCCGACTCAGCCAAATTACTTGCTGCAGAAGAGGCGCACCTCTCCGGCTTCTTCGGCCGAATCGTCGCTTTTTATGGACGCGTAATGCAGGCCGTCCTCAAAAAGCCTTGGACTTTGGTCGCAAGTTCTATCGCGATCGTCGCGTTGGCGATCCTTTGCTACAACCTTCTGGATTCGGAACTCCTGCCCGGAATGGACGAAGGCGGATTCATAGTCGACTACTTCACTCCGCCCGGCAGCTCGCTTGCAGAATCCAATCGCATCCTCAATCACATCGAAGAGATTATTCGCTCCACGCCTGAAGTGGAGACCACTTCTCGCCGGACTGGATTGCAGCTTGGCCTTGCCGCAGTCACTGAGGCGAACAATGGCGATTTCACGGTGAAGCTCAAAGCGAAGCGAAACCGTGCTGGCGAAGAAATCATTGCGGAACTACGCTCAAAGATTGAAGAAGAAGAGCCGGCCACAAAAGTGGAATTCATCCAGCTTCTACAGGACATGATCGGAGATCTGACCAGCCAGCCCGAACCAATTGTCATCAAGCTCTTTGCGCAGGACGGAAATCTACTGAATGACACCGCTCCAAAGGTGGCGGACGCAATCGGAAAAGTTTCTGGCGTAGTCGACGTTTTGAATGGCGTCGAAAATACGGTCAGCGGGCCCTCGGTTACCTACCAGGTGAATCCCACGGTTGCCGCGCGCGCTGGCTTTACTCCGGAAGAAGTGGCAATTGATGCCGCAGCGGTGCTCGAAGGCGAACCGGCAGCCACTCCGGTTGTCTTGAATGACAGATCCTACACGATCCGTGTGCGCTTTCCCGACCAAAGCCGCACCTCGCTCGATCAGATGAGCAACACGCTGCTGACCAGCTCGACCGGTCACACGGCTACGCTAGGGTCGCTCGCCACTATCGCCACCAACCCGGGCCAAACGGAAATCCGCCGCGAAAACCTTCAGCGACTTGTGCAGATCACGGGAAGATTTGAAGGTGTCGGTCTCGGGAAGGGAATGAGCGCCGTCCAGAAAGCGGTGGACAATCTCCATTTGCCGCGCTCGATTCGTGTCGAATATGGCGGCCAATACGCAGAGCAGCAAAAGTCGTTCAAAGACCTTCTCTTTGTTCTTGTGCTGGCGCTCTTGCTTCTCTTCATCGTTCTGCTATTTGAATTTCGCACTTTTTCCGCACCGGCATCTATTCTTGCTTCGGCTCTGCTCTCGACTTTCGGCGGATTCCTCGCTTTGCTCGCCGCGCGCAACACTTTCAACGTCGCCTCCTTCATGGGCATGATCATGGTTATCGGCATTGTCGCCAAGAACGGCATTCTACTTCTCGACGCGGAGCACCGTTTCCGCGACCTGGGTTTTTCTGCCGAGGAAGCGATGATCCAGGCTGGCCGCCGCCGTTTGCGCCCAATCGCCATGACAGCCCTTGCCACCATCGCAGGCATGCTACCTCTGGCCTTTGCGATTGGGTCCGGTTCACAAATGCTCCAACCGCTCGCGATAGCCGTCATTGGCGGGCTTCTCAGCTCCATGGTCCTATCGCTGATCCTTACGCCCGCGATCCATTACTACCTGCAGAAAAGAAGAAGCAGTGCGCAGCCTGCGTAAAGCTGAACGAACTATAAGCTGAGCCAATGAACTGAAACACCGTGGTAACGCAACGTTCACGTAGTTGTCACGTTCGGCGAACTAAGCTCCCCTCTGTGAATTCCTTGAATATTCTGGTCGTGGAAGACGACCCTCAAATGGCGCAACTGTTGGCACAGGGCCTTCGGGAAGAGGCTTATGAAGTTGATGTTGCGCGGGATGGCGCAGCCGCTCTTGAAATTTCCCGAACAAGGCCTTTCGACGTAATTCTGTTGGATGTAATGCTTCCGGGAATCAACGGACTCGATGTAGCCCGGCAACTTCGGTGTCGCAAGCAGGATGTCGGCGTGCTGATGCTTACAGCGAGGGACGCAGTGCCCGACGTTGTGCGCGGACTGGACGCGGGAGCCGATGACTACCTAACGAAGCCGTTCTCGTTTCAGGAACTGCTGGCTCGCGTACGCTCTCTTGGGCGGCGCAGCACTCCGAAGGCAAGGAATGTTCTTGAGTACGGGGATTTACTGTTGGAAACGAATGCGTTCCGCACTTTCCGCAGAGGCCAAGAAATTCGGCTTTCGTTCACCGAATTCCGGCTGTTGGAACTTCTGGTTCGAAATCAGGGTCGCGTGGTGCCGCGCGCGGCAATTGTCGAAGCGATTTGGGGCGATCGACGCGAAGTGGAAGTTAATACGATCGATGCATTCGTTCGTCTCATACGCCGAAAGATTGACGATACTGCCCCGGAGCGCGTGATCCAAACGCACCGCGGCTTGGGTTATTCGGTGGGAGTTGGAAACTGGGTCTGAACCTCACAATTCGCTCTCGTCTGACGCTTCTCTATTTCGCCGTTCTTGCGCTGTCCTTTATCGCGTTCTTCTGGATTTGCGACATAGGGTTTCGCCGCAGCGTCGACACAACTGTTAATAATGCTTCGCAGATGAATCTCGACACAATTCGGCGTCTTTTGGAGAAATCAGATAACAAAAATCCGAACAAGATCGAACACGACTTAGAAGAACTTTCCAATCTATGGGCGAACGGTGCGCTACTTGAGGTTGCGGATGCACAAGGAAATTGGATCTTCCGGTCCTCTCAGTTCGCTCTTGCCAGTCCGCCGATCCCTGATCTCCGAGGCGCAAACGTAGATTTTTTTACAACTAATCTCGACTTCTCGCAGTACCGTATCGCTATGCAGCGGGTGAAAGCGGGCAACGAAATATTTGAAATTCGCGCGGCCGTTCCCACCGAACCCTTCGATCAGGCACTGGATCATTTTCGACTCATTGAAAAGGAATGCCTGCCTTTGCTGGTCTTGCTCGCTTCACTGCTGGGCTACTGGCTTAGCGGCAGATCCCTTGCTCCCGTTAACAGGATCATTGAGACCGCAGAGCTTGTCGGTGTGCAGAATCTTTCTAGAAGATTGGAAGTGCCAAAAGCAAAAGACGAGTTAAGGCGTTTGACTCTTACGCTGAATGCGATGCTGGATCGCATCGAGACGTCCTTCAAGAAAATCACGCAGTTCACTGCCGACGCTTCCCACGATCTGCGTACGCCAGTGGCTGTTATCCGTACTTCTGCGGAACTTGCTTTGCGAAAGGAAAGATCGGAAGTCGAATATCGGGACGCGCTGAATAAAATCCTCGCTACTTCTGTCGAAACTTCCGAACTCCTAGAAAACCTTCTCTCCCTCGCTCGCGCGGACGCAGGCGCGCTGGGGCTAGAACTGCACCCGTTAGAGCTAGGAGAGCATGTCCGCAAAGTGCAGGAACGAGCAGTAATCTTGTCCGCGGATAAATCGCTCGACTTTAGGTTGGAAGCGCCCACGACACCGGTTTGGGTAAAAGCGGATGCGATTGCTTTGGATCGTTTGCTATCGATCCTGGTAGATAATGCCATCAAGTACACGCCAAGCGGGGGACACTGCGAAATCGCATTGTCACAGGAGAAAGACAACGCGCAGATTACCGTCAGCGATTCGGGCATCGGCATCACGAAAGAAGACATACAACATATTTTTGACAGGTTCTATCGTGCCGACAGAGCGCGCTCCAGAAATCGCCGAGGAGCTGGTCTAGGGCTTGCGATTGCGCGTTGGATCACTGACATGCATGGCGGAAAAATCATGGTTGAGAGCGAGCCGGGGGCGGGCTCCATTTTCAGGGTGTCCTTACCAATTGCCCAGCAAAGTTAGCTTTTCTGGCGTTTTAGGCGCTGTCTGAAAGAACTTCAGCCTCCTTTAAAGATTCGCTCAAACGCCGTTTACGGTCTGTTGCCTGCACCGTTTCACCATAACGACGCTCTCAGTTGTTCTCGAAAGAAGTTGATGCCTATGCCCGTGCAATCTCCCGACTTGGATTGGGTGAAGAGGCTACTGATATGCGACCGGTATTCGCCCCTAGTTCTTATTCTTTAGGCGAGATAGAAACAAAAGCTCAGCTATCAGCGGTCAGACGAGAGAGACAGCTACTAGTGTAAGCAAGCCTAATCGAAGACGAAAGTGTGAGGAGTTCATTCATGATTTTCAGGCATTGCCAGAGATTTCTATTTGTTGCAGTTTTTGGAGCAATTAGTATTTTCTTCGGTGCGGAGGCTACATTTTCACAGACGGATCGTTCGACGCTCGAGGGCACAGTCACAGACTCCAGCGGCGGGGCGATTAGCGGAGCGCGCGTAAAAATATTGGCGGTCGCCACAGGCATTGCCGACGAGCGTCGCACGAATTCTAATGGCTATTATCGGTTTCCTGGTTTGCCGGTGGGCCAGTACCAAATTACGGTTGCCAATCCGAGCTTCAAAACGAAAGTCGTCGACGAGGTGACCCTCGAGGTCGGCCAGACGCGCACTCTGGACGTGACTCTGGATGTCGGCGCAATCGATGAAAAAGTGGAGATCAAGGCGGAAGCAGATCCCGCGGAGCGAACTTCCGCTGCAGCCGCTACGGTAATTAATACCGAGCAGATCGCGAATCTGCCGGTGAACGGGCGCGACTGGTCCGCACTGACGCTCCTCGCGGCCTTCGCTCAGGATGATGGCGGGGGCAACCAGCGCACCATCCGCTACGCGGGCCGAGCCATCGACGACAACAATTTCAATTTCGACGGTGTAGACGCTGGCGGTATCCAGGAGCAAGCTCAGAAATCCCAGGTCCGCCTGCAGATTTCTGAAGACGCGATAGCCGAGTATCGCGTTAACAGCGCCCTCTACGACGCCGAATATGGCACCCAAGCGGGCGGGCAGATCAACGTCGTGACCAAGTCGGGATCGAACGATTTCCATGGAACTGCTTTTGGCTATCTAAGGAATTCTGCGTTCGACGCCCGCAACTTCACTGATTTCGATATCAATGGCAACGCGGCTATTCCACCTTTTCGCCTTGGTCAATACGGTCTAACGGTTGGTGGCCCAATAATAAAGGACAAGACATTCTTCTTCCTCAGCTATGAGGGTCTCCGCCAATTACAGTCCACGACTCAGGTAGGGACTGTGCCATCCGCTCTGCTTGTAAAAGACATTTTGGTGAATGGAAGGGCCGGTGTGGGCGGACCCTCGCCGCAAATGTGTCCCATCCTCCAGGCGTACCCTTGGCGTGCTTCCACAGGGACCGTTGGGGGGTGTGCTCCAAGGCTTGTCTTTCCAGATGCGGCTTTCACGCCCGGCTCGGACCCCGACAGCGATCAATTTACCCACCCTACGCCAGCCATAATTCATGAAGATACCGCGCTGGTTCGCATCGACCACAGATTTACCGACAAAACAACACTCTACGGCAGGGCCCAGCGCGATATTCTGCACTCCGACCAGCCGATTAGTCCGCTTTTTGATGTACAGAATATCGTCAATCACCCGGCTAATTATTTCTTGGCACTCCAGCATATTTTCACTGCAAATCTTTTCAACGAAGCGAAGGTCTACGTTAATCGTTCGCCCTATCACAATCCTCAAGCAAGCGTTTTGCCTTACGCGGTCAGCACCAACAGCAATTTTACGTCAATCAACAACAATTCCGCCGACATCGAGATCGGCACAACTTTCGGCTTCATTGACAATCTTACTTGGACCCGTGGCCGTCACACCTTCAAGACCGGCATGGAGATCCGCCGCGTTCGTCTTAACCAAGGGCAGACGGCGAACAACAATTTGAGCTTTGGCGACAACTCCAGCCTGATTACGGCAACGCTCACCAACGTTTCCTTTATTGCCCCGTGGTGCTGCCACAAGTATCGCCGCACTTTTTACATGCCCTATTTTCAGGATGAGTGGAAGATTACCCCCACGTTTACGGCAAGCTTGGGAATTCGTTGGGATTACTTCGGCGTCGCCAATGTTCCGGACAACCGCACGACCGTCTTCGATTTAAATCAATTCCATGGGGCTTGCCTGGGCTCGGGATCTTTCAACACGCCGTTTCCCGTGCCGATCAATACTCCGCCGTGCCCCAAGAATCCATCGCTATACAATCCCAACTACAAGAACTTTGATCCGCGGGTGAGCTTTGCCTGGGCGCCAGCTTCTTTGCATGGCAAAACTGTTATTCGCGCAGGGTTCGGCATCTATCATGGTGCCGCCCAAAATGATGACCTGAACGCAGGCCTCGAAAGCGACACTTTTCGGGCGAGCGTCAACTCGCCAACGCTCACTCCCGCGCTTGAGCAGGAAACTCCTGATCTCACCGGCTTCGCAAGCGTTGCGAATCACCCGCGAGCGCTCCAACGGGAGGATCGGCGAGACTTGTACTCTGAAACCTGGGGTTTGACTATCGAGCAACAGTTGCCCGCCGGTTTTCTCTTTTCTACTTCCTATCTTGGAAGCCACGGCGTCCATTTGTTCTCTCGTGGCGCGGTCAACTTGTGCAGTCCGGGATTCGCTATCTTCACCGACGCTTCCGGAACTCCCAACTGTACAAGACCCCTCGATCAATTTTTCCCAGGGAATCCCACGACGGATCCCTACGGCTCAGTGGACTTCAAGCACGATGTAGGGCTGAGCAGCTATCACGGTTTGCTCCTTTCGCTGGAGCGAAAGCTTACCAGCGGTCTGTCTTTCCAGGCACACTACACTTTCTCCCATTCAATTAACGACGGAGCCGTGGGCGGCGGCGAAGCTAACGGACCGGAAAACGTGAATTGCCGCCAATGCGACAAGGGACCCAGCGTGTTCGACATTCGCCACAATGTTACCGCCAACGCAATTTACGAATTGCCGTTTGGGCCGGGCAAGACGTATCTCCACGATGCCGGCGTTCTGGGGAAAATTGTTGAAGGTTGGGAGTTCAGCACTCTTGGAACGTGGCACACCGGCCATCCTTTGACGGTTTCGATGGGCCTTGGCGGATCCCAAACGATACAGGGAGTGAGCAATGTCCCTCAGACGTTCTTGCTCCCCGATGGCAATGACCAGACGAACCAACGGCCGGATATTGTCCCTGGAGTGCCCCTTTATCTGCCCGGCGGTGGTACGAATGGCTTGCCCTTAATCAACCCTGCTGCGTTTCAGGCCCCGCCCGTGGATGCCAATGGTAACTTTACCCGGTTTGGAAATGCCGGAAACGGGGTGGCTCGGGCACTGAACATCTGGCAGGTGGACATGGCCCTCATGAAGGAGACCAAATTGACAGAGCGCTTTGCACTGCAGTTTGGTGTGCAGTTCTTCAATATTTTCAATCACGTGCAGCTCGGTGATCCGGGCAATCTGACGCTTGACTACTTGCCGGGAGGGGACGGAATGGCTGGTCCGAATTTGAGCGCCCCCAGCAGTTTCGGCCTCATCACTAATTCTGTGAACGGTCTTGGCACCAATACAGGCACCGGTTTGCCTCGGCAACTACAATTCATGCTGCGCTTGAAGTTTTAACCACCCCCGGGCGGAGCCCGGACGCGATGTGACTGCGTCCTGGCTTCGCTTGTAAGACTAATAAGAGAGGATCCGATGGATTTTTCAGTGTCGATTTAGTCTGTATTTAGCTCCCTTGCTCTAAGTTATGTTTCGATTGGAGTGTGAGTAGTCATGACCAGGCGTTACCTTGCGTTCAGCATCGTCATCGTTTTTGCAGCGGTTGCATTTGCAGAGATGCCCAAACAGGGGGATGTGACTGCCGGACCACAAACGAGAAGCGATGTCGCGGTTTTGGTTGGCGCGGGCGATATTGCGGATTGCAAAGATCTTTCCGGTGCAGAGGCGACCGCCAAGCTGCTCGAAAAAATTCCTGGCACTGTCATTGCCATCGGTGACCTCGCTTATCCGGATGGCTCGAAAGAAAATTTCGAGTGCTACGACAAAACCTGGGGAAGGGTAAAGGACAGAACACGACCCGCTCCCGGCAATCATGAATTTCATTCCAAAGGCGCATCTTTCTATTTCCAATACTTCGGAACTGCCGCGGGCGATCCCAAGGACGGATTTTATAGCTACGACCTGGGTGGATGGCACATCATCGCGCTCAATAGCGAATGCGTCGAAATCGGCGGGTGCGAGGCCGGCTCACGTGAAGAGAAATGGCTCCGTGCCGATCTTGCCGCGCATCCCGTTGCCTGTACGCTCGCCTATTTTCATAAACCGCTGTTCAGTTCTGGCAGCGCGCATGGCGATGATTTGGAACTGAAACCATTTTTCCAGGCTCTATATGAAGCAAACGCCGATGTGATCTTGAATGGCCACGATCACGACTACGAACGCTTTGCTCCACAGGATGCCAATGCCAAGCCAGATCCAGTGCGAGGCATTCGCGAATTTATTGTCGGCACGGGCGGGAAAAATCACCGGCCGTTTGGTGACGCTCATCCCAACAGCGAAGTGCGCGACGCCACTGCATTCGGCGTCCTGAAGCTGACGTTGAAATCAAATGGTTACGACTGGGAATTCATCCCGGAGGCGGGGAAGACGTTTACAGATTCCGGCAGCGGGTCTTGCCATTAAGCGATTTGTTGCTGTTCTGAAAGAAGAGGGCTGACGAAAATGAAAAGCGGAGTTGTACTGGCGACAATTTTGGGCCTGCTGTCACTGGGCGCATCACCCTCGGGATATCAAGTGTCTAAAAAAGTTCCACTGCCCGGAGCAGGGGGTTGGGACTACCTGACCGTGGACGAAAATGCGCGAAGGATTTACGTCTCGCACGCCACACAGGTGGTCGTTTTGGACGCGGACAGTTTGGAGGTGGTAGGAACAATTCCTGGTCTCGCTGGCGTACACGGAATTGCCCTCGCACCGGAATTCGGACGGGGATATATCACGTCCGGGCAGACAGATTCCGTTGCAGTGTTTGATTTGAAATCGCTGAAAAAAACCGAAGAGGTGAAAGTAGGCAAGAAGCCCGATGCGATTGTCTACGATTCGGCAACAAAACAGGTGTTCGCAATGAACGGTGACGGCGAGAGTTCGACTGCTATCAGCGCGGCTGACAACAGGGTCGTTGGAACAGTTGCACTCGGCGGAGGTCCGGAATTCACGATTGCCGATGGAAAAGGGAACGTATTCGTCAATCTGGAAGATAAAAGTGAATTGCTGAGAATTGACGCGAAGGCTCTACAAGTTAAAAATCGCTGGCCGGTCGCACCTTGCGAAGCACCCTCCAGCATGGCGTTCGACGATGCAAATAGCCGGCTTTTCCTTGGATGCCGCAGCAAAGTGATGGCTGTTGTTGATAGCAATAGCGGGAAGGTCGTCGCTACGTTTCCTATCGGTGACAAAGCGGACGCTTCGGTATTCGATAGAGCTGGAAAGATTGCTTTCACATCCACGGGCGATGGCCACATTTATGGATTTCATCAGGACTCCGCGGATTCTTATACACCGCTGCCCGTTATCAACACCGCGACCGGGTCGAAGACGATGACCATGGATCAAAAGACACGAGCGTTGTATGTGCCTGTGCGTGAGAAAGATGCAATTTCACTTTGGGTGATCCAGCCGTAGGTAGATATTGCCAGCGTGGCAAATTGAGAAGCGCTTCATTTTCTTGCAGATGAACGATGTTCTGCTAATCACCTCCTAACGATTCTGACCGCGATAAGTCCAATCTTATCGTGCGAACTCCTGGCAGAATGCTCTGAATTCGAGATTTGCGCTTGCCAATTTCTTTCCAAAAAAGTATGTTCCCAATCCTTCGAGAGCTTCATCTAAGGGGGCAGTTGAGTCTGCCTGCATCAGCCTTGTAGGCTATTCGGGAGCCTCTCTTTTTTCGGTGAAACCGGATGCTTAACTGGGAAGCTCAAATAATTGAAGAAACTGTAAAAATCTGACTGAGATAGAGTGTGGATGCAAGCCAATCCCGAGCTCATCGAACTTGTATAGTGCAACTTGATGAGGCGTGGCGGAGCCTTTTCAGAATTTTCAGAGGGCTGCAAAGGACGAATTCGAAGCGTAATCGCTGTTCTAGAGTTTTTGGGGGCAATTTATGAAATTTGACTCGTTGCATTCTCAGGGCAGAAAGCCGCTTTTCTCGGCGAAAAAGTTCTTGGTTTCTTTCGCCCTTTCCACTACGGCCGCCGCATTTTGTTTTGGCTGTGGGGGACCAAAAGCCGCACCCGCGCCTCCAGCACCGGAAGTCGAAGTTACCACTGTGATTCAGAAGGACGTTCCCATCTATGGCGAGTGGGTGGCGACACTGGACGGGTACGTTAACGCTCAGATTCAGCCGCAGGTGAGCGGCTATATCGTTCAGCAGAATTACAAGGAAGGCTCGTACGTCCGAAAAGGGCAAACACTCTTTCGCATCGACCCACGACCCTTCCAGGCGGTTCTCGACCAGGCAAAGGCGCAACTTGCGCAAGCGGAAGCTCAACTAGGCAAAACGCAGCTTGATGTGGACCGCGATACTCCGCTAGCGAAAGAACGGGCAATCGCGCAGAGCCAATTGGACAACGACATTCAGGCAAATCTTGCCGCAAAGGCGGCTGTAAAGGCGGCGGAAGCTCAGGTGGAACAAGCGGAATTGAATATGGGATTCACGAATGTCACTTCGCTTGTAGACGGCATCGCAGGAATCGCGCAAGTGCAAATCGGAAATCTTGTGAATCAGTCGGCGGTGCTGACGGCAGTGTCGCAGGTCGATCCCATCAAGGCGTACTTTCCAATCAGTGAACAGGAGTACATGCACTTTGCGGAGAGGATCAACACACATAACCAGCAGGAATATCCTTCTGACGCACCGCCGTTCGATCTAATATTGGCTGACGGTACGACCTATCCGCAAAAGGGAAGATTGCTTTTGACGGATCGCCAGGTTGACATCACAACGGGCAGCATCCGCATCGTTTGCGCGTTTCCCAATCCCAAAAATATTTTACGACCCGGACAATTCGGGCGTGTGCGAGCGGCCGGGGATGTCCGGCTTGGCGCTCTGCTTGTGCCGCAGAGAGCCGTGACCGAGCTACAGGGCAGCTATCAAGTATTTGTCGTGGGGGCGGACGGCAAAGCAAATGTCCGCGCGGTTACGGTCGGCGAGCGGGTAGGCACGATGTGGATCGTCGAAAGTGGTCTCAAGGCCGGTGAGAACGTGGTTGTCGAAGGCGTGCAAAAAATAAGAGACGGTGTTCCCGTCCGTGTCAAGGCAAGCGGTTCGGCCGCGAAAGGGAACTGAGCCATGTCAAAGTTTTTCATCAATCGGCCGATCGTGGCGATGGTGATCGCCATTCTTATGGTCATTATTGGTGCAGTCACGATCACCGGCCTTCCCGTTGCACTCTTTCCGAATATCGTTCCGCCGGAAGTTCAAGTGCTCGCGACATACGTCGGCGCAGATGCGCAGACCATCGAGCAGTCCGTGGCGACTCCGATCGAGCAACAGATGAGCGGCGTGGACAATATGAATTACATGTATTCGATTAATTCCACAGCCGATGGCTTGATGAGGTTGATCGTCGACTACGACGTCAAAACGGATCCCAATACGGACCTCATTCTCACGCAATTGCGTTCCACGCAGGCTGCATCTCAGCTTCCACTCGACGTTACGAACTTCGGCGTTACGGTACAGAAAACCGTCACAGCACCTCTCATGCTGGTGACGTTGTACTCGCCGAATGGCACGTACGATGCCCGCTTCCTCTCCAATTACGTGTACATCAATCTCAGCGATCAAGTGACGCGCTTGTACGGTATTGGCAGCGTGCAGATTTTCGGCGCAGGCCAGTACGCAATGCGTCTTTGGGTAAAGCCGGATCAACTGGCGAAATTGAAAATCACCGTTCCGGAAATTACCGCGGCCATTGAGTCTCAAAACACGGTGAACCCCGCCGGGCAAGTTGGCAGCGAACCCGTTCCCGCCGGGCAGGAATATACCTATTCAGTTCGCGCGCAGGGCCGCCTGACTTCGCCCGAAGAATTTGGTGAGATCGTCGTACGCGAATCGGTAGGCGGCGCAGTCGTTCGCCTAAAGGATGTCGCCCGCATCGAACTCGGCGCGCAAAACTATAGCGTTGTCGGCCGTTTGAACGGGAAGCCGGGCGCGATCCTTGCGGTTTATCAGTTGCCGGGTTCTAACGCCGTGCAAGCCGCGGACGCGGTTAAGAAACTTCTGGCGGATGTAAGAAACAGGTTCCCGAGTGACATGGACTACGTCGTGTCGCTTGATACCACTCGCGCAGTTACGGAAGGCATGAAGGAAATCATCATCACGCTGGGGATCGCGATCGTTCTCGTCATCGTGGTCGTTTACATCTTTCTGCAAGGCTGGCGCGCAACGTTAATTCCTTTGCTGGCTGTGCCTGTGTCGCTCGTCGGTACATTTATGTTTTTTCCGTTATTCGGATTCTCGGTGAATACACTGTCGCTATTCGGCCTCGTTCTAGCCATTGGGTTGGTCGTGGACGATGCCATCGTCGTCGTTGAAGCGGTGGAGCGCCACATCGAAGAGGGTTTGACTCCGAAGGCAGCGGCATTGAAGGCGATGGAGGAGATTTCCGGTCCCGTCGTCGGCATCGCGCTTGTTCTCTCCGCCGTCTTCATTCCCACGGCTTTCATCCCCGGGATCACCGGACGCCTATACCAGCAATTTGCCGTGACCATCGCCATATCCGTGGTTTTGTCAGCGTTTAACGCACTGACCCTGAGCCCCGCTCTTGCGGCTCTGCTCCTGAAGCCAAAAACTGAAACGGGAGGGCTGCTCCGGAAAGCGTTTGACTTGTTCAATCGTTCCTTCACTAACGTAACGAATGCGTATGTGCGCGCCTGCGGAACGCTCATTCGTAAGAGCGCCATTGCCATGATTTTGCTCGTAGTATTCACCGCCGCCGCTGGGTGGTTCGGCAGCAAGATTCCCAGCAGTTTCTTGCCGGACGAAGATCAGGGCTACCTCTACATCAACCTGCAGCTCCCTAGCGCCGCTTCGTTACAGCGCACGGACGAGGTCGCTAGGAAAATCGAAGTCGCCTTGGCCAAAACGCCGGGTGTGCAGTACACGACGAGCGTTGTTGGATTCAGCTTGCTCAGTTTCGTGCGCACCAGCTACAACGGGTTTTTCTTCGTGACCCTAAAGCCGTGGGACGAGCGCAAGTCCCGGACCGAGCAGCTTCAGGCGATCAAACAGAACATCAATCGCGAACTGGGGGGGCTTCCTGAGGGAATCGCATTTTCGTTTTCACCGCCCGCAATTCCCGGTGTCGGTACTTCCGGCGGATTTACCTTTGTTCTGGAGGACCGCGCCGGAAAAGATGTCAGCTTCTTGTCGTCGAACTTACAGACTTTCTTGGCGGCTGCGCGAAAACGTCCCGAGATTGCCGGCCTAAACACTACATTCTTGGCAAGCGTGCCGCAGCAATTCGTGAATGTGGACCGAGACAAAGTGATTAAACAAGGCGTCGCGGTCAGTGACGTATACAAAACGCTGCAAGCGTTTATGGGCGGCCTCTTCATTAACTACTTCAACCGTTTTGGCCGCCAATGGCAGGTGTATATCGAAGCGGAGGGCGACTACCGGTCCCGCGCGGAAAATGTCGGCCAATTCTTCGTGCGGAATAACAAAGGCGACATGGTGCCTCTTGCTGCGCTTACGCGATTCGAGCCTCGCCCCGGCCCCGAATTTACAATGCGCTTCAATGAATATCGTGCAGCACAAATCAATGGAGCTGCAGCACCTGGCTACAGCGCTGGGCAGGCGACGGCTGCGCTCGAAGAAGTTTTTGCGCAAACCATGCCGCGGGAAATGGGTTTTGATTATTTGGGCATGTCCTTTCAGGAAAAGAAAGCGCAAGAAGGAGTGCCTCCAGCCGTTGTCTTCGGATTCTCTCTGTTGTTCGTCTTTCTGATTCTTGCCGCGCTCTATGAGAGCTGGACCTTGCCGTTCAGCGTCCTTCTAAGCACACCTGTCGCCGTCTTTGGTGCATTTTTCATCCTCTGGCTAAGACGCACCGTGCTCTCCGCATTGTTGCCGAGCTATATGGTGCAAATCGAAGGAGACGTCTATTCACAGATTGGTTTAGTCATGTTGATCGGTTTGGCCGCCAAAAACGCCATTTTGATCGTCGAATTTGCGAAAGAGGAATTCGAAAAAGGTAAACCACTTGTAGATGCCGCACTGGAAGGAGCTCGTCTGCGTCTCCGCCCAATTCTAATGACTTCCTTCGCGTTTATTTTGGGAACTGTACCCCTATGGACCGCGACCGGCGCAGGTGCGGTCGCCCGTCAAATCATGGGCACCACGGTGATAGGTGGCATGCTTGCAGCCAGCTTGATCGGCGTTTTTTTCATTCCTGTCATTTTCTATCTTGTGGAGAAATGGTCGGGCGCAGACAAGCAAAGAGCACCTGCGCGTATGCCGAATCCTTCTCCTGCGGTGGGGGACTGACATGAAAAAGCTCACTACGCTTTTTTGCATCTTTATTCTTTGTGCGGGTTGCACGGTTGGACCCGAGTACAAAAAACCAGTTGCTTCGGTCCCTGGCACCTACCGTGGGCTAAGCTCGGAACAAGCCGCAAAGAATGAAGCTGCCTCCATCGGTGATCAAAAGTGGTGGGAAGTTTTTCAGGATGAACAGCTTCGCACTCTGATTCGCACGGCACTGGAGCGAAATTACGACGTGCGTATCGCCGCGTCCCATGTTCTAGAGGCGCAGGCGCAACTCGGCATTACGCGCGCCGACCAATATCCGACCGTGGGAGCGGGAGCCGGGATCTCCGATAACCGGCAGGCGAAAGCCAAATTTCTTCCCGCGTTTGAAGGCGGCACTGGGCAACTCAACGTTAACGCTGCTTGGGAACTTGATTTCTGGGGCAAATATCGCCGTGCTACGGAAGCTGCACGTGCAAGCTTGCTGGCAACAGAAGCCGCAAAGCAAGAAGTTATCGTCAGTCTGATTTCCGACGTGGCGCGCTCTTATTTTCAACTTCGCGCGCTTGACCTAGAACTTGAAATCTCGAAGCGCACGCTTGATTCGCGGAAAGAATCTCTGCGCCTGACGAAAATCCTTGTAGACCACGGCTCAACGACGCTGCTGGACCTGCGCCAGGCCGAACAACTAGTGTTTACGGCGTCCGCGGAAATTCCGGCGCTTGAGCAACAGATCGAACAACAGGAAAATTTCATCAGCATCCTTCTCGGCAGCAATCCCGGCGACGTTCCGCGTGGACAAAAACTTACGGAACAAGCGCATTCTCCGGAAGTTCCCGCGGGACTTCCGTCCTCCTTGCTGGAACGCAGACCGGACATTCGAGAAGCGGAACAGCAATTGATTGCCGCGAATGCGCGAATCGGTGTGGCGCGCGCGGCTTACTTTCCACAGATTTCCCTTAGCGGGACCGCGGGTTTTCAAACCGCCGCCCTGACCAATCTCTTTACTGGCCCTGCTGGAGCCTGGAATTTTGGCGCTGGACTTACGGAACCCATTTTTACCGCGGGTAAAATCCGCTCCAACGTTCGCCTTGCTGAAGCACAACAGCAAACAGCTTTGCTCTTTTATCAGCAGACAATTCAGGGCGCATTTCGTAACGTGTCCGACGCACTGATCGCCTATCGCAAAACGAGGGAATTCCGCGAGCAGGAAGAACTTCTTTTTCAGTCCGCGCAGGACTCGGCGCGACTTTCCCATATGCGGTACAACGGCGGTGTGACAGCCTATCTGGAAGTACTGACCAACGAAACCAATGCCTTTTCCGCGGAACTTGGGGTCGTCCAAGCGCAACTCAACGAGCTGCTTGCGCTAGTCCAGCTCTACCAATCGCTGGGTGGCGGCTGGCAACAATAGCTTCGCAAGTAGTTGAATTCAATACAATTAGCGGAGACTCCCAGGACACTTAGCATCTGCAGTCTTGGATTCCAGGATTCATCACAAGCATGGAATCTCCTTGTTCAAGAAAATTTCTGCTTGACATGAATCGCCAGCGCCTGTATTTAACTAGTCGGTTAAATACGAATGACGGCCGACCATCTCAGCTCAACTTTTGCCGCTCTTGCCGACCCCACACGGCGAGCGATCCTCGCGCGTTTGGCATCCGGCGAGACTTCGGTAACTGAGCTCGCGGAGCCTTTCGAAATGAGTCTTCCCGCCGTCTCGAAGCATTTGAAGGTTCTTGAGCGCGCCGGACTCATTGCGCGAGGCCGCGATGCGCAATGGCGCCCTTGCAAGCTGCAAGCAAAGCCTCTTCGCGACGTCGCAGACTGGGTCGAGCACTACCGTCGCTTCTGGGAAGAGAGTTTCGATCGCCTCGAAGAATATCTGCAGGATTTTAAGCAAAAGGAGAAAAAACATGACCGCAAAAAGTAGTCCACTGGAAAACACTTCAGACAGGGAAATCACAACAACACGCGTTTTCGATGCTCCGCGTGATCTTGTCTTTTCGATGTACACCGAGCAGGAGCACATTGAGAAATGGTGGGGCCCACGCGGTTTCAGGACGACGACCTCCGAAATGAATGTTAAGCCGGGCGGCACATGGCGATTCATCATGCATGGGCCGGATGGCCGGGACTACAAAAACCGGATCGTTTATATGGAAGTTGACCGCCCGAGCCGCCTGGTCTACAAACACGATCCGGAGAAGGGAACGGAGCCGGTTAATTTTGAGGTCACGATTACTTTTATCCAGAAAGGTGACAAGACAGAAGTTAACGTTCGCATGCTTTTCCCGTCGGCCACAGCTCGAGACTATGTAGCGAAGGCCTACGGCGCCGTGGAAGGACTGACGCAAACGATGGATCGTTTGGGCGAACATCTTATGGCTCTGCGCTTAGGAAAATCTCGAGCACAAGAAAAATTGTAGTGCCTTACGCATTTATGCAGTCTTAAACTATGGGGGCCGTCCTCGCAGGGCGACCGTCGTCTCCCTACAATATAGGTGCTAAGGAGTCATCAATGAGCGGTGTGAGAGTTTTAGTCGGGACGCGCAAAGGCGCGTTCATCCTGACTTCGGATGGTAAGCGCGAAAAATGGGACGTCAGTGGCCCGCATTTCGCCGGCTGGGAGATTTATCACGCCAAAGGCTCTCAGTTGGATCCGAACCGCATCTACGTTTCCCAAACTAGTGGCTGGTTTGGGCAAGTCATTCAGCGTTCTGACGATGGAGGCAAGACCTGGATTCAGCCGGGAACTCCGCCGGGCGAACAGACCGCGCCCGGAGGAATGCCGAAAGGCGACAGCAACAAGTTTGTGTATGACGTTTCTGCAGAAACAGGAAAATCGCTCACAACCCATCAGTGGTACGACGGTACGCAGCATCCTTGGGAGTTTAAGCGCGTCTGGCATCTTGAACCGTCGCTCACAGAACCAGATACTGTCTACGCCGGCGTGGAAGATGCGGCACTATTCCGTTCCAAGGATGGCGGCAAGTCGTGGCACGAACTCTCCGGGTTGCGCGGGCACGGAACCGGACCGAAATGGCAGCCGGGCGCGGGTGGCATGTGTCTTCACACAGTCATTCTCGATCCCCGCGATCCAAAGCGCATCTATATCGCTATCTCAGCAGCTGGCGCGTTCCGGAGCGATGACGGCGGAGAGACTTGGAAACCCATCAACAAGGGCCTCCATTCTCTTTACATTCCCGATCCCACGGCAGAAGTTGGCCATTGCGTGCATCACGTCGCCATGAATCCATCGCGTCCTGGTGTTCTCTTCATGCAAAAGCATTGGGACGTCATGCGGAGCGACAACGCAGGCGATTCTTGGACTGAGGTGAGTGGCAACCTCCCCACTGACTTTGGATTCGTGATTGATGTTCACGCGCATGAGCCGGAAACAATCTACGTTGTGCCAATCAAAAGTGATTCCGAACACTATGTACCAGACGGCAAGTTGCGTGTATACCGTAGCAAATCGGGCGGTAATGAGTGGGAAGCTTTGACCAAGGGACTACCCCAGGAAAATTGCTTCGTAAATGTACTGCGCGATGCCATGGCCGTCGATTCGCTCGATGAGTGCGGCATCTACTTTGGCACCAGCGGTGGCCAGGTATACGCCTCCTCGGATGCGGGAGACTCGTGGAATCCGATAGTGCGAGATCTTCCCGGCGTGCTCTCCGTTGAGGTCCAAACGCTGTCATGATCCGGGTGATGCTCCCGTCACACTTGCGCAATTTGGCTAAAGTTGGCTACGAAGTGGAGCTCGAAGTTTCAGGAGAAGTAACGCAGCGTTCGATACTGAATGCATTGGAAGCGCGGTATCCCATGTTGCAGGGCACAATCCGCGATCATGTCACGCAAGTGCGCCGCCCTTTCTTGCGGTTTTTCGCATGCGGCGAAGATTTGTCACACGAGTCACCCGACGCACCCGTTCCTGACGCAGTCATATCTGGGGCGGAGCCTTTTCTGGTCGTCGGCGCGATTGCAGGTGGTTAGTGGAACCTCTAACCCAACCGTCGATTGGCTTGCGATCAGTGCACAATTCTGAGTTTGAATTTCTCACAGAACAGAAATCAGTCAGTGGAGAAAACCATGAAAAACACGAGTACCTATTTGAACTTTGACGGAAATTGTCGTGAAGCGATGGAGTTTTATGCCAAGTGTGTGGACGGGCATCTGGACCTGATGCCGTTTTCGAGTGCGCCATTTGATTCGCCGCCCGAAGCGAAGGACCGCATCGTTCACGCGCGGCTGACGAAAGGACCGTTCCTTCTAATGGCGTCGGACACTATGCCCGGGCATTCCTTCAAGCCTGGGAACAATTTTTCAATTTCCATCGAATGCGAAAGCATCGAGGAAACGCAGAAGCTCTTTAACTCGCTCGGTGAGGCAGGCCAAATTACTATGCCCCTTCAAGACACGTTCTGGGGCGCTTATTTTGGGATGATTACAGACAAGTTCGGCATCAATTGGATGTTTAATTTTACCAAGCCAAACTAACGAACACACGGCGAAAGAGCTTCACTGACTCTTGCTCTGCACTTCGCAGGATGTACTTTCGATGAATTTACCTTCGGGTGAAATCTCGAAGTGAATCCATCCGGTAACAGGGCGGTTTTTATCCCAGTCTGTTCGATCGCAGGGATTGGTCAGAAGCAACTCTTTTGACGCAACTTCGCTTTGAATTCCGTTTCCTGTGATTACAGTAGCGGAGCTAGTTCCTTCAAGTGGCATTCCAGTTTTCGGATGAATGATGTGGCTGAACTGTTTGCCATTTGCCAGAAATTCTTGTTCTGAAGTTCCAGAAGTGGAGAGAGACATTCCTGCGTTCAAAAACAAAAACAACGGCGGCAGTGTTTTTCCGTCCGGATGTGCAATTCCTATTGGCCATTGAGCCACACGCGATCGTACATCTCCGGCGAAATTGCACGCAGAAATCGCACCATTCATTCCTGATGCAGAAAGCGAACTTCTTCCTAAATTCACAAGTGCAGACAGGGCGCCGGACTCTTCCAGTCGTCGCGCGATTCTATCTGCGGCGTAGCCCTTCGCAATTCCGCCAAAATCCAGCTTCATTCCCTGGTGACGAAAACGAACAGTTCTCGCACTCTCATCCAAAATCACGTTTTCGGCGCCGACAAGATTTTGTGCTTCTGCAATCTCCGCAGGGGTAGAGCTGCGTTTCTTGTCTTGGCCAATCCTCCATACCTCAAGCAAAGGCCCGATCGTAATGTCTACCGCCCCTTTTGTTTCGCGCGAATAGCTGAGCGATTCCTTTGTAACATCAAAGAAGTCTTTACTCACTTTGACGGAAGAGATTGCAGCACTACGATTTACGTAGCTCAATTCACTATCTTCACGATAGGCGCTGAATATTTGCTCAAGCCTTTCTAGTTCCGCGAATCCGTGGCTAAACAGACGGCGCGCCTCTTCTGCCGATCCGCACCAAACGCGAATCTCGCACTGCGTTCCCATCGCGTAGCGGACCTGCCTGTAAAGTCCCACGCTTCCTTGCGAACTTTGAGTGGTGACAATTGGCGCCAACACCATCGGCCGCGCAAAATCTTGCGCTGTACTTAACTTGTAGCGCGCATCCCCAGGATAGAAAATATCCAGCAAAAGCAGTGCCCGCTTTACTCCGCGCGCAATCGCTTTCGAACTAAGCGTCGCGCCGGTGTAATTGATGATGTCTTCGTCCACTCGAATCGCGTTGCGAACTGTCTTCCCGCGAAATTGGTTCAGGAAACGCTTTTCCTTTACTTCCCATCCTCGGTTTTCGCGGAACTCCATAATCACCACTTCCGAGACTTTTCCTTCGGGAGTCATCCCAACCATGAATGTAATTGGCTCGCTCTTTCCAATTTCGTTCAAGACGATCGCGTATTTCGCTGGTTTGCCGTCCTGTGTCGCGATAAAAAACGTGTAACCACTCTGCGAAAATTGTAGATTGCTTGCCTGCTCGAGTTTTTTTCGCAAGACGGGATCAAGAGTCTTCTGCTCGCGCCGCACAATGGCCTTATCGCCAAGAATCGCACCGAGTGCCTGTGACTCGTTCAGATATACTTCGGCCGTAGCTGGAATTGCTGCCGCAGTCATCGCTGCAGTGGCGGCGGTTAGCCAAAACGCTTTCTTGCGAGTGGGGTTATTCATTGAAAATAATGCTCTACTTTATTAGTTAATTTTAGTTTTCGAGAACTCTGCGTCAATCATATTCTTCGTTCAAAGACTGAAGAAACGCCGCGATTGCAGCTTCGTCTTTGTCATCAATCGAGATGCCCGCAATCGCCGGATCGCCATTTCGCAATTTTCCTGACTGCGCGAGAATCGCAACCAAATAAAAAAAGACCATCGCCGCACTGAAGAATCTCTTAGAAGACATATGCCACGGACCCGGTGAACCCATTTTTGCCATAGTCACGGAAGGGAATTGGATCTGCTCCAAATTCTCCACCGTTAATCACTCCCGGCAGATTCGGGACTTTGCCGAAGGTGTGATTGAAGACGTAGTTCAGTTTAAAAATAACGCTGGGCGATGGGGCAACGTTCAGGCCAAGAGTCGAACGCGACTCGTTCAAATAGAAATCGGAAAGCGTACGATCGCGCCGGACCGCTTCAAAACGTACAACGGGCATTAGGTAAGCGCCTTCGTCAAATTTCTCGCGATTCCGGAAGATTCCGCGGAAGAACTTGTAGCCGGATTCCACGTAAAAGCCGTCCTGCCCCGGCGAAGTCTGCGCAACATAATTGCCAAGCGCTGCAATGGAAAGCGGATCGTTGGGATTTACGGTTGGAGGAGGAGCGCTCTGCCGTGCGATGCCGGCGCCGACGATGTTCGAACGGCCATATTCGCCATTCAACACAAACGGACCGCGCTGATACGAAGCATCAAAGAAAACGATTGTCGCGGACTTTTTCGGATCGTCCTGATTTGTAAACGTACCGGCATACGTAGAGATTCCGAACTCGAGCCCTAAAATTGGTGAGAATCCGACACGTCCCGCGACCGCTTTCGTATTGCGCGTCGCTTGAAAAGCGATCAGTCCAGGCTCCGCCGCAGAAGACTGTCCATAAATTCGCGAAAATGGAGTGGCTTCTCCATCGGCGTTTGCCGCCTGGAATCCGTTCACAACGTCAGCTTCATACGAAAGCTTCATCTCGCGCGGCAGACGAAATACTCCGCGCACGCCGAGGCCAGCGTCGCGGTAGGCCGTTGGGATGATGTATTGATTGATGAGCGGCCGCAGCGTCATGATGTTCAAATTCGAATCATGATAGGTGTTGAATCGCCCGATCGGCGGAACGATGATGCCTGCACGAAAATCAAATTCCGGCCGAACTCTCCAGCTAAGGAACGCTTGCTCCACATCAATTTCGCTCGTTCCAAGTTCGTATTCGATTTCGGAATTCAGCGTGATGTTTTGCTTTTGTGAAAGAACTGCCGCCACGCCAAGAACAAATCGCGTGCTCTGGAACGTGCCGCTGCCGCCGCCATCTGCACGCTCGTTCAGCGAAGGCGTGCGAAACTGAAAATCACCGTATCCGCCAATCGCTACGCGTTCCGTTCTCAACAAATTTCCTGCGCCGGACAAATCGCCGCCGTGCGCTTTCGTGGCCATCGCCACTCCGGGATCTGTCGAGCGCCCTGTGTACTGGGGCAATCCGGTTTCTTCGGAAGCAGGCTTATTTGCTTGAGACTGTACGTTTTCAGCTGCTGGCGAGGATTGCACCCCAGTTTCCGGTGCTGGGTCGACAACTGGATTTGTCACGGCAACGGCAGGTTGCCCCGTCGCATTACTGGAACGCGATTCCAGCAATGTCTCTAGCCGCTTCACGCTCTCTTTCAAATCCTTCACTTCGTTTCGGAGCTGTTGTACCTCTTGCGCTGAGGCTGCCTGCTCTTGGGCCACACTGCGCGGCGCAAACAACGCGCTCGTCATGACCGTTAACAGGACCGCGAGAATTCCGCGAGCGTCTGAAATTGTCCGGAATGAAGTTTTGCTTTTGCGGGTTACTTTTTTTTCTGTTACTAATACACGTGCAGCATTGCAATTACGTGCGGGCATCCAATCCTCCATGTGATTGCTTACTCGGCCCTCGCCGTTGCTGCGGCGGGGGCCGTATTTTTTAACGAAAACAAGACTTTTGTTTCAAATTCATTTGTCGGCCTGAAGAGGCACGAGACTCTCAGTTACTCGTCTTCCTCGGAATTCCCGTTACGTCCCACGGCCATCTGTTTTGCACGCTGCCTGCGTACATACATGAGTAGTCCGGTCGCAAGCAGCGTTAACCAAATGAGTGTGATCCCGTCCAGCACAAGGGCCCCTGCTGTCCCAAACAGCCGTCCCGAGTGAAGATCCGTCACGAAAATGTCCGCGCGCACGCCGTTCAAACCATCTTGTGGACGATAGGAAGCAGGAAGAATTCCTCGCGGCACAATTTTTTCATCCAGTTGCAGCAGAGAAGCGTGTTGCAGCAAAAACCCGGTGCTAATCAGCAGTAAAAGATTGAAGGCCGATACGACTCCCAGAAAGGCGTGTGCCCGCCGAGCCCAACTGCCATTCCGGCGCACCACGGGTCCGCGAGGCGGTTCAAGACCGTTAAGCTCGCCTTCACCTACGGGTTTACTCGCCAGTGCCGCGCCACCCTGACTAGTGGGTTCATTCTTGAAAGTCATTTGCACCTGGAAACCAAAAGCCTTCCATTTTTGAGCACTTACAGACAGTAGTCCCAATCTGTAGTTGCAAATTACTTACAACTAGTTGGTGCGCCAAAGACTACGAAATGTCTGCCGTTCGGCCAACCTGTTTACAGCGAATGGAGACGTAAAGAGGTCGAAAGGAATTATATACGACTAGATTGGTCCTATTGCAAATCTACAGAAGAAATATTCACTTTTCCGCTGGATTCACCTAGTTGCCAGCCAATTCCGCCTTGCATCGCGCCAAGCTCCTGGCAACTTCTCCTTCGCTCTTTACGACAAATACGCTTGGACTGACGCGCGACGGATTCGGAATCTTTTGCCAATATTCAACGCTTTTCACATAAAAGTCCCGCGCATTGGCGATCAGCTTTGATCGCTCATCGTCCGATTTGGCTGATCGCGTTTCTCTTAACCTGGCGTCCCCCAGCCCTGCGTAGCCATCTGCAGCGGCGTAATACGCAGGAACATCCTGCAGCGCAGTTACGAGCGAAGGGGTAATTGTTTCCAAAGCCTCCTGAAACTCTGTTGAAGCTTCTTGCATTTTTCCCAATGAGAGAAGCGCCCGCCCGGTCTTCACATGGCTCTCTGCAAGTTGGCACCGAAAATCGTCATGAATGGCCTTGCCTTCCGGCACAGCCAATTCCATTGTCGCTTTCTGAAAATGTTGCAGCGCCACCTTGAAATCTCGCCGCCCCATCTCAGCTTCGCCCAACCACATGTGAAACGCGCCCTTGCCCGGCGGGTCTTCCGAAGACACTCCCGAAGCCTCATATTTCTTGAATGCGACTTGCAGTGTCTCCACCGCACTCGCGTATTTGCCCTGCAATGTCAGTATCACTCCTCTTTCAAACTCCAACCCGATCGCGTCGGACCTCAGCATCGTATTTTCCGGATCCAGCTTTGCCATCGGAAGAATCGTTTGCGACGCCTCTCGCAAACTTTCTAACGCGTCGGCGATGTCGCTTTCCATCAGTTGCACATTGCATTTTTTTATGCGCGCGACCGCCGCTTCACGCGCAACGTCCGGCGGCGCTCCGCTCTTGATGGCCTCTTCAAACCCGAGAATTGCCTTGTCTAGGGCCGCCAGAGATTCTTTTCGCTGCCCCTCTTGCGCAAGTTCGTCCCCTAATTGGCCTGTGGCCATCGCGTGGGCGCGTACGATCCCGCGATAGTCCGGATTTGCTCGCAAGATATTTTCTTTTAGCTTCAAATTTTCTTGATACGACTCCAGCGCATGCGGCCGGTCGCCCTTTGCCGAATACATGAGTGCCAGGTTTTGGTATTCAATGGAGCGTTCGCTCTTCACTTTTGGATTTTGCCCATCGGTCTTCAAAAGACAGCCGCTAATCTCCATCGCTTTCTCCAGGTCTTCGCGTCCGCTCGCGCCGCTCAACTCGGAGAAGGAAAGAATTCTATGCATCATCGCAACGTTTAATTGGTCGATGGTATTGCTTGGATTCGCCTTGGCCACTGCTTCAAACAAACTCAACGCTTTGTGGTCGCTGGCAAGCGCGGCTTTCACATTGCCCAGGTTCGATTCTTCCGAGTTGCCTTGAACAACTGCGAGGCGCTGGTATCCCCACGCGAGTTCGCGCTGCAAATCCGGGTCACCGCTCGCATCGGCAGAAAGTTTGTCCAGGTATTCCAAAGCCCGGTCGAGCAACAATTTTCGCGCGGGAGTGGCCCCCTGTAAATTCTGGATAGAATCGTGAATTTCAAAGATCAATGAATTCGAAAGTTTTCGCACATCGTCGAAACGTTTCTCGGCGCGTAGCCGATTGTTTTCTGCAATTCTCGCTTCTCGCAAAGTCACAACAACGCCTGCGACAAGCATCGCGGCGGCCAAAGCCGATGCAGTGACACCAACTTTGTGCCGTCGTATAAATTTTCCTGACCGGTAACTCCACGAATCTTTCCGCGCTGAAACCGGCCGCCCATCCAGGTGCTTGCGCAAATCTTCGGCAAGCTGCTCCACCGAGGAATAACGCCGCTGCGGTTCCTTCCGCAGCGCTTTTAACACGATGTTGTCTAGATCCCCTGCCAACCGTTTTTGCAGTTTGGAAAGCGATCCTTCGCGCACATCGCAAAGTTGCTCCGCAGTGCGCTTGCCCCTGTCAGCGCCGTCAGAGGGGATCCGCCGCAGGATTGCCGTGCTCGGGCGCTCCGGCTCGGTGTTTGTAATCGCTTCCGAAAGCTCGTGCCGAGTTCGCGTCTCCGTACGATACGGCGAACGCCCCGCAAGCAGTTGATACAGCACTACACCAAGCGAATACACATCCGATGCCGTTGTGATTGGTTCGCCGCGAATCTGCTCAGGGCTTGCGTACTCAGGTGTCATTGGTCGCACAAGCGTCACATTCATCGTCGTGGCGGGATCGAGAATTTTTGCAATGCCGAAATCGAGCAGTTTTGGTACCCCTTCTTTCGTCACCAAAATATTCCCTGGCTTGATGTCTCGGTGAATCACCAGCCGCTGGTGCGCGTACTGTACGGCCGAACATACCTGAACGAAAAGTTCCAGCCGGCGCGTGATGTTTAGCTTGTCTGCGTCGCAATAAGAATCAATTAGAACGCCGTCAACCAGTTCCATTACCAGGTAGGGAATTCCTTCATCGGAAGTACCGCCGTCATAAAGGCGTGCAATGTTGGGGTGATCCAAACTTGCCAGAATCTGCCGCTCATTCCGAAATCTTTCCACTACCGATGCAACGTCAAACCCGCCCCGCACCGTTTTCAGTGCAACCTCTTTTGTGAACTCTCCATCCGCGCGCACTGCGCGGTACACTTCCCCCATCCCGCCGCGCCCGATTTCTTCGATGATCTTGTACGCGCCGATTCTCTGACCGGTACCCATGGCGTGACGCGCAGGTGCCGGTTCTGCCGCCAAAATGTTGGCCAGCGGCTCATCCAAAATGTTTTTCCCTGTAGGCTGATGCGAGGCTAGCAGCGATTCCACTTCCTGCCGCAAGTCAGCGTCGTTCGCACACGTTTTGTCGAGGTACGGGCCACGTTCTGCCGTATCCAGCGCCAGCGCAACTTCAAGCACCTTTTTGATTTGCTGCCATCGTTCGGGGGTCATCAGGAACCTCCGCGCATCATCTCCCGTTGGAGCCACGCGCGTGCTGTTGCCCAATCGCGTTTTACTGTCGCCGGCGAAATTCCCATAACTTCGGACGTATCTTCAATCGTCAGCCCTGCAAAATAACGCAGTTCCACAATCCTGCTTTGTTGAGGATCGAGGTCGCTCAAGCTCTTAAGCGCATCATCCAGTGCAATCAAATCCAGATCTTTTTGCTCGGGTAATGCCGAACTTTCATCGAGGGACAGTTTGAACACATCGCCGCCGCGCTTAGCTGCTTGCCGTGTTCGCGCGTGATCCACCAGGATCTGCCGCATCAGTTGCGCAGCGATTCCAAAAAAATGTGCCCTGCTCTGCCATTGAGGAAGATTCTGTCCCACCATTCGTACATACGCCTCGTGGACCAGTGCAGTGCTTTGCAGAGTGTGCCCAGGGCGTTCGCGCTGCAAAAAATGTTGTGCAATGCGCCGCAATTCCTCGTAGACCAGAGGAATCAACGCATCCAGAGCCTGACGGTCCCCTTGCCGCCAGCGCACGAGTAGTTCGGTAACCTGCCGGGAGCCGCCCGTTTCCACGCTTTGCCCCTATGTTTGTAAAGACCTGTAATTTTTCAATTGCGCGCGAGGATATCGGCTCAGGAGACAGCTTGTTAACGAACTCGCAACGCCATCTGTATCGTTTCTGCAAGGTGAAGCGTTTTGCGTCCCGTCGCTTGTTCAATCTGTTCGCGGCAGCTAAATCCGTCCGCAAGAATCAGTGTTTCCGGGGCAGCTTCGCGAACCCGCGGAAGGAGTACCCGCTCGCCACATGCTATGGAAACATCGTATTTGTCTGCTTCGTACCCGAACGCCCCCGCCATTCCGCAGCATCCGGATTCCAGCACCTCATATCGCAATCCGAGCTTATTCATTTGCGATTTCTCTTGCTTAAGCCGCATCACAGCTTTGTGATGGCAGTGCCCCTGCACTAGAGCTTCGCGTTCCAGCTTCGAAGTCGCGAACGATGGCGCAAATTTCTCCAGAAATTCCGCCAGCGTAACGGCTAGCCCCGCCAGCTTTCTTGCATCTTCGCGCTTGGGAAACAAATTCAGCATCTCGTCACGAAACACACTGCAGCAACTGGGCTCTAGCACGACAAGCGGAATTCCTCGCGCAATCGGCTCTTTCAACGCTTCAAAAATCTTTTCCAGATACGCCTTTGCCATGTCCAGAAATCCGTGATCATAAAGCGGCCTGCCGCAGCACAGTCGAACTTGTGGAATCGTCACCCGATACCCCGCTGCCTCGAGCACTTCCACGGCAGCACCCAAGGTCTCGGGCCGGAAATTATCGTTGAACGTGTCTGGCCACAGCATAACGTTCGGCCGCTCTAATTCGGCGCTCTTGCGTTTTTGGAATGCCGAGCGAAACGTCCCGGGTGCAAACGCCGGCAGCGTTCGCCCCTTCGCGATACCCACCATCTTCTTGATTAAACTGCTCACAAGCGGCGTACGCATGATTCCATTCGCAAGCCACGGTGCAACCGCAGCCGTCGCAGCCAACTTGTCAATCCATCCAAACAAAAACGCACGCAAAGGGCGCAGACGGCCTTCCCAGTAATGGGAGAGGAACTCTGCTTTATATGTCGCTACGTCAACGTTCACTGGGCAGTCGCCTTTGCAGCCTTTGCACGACAGGCAAAGATCCAGCGCTTCCTTTACCTCTTCGCTCTTCCACGCGTTTGGCAAAACTTCCCCGCGCGTCATCTCCCAAAGCAGATGCGCTCTCCCCCGCGTCGAATGTTTTTCTTCGCGCGTCACCATAAAGCTCGGACACATGGTGTCCTGCTCGCCTTGCCCTGATGCTCTTCGACACTTTCCCACGCCCACACATCGCTCCACGGCTTGCGCAAAATCTCCGCCGTCTTCCGCAAATGCAAAATGCGTTTCGAGCGTTGTCAGTTTGGGTTTCGTCGATAATCGTAAATTCTCTTCAATTCGATACGGCTCAACGACTTTTCCGGGGTTCATCTTTCCATCCGGATCCCAAATCGCTTTGAACTCACGAAATGCCTGCACAAGCTCCGGCCCGAACATCTTCGGCAGAAACTCTGCCCGTGCTTGTCCATCACCGTGCTCGCCGGAAAGCGACCCGCCATACCTCACGCACAGATCGGTCGCATCTTCCATAAAGGCGCGCCACTTTTTCACTCCTGTCGGCGTCCCCAAATCAAAATTCACACGGTTGTGGACACATCCATGCCCAAAATGTCCGTAAAGGGCGGCGTGATATTCATACTTATCGTAAAGAGTCTGCAGCTCTCGCAAATACGGTCCCAGCTTTTCGGGCGCTACCGCTGAGTCTTCCCAGCCTTCCCAACACGGGTCTTCTCCCGGAACATATGAATTAGCGCCCAACCCAGATTCGCGTAGAATCCAGACTTTTCTCTGCTCTTGCGGATTCAACAACAATCTCGAACTTACGCCTTTTCGATCTTCAAATGCTCCTAGAAACGTTCGTGCTTTTTCTTCCGCTTCCTCAAATTGTGAACCGCCAAATTCTACGAGCAGCCATCCATCGCCTTCCGGTAACAGTGGAATGTACTCGCCCTGCAGCAAGCCCTTTTTTAAAATGTGCCGCGTTGTAACGGCATCGAATCCTTCCAACCCAATTGGCCCAAAGCGTGCAACTTCCGCCGTGTGATCCGCTGCCTCAAAAATATCCGTGAAGCCCAAAACCACTAGCGCTCGCGACAGTTGTCCCTCAACCAACTTCACCTTCGCTTCCAGAACAGTCACGCACGTCGACTCCGTCCCCACTAACGCACGCGCCAGATTGAAATTACCGTCTGCATCGGGCAGAAGCTCGTCCAAGTTATATCCGGAGACACGTCGTGGAATTTTCGCGTATCGCTCGCGAATCAGCTTTTCGTATTTTATTCTCAGGGTTGAAAGCTGCGCGTAAATCCCGCCAACTCTTCCACCAGCCACGATCTTCGTTTCTAGTTCCGCCTGCGAAGTTGGCCCAACCATCATTCGCGTGCCGTCATACAGCAAAATGTCCATCTCCAGTATGTTTTCAACAGTTTTACCTGCCATCTGCGAATGCACGCCACAAGAATTATTTCCAATCATTCCGCCAAATGTGCAGTGAGTGTGCGTCGATGGGTCGGGTCCCCACGTCAAACCAAATCTCGCTGCGGCATCGCGTAATTGATCGCACACAACACCCGGCCGAACTCGCGCGAATCGCTCGCTCGCATTTATTTCTAAAATTTGATTTAAGTGACGGCTCCAATCAATCACAATCGCCGCGTTGCAGCACTGTCCAGCTAAGCTCGTCCCTCCGCCACGCGAAAACACTGGTGCACCAAAGCTCCGGCAAACGTCGATCGTCGCAACCACATCCTCAATTGTTCGGGGAACAACCGCTCCTACTGGTACTTGCCGGTAGTTTGAACCGTCCATCGCATACAACGCACGCTCCCCGGCCTCAAAACTCACCGACCCTTTCACCTGCCGCCGTAGTTCAGCTTCTAGTTGCGCCGTTTCCATCGGACCTCAGAATTCTCCGGAAGTTGCGGGGAGAGTGTACTCCACGCTGCTGCTATCTCTCTGCGGCCTTTGTGCTAACTCTTGACTCACAACCCCTACGAACCTCGCATAACTTTCTTACGCAGTGCGAGCCACAATTGCCGCGTACAAAAAGACAGTCTCGGCGAACCTTGTGTCAATGTTCAGGAATTAAGCTTGGCGTTGGATGTGAGCCATCCTCAGCGTTAGTCGGTTTCACCCTCGTTCGCCTTCTTCTCTTTTGGCGGCTGGAACCGGTATCCCACCCATGGCTCGGTCAAAATGAACTTAGGCTTTGCCGGATCAACTTCTATTTTCTTCCGCAACTGATTGACCATCACGCGCAAATATTCCGGCTCATCTCCATAGTCGGGTCCCCAGACAGCTTGCAGTAATCTCCTGTGCGTCAGCGGTTTTCCCGCACTCGCTATCAATTGCCGCAAAAGTTCAAATTCTTTGGGCGTGAGGTGTACTTCCTTTCCATGCGCTATCACTTGCCGTGTCTCAAAATCCACTGTCAATGCCTTCGATTCAAAATTTGTCAGCTTCGCATGCGTCCCGCGCCGTCGAAGTGCTGCGCGCAATCTCGCGAGCAATTCCTGCATTCCGAACGGTTTCACTACATAATCGTCGGCGCCTGCATCCAGCGCCAGCACTTTGTCTCGCTCCGCGTTGCGCACGGTCAGCATCAGAATGGGTACATCCGAGTGCCGCCGAATTTCCTGGCATGTCTCTAGCCCCGTCATTCCCGGCATGTTCACATCGAGCAAAATCGCATCCGGTGGTGTTGCGCGGAACAAATTCAGTGCTTCCTCTCCCGTTCCCGCCTCAAAGATCGTGTAACCTTCTGCCGAAAGCGCGGTCCTCAGCACGCGCCGTACCTGCTGCGCGTCATCCACAATCAAAATCTTCGCACTGCTCATCGAGCTTCACTCGCATTTCGAGCGATGGGCAATGTGAACGAGAACACGGAACCTCGGCCATCCTGGCTCGTCACGTTGATTGAACCTCCATGCGCTTCCACGATTGCTTTCGCAATCGGCAATCCCATACCCGTTCCTTGCACCACAGCCCGCTGATCTTTCCCGCGATAAAATTTGTCGAAAATCAATCCTTGCTCCAATGCATCAATTCCGGGGCCTTGATCCGCCACGCTAATCAATATGCTAGTTCCATTGGATTCGGCGCTCACAACAATCGGTTTTTCCCTTTCTGAATATAAATTAGCATTGTCCAGCAGTTGCACCAGAACCTCTTTCGCACGCGTCAGGTCCGCTCGCACCGGCGGCAATTCGTTCTGAATTTGCACTTTTACTTCTCTACCTCCTAGGGCGTATCTGCAATTTTCCATCGCTGCATGGACGAGTTCACGTACTTCAACAGACGCAAATTCCAATTCCACGTCGCCCGCTTCCAGCCGCGCCATCTCTGCTGCCTCTTCAATCAACCGGTTCAAGCGGTCGCACTCTTCGTCCATGATTTGCAGCAGCTCATGGCTTTGATCGGCGTTTGGAGGCCTTTCGGAAAGCAGTGAAGTCACAGACGCCTTAATCGAAGTCAGAGGCGTCCGGAAATTGTGCGTTATGGAATCGAGCAATGCCGATTTCAATCGTTCCCCTTGTCGGTCAGCTTCAGTTTTACTTAGTTGTTCCACGGCGCGAGCCCTCTCGATCGCGATTCCTAACAACGTTCCCACTGCTTCCAGCGTTTGCCGCGTCAGTCTCGCACCGGAGACACCAAAGCTCCCGATCGATTTCATTCCAAGCCGGATCGGCGCAAAGCTAAAACTCTTTCCCGCATCGATGAAAGGCTCATCCCGTTCAAATGCCGCTTTCAATTGATCTTCTTCGAGTTGCAAGGTTCCAAATCCCGAACGGTAGAATTTCTGCTTTTCTGCAAGAAACACACTCGCAGCTCCGGCTTCGAATGACTCCACGATGTGGTTTGGAATTGCATTCAACAATTGAATCACGTTGCCTTCGCCGAGCAGCTTCTGGCTGAACGCATATAACTGTTCGATCTCCCTTCTTCTTCGGTGTGCAACGTCCGCTTCCTTTCGAATCCGGCTCGAAAGCTGGCTTCCCACCATCGCGGTTACCAAAAACGCGAGCAGTGCTACCCAGTTTTGCGGGTCGGCAACGGTAAAATGACCAACCGGGGGCAGGAAGAAATAGTTGAATGCCAGCATCGCAGCCACCGACATCAGCGCGGACACAGCCATCCCCCAGGCCGCGGAAACTGCTAAGATTGCCAGAAGAAACGACAGGGCAACGGTTGTTTGATTGACCGTCGGAAGTGCGTTTCGGTAAAGCGCCGTGATCGCCGCAATAATTAACAGAGCCGCGATCGTGCGCAAGATGCGTTGCCGGGCCTTACGCTGCATTCTCAGAGTCTATCGCACTCGAAGCGTTCGCACTCGGCATCGCAAGGGTTTTTAGAGGTTGAAAAAGTTGCCAAAGAAACCCGAAGACTGGCTCGAGGTAGCTTCTCCTTCCGAGAAAACAAAAGGCAGTTTCAAACTGTTTCTAGGTTACGCGCCCGGTGTAGGAAAAACCCACAGCATGCTAAGCGAAGCGATTCGACGCCACGCACGCGGCGAAGACGTCGTCATTGGCATTGTCGAATCCCATGGCCGCAAGGGAATTGAGGAGCTCACCTCGCAACTCGAAGCAGTCCCGCGTCGCCAGATCGAATACAAGGGGACTACGTTCGACGAAATGGATGTTGACGCAATCCTGGCCCGCAAACCTGCCGTTGCTCTCGTAGACGAACTCGCCCACACAAACATTCCGGGGAGCAAACATCGAAAGAGATACGAAGATATTCAAGAACTTCTCGCGGCCAAAATCGACGTACTCTCCACCTTGAACATCCAGCACATCGAAAGCATCTCTCCTACCGTCCGCAACATTACCGGCATCACCGTGCGCGAAACCGTTCCCGATTGGGTTCCTATGACCGCCAGTGAAACTGTTATGGTCGATCTAACTCCCGAAGCGTTGCAAAATCGCATGCGCCGCGGCGATGTTTATTCCTCCACAAAGGTCGAACAAGCCCTAGATAATTTTTTCCGCCGTGGAAATCTCATTGCTTTGCGTGAGCTCGCTCTCCGCCAGGTCGCCGAGCAAGTGGATCGCAGCCTTGAAAATTACATGGCCGCGAAAGACATCCAGAAAAATTGGGCTGTCCGTGAGCGCATCGCTGTCTGTGTCAGCTCAAACCCTGCGGCGCAGTATCTTATCGCACGTGCCGCGCGGATGGCGCGTCGGCTTGATTCGGAGTTGTACGTCATTCATGTGGATACCGGGCGCAGTGATGGAGATGAAGATAGAAGATCCGTCGCGGCAAATCTTCGCTTTGCGGAAAACCTAGGGGCAACAGTCTTGCAATTAAAAGGAGTCAGTGTTGCGGATACAGTTGCCAGCGCCGTCCGTGAAAAGCACATTACGCAGGTGATCTTTGGCCGCTCCATCGAAAAAGGCTGGAAAAAATACTTATATCTATCTGCAGCTCATCGCTTTCTGCGCGAATCGCCCGAAGTGGACGTTCATATCGTTACACACGAACCTGAATAGGAATTCTAACTGGGCACTTTTCCCGAACTTCCGCGAACTACCAATTCCGGTTCCACAATGATGTTGCGCGGATACTCTTCCTTCGGTCGCGCGCTAATTCGCTTCAGCAAAGTCTCCGCTGCGGATACTCCCATTTCACGCAGCGGTTGTCGAATCGTGGTCAGGCTCGGATTTTGAAACGCGGCGCTTTGAATGTCGTCAAATCCAATGACCGACACATCTTCCGGCACACTCCGACCTGCTTCCCTTAATGCCCGGATCGCTCCAATCGCTGAAATGTCATTGAACGAAAATAACGCCGTGAAAGGCTTCTTGCTTTCCAGCAATCGCCTCCCCGCCTCATAGCCCGGCTGCGAAGTCGGCAACTCACTGTCTAGTTGCACCACCAACTTTTCTTCGATCGAGAGCCCCAACACTTGTGCCGCCGCCCGAACGGCTTTCCATCTCACCTCTGTATCTGAACTGAAAGCCTGCCCTTTGATAAACGCAACTTTCCTGTGTCCTTGCTTCGCAAGATACTCGAGCGCTAGTTCAGCGGCACGCGTGTGGTTTAACGTTATGTTTGTCACACCTTCCACCTGCCGGTGGCTGGAAATCGCAACTGCCGGAACGGAAATTGCAGCATTGCACTCCGTGTCCACAAGAATCAGTCCTTCCACGCCGCGCTGTTGCAGCAATCCCGGAAATTCTTCGATCAAATCCGCCTTATGCCGGTGGCTCACGACAAAATAAAAATATCCCTCTTGCAGTAGATGATCTTCAATTCCGGAAAGCACCAGCGCCGCATAGCCTTCGCTGATCTCCGGAACCATCACCCCAATCGTGAACGTTCGTTGTTGCCGTAGCATTCGCGCCATTGCGTTTGGCCGGTAGTTGAGCTCCCGTGCCGCTACTCGCACGCGCTGTTGTGTCTGTTGTGGTATGGATTTCGCCGCAGGTGAACGGTTCATCACCAGCGAAACTGTTGCTACGGATAGGCCGAGGTATTCCGCAAGCTCCCTGAGGTTTACCTTTTTCGCCGAGGGATCGGCGGGAGGCTCAGACTGGCCAGACTTGGACTTAGCCATGACTTAAGCAGCGTAGTCTGTCACAGCCCCGGCAGCAGAGCAAGAAATCCGCGCGCTTTCCATTGTTGCCGTCTCGTCGAATTCCCCGGCTTTCTGTTAAATAAAACGTTTTATTAAACCCTTTTCCTGCTGTAGGATTCTTCAGGTTCAAAGGCCGAGCCACGCAGGGAATTCGGATTACCCATATGCCCATAGGTCTGGCTCGCTGCTGTCTGATAAAGTAAGAAAATCCATCATATTCCCAGGTCGAGGTCATGGCTTTTCACTTGCATAAACAGAATCCCTTAAGAATAACGTTCTTCAAAAGGTTTTTTCTTTTTCTGAGCTTTGCGATGCTTTCTTTATTCCCGCAAATAGGCCTGGCTCAATCGGCCTTAGTGCCTGGAAAAAACTTTTTTCAACCAAATTCCGATATAAACGACCCCTCTATCGAAACGCGGGTCGATGATCTGCTCAAGAAAATGACGTTGGAAGAAAAAGTCGGCCAACTCGTCCAGTATTCCGCGGGGCAGCCCACCGGTCCTGGTACAGGCCGCACGAATTACGAAGACATGCTCGCCAAAGGCGAAATTGGCGCGCTTTTCAACATTGTCACCGCGAAAGAAACAAATGCGTTCCAACGCATTGCTGTCGAAAAATCTCGTCTGCACATCCCTGTCATTTTTGGCCTGGACATCATTCATGGCTTTCGCACGGAATTTCCGATCCCCCTTGCAATCTCTGCCACGTGGGATCCTCTGCTCGCCGAACGCGCTGCGCGCGTTGCCGCTCGCGAGGCTTCAGCAACAGGAATCCGCTGGACGTTTTCGCCAATGATAGATATCTCGCACGATCCTCGTTGGGGCCGAATGGCGGAAGGCTCGGGTGAGGATCCATACCTTGGTTCTGCGTTTGCAATCGCCTACATACGCGGTTATCAGGGCCGCCATCTAAACAATTCGGAAAGCATCCTTGCTTGCGCAAAGCACTATGTCGGCTACGGCGCTGCCGAAGCCGGCCGCGAATACAATACAACCGAGATTTCCGAACACTCGCTCCGCGAATACTATCTTCCGCCATTTCACGCTGCAGTTGGCGCTGGAGCCGGCTCTCTCATGAGCGCGTTCAATTCATTGAACGGCGTTCCTGCTTCAGCAAACCAATTCACTCTCAAGAAAATCCTTAGACAAGAATGGGGTTTTCAGGGAATCGTCGATAGCGATTGGACCTCTATCGCGGAACTTATGAATCATGGCATAGCCAATGATGGCGCTACCGCCGCCAGGAAAGCATTCCTTGCCGGTGTGGATATGGACATGGTCAGTAGCCTGTACCACGATCATCTTGCGCAGCTCGTCCGCGCTGGGGAAGTTCCTGAAACTGATTTGGATGACGCCGTTCGCCGTGTTCTTCGGGTGAAATTCGCGCTCGGTCTCTTTGAAAACCCTTACACCGATGAGAAAAAAGAATCGTCCGCGATGCTTCTCCCCGAGGCGGTCGCTCTTACGCGTGAAATTGCAGAACGTTCCTTTGTCCTTCTCAAGAATGATTTGCTGCCTTCCGCGTCGCCGCTTTTGCCGCTTCCTGCTGACGTCAAATCCGTGGCTCTGATTGGTCCACTGGCAGACGACGCAAACAGCATGCTCGGCTCATGGTTTGCGCAGGGCCATGCGCAGGACGTGGTCACGTTGCGTGCATCTCTCGTGGAAAAACTTGGCGAAACCCGTGTGCATTATGCAAAAGGTTCGGAAATTTCGAGCGGAACAGACGCGCAACTAAAAACGGCCGTAGATGCAGCGAAAAATTCTGATGCCGTGATTCTAGCTCTCGGTGAAAACGGTCCCGAGATGACTGGCGAAGCTGCTTCTCGCTCTCATCTCGATCTACCGGGACGTCAGCAACAATTGCTCGAAACCATCGCTGCAACCGGAAAACCAATCGTGCTGATTTTGTTTAGCGGTCGTCCTCTCACTCTGCCCTGGGCGTTTCAACATATTCCTGCCGTGCTCGAAGCATGGTTTCCGGCGGATCAAGCCGGTCCCGCTCTTGTTCACACACTCTTTGGAGAGAATATCCCGAGTGGAAAGTTGTCTGTCACCTGGCCGCGCAGCGTCGGGCAAATTCCAATTTATTACAACGCCCTCAACACAGGTCGGCCGGCAAGACAATCCGAAATGGCGCACTCCACCAACGGTGGTGACCAAAAATATGTTTCGCGCTATCTCGATGAAACGAATCTCCCGCAATTTCCATTTGGCTACGGTCTTAGCTACTCCACGCTTCGTTATGGCCCTGTTGAATTGGGAAAGCAGGAATTGCGCCTCGACTGGTTGCGCGAAGGCTTGGAAAATACTTCTTCCCCCACCCCGGCCCCTTTGCAAGCTAGCGCAAGTATCACCAACACGGGGTCATATCCCGCAACAGAAACAGCTCAACTTTATATTCGTCTAGAGGGAACGAGTGTTGCTGAGCCGGTTCGAGCGCTCAAAGGATTCCAACGCATTACTATCGCTCCAGGAGAAACAAAACGTGTTGTTTTTTCGATTCCTGCCGAAGCATTTGCATTCTGGAACGATCAAAATGTTTTCACGGTCGAACCTTCGCGCGCAACGATTTGGATTGGCGGAGACGCAGCATCAGGCATCGGCGCGACAATCGAAATTCGCAACAAGATGAACTAGTCGCGCTTTTTTCAAAACGCGGAGCGGCGGTTGCAAAAAATCAAGCAGAGGCGCACCCGCGCCCCTGCTTTGTCCTCGATCGCACTTTGTTTACGGTTTTAGTTGAGGGGAAGCCTTTTGAAGCCGGTGCACCAGCTTTGCTCCAGAAGCCGGCGATTCAAATTTCGATTCCATCACGATTGCTGCTGCGGACGAATCCTTGCCGTACAGGCGATGATTGGCATCTTCATCCGGACGCAGCGTTGAGCCTTCAAGTGAAATTCCTGCGAACACGCCGCGTGCCCGTGAGTAGCTCAGCATTTCCGCACGCATGTACACGTCCGTGTCAGCAGAAGCAGTGCGACCCTTTGGGCCTGCGGCGACCGTTGCGTCCGCGCCTAGTTTCACTTTGCTATGCAACAGGCTGTCCATGCCGCGGTTGTTCATGACAAGAATCACAAAGTCAGTTGCTTCTCCGCCGATCTGCAATCCAACACTTCCGCCCTCCAGCGCGTACATTGCTGGTGCGCCCCACGGTCCACTGAAATCCTTGCCCGTGCGGCAAACCATCGTGCCACGGCCGTAGCTGCCGCCGACGATGAACGCTGCCTTCAACACGGACGGAAGAACAACCACGCAGCGCGCTTTGTCCAAAAGATCCTGAGGAATGTCGTCAGGAACGTTCAGGATTTCTTCCATTACTGTGCCTGCATTTTCCAGGCGTTTGTTTTCGTCTTTTACGTCGTCTGCTGCGCCTGCAGCGAACGCAGCCGGCGCAACGAGGAGTGTCCCCATCAAGATTGCCTTCCAGCGTTTCATTTCAATCCCTCCTTATTCCAATACAAATTTTTGTCCGTGAAACATGATCCGGTTGGTTTACTTTCCAGCTGGTAGAAACTCGTCTCAAACGCGGCGCTGAAGATGTCCAAGCACTGACGGAGAAATAGAATGGCAAAACTAAAAAACAGTATTTTCGCGATTCCCGCAGCAGCCATCGCTATTCCTGCAAATCCAAAAATGGCTGCGATGACTGCAACGATGAAAAATCCCAACGCCCACCTCAACATTCAGCCCCCTCAATAAGGAATATTTTCGCGTTTATTTCGTAAGGTATTTACCGGATGCTCCGGCATCTCTTCTCGCAGTTGTAAGTGCAATCGCCGGGCCTTTCCAGCCGAAATCCTTTAACTCGTTGGACTCTCGCAAGTTATATCGTGGCACGATGTACATTCGACGCTATGTGACGGAAGAAGGTTCCGCAGTTTTAGCCTTGCGTGTAAAAATTCCAGAGCGCGGGTTGCGTACTAGAACTAGCGTTTTTTCCTGTTACTTAATTAATTGTATGGGATGGTTGTAACCTGTCATTTCTAGATATCCACTTCCACGAAGCGATGTGTTCGCACGGAGCCCTGTAAATTCCACGGCGCCTTCCCAATAGCTTGGAGCAAGCCTTGTGCCTCCCATTAGTTCCTGTTGCGGGAGCCGGGTTCTTGCTTCGAGAGCGACGTCGAGCTTTGGCACGACGAGTCTCCATTGAATTGGGTACGTCGTTCCCGTTGCTGTGCTCTTCCAAACTGCCCCTTCTGGCGTTAAGGAAAAATCTGCGGCGCTTAAGTGCGTGGATTTTCCTGACGCATCAACATAAGTTCCGGCGGAATACGGGTCGATACTACCGTCCCGGCGTCTGAGAATGAAAAACATGAGTTCCGTCCCGTCTTCGAGCTGAATGCTGAACCAGTCCCAACCCACTTGATCGGCAGCCAATTGATGCGTGAAGAATTCGTGGTCCATCCAGGAGAGTCCGGAAACGGTGTGGCGTTTGCCTTTCAGTTCGATGGTTCCGTTTGTGACCAGTCGAGTTTGTGAAAAATAATGGCTTGCTCTGCCCACGCCTTCGGATTTTTGGCTGATACCGTTTTCACCATGAATCACCGGCAGCTTTTCGCTTTTTAAGCTAAACGCAAATTGGAAGTCGTCGTTTTGCGCGCGGAGTTGTTGCGTGCCGTCTTTGCTCCAAAGCGCGAACCAGTTTCCATTCCAAACTTTGCCATCTTGCGCACTGACGCCGGCGATCCCTGGTCCCGTGCGATTCACTCGTTCAGATTGGTAGAACCGGCCGCCATCGAGGTCGCTGAGCGCCAGGTGCGCAAGATATAGATCTTTCACGTCCCATGCGTCATGTTTTGATTCGTCGCGACTTACCGCCTGCCGAAAAAACGTGAGTTCAAACCCGAATGCTCGGCCATCCGGCGTTTTTACATTTCCGGTGGTGTACCACCATTCGGTTTGGAAACTCGAGTGCGCAAAAAAATCGCGTGGAAATTCATAGCGATAGCCAGGAAGCGCAACACGATACGGTACGTCTAACATAGGAAATGTAGCGAACAAGAATGCGGCGCAAAAGGCTCTATTCCTCATGGACGACCTCAACCGGATTGAGCCGCATGGCGATTCGCGCGGGATAGAATGCTGCGAGGACAGTCGCCGCAAAAATCAGAGAAATCGCTCCGCTCAAAACAGCAACTGGCCAGTGAAAGCGGATCGTCCATCCGAAAGACTGCTTGTTGATGACGAAGATAAGGATGAGCGAGAGCGCAAAACCAAGAAGAAGACCCGCCACATTGGCGAGCAGGCCAAGCAAGGCGGCTTCGGCGAGAATCATACGGCGAATTTGCGCGCCTGTGGCGCCAAGAAACCGCAGGAGTCCAAGTTCGCGTTTACGATCAATCACGAGTGCGAGCAGAGCGCCGGCTACGCCCATGATAGCGACGAGAACGGCGATGGCTTCGAGCGCGTAAGTAATCGCAAATGTCTTGTCGAAAATCTTGATGGCTTCATGGCGCAAGTCCCCGTTGGAGAAAATCAAAACACGGTAGTCGCGTGCCGCCTGCTCAATTTCTTCACGCACACGCCTCGGATCGGCGCCGTTCGTAACGTACACCGCGAGATTGGAAGGAGCGTCATCCGGCAGATATTTTTTCATCACACTGCGGTCCATGAGAACAAAACCGCGCTCGCTGCCATAGTCGTAATAAACGTCGGCGATGCGAAAGCTGGCGAGGGACGTTCCCAGCTTGAGGGAAATCGTGTCCCCACGTTTCACGCCATGCTTGTATGTGAACGGCTCGCTGACGACCACTGAGTTGCCAGTGCGTAATTCTTCAAGCACGTCTTCCGAGGGCCGTCCGGAGAAGAAATCTGTGCGGCCTCGTTTTTGCGTGCCATGCAAATCGGCGGCCGCGATGGTAGTCGGCACTCCGTCATAGCTGATTTCATAGGCGCGCAAACGGTCCACCGCTTCCACCCCTGGAAGTGCGGCGAATTTATCCGCTAGCTCCGGAGAAATGGTCGGATGGCGGTCGACAGAAGGATTTCCAGCGGGACGAACATAAAAATCTGCGGGGACTTCTCCTTCCATCCATTGGATGACGGTTATGCGAAAGCTTCCAACCATAATTCCGACGGCGGTCATCATCGCAACCGCCGTTGCGAGCGCACCAACAAGGACGGAGGTTCTGCGAAGGGAGCCGAGTAAGCTTCTGGAAGCAAGTAGGGCGGCGACGCCGGATTTTTTGAGGAACCGGCTACTGGCTCGTATGACCGTGCTTACTGCTGCAGGAATGGCAAGCGTACCCGCTGCAATCACCAGCAAAGTTGCAAAATATCCGAAGAGCGGCTTGCCACCAACTGCTGGCGCTTTTGCCGAGGCCCACGCTGCGCCCGCAAGAACCAATGCGATTGTAAAATCGCGCGTCTTGTGTACGCGGACTATGAATTCTCTGCGCCCTCGCGCCATGGCTTCGACAGGCGTGACCTGCGCGGCCTCGCGGGCTGGCGCATAGGCGGCAACTACAGCAACGCCGATTCCTACTGCGATCGCAGTTAGAACCGAGGTGAAGCCCAACTGAATGGGGCCTGGCCGGCTACTGACATAAAGAGCGTTTACCGTTGTGCCCATCAACTTCACGGCGCCGGCAGCCATAATCCGTCCGAGTGGGACGCCGATGGCAGCACCTATAATCCCGAGAGCTGCTGCTTCACCGACAAACGCAAATAAGATTTCTGCGCGGTTCGCTCCTAACGCACGGGCGATGCCGATTTCCGCGCGCCGTCGTACAACTGAGACGGAAATTGTGTTGTATATCAAAAACGCGCCGACGATGAGGGCGATATAGCTAAGCAATTTCAAGTTCCAGCGAAATGCAGCAAGCATTTTGCGATTTTCTTCCGTTGAGGTTCCCACGGCGCGAACTTCCATTCCTGGCGGAAGAATCGAAGCAATTTGTTTGGCCCACGAGTCCACATTTTGGCCGTCCGGCACACGCATCAAAATACGGTCCACTTTTTCCGTTCGCCCAAGAGCGCGCTGTGCCGCAGCGATATCCATGATGATCGCCGGCTGATTTTTGTCGTCGTAAACGCCGCGAACAGTAAACGTTTTTTCGCGATCTCCGACGATTAGAGAAACCTGTTGACCTTTTTTCCGACCAAGACCGCTGCCTGCCCAGATGCTGTCGTCGGCGAAGAAACCCTTTGAAAGATCTTCTCCCGCGTATGGATTCCCGGTCTCAAGCTTTCTGCTCTCAGTTTGCAGAATGTTCGCTTCGTTAATGAGATCGAGGCCTAAGAGAACGACAGTCTTTTTCGTTTCCGAAACGACTGCGACATCCTCCATACGCGGCGAGAGAACAAAATTGAATGGTAACGTTGCGAGCTGCCCGACGATTTGTTCCGGAACGCCGCCTGTCGCCGTAACTTCCAGGTTGTAGTTGCTGGCGAGCGTTTCGAGAGAAGAGTGAAAAGAGCCGGTGGCGGCTGTGCCTGCCAGATCTATGGCGAGCACGACGGCAACTCCAAGCGCGACAGCGATCACCGCCAGTCCCAAACGGACTGGTTCCCGCGCAAGCGGGCGCATCATCAATCGCCAAAAGAGTTTTGCATTCCCGGTCACTTGCGTATGATCCTGGCGATCTTGCCGTCGCGGAGTTCGATGACCGTATCTGCTACGGCTGCGGCTTCTGCGCTGTGCGTTGCCATTAGTGTTGCAGTTTTTTGTTCGCGCGTGAGGCGCTTCAACAGATCGAGAATGACAGTTCCCGTTGCTGTGTCGAGGTTCCCCGTCGGTTCGTCGGCGAGGAGAATCTTCGGATTGTTGACGAGAGCACGGGCGATGGCAACCCGCTGCATCTGTCCGCCGGAGAGTTGATGCGGCATGCGGTTTTCGAGACAGGCGAGTTCCACTGACGAGAGTCGTTCAACAGCGGTTTGGCGCGCATGATTCGTCCCCGCAAGAAGGAGCGGCAGTTCGACATTTTCCACAACGCTTAAGGTATTGATCAGTTGAAAGGCTTGAAAAACGAAGCCAACCTTTTCGCGGCGGAGTTTTGTAAGGGCCGAATCGTCGCGCGAATTTGTACTAATACCGTCAAGGAGCACTTCGCCGGTCGTCGGAAAATCCATCGCACCGGCGAGATTTAAGAGCGTGGATTTGCCGCAACCGCTGCGGCCAACGAAAGCAATAAATTCCCCCGCAGCGACTTCAAGCGACACTCCGTCCAGCGCCCTGACCAATTGCCCATCGGCAGAATAGTCCTTCACAATGTTGCGCAGTGTCACCATTCCTCGTGGACCTCGTCGCCGCTGCTTTTCGACTGCGCAACCATGCTAGCGCAATCGCTACAAACGCGCCCCGCAACGCGTTTTGCAGTGCGGTGTCCGGCTCTGGCCAGACGCTTTGCCGAGTGCCTCAGTTTTGGTTTGTCACGCCATGGATTTTCGACCGAAGATTTTCAAGGGGGATTTGAACGGTCGTTAGCAACAACTACGATATCGGTCTCAGTAGGCAGATGATCTCAGCTAACCAGCCCTCGAGGATCGCCCTCTGATCGCGTGCCATCTCTGTGAACGCCACGCCCATCCCGAACTTCGGGTCGCAGTAAACCACCTTCGCTTTGGCCTCGAAGGCGCCTTGATCCCGCAGAATTCGCAATGTAATCAACGTCCCCGTTGGGAAAGGGTTCAGCGCGTCAACATAACACCCACCCATAGCTAGTTCGGAGATGCGCGCGGAGAGTCGTGCTCCGGAATTCACATCCGTGACCTCTACAGATGCGACAAACGGACAGCGCCGGACGGCACGTTCTTTGGCTGGCTGCAAGGTTCCGTTTCTTTGCATCATCGCCCATCGCACATGGCAATATCGCAACGAAAAGCCTGCTGGTTTAAGCTGACTAGGTATCACCAGAGTCGGCCTTCGTCGCGCATTCTTCAATAGTACGCAAGGCCATTGGCGTTGAATGAGGCACCCCGGCTGCCCGGCTTATGCCACGGGCTTAGACCTGACATCACGGCATGTTCCGGCCTCGCTTTTTGAGACAGACAACACGCAATGCCCACAAAAACAAAAAGAGGTGGAGGCCCCGCCTCACCCAATTTTCTTTTTTTCAAATGTAATTACAGTTTTGCCGCAGACAGGGCTTTTTCGATGGCGGCACCAACCTGTGGATCGTCTGGTGTGACCTTGGGCTCGAAACGGGCAACGATTTTGCCATCAGCTCCAACGAGAAACTTGGTGAAATTCCATTGGATTTCGCCGCCAGTCTGCGGATTGGCGGACTTGTCGGTCAGATATTGATAGATCGGCGTGATATCGCTGCCCTTTACGCTCACTTTGGCCATCATGGGGAAAGTGACGTTGTACTTGGTGGAGCAGAAGGTCTTGATTTCCTCATTCGTCCCGGGTTCCTGCGCGCCGAAATTATTTGCGGGAATGCCGATGATCACAAAGTTGCGGCTTTTGTATTTTTCATAGATGTTTTCGAGCGCCGTATATTGCGGCGTGAAGCCACAGCGGCTGGCGACGTTGACGAGTAGAACGACTTTGCCTTTGTAGCTCGAAAGCGGAGTCGCCTTACCGTCAATCGAGTTCATCGTGAAGTCGTATATCGATTTTTCCCCTGCCATAGCAACCCCCGCGAAAATGAGCAAACACAAAAAAAGCTTTTTCATTTGGCCTCCAAAGTTTTGACCATTGATTCGACGCTTTGAACAAAAAACGGTTACCAGCCGGTGCGATAGTCCCGCTTCAGATATTGATTCGCGTCGGCGACGTTGGTTACGCGCATGTTCGCCGGATCGTACGAAAGTTTCTTGCCCGCGCGGAGAGCGACGACGCCGAGAAGCATAATTTCTGCCAGGATTGCAGCATATTCGAAGGGGCAAGATGCCACTGTCTTTCCTTTCGCAGCGTCCACCCAGTTGAGTTCGTGGCTTTCGTCCTTTATGCGCAGTAACTTCTGTGCGGGCTTGGGAGTGGAATCGGCCAACGATTTTGGCAACAGGCGCGGGCGAAGTCCGTATGTATCGTGAAGTAGTTTGCCTTTACTGCCGACTAAGAGGGCGCCACCGTCTTTATTGACCTCCTCGTCTTCGGCCATTTCCACGGGCTTGGGCGGGAGAAGGCCGCCGTCGTACCAGGTGAGTTTGACAGGAGGCATTTTCCCGCGTGCGGGAAATTCGAAATAGGTTTGCGTAGCCAGCGGATAAGAAGCCTTGTTAAACGGGGTGGAGATGGTTTCGACGCTTGTGGGCAGACCGAGATCGAGTGCCCAGAGAGAAACGTCGAGAAGATGAGCTCCCATGTCGCCGATTGCGCCGACGCCCCAATCCACCCAGCCACGCCAATTAAATGGGTGATAGACCGGGTGATATTGCACTTCCGGACCGACTCCGAGGAAAAGACTCCATGAAAGCGTATCGGGAATGGGGTAGTCGCCAGCCATGGCTGCGGCGAGGCGTGTGTTTACGTCGCGACCACTCCACTTGAGCGAATCAGCGGAAGCGGGGAGCGGTTCGGGGCGTGGAACGCCTTGCGGCCAGAAGCCAAGCGGGCGATTAGTCCAAACATGAATTTCACGAACTTCGCCAATGGCGCCGGATTGGATGTATTCCACGGCAAGGCGAGCATCGTCAGCGGAGTGGCCTTGGTTGCCCATTTGCGTCGCGACTTTGGTTTCTTTGGCCCGCTGGGCAAGTTGGCGCGCTTCGCTAACGCACCAGGTAAGTGGCTTTTGTACATAAACGTGTTTGCCAAGCGCCATGGCAGCTAGAGCGATGGGGGCATGCATGTGATCTGGCGTAGCGACCACGACAGCGTCAATGTCTTTCTGTTTGTCTAGCATCTCTCGATAGTCTTTATAGCGCTTCGCTTTTTGCCAGTGCTCGTTGTAAAGGCGCTTCATATTTTCGAGCTGCTTTTGAGCTTTAGCCGGGTTGAGGCCGGAGCGAGTTTGGCTTTGAGGCTCATTTTCAGGCTGGTTGATGCGGCCTTCCAGACGCGGAATGTCCGAGCTGAGGCGTTCAAAGGATTTTCCGGCATAATCCCAGTCAACATCACAAAGAGCGACCACGTTTTGGCTGGCAAGGTTGATAAGGTTGGCGCGGCCCATGCCGCCGATGCCGACACCGGCGATGTTTAGAAGATCGCTAGGAGGAGTCATACCGCGGCCTAGGACATAACGCGGAACGATGGTAAGAGTTGCTCCGCCAATGGTCGCGTTCTTGATGAATTTACGCCGGGAGAAGAAATTCGTTGGAGACATGAAGGCCCCTTTGCGCCGCTCGACAGTATCCCGCAAGAGCGGAAATGCCGCGAGAGGAAAATCACGTTAGGAACTCGCAGGGGCGGGCGGCCGAAATGACGTGGGATTTTCAATCCGTTATTGAGCGGAAGGAGGCTGTGTTGTAGACTCCGCTGGGCCGGATTAGCCTCACAATCTGTAACGCTACAGCCTCAAAGCAGCAAGCGCCAAGGTGGCCTCAGGGGGCCCCAAGGAGAATTGAATGCTCTTTGCAGCACAGGTTGCCACTACGCATAAAGCTCTTGCAAATCTCGACCTTGCAATCATAGGAGTGTATTTCCTGATTGTGTTTGGGATTGGGTTTTATTTTTCGCGACGGGAGCGCACGAGCGAGCAATATTTTCTGGCGGGGCGCGATGTTGGATGGTTTTTTATCGGCGCGTCTTTATTCGTTTCCAACATCTCCACCGAACACTTTATTGGGCTGTCGGGGACCGGCGCATCGTCGGGTCTGGCGGTCGGGCATTTTGAATGGCTGGCTTGTTTGATTCTGTTGATTCTAGGCTGGGTATTCGTGCCGTTCTATTTGCGCAGCAACGTGTTCACGATGCCCCAGTTTTTGGAGCGACGGTTCAACCGGCAGTGCGCAGTGTATCTCGCAGGAATTTCGATTGTCGCGTACATCTTTACGAAGATTTCTGTGCAGTTATATGCGGCGAGCGTGGTGCTGGAGCGCGTAGCAGGATGGTCGCTTTGGAAAACCGCGATTGTGCTCGTGGTCGCGACGGGAATTTACACCGTGGCCGGCGGGCTGGCGGCGGTGATCTACACCGATACCGTCCAAACGCTGATTCTGATTACGGGCGCTGTGGCGCTGACGTTGATTGGATTGCACCGCGTGGGAGGCTTTGCGCACTTGCAGACAATCGTGCCGCCGAGTTACTTCCATATGATGAAACCTGCGACCGATTCGGCGTTTCCATGGACGGGTATATTTTTCGGCGCGCCGATTTTAGGAATTTGGTACTGGTGTACGGACCAGGTGATTGTGCAGCGAGTGCTTTCCGCGCGGGATGAAGGGCACGCGAAAGCAGGGACGATTTTTGCAGGTTTTCTGAAGATTCTTCCCGTGTTCATGCTGGTCCTCCCTGGAATCATTGCTTACGCGCTGTTTCCGGATCAGGTGAGTGCGAAACCGGACTATGCATATCCGACGCTGGTGCTGAATTTGTTGCCGGTAGGTCTGGTTGGACTGGTGATGGCGGCTCTTCTGGCTGCCGTGATGGGCGCGATGAGTTCTGTGTTCAATTCGGCTTCAACACTAGTGACGCTTGATTTTTATAAGAAGATCAACCCGGCGGCATCTGAAAAACAGCTCGTTAACTTTGGGCGCATCGCGACTGGTGGAATGGTGCTGCTTGGACTGTTGTGGGTGCCGTTCATTCACTTGCTGAGCGCGCAGCTTTACATTTATTTGCAAAGCGTACAGGCCTACATTAGCCCGCCAATTGCGGTGTGCTTCATTTTCGGAATCTTGTGGCCACGATTGAATGGCCAGGGCGCGATTTCGTCGCTGCTCGTGGGATTTGTGTTGGGCGCGTCGCGTTTCATCTTCGAGGTGTTGGACAAAACCGCGCATTACCAATCCGGCGCCATTCGCTGGCTGGTGGATATGAATTTCCTCCACTACGCCATCTTCATGTTCGTTGTGTGCACGATTGTGCTGGTTGTCGTAAGCATGATGTATCCCGCGCCCGAACGTAAAAAGCTTGCCGGGCTGACGTTTGCGACCGTGGATGACAAGATGGACACCATAGACGTCACTGCCAGACCTCAGATGGCAAAGGAAACTGGCCTCGAACATGCAATGAATATAGTGTTCACGCTAGCCCTGATCGCAACCGTAGTCGGATTGTGGATTCGCTTCCGATAGAAGAGAAGGCGCTTGATTCGGAGCCTGAAACCCAACGTTACACAAGACGAAGCGCAACGCACGTTTCGCGAGACTGGACTTTTGTCTTTGGTCTGGCGAATGCGTATGGGGCCGCTGCAGAGAATTGCAGAAGCGTACGTTCCGTTTAGACTGTATCGCGTGCGGTATGCGATGAATCGCGAAAAGGTGCAGCGCATCTTTGCAATGGACGCAGTCGATGGCTCGCTGGACCTTTTTGAATTTCGAACAGTTCCACAAGATAAAGAATTGGTCACCGTGCAAACACGGAATTGCCTGCAGTATTCGCTCACGCAAGAGCGGGCGCAACAAATCTTGCGAGACAAAGTTCTGCGGATTGTGTTTCAACAGGGATTTTTCAAGATGCGCGATGCTTCGCTTGAAATCGAATCGCTGCCTGCAGAGATTTATCTTCCCTACTGGCTTGGATTTTACGGTACCAGCAATGCGTTGCGTTGCCGGGTGATGGATGCTGTGCGCCGCCGGGTCGAAGGCGCAAAAGCTTCCGCGTTCTTTGAACAGTGGCTCGCGGCCTGAACCCTCTCCATCGGGTGCAGACAATCTCACGGAGGTCGTTATGTATGGAGTTACGCGGCGCATTTTTGTGTTGTGCGCGATCTATTTTTTTGCCGTTGCGACTGACTTCGCACAGGGCTGGCAGCACATCGGAAATGTTCAGCGTGTGACGAAATTGAGTGATGGAGTTGAAGTACTTACAGGAAAAGTAAAAGTACGTGTGACGGTGTTTCGCGAAGGAGTTTTTCGCGTGCGCGTGGCGCCGGAAGGAATTTTCCCTAAAGATTCTTCGTGGGCTGTGGTTGAGGAAGCTGCTGCACCGCCGGTGAATATTGAGGAAACGGCGGATGGAGTGAAGCTGGCTTCGGGTAGTACGGTCGTGCGGATCAAGAAAGTACCACTGCTGATTGATTTTCTGGATTCGGCTGGGAATGTGATTGTCGCGGATGAACCTTCCTTGCCGATGGCATGGGACGGCGGGCGCATCCATGTTTGGAAGAAAATGCCTGCGGACGAAAGTTATTTCGGGCTTGGCGATAAGGCCGGGCCGATGAACCGCAGAAATCGATCCTTTACGATGTGGAACACGGATGAGTTCGGCTGGCAGGAATCGAGTGACCCCCTGTACAAGACTATTCCATTTTTCCAGGGCTTTCGAAATGGAACCGCATATGGAATTTTTTTCGACAATACGTGGCGGAGTTCTTTTGATTTCGGAAAAGAATCGCGCGACTACTATTCGTTTGGCGCAGACGGCGGAGAGATCAACTACTATTACTTCGCCGGTCCAGATCTGAAAAAAATCATCGAAAACTACACGGCGCTGACGGGAAGAATTCCATTGCCTCCGCTATGGGCTCTAGGCTATCAACAGTGCCGCTATTCGTACTACCCGGAAAAACGCGGGTATGAAATTGTAGAACGGCTGCGCGAAGACAAGATTCCCGCCGACACGATTTACTTCGACATTGACTACCAGAATGGCTATGCGCCCTTCACTGTAAACCGCGAATATTTTCCAAATTTTGAAAAGATGATTGCGGATTTCAAGGCTGTGGGGGTGCACACAGTTTTGATCACGGACTTGCACATCAAGCAGCAAGAGCAGGGCTATCCACCTTACGAAACGGGCATGAAGCAGGACGTGTTTGTGAAGCGTGCGGACGGATCTTTATTTGTAGGACCTGTGTGGCCCGGGCCAAGTGTGTTTCCTGATTTTACGCTAACGCGAGTGCGGGATTGGTGGGGCGGGCTGTACAAGGATTTTGTGGGAATGGGCGTTTCAGGATTCTGGAACGACATGAACGAACCATCTGTTTTTCTAACGCCGACGAAAACGATGCCGCTCGACAATGTTCACCGGACAGATGACGGCGCGAAACATCCGCACACGGAAATTCACAACGTGTTTGGAATGCAGAATGTGCGAGCGACGTACGACGGTTTGCGCAAACTGCAAGGGGACGAACGGCCTTTCGTGTTAACGCGTGCAGCGTACGCAGGTGCGCAACGTTACGCCGCCACTTGGACAGGCGATAACAGCAGCACTTGGAACCATCTGGCCATGAGCACGCCGCAACTTTTGAGCATGGGAATTTCCGGCTACGGAATGGTGGGCGATGACATCGGAGGATTTGCGGGCACGCCGACAGCCGATTTGCTGACGAGATGGTTTGAGGTAGGCGCATTCAACCCAATTTATCGCGATCACACGGCGAAAGGCACCGGCGATCAGGAACCATGGGTACATGGACCGGAGCACGAAGCGATTCGACGGAGATTCATCGAAGAACGCTATCGCCTGCTGCCTTATATCTATACGGAGATTGAAGAGATGAGCCGGACGGGAATTCCGCTGATGCGTCCGCTCTTTTTAGAATATCCAAGGGAAAATGGAATTGTGGGGAACGATCACGATTTTCTTTTTGGGAGGGATTTGTTCGTTGCTCCGGTGACAACGGAGATGTTGGATGCCCAAAGTGTGCATCTCCCACCGGGAGATTGGTACGACTATTGGACGGCGGAAAAGCACAACAGCAAAGATGAAATTGTCTCGCATCCGGCGCTTGACCAGATGCCGTTGTACGTGCGAGCCGGAGCGGTTATTCCTATGCAAGAGCTTGTGCAATACACGGGAGAGATTCCACCCGGGGGATTGAAGCTTCGCGTTTATCCGGGGCCCGACTGCAGCGGCTCTCTCTATCAAGATGATGGGCACACGTACGCATATCAGAAAGGCGAAATTTTGCGCGTGAAATATTCGTGCAAAATGAGCGGGAACGAGCTAACGATTAACGGCAAATTGGAAAAGAACAATTACAAGCCATGGTGGAACAGCACGGAAGTAAGAGTGTTCGGAGCAGTGGCGATGCCGAAGATGGTGAAAGTCGGAGGTACGGAAAGCCACATCTGGAGTTACGACGAGAAAAAGCATTCAGTGACAGTGGCGGTGAACGATGCGTTGGATGATTGGACGGTCGAAATCTCGTATTGATCGCGACGCGTTCTATTCGAGCGTAATAATTGAGAGGGATTGCGCGGGAGCAGCAATGGCTAAATCCTTTGCCGCAACTTCGACCCGTGCTTGACCATAGAGCAGGGAAGGAGAAGAAGCGCCGGCAACTGGTGTATCGAGAATCGGTACAGTAAGAGCGCGTGATTCTTTGGAATTATTAAAAACGACCAGAACGCGTTCGTCCGCCGTTTGGCGCAAGAAAACGTAAGACGAATCGTCCGAGAAAAGATGCCAAAGCTTGCCGCTGGTAAGTGCAGGATGTTCTCGTCGCAGACGAAGAAGCTTTTGAACGGTTGAGAAAATATCCTGCTGTTCCGCGGTTCTGCCTTCGGCGGTGAATGCGTTTTTTTGATCTTCGCCCCAGCCGCCGGGGAAATCGCGGCGGTTTTCGGGATCGGCGCCGCCGGTCATGCCGAGTTCGTCGCCGTAATAGAGTTCGGGAATCCCACGAAGCGTTAGAACCAATCCAAATGCAAGTTTCAGTTTCTCCGACGAGTTCCCTTCGGCACTGGCAAAACGCGGAACGTCATGGTTTGCAAAGAAGGGCACGAGTAATTCGGGATGCGGATAAAGTGAATCCTGACGAAGGACGTTTGCGATGCGGCCTACAGGCGCATTGTGGAGCAAGACGTCATGGAGAGCGAAGAAGAGCGGGAAATCGAAAACCGTAGTCAAGCCCGTGTCAATGTTGTCCCAGCCTTTTTTGTTACCAACAAAAAAAGAGGTGACCGTTGGATCGGGATGAAAAACTTCGCCAATTGTGCTGAGTTGAGGGTAGGTGCGATGCAGGGTGGCGTGCCACTCTGACCAGAATTTGCGTGAGACGTAAGGGAATGTATCTTCGCGCAGGCCGTCGAGTCCGGTGGATTCGATCCACCAAATGATGTTTTGCAAAAGATACTGCGCGACCATTGGATTTTCTGTATTCAGGTCGGGCAGAATTCCGAAAAACCATCCATCTAAAAGGTTGCGGCGCAAATTCTCGGGAGCGTGCGGGTCAACGAGCGCTTCGAAAGGGTCGTTTGTAACAGGCGATTTTTCAGGCTGGCCGTAGAAGGACTTTTTCGACGGCGAAAAAGAGTCGCGATGACTTTGTGGAGTGCCGTGGAACCAATCGGGCAGTGGTGGTTTCGCGACCCACGGATGGCGCGGGCCGACATGATTGGGTACGGAGTCAAAAAAAATCTTCATCTGGCGTCTATGCGCTGCTGCGACGAGGTCTTTGTAATCTTCGAGTGAACCGAGGTGCGGATCGACTGCATACAGATCCGCAGCGCCGTAGCCGTGGTAGTCCTCCGTAGAGCCATTCTTGACTACCGGTGTTAACCAGAGAGTTGTGACGCCGAGATCCTGCAAGTAAGAAAGATGATCACGAATGCCGCGCAAATCACCTCCATGCCAGGCGCGCGCTCTTGAGCGATCATGCGAACCGGGAAATTCACTAGGTTCGTCGTTTGTGGGATCGCCGTTGGCAAAACGGTCAGGCATGATGAGATAGAAAACGTCATCCTGCGAAAGACCATGGAATCTCTGCGCAGTAGGCGCACGAGCCGCTAGCGGAAGTTCGAAGGTTGTTTTTCCGGTGGGCGCGACAATACGGCAAACAAGCGTACCGGTGCGCGCATTCGAAGTAAATTTCAGCCACACAAAAAGATAATCACCGTGATGCGAAGCCTGAGTGCGTGCCACGACAACTTCTGGAACGTTACAGGTAAGCTGTGTTGCCTGCAGGTTCCGGCCGGAGAGAAGAAGCATCAAGTCTGGAGTGAGGTTTAGCCACCAATTCGGCGGTTCGATCTTTGTTACGATCGGAGCCTGATTCTGCGCGTCCTGGGCGGCAAGTGAGAAAGGAAGAGCGAGCGAAGCGAAAAGAAAAATGCAAACAAACCAGCGAGGCGTGGCGAAACTCATTTCGATTCCGTCGCAGGCAGGAAGCGCAACTTTCCGAACGCAGTCGGAACGTGGAAATTCGGCTGAGGAGTGTTCGTGGCACGCCAGGACGAATAGAAACGGGGCTCGGTAGCGCCTTCGACGCGGAAGAAGTTTACCCGCCAGATGGAAGAGGGATCAAAGTGCTGCGCCATGCTACGCAGGGGGATGGCGATTTCCGCGGTCCAGATTCTTGCTTTCTCATCAATGTGGGTTCGGCACTTCATTCCCGTGTTTGGGTCGGAGCGATCGCCATGTTCGATCTCGAGATCGATCCAGTAGCCGTTTGGGCTGACTTCAAATTCATAGTAATGGCCGGGATAAGTTGGATCCGGCTGGAGAAAAACTTCAACGACGTCCCGATCCCAAAGATGATCGCGGCGTCCTGATGGATCGGCGTTAGGAAAAACGGTCAACGCGCGAAAGCGCGAGTGGTAGTGCAGGAATAGAGTTTCCGTGTTCCAGAGCAGATGAACTTGTGTTTCTCTTTCCGGATCGGAATTGTTCCCCTGCCAGTCCGAATTAAATGTGACTGGTTTTGCGGCTTCCCATGCGGCAGAAGGAGGATAGCCGTCGGAAGCAGCTTGTGAGAGATATGAAACATTGGCTGTATCCGAAGGGGCAAAGGTGCCTAGCATAGAGACCAAAAAAAGAGACGACACCGCAACGGTTGCTGCATGCGATTGCCGTGAAAAACAAAAAATCAGGACGAGTGTGCCTGCGAGGAACAGAAGAATATAAGCAAATTTCTCGGCAGCCATGCCGAAGTCTCCCGAAGCATCGAACGACAGTGCCAGAATAACTGGAAAGCGGCACAGAAATCGAAGAAAAACGATCGGCCCAAACAGGCCAGCCAGGACAGGCAACGACTCTTTGCACACGCGAAGCGAAGCGAAAAAATGGCCTAACGGAAGCGCGTGCTAGCATCTGAAATGCGCAAAGAATACCGGCACTCTTGCCGCAAGGAGACATCTCCATGGTGGAAACGGCAAATCCTGAAGACTTTTCAACACAACAAAGACGAAAGCGGCTCGAGGATTGTGAGTATTTAAAGGCGCGCCTGGATGGCAGCGTTGCGCGAATAACGCTGAATCGCCCGGAACACAATCTTCTGAACGAGCCGATGCTGCGCGAACTTGCAGACTCTATTGACCTGATTGGGCAAAGAGAAGAGATCAAATTGATCGTTCTGGATTCGGCATGTAAGGTTTTTTGCGGCGGGATTGAAGTTGGCGAATACACATCGCAGCGCGTGTTTCAGATGCTGGATGCATTTCACTCGGCGTTTGCGGGAATTTTGGAAACAGCAAAACCGGTTGTGTGCGTTGTGAACGGGCCGGCGATTGGTGGCGGCGCGGAACTTGCCGCTTTTGGAGATTTAGTTGTGGCGACACCGAAAGCGAGATTCGCCCAGCCGGAAATTTCTATCGGCGTTTTTCCGCCGCTTGCGTCGACGATATTGCCTTATCTCGTTGGACCAAAGGCAGCTTTGGAATTGGTATTGACAGGCGAGCCAGTTACAGCCGAACGCGCGCTGGAGATGGGACTGGTAAATCGCTTGGTCCCGGAAGCGCAGCTTGAGAAAACCGTGAATGATTTGATCGCGCGAATCACCGGACACTCCGGGCCAGTGCTCACGATGGCGAAGAAAGCGATTCTGAGCGGTATGGGGCTTTCACTGAAAGATGGTCTGAAACAATCCATGAACATTTTCTTGAACGAGCTTTACCGGCTGGAAGATTCGCAGGAAGGTTTGCACGCCTTGGTGGAAAAGCGGAAGCCGAATTGGAAGAACCGCTAAAGTATTCACGCGCATTGCAGATTGACGGAACTGGCTGCTCAGCTTAGACTCAAACCTCAAGTCCAACACCGATTGTGTCGCAATCGGAAAGCAAGCAAGGGAAGCGGGGAAGGCCGTGAGATTCGGCCGCGGTCCCGCCACTGTAATCGGCCCAGTGCCGTAAGCCAGGCTACCCTCCCTGCTGCAAGTGCGAGACTCTTCGCGAGAAAGAGCATCGCGGTACGCCCTACGGGATCTCGTAGGGCTTTTTTGTTTTTGTACGAGAATATATACAAGAGCTTGGATTAGGCACGAAATGAAAAGCGGCGCAACCGGAAACAAAATGCGATTGTTGCGGGCAGTACTCGCGATGGCGTTCGTCCTGAGCACGTTTGCGATTTCTGCGGGAGCGCGCGTGCAGAGTGGCGCTGCGCCTGCGTTGCGTGAAGTTACGGATGAGACCGGGCGAATCGTAAAGATTCCCCAGCCCGTGCGCAGAATTGTTTCGCTTGCGCCAAGTTTGACGGAAACTGTTTATGCGCTGGGGTTACAGGACCGCCTCGTAGGCGACACGGATTATTGCGACTACCCAGCTGACGCGGCGAAGAAACATAAAGTGGGCGGCGCGATCAATCCGAACATGGAAGAAGTGGCCGCACTGAAACCGGATGTTGTGCTGGTCGTGAAAAGTCTCAATCGCCTGGAAACCGTGCGCGCGCTGGAACAAATTGGGATTCCTGTGTATTCGACGGATCCGCACAGCGTGAATGATGTGGTTGTTTCTATGAAAAAACTCTCCGGAGTACTGGGAGTGGAAAGCGCTGGGATTGCTCTGTATGAGAAGTTGGAAGGCAGGCTGGCGGCAATACAAGAAAGATTGAGCGGAGCTCCGGTGAAGCGCGTAATGTTTGTGGTGTGGACGGAGCCGCTGCAATCTGTGGGCAAGAAGACATTTATTGCCGATGTTCTGCAACACGCAGGAGCCACGTCCGTTGTGGAATTGAATCAAGACTGGCCGCAATTTAGTCTGGAGGAAGCGGTGAGGCTGCAGCCGGAATACCTTGTCTTTGCGTCGAACCATTCCGAAGCGGTGCAGAATGATGTGGGAGCGCTCGCGTTGAAACCGGGATGGTCGGCAATGGACGCTGTGAAGAAAAGAAAAATTGCGGTTGTTAGTGACGCGATCAATCGGCCGGGGCCGAGAATTGTGGACGCGGTGGAAGAATTGGCGCGGCAGCTTCATCCTGAAGTTTTTTCGGAGAAAAACTGATGCAGCCGCTTACCCTGGGCAAGGTTGCGGTGCGATGCGGAATTCTTGCGGTGATTTTGTTTGTAGTAGTCGTGATTGCGCTTAAGTTCGGAGCGGTTCCTGTTTCTCTTTACGGACTGGCGAAGGATTTACTCGGCGTGTTGATCGGGCGGAGCAGCGAAATTTCCAGCGAATACGGAATGATCATTCGTGAGATTCGCTTGCCGCGCATCGCACTGGGAATTTTTGTGGGCGCTTCACTTTCTGTGGCAGGAACAAGTTTTCAGGCGCTACTACGCAATCCTTTGGCTGATCCGTACGTATTGGGAGTCTCGAGCGGTGCAGCGGTAGGCTCGATTGTGGCCCTGATTATTGAGCCGCACCTTGCATTGCGGCCGGAGATTGCTGCAGTATTCACGCCGCTCGGTGGCTTTCTTGGGGCGACGGTAACGATTGCCGTAGTTTATTTTCTGGGCCGGCGGCAAGGGCAAATGGACAGCAACACACTTTTGCTTTCCGGGGTAATCACTGGGTCGTTCTTGTCAGCGGTCATCATTTTGCTTATCACGATGCTTCCGAGTTCCAGCGTTCGCAGCATGGCGTATTGGCTGATGGGCGATCTCTCAACGCCGATGGCGCCGATTTTGGGCTGGGTATTGCGCGTCGGCTTTTTTGCGGGATTCGCTCTGATTTATCTGACTGCATCCGATCTGAATCTATTGTTGGCGGGCGAAAAGGAAGCGATGCATCTGGGCGTGGACGTACGCAAAGTGCAAATTCTCGTTTATCTCGCGGCGTCTGCCCTGACGGGGCTTGCTGTGGCTGTAGGCGGAGCGATCGGCTACGTCGGACTCCTGATTCCACATGTGATGCGGCTGATTTTTGGCACCGACTATCGGATGTTGTTGCCGGCCACTGCATTTGGAGGAGCGATCGCTGCCGTGATTGCGGATACAGTGGCGCGAACGGTTGCTGCGCCGAATGAATTGCCGGTTGGCGCGATTACGGCAATGGCAGGAGCGCCGCTGTTTATCTATCTACTGCGGCGGAGGCTGGCATGAGCGCGGTGCGGGATTCCGTGATGGAGCGGAACGCACAAGATGGTTCGCGTATGAACCCTGATGTCAGGCTGAGCATCGAGCAGGTGAGCTACGCCTACTCGCTCAATCCTTCGCAAGCGCCAATTTTCACTCTCGAAGCGACTAGCTTTCAAGTGAAGTCAGGCGAAATCGTTGCCGTACTCGGGCCAAATGCTAGCGGCAAATCAACAGTATTGAAACTCATCGCGGGGGCGCTGCAACCGCTCTCTGGAAGAATCTTGCTGAGCGGCGTGGAAACGCACTTCATGGAGCCGCGCCTGCGTGCGCAACGGATTGCGATGGTGCAGCAGGAGAGCCAGCTCCTATTTCCGACGAGAGTTTGGGAGTTTGTGCTGCAAGGCAGGCATCCGCATGGGAAGTCGCTTCGGTTTGAAACCGAAAATGACGTAACGATCGCTAAAGACGCTCTCGGGCAGGTGGGAGCACATCATCTGATGGACCGATGGATGGATCAGATTTCCGGCGGCGAGAAGCAGCGAGTGATTTTGGCGCGCGCATTAACGCAACAGCCGGTGCTCCTGTTGCTCGATGAACCCACGCTGCATCTAGACATTGGCGCACAAGTGGATTTCCTGCATACACTGAAGAAACTGACGGTAGCTAATAAATATGCCGTGGTGATTGTGACGCACGAGTTGAATCTCGCGGGCGAATACGCCGATCAAGTCGTGTTGATGCAAAAAGGCAAATGCTTGCGAGTTGGCACACCAGCGAGTGTGTATCAGCGTGATTTGCTGGAACAGGTTTTTCAGACGCAGCTAACGGTCGAACAGAGAGTGAATGGACGGCCAAAGGTGAGCGTGCTGGAAAGAAGTGAATAAAAGAGCAAAGAAGCAGTGACCTCGCCGCGTTTGTAACAGGCGGATTCATGTAACGCACAGTGGGCGGAAACGCCCCCGACAATAACCGCAGGCTTCGTGCACGGGAAGACGGTGGGCCGCTGAAATTGCAAGCGGCTGCAAAGCAAGCCGTCGCCGCCGCGCGACTGTAAGGCGGAAGCAGCACAGCGCAGGACACTGCAGCGAAACGTTCCTAAGACGACGCTGCGGGAAGGACGCGCTGGTAAAACCGCCAAGCCAGGAGACCGGCGAAGCCCGCAAGCCACATCTCATTGTTGGAGATGCGGCCTACCTTCAGAGCTCCCGCGCGAGAGGGAGTGGAGGATAAATGAAACTCTACGTCTCTTGTTTTCTGCGGTTTCTTCTAGCAGTCTCTTTTTCAAATTCTTGCCTGGCTCAAAATAATCTGCCTGATGCGCATCTGTCCGGAGTGATTTTGGATATGAGCGGCTCGGGTGTCGGCGGTGTGCACGTCAGCGCGGCCTTAGATGATCAGCCGCAAGGAAATGTCTGGAAGGCGACATCCACGACAGACGGCGCGTTTGCGCTAGCGTTGCCCCCCGGGAAATATCACATTGTGTTTGCAAAGAATTCCTTCGCTACGCGCGAATTCGATTTCGAACTTGCGGGCGGAGAAACAAAGAAGCTCGATTTCCGCATGGAATTGGAGCAGCTTTCCGCGAGTGTCGTCGTAACAGCCCAATCTGAGCCGTTGCAAATTCAGCGGACGACTGCGCCGGTGGATATCATCACAAAGGAAGAAATTGACCAGCGCAAAGCAGTGTCACTCGCGGACGCGCTGCTCTATTCGCCTGGCATCACGATCGGACGCACTGGCGCGGAAGGTGGGTCAACTTCTATCTTTTTGAACGGCGGAGAATCGCGTTTCACAAAGCTGCTTGTGGATGGAGCGCCAGTCAATCCGATTGGCAACGCCGTGGATTTCTCTTACCTCAGTTACGAAAACATCGACAAAGTCGAAATTGTTCGTGGGGCAGAAAGCGCCATTTATGGCACAGATGCCGTATCTGGAGTCATTCAGATATTCACCCATCGAGGCACAACTCGTACTCCGTCAGTGAATCTGTACGCGGAAGGTGGAACCTTTAGCACAGGCAATGGCGGAGCGGACATCGGCGGACTCTTGGGAAAGTTCGATTATTCGGCTGCCGGTTCTTATTTTTCGACGGGTGGCCCTGATGTAGACAACAGGTTCATAAATCGAACTGCCTCCGGAAATTTTGGTTACAGTTTCTCCGACTCGAATCAGTTGCGCGTAACAGTCAGGAACAACGGAAGCAATGCTGGCACGCCTGGCCAAACTCTGATCACACCGCCGAACAGCGACGCGCACACCGACTACGAAAATTTCAGTGCGAACGCTCGCTGGGATTTCGCACTCGGCAAGCACTGGCACTATCAAATCAGCGGGTCGGAAGCGTACAACAGGAGAATTAGCGAAAACCCAACGCAAAGTTTTTTTGCGACAGACCCCGCCGTAGGTTGCCCACAGGACCCTGCAAGCCCCAATTCAGTTCCAACCCCCGAGTTCTGCGACTTTCCCGGGAATTCCAGTGCCAAACAAAATCGCGCCAACGTTGCAGCTCAGGCAAGTTTTCTGCTCTCAAATTTTGCGGCAACTACGGGCTACCAATATGAAGTGGAAAATGCTTTTCTCTCCACCATCCAGATAGACCACGCGCGCAGAAACAACCAAGGCGGCTTCCTTGATTTCCGCTACTCTCCCCATCCACGATTGACTCTCAGTTTTGGTGGCAGGGCTGAAGCGAACGGCAACTTTGGCACGCGCTTTGTGCCCCGCGTCGGTGCCTCGATGGCTCTGCTACAAGGAAGAGGTTTTTGGGGAGAAACGCGCCTGCGGCTCTACTACGGCGAGGGAATCAAGGAACCTGGTTTCGATCAGACTATTGGATTCGACATTTGCGATCCCGGCAATCCAACGCTCAAGCCGGAATCGAGCAAGTCTTGGTCAGCAGGCATCGAGCAAAAGATCGCCGATGACCGCGTGAGTTTTTCGGGCCAGTATTTCTACAACCGTTTTTACGATCTCGTGAGTTTCACGTCATGCTCCTCCTTTGCTCCGTGCAATGTCCCGATTCCTTCGGGCTGCGGAAGCCCATTTTGGGGCTCGTTCTTCAATACCGATAAGGCGCGCGCTCGCGGCGTGAACGTCACCGCGGAAGTGAAAACCGCAAAATGGCTCAAACTCGTTGGCACCTACACCTACGATGACACGCGCGTGATCGAAGCCGACAACGCGTTTGATCCCACTCAGACCGCGGGAAATCGCCTGTTGCGAAGGCCCGTTCATTCTGGTTCGGCGACGCTCTTTGCCAACTATCGCTCTCTTGTTTTTACGCTTGCCGGATATTTTTCTGGGGAACGAACGGATTCGGACTTCCTGTTTCTTGGCTTCACTCGAAATCCTGGATACGCCCGTTTCGATCTGGCCACTGCGTACAACTTCGGGCGGGGCATAAGTGGCTACGTTCGCGTGCAAAATCTTTTCGACAAGCAATACCAAGACGCCCTTGGCTTCCCCGCTCTGGGAAGAGAAGCTCGCGTTGGTATCAACTACCGCTTTGGCGGAAAGAGTTAGTGTCACAGCCTGAGCCAATCCTTTTTTGCTGGAGCGGCGGCAAGGATAGCGCCATGGCGCTGCATGCGCTGCTTCAGCAAAAAGATTTACGTGTTGCAGGCTTACTGACGACGGTCACGGAAGGCTACGATCGCGTGAGCATGCACGGTGTTCGGCGCGAACTTCTGTACCGGCAGGCTGAAAGTATCGGCTTGCCGCTGCAGAAAGTTCATATTCCACCACAGTGCGTGAATCCGATTTACGAGGCACGAATGGAGGCGGCAATGCGCGCTGCTTATGAACAGGGAATTCGTCGAGTGGCGTTTGGCGATATTTTCCTGGAAGATCTGCGCGCCTATCGCGAGAAGAACCTCGCAAAGGTAGGGATGGAAGCAATTTTCCCAATTTGGAAAAGAGATACTCGGGAACTTGCCCGGTCATTTGTGAAATTGGCATTTCGGGCCCGCGCGGTTTGTGTGGATCCAAGAATCCTGGACAAAAGCTTCGCTGGCCGCGAACTAGATGAAAGCTTTTTTCGCGATTTGCCAGTGGGTGCTGATCCATGCGGCGAAAATGGCGAATTTCACACATTCGTCTACGACGGACCGATTTTTCAGAAGCCTGTGAAATGTAAGACAGGGGAAGTCGTTGAAAGAGATTCTTTCATCTTTTGTGATTTGCTGGCAGAGGAGGAGGTTCTGGCATGAGAAGTGAGATGACCGATAAGCAGGTGTTGTGGATGAAGGTCGCGATCGCGGCCTTGTTGGTTTTGGTAGCTGCGGTGCTGCGAATTTTGCCGCATCCGTGGAATCTAACGCCCGTTGGAGCCATGGCTCTATTTTGCGGTTCAGTTTTCAAGAATAAGTGGGTGAAGTTCGCGTTCCCGGTCGCGGCTTTGTTGGCGGGTGACGTCGCAATTGGATTCCACAAATTGATAGCGGTAGTTTATTTAAGTTTTCTTGTGAATGTCTGCATCGGAATGTGGATTGGCGAAAACCGGAAAGCGCTGCGGATCGCAAGCCGCACGCTCTTGGGGGCGATACAGTTCTTTCTTGTAACGAACCTTGCGGTCTGGACCGCATTTACGACCTATCCGAAATCGTTTGCGGGGCTGATTGCTTGCTACGCCGCGGGTCTGCCATTTTTCTGGAATACACTCGCTGGGGACGCAATATACGCTACTCTGCTTTTTGGCGGTTATGCGCTTGCGGACCGATGGCTCAAGCAATCCGATGAGGTTTCCGCACTCCCTGGCTAACAGCCAGCTCAGCCTGGCCTGATGTTATAATTACAAGCTCAACATGGTTAAGAACGCGACAGAGACCAGTATTGCGCCGGAAATACTGGCCAAATACGAGGCTGTCATCGGCCTGGAAGTACACGTCCAGCTTTTTACAAAAACGAAAATCTTTTGCAGCTGTTCGACGCAGTTCGGTGATCCTCCGAATTCCAACACTTGCCCTGTGTGCCTGGGTTTGCCGGGAACACTGCCCGTTCTAAATAAGCGCGCTGTGGAAATGGGCATTCGCGCGGCACTCGCCCTGAATTGCACGATCAACGAACATTCGCGATTTGCGCGCAAAAACTATTTCTATCCGGATTTGCCCAAGGGCTATCAGATTTCGCAATACGAATTGCCGCTGGCAGAGCACGGCTGGGTGGATATTGAGGTTACGGGAGAACGCAAACGCATCGGGATCACGCGCTTGCATCTGGAAGACGACGCCGCAAAGAACCTGCACGAGGGTTTTTCGCAATCAGCCACGAAAGGTTATATCGATTACAACCGCGGTGGCACGCCTCTGGCGGAAATCGTAAGCGAACCGGATATGCGCACGTCCGATGAAGCGTACGCCTATCTGACCACGCTGCGTCAAATTTTGCTATACACCGGTGTGAGCGACGTCAACATGGAAGAGGGTTCGCTACGCTGTGATGCGAACGTGAGCGTTCGTCTGCGCGGCGCAAAAGAGTTCGGCACCAAAGTCGAAGTGAAGAATCTGAATTCGTTCCGCTTTCTGCAAAAGGCGTTGGAATATGAAATCGAACGGCACATCGGCGTAATCGAAAGCGGGGGAAAGATTTCTCAGGAAACACGGCTTTGGAATCAGAATGAAAATTACACGGTATCCATGCGCTCGAAAGAAAAAGCACACGACTATCGTTATTTTCCCGAGCCGGATTTGCTGCCGATTCACGTGAGCGCCGCCTGGCGCGAAGAAGTGAGGCGCTCGCTGCCCGAGCTGCCTGCGATGAAGCGGGAGCGCTTTATCAATGCTTACGGTGTCACCCCATACGACGCAGGTGTGCTTACCGGAACACAGGAACTCGCGGATTATTTTGAAGCGGTAGTCAAAGCCGGTGCCGCAGGAAAGTCCGCCGCGAATTGGATGCAGACGGAATTACTGAGGCGATTGAATGACAGCGGAAAAGCGATTGAAGCCAGTCCCGTCTCGCCGTCCGCTTTGGCCGAATTGATTGTACTTGTGGACGGCGGAAAGATTACGGGCGCGATCGGGAAAAAAGTGTTCGCCAAGATGTTTGAAACTGGCCAATCCGCGGCGATAATCGTCGCCGCTGAAGGGCTTAGCGCTCAAATAAGTGATGATGCAATCGAACTAGCCGCAAAGGAAGTCATAGAAAAGAATCCCGACAACGTAGCAAAATTCAAAGCTGGCAATGAAGGTGTATTCAAATTTTTCGTGGGCCAGGTGATGCGAGCCACCAAAGGCCAGGCCAATCCGCAAGCGATTAATGACGTGCTGCGGCGCTTACTTTCCTGATTCTGGGTCCTGGAGAGAAAAATGCTGAAAGCTGGAAACGCAGCTCCGGATTTCCGTTTGCAAACGGATTCTGGAGGAGAAATGTCTTTGGCTGACTTGAGAGGCAAACGTGCCCTTCTCTTTTTCTATCCAAAAGCCGATACTCCCGGTTGAACCGTTGAAGCGTCCGAGTTTCGCGACGCAAAGAAGTCCTTTGAAAAACAAAATGTTGAGATCTTTGGCGTAAGCGCCGATATGATGAAGGCGCTCGCCCGCTTCAAAGAAAAATACAAACTGAATTTCAGTCTTCTGAGCGATCCCGAACACAAGGTGATAGAAGCCTTCGGTTTCTGGCGAATGAAGAAATTCATGGGGCGGTCCTACAAGGGAATCGTCAGAAGCAGCGTGTTGATTGGCACGGATGGGAAAGTAGAGAAGGTCTGGGACAACGTGAAGGCGAAAGGCCACGCGAAAGAAGTCCTAACGGAGCTCGAAGCTGAGAAATAAGCTTGTAAAAAATCCTAAACATGAAAAAGCAGTTGGCCAGAGTCGTTCGTTTCAACCAGCATGTTATCGAGCAGCCGCGTTTTGCCGAGATGGGCAGCAATCAAAATGTAGCTGGTGCCTCCGACGCGCACCGTGGGTTCGAAGTTGTCCGCCGAAACTATTTCCGCATAGTCGAGGCGGGCTAGTGGTTCTTTCTCGAAGACAGCGCGCATACTGTTTTGTACCTGCATTGCATCACTTCTACCACCGACAAGTTCTGCTCGCGCCGCTTCCAGCGCACGGTGAAGAACAGTAGCGGCGCGACGTTCCTCGGGATTGAGGTATGCGTTGCGTGAGGACAGCGCAAGTCCATCCGGTTCGCGAACGATCGGACAAACTACAATCTGCACGCCGAGATTAAGATCGCGAACCATCTGCTGAATCACACAGACTTGTTGAGCGTCCTTGCGGCCAAAGTAGGCAAAGTCCGGCTGGGCGATTTCAAAAAGCTTTAGCACAACCGTAGCAACGCCGCGGAAGTGGCCAGGACGCGAGCGCCCTTCAAGGCGGTCGCCGATTCCCTCAACATTCACATAGGTAGAAAATCCCGAAGGATAGATTTCTTCTAGTGTCGGAGCGAATAGAGCGTCCGCGCCTAGTTCGGCGAATCTTTCCGAGTCCGATTCAAACGCCCGCGGGTATTTTGCGAAATCTTCATTAGGGCCGAACTGTTTTGGGTTTACAAAAATCGAGGCATATACGCGCGAACACTCCTGCTTCGCGCGTCGCACGAGCGAAAGATGGCCTTCGTGAAGCGCGCCCATGGTGGGAACAAGCCCAATGACATGGTTTTCCGCTCGGGCTTGCCGCGCGGCTTCTTTCATCCAGGAGATTGTACGAATGGTTTCCACGCGTGAATAAGCCCGTCAATCACGCCGCGGCGGCGCTCGTCCGTTCGCGGTAGAAATGCATCAGATCCGTCGCGATCGGTTTTAAGCCATGCTGGCGAATCATCGTGGCCACCTGTCCGCGATGATAAGTTCCGTGATTGGCCAGGTGCTGTAGTGATTGCCAAAGCGGATTGGTGTACATGCCGAAGTTGATCGTTTTGTATTCGAAAACGCGGTCAAGTTCTCCTTGCGTCAGACCCCTAACATAATCAAGCAGTGATTTTTCTTGCGGAAGCCAATGAGTATGTAGTGCCTCGATTGTCTGAATGGCAGAAAAATCGGGAATTGCCGAGTGCGACCGGCCCTGAAAGCGTTCGAACCAGATCCATTCCGCGCCGCAGACGTGCATCAACGTGTCGCGCACGGAAGAAAAACTCGAACCGAGCGGTTTCGTGAATTGCTCCGGCGAAAGCTGTGCCGCGGCTTCGAGCGAACGATGATTCGCCCAGGCGTTGTAATCAAAAAGTGCGCGAGCTTCTTCAGGCGTCATGGTTGGCTCCTTTTTTGGAAAAGCAATCAGTCCGCGAGTTCAACGTCAATATTGACGGTCTTTTGTCCGCCGCCGGTTTGCGGCATATGGTAAGACTCATTTTCGGATGGAAACGAACCGCGGCGCACGTCCGAGCAGTATTCGCGCACGGCGCTCGAGATTAATTCGCCGACACGCGCATATTGGCGCGCAAATTTGGGAGCGGGATGGAACGTTAAGCCAAGCAGATCGTTAAGGACGAGGATTTGTCCGTCGCAATCCGGGCCGGCGCCGATGCCGATCGTCGGAATGCGAAGATCCTGGGTGACTTGTGCGGCGAGCTCGCGTGGAATCCCTTCAAGCACAATCGCAAACGCACCGGCAGCTTCGACTGCACGCGCATCACGAATCAATTGTTCTGCCGCGGCAGGCGTTTTGCCTTGTACCTTAAAACCACCGAGCGCATTCACAGATTGCGGCGTCAGTCCAACGTGGCCCATCACCGGAATTTCCGCTTCGGTCAATCGCGCAATCAACTCCAGTCGCCGCTCGCCGCCTTCAATTTTCACTGCTTCAGCGCCTGCCTCTTTTACGAGCCGTACAGCATTGCGGACGGACTCGTGAATTTCCGCATGATACGTGCCGTAAGGCATGTCCGTCACTACGAGCGCATTGCGAGTGCCGCGACGAACAGCGCGTGTGTGATGCAGCATCTCCTCGAGCGTCACAGGGATCGTGCTGTCATAGCCAAGCACGACCATACCGAGCGAATCGCCGACAAGAAGGACATCAACTCCGGCTTCGTCAAGCAGGCGCGCAGTGGGATAGTCATACGCGGTGAGACAGGTAATTTTTTGAGTGGAAAAATCTGCAGCGGTTTTTCGCTGCAAAATGTTGGGCACGGTCACTTTCCCGCTGCCCTGTTCGCGAGAAATGCTCATGGTGGCCTCCGGTGCCGTTCCCTGACCGCGGGATACAGCCCTGCACCTGACGCAAGAATAGCAAATTTTGAGGGAACCGGCTATTTTCACAAGCTGAAAACGTAAGACCTCGAAGTTTTATTCATGCTGCGTTTAGGTTAGGAGCTTTACTTTTCATGGGCGCTCATCCTGCTGATTTTAGGTGGTCCTGTTGCATATTAAGAAGCTTCAGCCGCGACTGCGGGCCGTTTTATCGATTTCGATTGCGCTATTTTCTAGTCTTTGTGTTGCTGCCCAACTTCCGGTAACGCATACCGTTTCTGGCAACGCCGTGGATCCATCGCTCGCGGCTATTGCTGGGGCTCAAGTGAACTTGCAGCATACAGATGGCACGTTGGTAGCTACGACTACTACCGATGGAACCGGCTTCTTTTACTTTGACAAAATTCCTCCCGGAAAATACAAGCTCTCGGTGAGCGCGGCGGGTTTTAAGAAGTTCGAGAAGGAGATCATCGTTTCAAGCAAGCCTGCAGGATCATTGCGCATAAATCTTGAGATTGCTTCACGAAGTGAAACGGTCAGTGTATCGTCGGGAGATGCCGCCCCTCAGGTAAGCACCGACACTTCAGAGAATCAAAACGCCAATACATTCGAGCGCGACGCACTGGATCGTGTGCCTGTTTTTGATCAGGATTACATCACCACGCTCTCGCGATTCCTCGACGACAACGCCACGGGCACAAATGGCGTTTCCCTTGTTGTCGATGGAGTAGAGGCGAACGGGCCCGGAGTTTCTCCTTCGGCTGTGCAGGAGGTAAAGGTAAACCAGAATCCGTATTCGGCCCGATTTGCGCGACCCGGGCGTGCCCGCCTGGAGATCACCACAAAGGGCGGCACACCGCAATTTCATGGCACTGTCAATTTTCTTTTTCGAGATTCCGTGTTTGATGCACAAAACGCTTTTGCGGCCACAAAGCCGGCTGAGGATCGCGAATTTTACGAAGGCTCTCTCACCGGCCCTCTCGGCCACGACAAGAAAAATACGTTTCTGCTCACCCTGGAACGCGATCAAAACAATGTCGAAGCAATCGTCTCCGCGACTGGGGCGGACGGCTTGCCGACCCACGACAATGTCCCCGCGCCCGAGCACCATTTGTTTTCGTCATTCCGGGCATTTCATGATTTTGCAAACGGAGACCAGGTCTGGATCGGCTACTTTTTCGAAAGCGAGACACTCGAGAACCAGGGCGTGGGAGGCTTAGTCTTGCGCGAGGCTGGTTATACGCAAGTCGGGCGCGAACACGAAGTTAACATCAGCTATCGCCACATCTTTTCTCCGAAATGGGTGAACCAACTGAGATTCCTGGTTGGGCACAATGACAATCCCATTACGAGCGCCAATGCCTCGCCCCAAATGATCGTCGAAGGGTATTTCACGAGCGGTGGTGCGCAGGCAGACGCCAATAGAACGGAGTCGCACTTCGATGGCACGGACTTCCTGACGTACACGAACGGCAAGCACGTGGTGAATTTTGGAGTCGACGTGCCGGACATCAGCCGCCGCGGCTTTGACAATCACACGAATCAACAGGGAGCCTATACCTTCGCCAATCCAGCGGCGTTCAATGCTAATTCGCCTGCCACGTTCATTTTGCAGAAAGGACCGGGCCATGTGGTTTTTTGGGAACGAACTGTGGCCGGCTTTTTTGAGGACAATATCCGCTGGAAGCAAAACTTTTCGATTTCTCTTGGCGTCCGGTATTACTTCCAGAACTATTTTCACAATGACCCGAATAACTTCGCGCCACGGTTCTCGTTCGCCTATGCTCCGACAAAAAAGAGCAAAACTGTGTTTCGCGGCGGGGCAGGCATTTTTTTTGACAGGTCAGGCCCGCGGCCAATTGCAGATCTGCTGCTTTTCAACGGCATCAATGTCCAACGGTTCGTTCTCTCCAGTACGCCGGCTAATCCGCTGCCGTTTCCTGTGACTGGCGCGGATCTCGTAAATGTTCCGATAAGCTCGGTCACTCTCGATCCCAGCGCACATATTCCTTACGTGCTCCAATACAGCGCGGGAGTGGAACGCCAGCTCACGCCGCAGAGCACGTTCAGCGTCACTTACGTCGGTTCGCGCGGGATCGATCTTTTTCGTTCGCGCGACATAAACGCTCCCTTGCCGCCGGACTATCTTGCGCGGCCAGACATCACCGTGGGCCAAGAGAGGCAAATCGAATCGAGAGGCTATCAAAAAGGCAATTCGGTGGAGTTTAGCCTGCGGGGGAAACCAACGAAATTCTTCTCGGGGCAGGTGCAATACACTCTCGCGAAAACCTACAACAACACCAGTGGAATAAATTATCTGCCCGGAAACAGCAACTTTCCCGCGCTGGATTGGGCGCGCTCCGATTTTGACCGGCGGCACAAATTCGATTTCCTCGGCGCGTTCCAGGTTACGGAAGATATTTCGATTGGAGCGGCCCTGCAGGCCTATTCAGGCCGCCCTGTGAATGTCATTACCGGACTGGACAGCAACGGTGACGGTGTGACGAACGACCGCCCAGATGGCGGGTTGGTTCCGCGCAATTCACTCCATGGCCCCGGTTTCTTAGGCTTGGATTTAAATGCCGAGCGCGATTTTCATTTTTCCAAAGAGAAGAAGAAATCGCCGACGCTCACTGTCGGCCTGAACGCCTTTAATATCCTGAATCACGCCAACTACAGCAGCATCATCGGCGTAACGGGAGCGCCCACCGGCATTGTGAATCCCCATTTTGGGCAACCTAGCGCAGCCAACCCCGGCCGGCGCATGCAACTGAATCTTTCCTATAAATTTTAAACTCGGCTTCTGGAGCCGCCGGTTCTTTGTGCCTGCGCGCGCCCTTTCCATTGACCGCCGCGTCCAAGCCAGTATCTCAACGCGGAAAGAAATGTCGAATAGGAATAAAAGAATGCCGCAACGGGCAAGAATGGAGACCAAATCGGCGTGAGCCGATAGAAAACGACCGTTGGCAAAAAGGATGCAGACATCAGGCACCAAGCGAGAAGCGCGGGAAGCCAGATGCGTGGATTAGAAGAGAACGCGAACGCGACAGGCGCAACAAATGTTAGAAGAAGTCCAATGAGTGTGCCAGTCAGCTGAACGGCGGAATAATTGAGTTGAGTGAATGCAGTGCGCGCAACCATGTCCCGCAATTCAGAAAGGTTTGCATAGTGGCGGAGGCTGACGCTTGCGCGAGTTAGCCCCATCCATATTTTCCCGCCGCTGCGTTTTACGGCGCGTGCCAGTGAACAATCATCAATGACTTCGTTGCGGATTGCAGCGAGGCCACCGATTCGAGCGAGTGCAGAAGCTCGCAAGAGCATGCAGCCACCAGCAGCACCCGCAGCTCGCGAGTTTTCGTTTGCGATCCAGCGCGGCGGATAGAGCATCAGGAAAAAATAGAGAAACGGTGGAACGATGAGTTTTTCGGCAAAGGATTGAGCCTGCAACAAAACCATCAGTGACGTGAGATCGAGGTGGTCGCGTTCGGCTCGGGAAACCAGGCGGCGCAGAGTGTCCGGCGCATGCACAACATCCGCGTCCGTGAACCAGAAAAACTCCGACGCGTTTGCTAACGCCGACTCAACTCCGGATTGTAGCGCCCAAAGTTTGCCGGTCCAGCCTGAAGCCAAGGTCGGTGCAGTGAGGATCTGAACTCTTGCCAGTCCACCGGATTCCGCAGCTGCCTTGCGCGCGAGCTCACCGGTCCCATCTTCGCTATGGTCGTCAACGACGATGATGGAAAATCTTCCGGGGTAATCCTGTTTTGTCAGTGCCGCAATAGTCTGTGTAATGGAGGAAGCTTCGTTGCGCGCTGGAACTACGGCCACTACACTTCGCCAATTCGACGGTGATGGAACGGATTCACGATCCGCGTCGGAAATCCAAAGCTGCCAGAAATGACCGTTGAAAAAGAAGAGGCCCAACCAAATTACAAGCGAGAGCGCGGCAATCCCGATGGCTGCAAAATGCACACGATATTTTGCAACGGGTTGCGGCGATTCGCTAGGCGAGATCTTCGCCGCGAATGGGCAAGCGGCGGATGCGCTTCTTCGTAAGCGCATAAATTGCGTTACAAACCGACGCAGTGACCACCGGCAAGCCCGGTTCGCCAATTCCGGTCGGTTCTTCCTTGCTCATCACGACGTGCACTTCCGTCTTCGGCGTGTCCGCGATCCGCGGCATCTGATAATCATTAAAGTTCGCTTGCTCGACGCGGCCTCCTTTGATCGTGATCGCGTCGTGCAGCGAAGCCGATAGTCCATAGATCGCCGCGCTCTCCACCTGTGCGCGGATGCCTTCGGGATTGATAGGCCGGCCGCAGTCCACTGCATAGGCAAGGCGATGAACTTTTACGGCGCCATTCTTGACGCTGACATCGGCGACGCATGCCGTGTAGGATTCAAAGGAGAAATAGGCGGCGATGCCACGTCCGATCCCCTTGGGAACCGGTTTTCCCCAATCACCCTTGTCTGCGGCAATCTTCAAAACGTTCTTCAATCGCGCGGTATCCAGCGGTTTTCCTTCTTTCGGATTCGTGAAATCGGGAATCTTGCGGTCGTCGCCTATGAGCTTCAAACGAAATTCGTAAGGGTCGGCTCCTGCTGCAGCGGCGAGTTCGTCAACAAAGCATTCCACAATAAATCCGCTCGATGAATGCTCCACCGAACGCCACCATGCACGGGGAACACCAGATTGCGCCAGCGTGTATTCCACACGATAGTTTGGCGTCACGTAAGGAATAAACAGAGCCGTCGCAAATTCCGAATTTTCCGGATGCTCCGCGCCGTTCTTGCTCCACATCGCATCAATCGAAGTCGAAGTCTGAAAATGTTTCCACGCAGCGAGATTGCCCTGCGTGTCGACCCCACCGGAAAGTTTGTGGTACGACGCCGGCCGGTAAAAATCGTGCTGCATGTCGTCCTCGCGCGTCCACAAAACCTGCACGGGCTTGCCCGTAACCTTCGCGATCTGCGCGGCTTCCATCACGAAGTCGCCCATGTAGCGCCGACCGAAGCCGCCGCCCATCAGCGTCGTATGAACAATCACCGATTCGCGCGGCAACTTCGAAATCCCCACAATGATGTCCTGTGCCCACTGCGGCGCCTGGGTCGGAACCCACGCCTCAGCACCATCCGGTCTGATGTGCACCGTGCAATTCATCGGTTCCATCGTGGCATGGGCAGCAAAAGGGAATTCGTATGTAGCTTCTACTTTCTTCGCAGCCCCTGAAATCGCGGCATCCGCGTCGCCATCGTTGCGAATCACTTTGCCCGGCTTCGCCGCATTCTCCAGAAATTGTTTGCGCAGCCAATCAGTGGATTCCGCTGCGTGCGGTCCTTCATCCCAGGTAATCTGCAGCGCCTTGCGCCCTTGCATTGCCGCCCACGAGTTCTCCGCCAACACAGCAACCCCGCCAGCACTGAACGCGCCTTCTCCAACTGCATCAATCTGAATGATGTCCTTCACGCCGGGAACGGCTTTTGCCTTCGCCGCGTCAAACGACTTCACTTTTCCGCCAAAAATCGGGCACCGCGCAATCACCGCGTACTGCATTCCCGGAACGTGCGAATCAATTCCGAAAATCGCTTTTCCCGTAGCCTTTGCATTGCCCTCATACCGTCGCTTGTCATGCCCAACGATCGTGAAATCTTCTGAATTTTTCAGCGGCACAGTTTTGAAATCAGGAATCGGAAGCTTCGCCGCGTCTTCAGCCAATTCGCCGTACGTCAAAAAGTTCTTTCGCGCCCCATGAAGCACGCCGCCATCCGCCGCTTTGCACGTGTCGCGATTTACATTCCAACGTTGCGCAGCCGCACTAACCAACATCTCGCGCGCCGCAGCTCCCGCTCTTCGCAATGGCAAATACGATCCAGCAATGCTCCCGCTGCCACCTGTACCGTGCTCGTAAATCGCAGGATTCGTCGGCGCTTGTTCAATCTTGATCTTGTCCCAATCAAGCGAAAGCTCTTCCGCAAGAATCATCGGCAGCGCCGTCATGATGCCCTGGCCCATCTCCGATTTCCCGAGGATCAAAGACACGTGGTTGTCCGGCGTGATGTGCACCCACGCATTCAGCGGATTCGGATTTTTCTTTTCCTGATCTTCAGCAGACTCGGCAAATGTCGGCAGATGAAATCCGATCAGCAAGCCGGTTCCAGCTGCGGCTCCGGTTTTCAAAAATGTGCGACGGTCGAGCGAGAGCAACGTCGTCATGGGACACCTCGAATCTTTTTTCTGAGAAACTACGCGGATTTCGATTTGCTGGTTTGAAGGTCGGCAGCGCGATGAATCGCTTTGCGGATGCGCTGATAAGTGCCGCAGCGGCAAATGTTGCCGCTCATAAAGTCATCAATATCGGCATCCGTCGGTTTTGGTTTCTTACTGAGCAGTGCCACGGCCGACATGATCTGTCCCGATTGGCAATACCCGCACTGAGGAACGTCTTCTTCCATCCACGCTTGCTGCACGGGATGGCTGCCATCAGCGGACAAACCCTCAATCGTCATGATTTTCTTTCCCGCCACGGCGGAAATCGGAGTAATGCAGGACCGGCTCGCCTCTCCATTGATGTGGACTGTACATGCACCGCAAAGCGCCATGCCGCAGCCGAATTTTGTGCCGGTCATGTTCAGCGTGTCGCGAAGAACCCAAAGCAGCGGCATCTGTGGATCAACTTCAACGGTCTGGGACTTGCCATTAAGGGTAAATGTTACGGCCATGAGAACCTCCTGCGGGGAAACCTGCCAGCACCGATATCCTACCTCAACTCCGGATATAGTCAAAAATCAACGAAAAACCGGGTAGTGGGGCAGTTTGAATTTTTGGATCGTGACACAACAGGACAAAAATTCAAACTGCCCCACTGTGACCCTCTGCTAAAAAAACTGGTCAGAGGCGAACCGCCTCCGTGGAAATTCAGACGCCGCGCAGAGCAAATCGTGAGCAGCCTAGTTGCCTTCGGCCGATGCAGGCTGCTGCTGAGCAGCGGATTTTGCGCGAGGAGGCTCAGGTTCTACGCCGCGCCATCCAACGGGGCGCCCTCGCACGGCTTCTTTCACGGAACGGAATAACACTACGTACATCAGTTGCCGGTAATAGAAGCGTTGCAACAGCACCGGAATCAGCAGCGTCCAATCCTCTTTTCGCTCTAGCGCAAACGCCACCGCACACGTCAGTACATCAATAATCAGGAAGCCCAGGAAAAACAGCACCGATCGTTCAAGGTCCGCCGTTCCCCAGTTGATTTGCGGAAGCCACGACAGATGCAGCCGCATCAGTCCCCAAGCCGCAATCGAGCCAAAAAACATCAAGTCAATGATGGGCGAGATCAAAGGTAGTACGAGCTGAAAGACAAAAATATTGGGCAGCGCAATCCAGCCGAGCGTTCCATATTTTGGCCGAAAAAGAGTGTCCCGATGTTTCCAGAACGATTGCAGCGTTCCGAAAGTCCAGCGAAAACGCTGGCGAATGAGCGCCCCAGGAGTTTCCGGCGCTTCGGTCCACGCGATCGCTTCTTCCTCATAACCGATCCGCCAGCCCAGCCTGCGAATCGCAATCGTTAGGTCGGCGTCTTCGGCAACAGTGTCCGCCGTAATCCCCCCTGCGGATTCGATTGCTGCCTTTCTCCATGCGCCCAGCGCGCCCGGTACAACCGTGATGCAATTTAACAAATCGAACGCGCGCTTTTCCATGTTCTGGCTTGTGATGTATTCGAGCGCCTGCCAACGAGTGAGCCAGCGTGAGCGATTGCCGACTTTTACGTTGCCCGCGATCGCAGCCAGTTTCGGGTCAGAGAAATGCCGCATCAGTTTGCTGATCGCGTCCGGCTCGATTTCCGTGTCCGCATCAATCGTGATGACGAATTCCGTCTCCGATTCGGCCAGCGCATGATTCAGCGCCGCCGCTTTCCCGCGATTCACTTGGTGAATGATGCGCACACGCGGATCGTCGCTGAAATGAGCATCAAGCAGCAGCCCCGTATCGTCCGTCGAACCGTCGTCCACGACAATGACGTGCATCTCCGGATAGTCAGAAGCCAACACCGAAGTTACTGTCTGAAGGATCACGCCTTCCTCGTTGTGCGCCGGGATCAAAACGGTAACCGCGGGCAGCGGATTGGGTTCCTTCAGCCGCTCCGGCCTAAGTTTCTCGATGATGGCTAAAATTCCGATGATCGCCGCTCGGCCGCTGACAAGGAAAATTCCAAGAATGAAGACAGTCGCGATGCTCAGAACGAACCAGCGATAAAGCCCGAAAATAAATCCATCCGCACGCGCTTCCAGCCACTCCTGTCTGGAAAGCGGGAACATTACGTCAGCTCGCGTTTTGTTGATGAGTTCCGGAACGGAAACGAAATCGTAGCCGCGTTCCCGCAGCTGGTCGATGATCTGCGGCAGCGCCGCGATGGTCTGGCTGCGATCTCCGCCGCCGTCATGGAACAGAATGATGTTTCCGCTGTCCGCTTGGCGCAGCACTCCATCCACGATTTCCTGCGCGGGAACCTGCTTTCCGTAAGGCTGGCGCCAGTCATGCGGGTCTATTTTTTGGCCTACGATCAAATAACCCATGTCTTGCGCCAGCGGAAGCTGTGCCACTTCTTCCGCATATTCCGGCTGATGGTCAATTCCATAAGGTGGCCGGAAAAGAATGGACTTAACACCAAGCGTGCTCCCAATGAGGCGCTGAGTCAGGTTTAATTCCCAGCGAAGCTGTGTCGGGGAAATATCTTCAAACGCCGGATGTGTATACGTGTGATTGCCGATCGCATGGCCTTCGGCATATTCGCGTTTCAGAATTTGTGGCCATTGGCTGGCGTCGAGTCCAATTACAAAAAATGTTGCTGGTACGTGTTTTTCTTTCAGCACATCCAGAATTTTCGGCGTCCACTGCGGATCGGGGCCATCGTCAAACGTAATCGCCAGTTTTTTCGTTGCTGCTCCCAGTTGATCGATGTCGTAGGAAATCGGATAGCTGTCGTATCGCTCGCTCGTGAAAAGGTCCGTCGCTGCATCGTACGTAAAACTGCGCGCGCCTCGCTTTGGCTGGCCTGTAAAGCGCCATATATCTCCTTCTCCTTCCAGGATCAAATCTGGACCCGGCGGAACATCCGCAAGTTTTTGACGGGTTGCATCGTCCGGGCGAGTCGCATCCCAGATTTTCCAGAGCGATGTATCCGACGTTCCCAGCCGCCATAGTGCGCTCCCTTGAACGCCGAGCCGTTCGCAGGCACGCAATTCGTTATATGCCGTAACCGCGTCCAGAAACCAGACGCGGTGCGTGTCATCGTGTTCATCGGAATAGGAATAAAAGGGATTCAGGGAAGCCTGATCAAATTCCACTTCTGCTTCCGATTCGTACGCATGCAACAGTGCTTCCTGCACACTGAACTCTTGCGCAGGTTCGGCGGGCTCGCCTCGTTTTTTGGGCGCCTCGGACCAATCGTAAGCATAGTTGGCGATGCCGACTACGATTTTTGAAGCAGGCACAACCTCCAACACCTGCTTCAGGTTTTCCATGAACCAATCTTGCGCGGCGATGGGGCCGGCAGGTGAAGTCAGCCAATGCTGATCGTAATTCATCAGCATGATGGCGTCGCACTCTTGGCCGAAGAACTTGTAGTCGTACGCGTCGTCGCGTGCCGGCAGGGCGATCATGATTTTCAGGCCAACTGCGTGTAAAGCGTGGCTCAACTCGCCTATGAAGGCGCGAAAATCGGGCTGGCTGCGCTCCGGCACTTCTTCAAAATCCACAACGATGCCTGCCTGGCGGGATTCGACTGCAAATTGCACCGTGTCGCGGCTCAAGTTTGCTCGCGAGGTCGGGTTCGCAAGCATTTGCGCCATTTCTTTGATCCGCCAAACTTGCCCATCGTAGTTATTCAGCATCGCCATCGTGGGAATTTCCACGTTGATGCTCTTCATCCACTGGTGGAGCTTGTCCTCGCGCAATCGCGCGTACGCTTCTTCAGGACTTGCTTTCACAGTCTGATACCGAATGTAGTCCACAACGGTCAGTGCGCCGTCGGGCGTCACGGCGTGTAGTTCTTCCGGAATCAGCAAGTCGAGATCTTTGTAGTGCTTCTTCAGCGAAGCCAGGCTGTTCGCGTCATAGCTCACATAAAATGCTGCCCGCAGCGGATCGTATCCTGACGGCACTGTGCCCAGGTTTGCCACGCGGCGATGCCGCCCTTCTCGCACCGGCTGCGGCTTACCGTTCTTCTTGATTTTCAATGCGCGATAAGGAGACTTTGTATCGGGAATCAGGCCCGCAGGCAAATCCACTCTGACGACAATCGTCACAAAAAAATAAACCAACAGGAGCGTCAGCAGCACACCGCTGACTTCCAGCGCGCGCCGCGTGAAGCGCCAGCGTACACGCTCCTCGTCATAAAAAATGGGACGACGTTCTTTCATGGACCTGTTGTGCCTGGAACGGTTCAGAACGGTCCAGGTGGGGCTGGAGCCGGCTGCTGAAATCCCGCGCGTCTATTGTAAGATGCGAACACTCCATGAAGCGAGTGTTCTCGCACCCTCTGATTGCCTTAACGCTAGGTCTCTGGCTGAGGCTCTTTTTCATTCTGAAATATCCGGCCACTTCGGGCGACACAGCTCTCTATGAGGACTTGGCCACAAATTGGCTCAAGCACCACGCCTATGCGATGACTCTGGACGCCGGCATCACGCCGGTCGACGTGCGCATGCCCGGCTACCCCGCGTTTTTGATGTTGATCTACGCACTTTCGGGCCATGTTGGCGAGGTGGCCCGAATCTGGGTAATGCTGAGCCAGGTTGCAGTAGACATCATTACTTGCGCCTTTGTGGCCATGCTGGCTTCTCTCTTGCTGGTGATCGCGGATAGCACTGCTCGCGTTATGCCTGTGCTCAAGGCGGCGTTCTGGATTGCCTTGCTTTGCCCCTTCACTGCCAACTACAGCGCAGTCTTGCTTACGGAAGTATTCGGCGTTTGCTTTAGCGCGATTGCCTTGATTTTGCTGGTCGGGTGGACGGGAAGTTGTTGGGAAGTAATTTTTCCTGCCAAGCAAGAACCGTGGGAATGGCCAAACAAACCGGAATACTGGGCAGCTCTCGCAGGATTGGCTGTGGGCGCAACCACGTTGTTTCGTCCCGAATCGCCTTTGTTACTGATTGGAGGCTGGGTTGGAGGGGGCTGGTTGATGCTGAAGCATGGAAGGTTTCTCCACTGGCTCAAATTGGTGATTATCAGTGGCGCGATGTGTGCCGTCGCCTTGGCTCCTTGGGCAATCCGAAACGCCATCTCGCTGCATGAATTGCAATTCCTCGCCCCAAAAGACACGAATCTTCCGTCCGAACATCCGCCCTACGGTTTTATGGCTTGGGAAAAAACTTGGCTCTTTCGAATGAGCGATTGTTACGCCGTGACCTGGAAGCTCGACGAGGAGATCATCAATCTTGCGGACATTCCCTCGCGCGCTTTTGATTCAGACGAAGAAAAAAGCCGCGTAGCCGCGATTCTGGAAAAATATAATAAAGACCAGAACCTCACGCCGGAACAAGACGCCGCTTTCCGTGAAATCGCCAAAGAAAGAACCGCCCGCCATCCTCTGCGCACCTATCTTTGGGTTCCTCTTCAGCGAGCGATCACCATTTGGTTCACTCCGCGCATTGAGCTCCTTCCTTTTTCTGGCAATGTGTTTCCGCTCGCCCAAAACTGGAGCGACGACCGCATGGATCAATCCGTCACGGCCGGATTTTTTCTGCTGAATATCGTCTACCTCGGGCTGGCACTTATTGGTTTTTGCAGACTTTGGATCTGGAACAAAAAGGTTCGCCCGGCACTTATCTGTATTGCCTCATACCTGCTTCTTCGAACAGCATTTCTGACAACCGTGGAAGCTCCCGAACCGCGCTATGTACTGGTCTGTTATCCGGCGATACTCGCCCTTTGCGCAACTCTCTTTGGAAAGTCGTTCCGCCCGGATGTCGCGCCGGAATAGCGAAAACGCTCCGCAGCCAATTTTCATCGCTCGCTGTCCGGCTCCGGATGAATCGTCACGCGAAAAATCTGCGGGAATTTTTCCTTGATCCGGTCTTCGAGCGCCGCCGTCACGTCATGCACCTGTGTTACTGGAAGCGCCCCCTTCATCGTGCAGTGGCAGGACACGAGGATGCGATGCTCTACTTGCCGCACATGAACGTCGTGGCAATTCACAAGTTCGTCGTATTCAGCAGGCAAAGTATTCACGAATTCCTCTATCGCACGCGCAAGCTGCATCATTTCGCCAGCCGAAGTATTTGTTTTAGCGATGTTGCTCCCCATCGGCTCGATGTGGATGTTTACCTCTTCCGGATGTTCGGGCAGGGCGAGAATTGCTTCTTCAAGCCTGGTCGCCTGTGCATGAGCCTCGCTCAAGCTTAGAGCCTCATCCACTTCCATGTGCAGTTCGACAAACAATTTTCCATCTTGCTGATGCGCTGACAAATCATGAATCGCATGGCCCATCCGCTGCGCCGTGGCCCGAATCGACTCCAGAAAATCCTCCGTAGGAGGTGCCTGTGGCTCCGCATGCACCACCACGTCCGCCGGAACAATTTCTGCAACGCGCTTCTCAATCGCATCGCTCCACGCATGAACCTGCTCGAGACTTGCAGTTCGCGGCACGCTCACCGTTGCGTCCACAAAATATCGATTCCCCGCGCGGCGCAAGCGCACACGGTGCACGTCCCGCACGCCCTCCATACGGCCAATGGCTCGGAATATCTCTTCCTGCAAACCGCGCGGCACTGCATCCAGCAGGGCGTCCAGTGTGCGCATCCCAAGCCGTGACCCGACCCACAAAATCACTCCGGCCACGACAAGCCCCGACACGGCGTCCGCGTAAACCAGCCAGGGCATGTTCCAGGTTTCGCCGGCCCACACCAGCCCAATGCCCGCAATCACAACGATCGTACTCCAGACGTCGGTCGAAAAATGCAGCGCGTCCGCTTCCAGCGCTTCGCTCGCGTACCGCTGTGCAACGTGCGCGAGTCTTTTCGCTCGAGTCAGATCAATCACCAACGCAATTCCCAGTATCACAAACGCAATCCAGCTTGGCTGAATGTGCACGCTGCGGAAGAAAAGCCGTTCGAACGCCTCATAAATCACGTAGAGCGCAGTCAGAATAAGCAAGCCGGTCTCGACAAACGCGGAAAAATTCTCGAACTTGCCATGGCCGTAGGGATGCCGTTCATCCGCAGGGCGGTCCGAAACGCGTACCGAAAGAAATGTGATAATCGCCGCGATTAGGTCCAGTCCGGAGTGCAGCGCCTCGCTCAATACACCCAGGCTGCCGGTTCGATATACAAGAAAAGTCTTCAGCGAAACGAGCAGCGCCGCTGAACCAACGCTCAACAGCGCAGCCATCCGCTTCTCACGTGTCTCGATTGTCTGGGTTCCCGCCATCATCGCCCGCCTAGACTACCCTAACTGACGAACGACCGCTTTTGTTGCGTGCCCAGGACGGCCATAAACTAACGTGCTACTTGCACCGCGATACTCTGCACGCTAACGTACTTCTACCTCCAGGAGGCCCATCCATGCTCCGCAAGTCTTCTTTGGCCCTATTTGTGTGTGGGATAGCTACTCTGACCTGCGCAGCTCAAATGCCCTCCCCAGGCAGTCCAGCCATGGGCGTCTGGAACGCCATCCTCAATCCCGCCATGGATGGCACAAAAACCGCCCACGTTGAAAACATCGTGATTTCGCGAGACCGCGTGAAAATCACATTGAAGGAAGGCACGATTCAATTTGCGCAACCTGTAAATAGCATCGCTTACGGTGCTTCATTTCACGGCAACGGAACGATTCAAGTCGACCCACCCAACCCAATCGAAGCGCACCAGCTTTCACTCTTTACCAAGCAAGACAAGCTCAACATGGTGTTTTCCGATGCAACATTCATTTCCACCGATGGCCTCTTCGACGAAGTCGCATCCCAGGCCAAATGGCAGCCTGCCCCAGCCAGTTCGGATGATCTCTACGCTAAACGTTTACGCGAAGGCGAAGGCGTAGGCGGGGGGCGCCTCCCGCGTCTGTTCAAGAGTCTGATGTCCGCCGACAGAAAATCCACTGCTTATTTTCTCGCTGAATTGAAAACCCAGGACAAAGGCTGGATTGAGGTAGCTCAAGACGCGCTGCAACTGGAAGACATCATCATTAGCCGCTGGAGTGGTTGGACAAACGGAAGGGGACGCGACACTTGGATGAATTTCCCTTCAGGTGGCCGCGACAGCAGAACCGCATACGCCGACCCTGCCGCGCGCCTCGATTTTCTGGTTCCCGCCTACCAAATTTCATCCACTTTGGCGGATAACGCAGACCTAAGCTCTACTGCAAAACTAACAATCAACCCAAGAAAATCAGGCGAACGCGTTCTGTTGTTCAGTCAGGACGAGAATCTGCGGGTCAGCTCCGTCAAGGACGCCGAAGGTCACGCCTTGGAATTCGTCCAATCACGCGAAGCCAAAGATCGCACGCAATCCTACGGCGACTACATTGCGGTTATCTTGCCGGCCGCGACGCAAGCGGGACAGAATTTTTCGCTCGAGTTTCAGTCGTCGGGCAAGAGAATCGTCCGCAAAGTCGGCGACGGCAACTATTTTTGTGAGAGCTTCGGCTGGTACCCCGCTATCTACGCCGGCTCGCTGGGGATCGATGCGTTTGCCTTCCGCTCGGATTTTGACATGATCTTTCGAAACTCCAAGCGCTATCAGCTCGTCGCTACCGGAAACAAGATCAGCGAAACCACGGACGGCAAAGATGTCATTACCGTCTGGAAGAGCGAAATTCCTTTGGCTGCCGCGGGATTTGCCTTTGGCGACTACAAAACCTACGACGAAAAAGTCGGTGATGTGAACGTAAGAGTCTATGCAAACAAACAGCCGGATGACCTGCTTAAGTCCATTCAAATGGCCGCCGACAATCCCCTTGGTGAGCTCGAACAAGGAGCGAGAGGCGGTCCGCAGAGCTCTGGCGCAGCAATCGGCAATTTGTCCGCCGCCGCTTTGGTCAAAGTGATTGGAACCGAAACCGGAAACACTCTTCGCGTTTTCGAAAATTATTTTGGCCCGTATCCTTACAAAACGCTGGCCGTCACGAACATCATTGGAGGATACGGACAAGGCTGGCCCGGACTGCTTTATCTTTCCTGGATTACTTTCCTCGATTCCACTCAGCGCCACGAACTCGGAATCCAGAATCAAACGAAAGTTTCCGATTTCTTCCGTGCCCACGAAAGCTCCCATCAATGGTGGGGACATCGCGTCGGCTGGAAGAGCTATCACGACCAATGGCTGTCCGAGGGCTTTGCCGAATACTCAGGACTCCTCTATGTGCAATTCCGCCAGAATCAGAAGGAATTCCTCACCCAGCTGAAAATCGACCGAGACCTCCTGAAAGCCCCGGACCGCTTCGGCCATCGCATAGATCAGATTGGCCCAATGACGCTTGGCCAGCGGATCTTTTCCAGCGAAACGGACGGCTCTTCTTACCAGAATCTCGTTTACTCAAAGGGCGGCTACGTCCTGCACATGCTCCGCTATCAAATGCTGGATTCGCGTAATCCCGACCCGGACCATCTCTTCAAAGACATGATGCACGATTACTGCAAGACTTTTGACAACAAGTCCGCTTCCACCGAAGATTTCAAGGCAATCGTGGAAAAACACATGACGCGCGGCATGGATCTTGATGGCAATCACAAAATGGATTGGTTCTTCAACCAATACGTCTACGGAACCGGCATGCCGCAATATTCCTTCTCTGCAAAAGCGGAACCTGCCGCAGATGGCAAGACAAAAATCACTGGAACGCTCTCTCGCACGGGAGTCCCGGACAATTGGAAGGACGTTGTTGCGGTTTATCTGCACGTGGGCGAAAAGACGTTGCGCGCGGGCACTCTAGCTGCGATGCATCCAAGTGAGCCGGTCGAATTTGTGGTTGCAGGAAAAGTGGACCGCATATCCATCAACGACAACGAGGACCTGCTCGCAGACGTGAAACAGTAGACCAGTCAGGCGTTCTTGCGCACACAAAATCGCAATGCGACCGAATTCATGCAATAACGCAATCCAGAGGGATAAGGGCCATCAGTGAAAACATGGCCAAGATGCGCGTCGCACAGCGTGCACTTCGCTTCGCGCCGCACCATTCCCAGGCTCGCGTCCATCTTTTCGTACAGATTTTCCTTCGCAATCGGCTGCCAGAAGCTCGGCCAGCCCGTGCCGGATTCAAATTTTGTGCTGGAATCGAAAAGGGCATTGTCGCAGCAGATGCAGCGAAAAACTCCTGCGCGGTGTTCATGTACGAGCTCGCCCGACTCCGGATATTCCGTCCCCGCCTGGCGAGCCACTCTGTAGGAATCGACGGAGAGCTCTCTCTTCCATTCTTCTTTTGATTTTCTGATTTTGTCGCGTGTGACGGACCGCAGCCGCTGCCCATCATCGCTGAATTCAATAATCGTAACGGATACAGCCTTGGAGTCCGGCTCGGGGGGATCCGCCAGAGCGTCAGCCCCCATTTTGTTCACGGTCGCAAACACAAGAGCAGAAGCGGCCGCAGCCCCGCCGAAAATAAAAGCTCGCCTCGTAAAATCATTCATTCCAATGTTTCCGCTGCCGTGACTTAGTCTCTGTAGTGGCCGGCCCTCGGACCTGTTCTTTATGCAACGCGGGGCTAATAGTCAGATAATTTCTAGTTTTTTGCCGTCAACGTCGGAGCGGGCAGCAACGGCAACCGCTTCGGTTCGCCGCGCGCGCCGCGCACTTCCAATTCGTCGAACAGCAGCGAAGGCGCAACAATCGAAGAAGGCAGTCCGTTCTGAGCGGAACCAAACGCTCCCAGCGCCGTCCCCGCAAATCCTGCCGTCTGGTTTTGCATGTAGTTATATACGAAATTGTCGTTGCCGATGCCGGAAAGATTCCGCAGTGACCGCGCATTCAATCCGATAATCCGCGCTCCTCGAACAATCTCGTCGGGTCTTCCATCCGTAAAAACCTTGTAAACGACCGATACCAGCCGGTCGCCGGTCCCCGCGCCGCCACCAAAGCTGGCAAGCAATTCCGAAAAATCATCTTGATGCAGCAGGCTCAGTGCCGGATTGTCCATCTCCCGCACGACCAGGCAATAAGAAAGTTTTTCCGCCTTGCACGCATCCAGAAATTTTTTCTTCAAATCCGCAGGGGAAACAGTCTCCGTCGAAGAAAAAATAGCGTTGCTCATGGAGGGTTTCGCATCACCCAAGAACGCCGCGCGACCATGTCCATTCGATGTATTCCCATCCGGTCCGGGCCTCCGCGACATCAAAAGTTCTTTCAACACTCCGCTCTCTATGGCTGTAACTTTCTCCGCGCGAACGCCTTCTTCATCCACTGCGTAGCCGCCTAGCAGTGGTGTGCCTTTGTAATCCTTCGCGAACGGATCGTCCACAATTGTTACACTCGCAGGCAGCACTCGCGCTCCAAGTCGTCCCACCCAGTCGCTCTTTCCGCCAATGTTGCTCAAAAACTGTTCCATTACCGGACGGAAAGCAATCGGCGGACGCGCGCCATTCAGATTTGGTCCGAGCACTTCCGCGAGCAGCGGTGCCGCCGCGCGCGCTTCAAAAAGCACCGGCCCTGTGTAATCTTGCGCCGGCTGCGATGCTCGCACAGCCATCAATTCAGATGCCGCTATGTTCAATCCTTTGCGAACCGTCTCCGGATTTGGCAAATCCGCCGGCTTCGGCGCATAGGCGGAATAGGAATGGCCAAGTTGCACTCCATCAGGCGCTAGCGTATTCAATCCGGATTCAATTGCCGCAAAGCTGTGATTCGTCCGAATTTCCGTCCCCTCGCTCGTCAGCAAATATTCCGTTGCGTAAACGAGGTAGTAAGTCACGCGCGATTCCTGCAACAAAGAAAACGCCCGCAATGCAGCCGATGAATCGCGCGCTTCCTGCTCCCAATTGCGGCTCGACCAATCCGGCGCAACCAGCGGCTCAATCAGTTGCACCGCCTGCACTTTGGAAAAATCATCGTATTGATTCTGGCTCGCCAGGCTGTTCAGGTACGCCTGTTTGCGCGAATAGCCTTCCACCGCTTCTTTGAACGCCTGGTCCGTCGCGATCCACAAATCCTGCCGCAGCGAATCGTAGTCGTGATCGATGCCGACCGATCCCGTTGAGCCGATGAATCCGCGGAAACCTTCATCGCTGATGAAATTCGAGCTGTCCTTTTTGTAGTCCCCTACGCGCGCTTCCACATTCATGAAGCGGTTGCGTGTCTTCGTGCTTGTGATCAACGCCCCGAATTGCGCAGTAATTTCTCGAACGTCCAGATCGAGCAAACGGTATTCGATGTAGTACGGCCGCACCGGCTGTCCGTTCCCATCAACCGTAAGCTCAAGGCGCGACTTGGAGCGCGCCATTTCGTCTTCCATCGCGCGTAGAGATTTGTCGTCATCTTTTGCGGCTTGTGCACACAGAACGGACGGCGTGAGCAGCGTCGCAATTGCGAAAATAAAGAGAGAAATGCGAAGCAGGTTTCTCACTGTTGGCCTCCGTCTGTTGACGTTGCGCCCGCAATGCCCGCGCTTCTCGTGTCATGCGCCGGAGGTGGAAGGATCGGCGGCCGGTCCGTGGAAGTCTCCTTCTTCTGCACTTCCAGTTCGGAAGTCAAAATCGCCGGTGAAGCCGCCGAAACTGGAACAGACCCCGATTCCGCGCCGCAATAGCCGTTAAAAACTTCCGGCGTGTCGCCCGTTGCAACAATCTTTGTCAACGCAGCAAGCGGAGTCCCTACGATATCCACGCCGCGCACCAGTTCATCCGGTTTGCCGTCGGGAAACACTTTGTAGACGACAAGCGGCTGGACCTGAAATGCCTGCGGCTGCCCGCGTCCGGTGAACGTAAATCCGCCGGCGATATCGTCAATCAGTAGACCGTACGGTTTCCCTTGCTGTTTGATCAATTCAATCAGTTTTGCGCGCAGTTCCGCGTTTGTGACCATCTTGCTGCTCTCAACTATCAAATTTCCTTGACGCGATACCGGCGTCGCTCCAAGCTGCCGTCTGCCGTGACCGTTCGAATGAAAAACGCCGACAAGGGGCGAACGCGACATTTCGAACGTTTTTAAGGTGCCGCGATCCACCAGCGTGACCTTCTGTGCGGGAACTCCTTCATCGTCGAATTGGTAGTAGCCTAGTAGATCTTCTCTTCCCAGCTTTTTCCGCGTTGTATCGTCCACGATGCTCAGAAATTCCGGAAGAATCTGTTCGCCGACTTTTTTCGCGAACGTTTGTCCTTCCGTGATGTCTTTCTGCCGATGGCCCTCTGCGCGATGGCCAAATACTTCGTGGAAGAAAACCGCCGCCGCGCGTCCCGTCAGCAGTGCGGGTCCAACCGTAGGCTCATTGATCGGTGCCTTGACGAGTCCTTCCATTTCCTGGCGTAACGTTGCGCTCGCCACTGCCACCGCTTTGTCATCCGGCGCATCTTTCGGATCCACCCAGTCAAAGTTGTAATAGCGCTCGATGTCCATTCCGTCGGCGGCTTTCCCCTGAATGAAGAGCTCGAGCCGGTAGCGAATCTGCCCATACTGAAGCTGCGTCCCTTCCGTATTCACCTGATAGGTGTTCTGAGCTAGAGCGCTGAACGTAACGATTGAATTCAAAATCGCCTGAGATTCGCGAAACGACTTTGTATACGCGCGGACTCGTTCTTCCCACGGCTTCCGGTCGAGCGCGAACGAAACCTGCGGCCCGTACCACTTGTGCGGCTCTTCCTTCGAAAAATCCGCTGCCTGTCCTTCCGCCGTCTGTACTCTCACGTCGCGGCTCGTTTTGATTTTGATCAATGCTTCCGACGCGGCGCGGTATTGATCGTCCGTTTCCAGCCAGATCGCACGACGTAGCACCTCGGCATCATCGTCTACCGGCGCGGACGTTCCCGGTCCGCCCGTCGGCAGTTGCCTCTCTCCTACTTTGTGCGTGTCATCCAATTGGTAGCTGCCCGTCCGCACGGCCACCTGCAGCCAGCGGTTCCTCACTTCCGAACTCGAAAGCAGTGCCCCATTTGAGCCGGAAACTTCCGCGCGCTGCGTATCCGTCAGCGCGTAGCCGATGAAATACGCGGGAATGTCCTGTGTGCTCAGGGTCTTGAAGGAGCGATCCAACTCCGTCTGCATCGCTCCGATTAAGGGCGACGGCTTTCCAACGGGGCCATCTGGAGGCCCGGCGACTGCCATTCCAGCAAGCGCCAGCGCTGAAAATGAAGTCAAAAGGGATGGAATCGCACGCGCAAAGAGTAGCTTTTTCAAAGATTGCCTCACTTAGAAGGAAAAACTATTGCCAAACATTCAGTCTACGTTAGTGCCGGGAAGCATACAAACGACCTACCCGACGAGGCTAGGTCGTCCTGAGGGAGCAGCGCGACCGAAGGATCTCATTCCCATCATTGTCCATTGTCTGGCCACAACACTTCATTCGACGGCTCCGCTTCGCATTTCGTTGCACCAAAAAAACAACAGCCCCGAACGCCGGAAGCGCTCGGGGCCCCAATTTCTAGTTGCTTGCAGCTCAAGCCAGAAAGCTGCGACGAACTGAATCACCCGCAGCTGGGGCTGTTTGGAGGACAGCCCTTAGTTGGAGGCTGCACCGGATTGCTCGTGTTATGGGTTATTGCAACTGGAACCGCGACAGCCACACCTACCGCTATGATTCCCAGCGTTATTCCCCAACCGGTACTCAGATGATGTCCTGCGCGCAGGATTCCCCCCGGTGCGTCCGGCATATTCGTTGCGTTCACTGCGGCCGTCAGCTCATCCAGCGTCGCTTGAGTCGGATTCAAAGGAGACGAATTGTCTCCGTTGCGCACGCTGCTCATCTGGCCCGCTTTCACCATCACGCAGACTCCGGCCAGATTGCACAGTTTTACTTGGCCTTCAAAGACCACCAGATTCATCTGCCCGGCATTTTGCTCGTAGCCGATATAAAAATCCGTGCCAACCACACCCGCCACACCGGCCGGCGTCCGCACCTCAAACTTTCCATCCGTTTTCGTGATCTTTTGCGCCTGGGAACGAAGCTTGCCGTAGGCCAAATCAAGCTCTGTCTGCTGCGCGCCGCCATCGTGCTTCGTCACTTTCAGCGACGAATCGGAGCCCACATTCAAGACGGAACCATCGTCGAGAGCGATACGCGCGCGGGCGCTCGCCTGTGTGTTCACAACGTCCGCCCAATCCACTACTGTTTTTGCCGACGCGTTCATCGTCTTTGCGCCGCGAGCGATACTTACAGCCGGAATCACACGCGAGACTTCGCCGGCTTTCTGTCCGGCTGCTTGCGGAATTGCGTAAATGTCGCCGGGTATCAAAATGGCCGCCGAGGCCAGAAACGCCAGGGAGATGGCGTAAGGGGACTTCGTCTTCATGAGAGGATTCTCCTAAAACTGTTTGGGCTACTTTCCGTACTTACTGTAGTTACCGGACGCCTCGAAACGTGTCAATTTATATTCAAATTTGCGTTTCCTTGCACGAACTTGGCGAATAGCGCAAGACAGCCGCCGTCCGGTCATCCTGTTGCGCCTGCCCCCGCGAATAGGCTTCCACACCCGAAAACAGGATCTGCAAGATCTCTTGTGGTGAGTTCTTGCGGCATCCCGAAAGTAATTCGACAACTCTTTCTATACCTAAAATTTCTCCCTGCGTATCCATCGCGTCGATCAGGCCGTCGCTTAGAAAAACTACAGAATCGCCCGGCGCCAGCTGAATCTCTTTCATTTCGTATTCAGAATTGGGAAATAACCCGGGCGGAATTCCGCACAACGAAAGCTCATCGCAGCCCTCCGCGCGCAAATGCAGCGGCCCATGCATTCCCGCGCTCGAAATCCGCATCACGCCGGTTTCCGGATTCAGATGCGCATACTGCACTGCGGCGTATCGCACCGAAATGCTCTTCAGTATCATCCGTTTGTTAAGTTGCGCCAGCACAACGCTTGGCGGTGTTCCCGTTTTGTGGACGCCACGCAAGGTTCCCACGGCCAGCGCCGCAAACAGCGCGGCAGGCAATCCTTTCCCGGTCACATCTCCCAAATAAAGACCAGCTGTTCCGTCGGACAGCAAAAAGTAATCCAGAAAATCTCCGCCTACTTCGCTGAACGGCTGAAATTCGCTTTCGATGCTCACCTGCGGTGTGCATAAACCTTCGGAGGCCAGCATCGCCCGTTGAATGGCGCGCGCCTCCTGCAATTCATTTTCGCGAAGACTTTCTATCGAGGCGGTTTCTAACGAAACCTCTGTGCCAATCATGTTTTCACAAGGGGATCTAAACTACCGGAGAGGACGGCGTGCCGTTGAGTCTAGCAAAGGAAATCGCGCCCGCAGCGGATAATATCCGGGGGTGTTTCTTTGACACCTCCTCACGCCGGCGTTCTTGCCGCCACCTCCTCATAGGTTCACACTCACACCATGGGCAAGCTCGTCGGCCTCCTCGTGTTCGTCGCCGTGGCGTTTGGCATTTTTTACTTCACCACGAAGAAAATGCCGACGACCGATTCTGGCACTGCGCCAACACAGGCGATCAGCCTGACCGGCGTTCGCAGGGATCTTCTCTCCATCGCACAAGCAGAGCGAAGCAATATTGCTCTCAATACTCACTGCGTTTCCGTCGAGGAACTCATCTCCGCTGGCTCGCTTACTCTGTCCAAACCCGAACGCGACGGCTACACTTACAGCGTGGAATGCAACGGCGATTCCGCCGAATTCAAGGTGGTCGCGCGCCATGCGCCAGCTCCCGAAGGCTCCCCAATTCGCTATCCCACTCTCGGAACCGACCAGACCATGCAGGTCGGCGAGGTTCAGTAAGCGTTTTTCCGGAACTTTTCTCTAAATCCTTCCGTACCTTATTCCAGAACATCATCCCTGTAGGCATTTCAGGGCGGGTCATTTGACCCTATTCGGAAAACTGGAAAAACGGAATTGGAAGGAGAACGTCATGGGTGGAGATTTGATCGGTCTCGTTGCAGTCATCCTTTCTTTGGGCATCCCCATCGCTGGGATGTTTACTTACTATCGCGTCCGCAGGCTTCGCTCGGAAGAGCGGCTCGCGGCGATTGCCCGCGGCGTGGACATTCCGATGGAACCGGAAACTTCGCAGGTTGGCCGTTCTCGGCGCTGGGGAACCTTGTGCATCAGCGGCGCGGTTGGTTACATAGCCACCTTCGCCGCCATCGCGCAGATCTCGTCGGAAAGGGACGCAATGGCCGCCGCTGCATTTGGCTTCATTCCGCTAGCCGTCGGTATCGGCTACCTGATTGACGCTTTCGTGACCCGCCGCGAAACCGCAGCCTAGCTGCGACGCTCGCAATATTGGATATCGGCACACGCTTCCCAATAAGTTGTCATCTGAAGGCCGCGTGGTTTTCGGCCTTCAGAATCTCAACCGAAAGTATTGTCAACAACCAGAATTGCGGCGCTTCCGCAAAATTTCATTCTTCGCCGGTGTGCTAAACTTCTTCCGCATGCATCCCACGATTCCTCAACTTCTGGAACTGCAGCGGCTCGATCAGCGCATCGCTGCTCTCCGCGCAGAACTTGAATCTTTCCCCAAGCGCATCAAGGAAGCCGATGCGATGCTGAGCGGCGCGCGCGCCGGACTTGCTGCCGCAAAGGAAAAACATTCGCACGCACAAACCGAACGAAAGAAATTCGAGCTGGACGTAAATCAGTGGCGCGATCGCGCGCGTAAATACCGCGATCAAAGTGCGTCCGTAAAAACAAACGAAGCCTACAAAGCGCTCCAGCATGAAATCGCCCACGCCGAGTCCGAAGCCGCCGTAGCCGAAGACCGCCAGCTTGAACAAATGATGGCCGTCGAAGAAACCGAGCGCGAAATCAAATCGGCCGAAGCCGGGCTGAAAGATGCTGAAGTTTCCCTTGCGGCAGAACGTGCCCAAATTCAATTGCAAGGCAAAGCAAGAAAATCCGAACTCGATTCCGATCTCGTGGAACGCGAAAAAATAGCCGCGCAAATTCCCGAAGAATTGCTGACGATTTATGCCCGCGTCGCGAAACGCCATCACGGCGTCGCGCTCGCCGAAGCCGTCAACGAACAGTGCCGAGGCTGCGGCATGCGGCTTCTTCCGCACACGTTCCAGGAAATTCGCCAGCCGGAAAATCACGAAATTATCCAGTGCGAAACCTGCAGCCGAATCCTGTACGCCGTCGAACCCGCTCCTGCGAAAGTCCCTGACCTAACAGAAGGAGCCGCGTCCGGCGCTCGCTGATGCCGCGTTCTCCGCAAACTTCGCGAGGCAGCGGCCTTTTCGGCGATCCCGAGCCGCAGGCAAAGACCGCTGCGTACCGCGCCAACATTGACGGTGGCTCGCGCGGCAATCCCGGACCTGCGTCTTACGGTGTTGTAATCCGCGATCCGAAAGGCGAAGTTATCGCCAAACTCAAGAAATACATCGGTCGCACTACCAATAACGTCGCGGAATATTACGGACTCATCGCGGCGCTCGATTACGCGCAATCGAACCACATTCGCGCGCTACGTATCGAGAGCGATTCCGAACTGCTAGTGAAGCAGATGCGCGGCCAGTACAAAGTCAAAAGTCCTGATTTGAAACCGCTCTTCGAGCGCGCGAAGAAAATGTCACAAGCATTTTCTTCGTTCCGCATAGACCACGTTTACCGTGAACAAAACGCCGAAGCCGACGCGCTCGCCAACGAAGCGATGGACGAAGTTTCCGGAAAAGCTTCCACCGCTTCTGCAACTACCGCGACTTCGTCGCGCACACCAGAACCCAAAAGGCTCAAAGCGCGTTACTACAAGGGCCTACTGCAACTTGCCGAACCGCTCGATCTCCCCGACGACACCGAAGTAGAAATCCTGCTTCGTCCAAAAACCAAAACCTAATTCAGCTCTCGAATCCGGACCTCAATGGCTAAAGCCACTCATTTCTTGCTTTTGCGGCACGGCTGAAGCCGTGCCTCCCTGCTTCGTCCAAACGCTCTCCCAACGTCCTTACTTCAACGCGTAGGAGCGGTAGAGGGTGTCGCGCTGGGCGGGGATGAAGCCGGCGTCGGAGATGATGCGGCGGAGTTCGCCTTCGTTGGTGCGGTTGCGAACGCCTGCGGCGTAGACTACGTTTTCTTCGATCAGAATGCTGCCGACGTCGTCGGCGCCGAACTGCAAACCTACCTGGCAGACTTTGATTCCCGGCGTGAGCCAACTGGATTGAATGTGGTCAACATTGTCAAGGTAAAGGCGGCTGACAGCGAGCGTTTTCAAATAATCGACAGCCGTGGTTTCCTGAACTTTTTTGCCCCATGCGGTATTTTCCGCGGCGAAAATCCACGGAATGAACGCAGTGAATCCGCCGGTGTCTTCCTGAATTCTCCGAATGCGTTCCAGATGATTCACGCGATGGCGCAGCTCTTCGCCGCAGCCGAACATCATTGTCGCCGTCGTGCGCAGTCCGAGCCGGTGCGCAGTGCGGTGCATGCTTTCC
>DATMMW010000034.1:0-8072 GCA_035569555.1 Candidatus Dormiibacterota bacterium | reverse complement strand
CGGGTAAATCCGCGCGTGGTCCCCTTCTTCACTGGTCACGTAGAAGCGATCGCCGTGCTCTTTGAGCTTCTCCAAAAAGGCCGCGGGAATCTTGAGACGGCCCTTCTCGTCCACTTTTGCCGGTATGTTTCCCCGTAGCATGTAGTCGTCTGCGCAAAGAGCATGAAAAGTGACTCGCCCCTTACCACTGGATGCTCCACTGATCGTCTAATCCACCACTGAGACTACTTACTGCACCACTGGACTTCACTTACCGCCACTTTGTTCCACTTTGTGCCACGATTCTAGACAGGTTCGAAAACTTGTCAAGCGAAAACTCGAATGTTAGAAAAATTTATTGTGGAATTGGTTGCACGTTGTGGATCACTTCGAGAAAACCACTACAGGTAGTAGGTGTCGGATGAATCGTGACTAGGCTTAGAGAGAGGTTTACCCACAACGATTCACGCAATTGTTTCGAATCAGTTACCGGGGGCGTCTCTGGATTCAGTTGGTGGCTTCAAACGCACGTTTTTGGAAAGTGGACGTGGATTGGTGGGCTGGTTCTATTCCTGGAGTTTGGCAGAAACCAGACGAATCATGTAGCGAGGAATGAGCGCACCGGGGACGCCATCTCTTGATGTCCGCACTCTCAGCAGTGCGCACCCCTTCGCAAGCTACTCGGGAGCCATGCCGACGTGCAGATGGGCAAGCTGGCCGAGCATCTCGCGTTCTTCAAAGTTCAGGCCTTCGGAGAAACTAGGGTCGTTCAGCCTGGCTTGACGCTCGGGTTCGCTCAAATCGCGAAGCTGGTGCAGGCGCTGCATGATCGCCTGACGGCGCGGCGGCGGCAACTCCTGCCAGCGAGGAAGCAGCGTCTGCTTGATTTCGCGCCGTTGGTCGGGAGTCATCTGCTCCCAAATTCGCTGGCGCTCGCGGAATTCCTGCTGCTGCGCGGGAGTCAGTTTATTCCAGGCTTGGAGACGCTGGCGAATTCGCGCCTGCTGGTCCGGCGGCAAATTTCTGAAGCGTTCGTTATTCTGAAGAAATTGTTCCTGCTTGTCCGGGGGCATCTCGCGGAGGTGCTCGAAAGCCCTGGGCGGCAAGTTGTTCATGTTCCCACCGTTGCCTCCGGGACGGGTGGTTGGGCCGTTCTGCGGGTGGCGCTGCCCGCGGGGCGCCTCTGCCTGGCCAACCTTGCGGACCTTTTGACCGGGGGCGGGCGAACAGAGCAGACTCGCTCCCAACAGGGCGAAACAAAGAGTCCCGAATTGAAAACGTAGTTTCATTCCCTGGTTTCGTTCGTCACTCCTCCGACAGCGGTAGCATTCGGCGACGCAGGCAATTCCGAAAGCGCGTCGAACTTGGAAAGCACGTCGTAGTTTTCGAGCACCGGCAAATCGCGGATCATGCCGAACTCAGCCTCAGCGGGAACACGGGCCATCGTCTCGTCGTCCGCGACTCGCGGCATGGAAGCCATCCACACGGATATGGCGACCAGGGCCGTAACGGCAAAGGCGAGCCTCGGCGAAGGCACCCAGCCCCAGAAGCCGCGCCGCTCGGGTTCAGCCGCAATACGCGCACGCAGCGAGGCGTCAAACGCGGGTGATGGGGCAATTACCGGGAGATCTTCAAATGCGTCCCAGAGGACGCGAAAATCCTCAGCGCGGTTGCGGCAGCTGGAACAAACGGCGAGATGCTCCTCGACGGCGCGCCGCTCGGCAGGCTTGGCGCGTCCGTCCAGGTACTCGACTAATTTGTCTTCCATTCCCGCACAATATTTCGCAAGTCGTTCCGTATTTCGATCGGTATTGCTCATATGGCCCTCACTTCTCTAGGCACGCAGGGCGCACCGTCAAATTCCCACCGAATTCATGAGCGAGGCTAGCTCCACTCGAAGCGTTTCATACGCGCGAAACAGCAGTGACTTCAAAGCGCTCTCCGAACACCCCAGAATGCGCGCGATTTCATCGTAATCAAGCTCCTGATACTTGTGCAACAGGACGGCCGCCCGCTGCTTTTCAGGCAACGAATGGATGGCCCGCAAGATCACCTCGGAGCGGGTTCGCGCAACCAACTGTTGCTCCACGGTCGGCGAGCGGTCCGGCACTTCCATGGCCGGCTGCTCGTCATCGCCGACATCCACCGAATGATCCATTGAGATTTCCATCTGGCGATAACGGTTGTCTCGAACGGAGTTCAACGCCAGATTCGTGGCGATGCGGAACATCCAGGTGGTGAACTTCGCGCTGGGAGCGTACTCCTTGCGAGCGCGATAAACGCGGAGAAACACTTCCTGGGCCAAGTCCTCTGCAACGGCCGAATCACGGACCATGCGGTAGAGGAAATTGACAAGGGGACTCCTGTACTTGCGGAGCAAAAGCTCGAAGGACTGTTCGTCCCCGGCCTTTACGTCCAGCATCAGTTGGACGTCGGACCTTGCCATAGCCTCCACACCTATACAACCCGTGTCGGGTCTAAAAGTTGCACGAGAACCACGTAGATCGGGCCCTCGAAGTGGCCTTGCAAATTCTACCTCATCCGACAGAGAATCGGGCCGTGAATGCGTTTCAGGATTTCCTCCTGTACAACTCAATTTAAAGGACATACGAGCGCACCACACTTTTCTTCAAGTGTGAAACACCCTGCCGAGTATCAGCATCAGCGCTACGCCCAGAAAAACGAGCAGCGCCATACGTGTGTCGGGCTCGCGGTTCACTTCAGGGACTAAATCTGTCGCAGCAACATAAAGTGTGACACCAGCCGAAATCGGCAAGGCATAGCCCACCTGCGAGTGCAGAAAGCCCATCAGAAGCACGCCTGCTACCGTGGCCACGCCCAGCCAGATGGCGGCCAGCAGAGCCGTGCGGCGGCTCTGTCCACTCGCCAGCATGAGCGACGCGACCGTGAAGCCTTCGGGAATCTTATGCAGCGCAATGGCCAAAAAAATCACGCCACCCAACCAGGCGGAAACAAGAAATCCGGAAGCAATCGCCACGCCGTCAAAAAAAGTGTGAATGGAAAGTCCGAGCAACGCGGAAATCCCCGCGTGACCTGGCACGAATTCCTCGATATGCGTTTCTTCGCCGAAATGGAAGTGCGGTGCCAGATTGTGCTCGAAGAAATGAACGATGAAATAGCCGACGAGGACGAAAAAATAAGCGCGCTCCCCAGCCAAAGCCACCGATTCCGGCAGAATCTCAAGAATGGCGGCAGCTAGCATGAACCCAGCGCCCAATGCCAGGAAATATTTCAGATACTGCCGGGACCATTCGCGGTGAAGGATAAACATGCCGCCAAGAATGTTGGCGGCAGCCGCGGTCAAGCCGAGCAGCAGCGCCAGCAGAGTGTGAGAAATCGGAATGGTTTGGGCAATCAGCATTGTGAGTCTTATGTCGTTGCACAGCGGGCGCCAAGTAGCCCGCGCCCTAGCCGCTGTGTCGGAACAGAATGACGTCGCCTTCCTGGACGACGTACTCCTTGCCTTCCAGGCGCACCTGCGCCTTCTCGCGCGCGGCGGGGAGGCTCCCCGCGGCCAGAAGATCGTTCCAGCGAACGACTTCGGCGCGAATGAAACCGCGCTCGATGTCGGAGTGAATTGCGCCAGCCGCCTTCTGCGCATTCATGCCACGTTTGATCGTCCAGGCGCGCACCTCGGGTTCGCCCGCGGTGAAAAATGACGTCAGGCCGAGCAGGTGATACGTCGCATGAATCAGCCGATCGAGTCCTGAGGATTTGAGGCCATATGCCGCGAGCATTTCCGCGCCTTCGGCAGGCTCAAGCTCGGCTAGTTCGGCCTCGATGCGTCCGCAGATGGAAACGATGGCGGTGTTAGGACGGCCTAGAAGTTTTGCGAGATTGTGGCGCTCGACTGCGGTATCGAGTTCGGCCACTTCGCTGTCTCCAAGATTCAAGACGTACAGCATTGGCCTCTGCGACAAAAATTTAAAGCCCGTGATCAACTTGCGTTCATCGACATTGAACTCGAGTTCGCGCAGAGGTTTCTCTGATTCGATCGCAATCCGGCAACGATGCAGCAGAGCCAGCTCCTGCTCGAGAATCGGCTCCTTTTTCTTCTTCAAATCTTTTTCGACGCGCTCGATGCGGCGCGTGATCTGATCGAGATCGGAGAGCATGAGTTCGAGATCAAGCACCTCGGCATCCCGCAGCGGATCAATCGACCCGGCAGAATGCGCCACGGCCGGATCGTCAAACACGCGCAGCACGTGGGCCAGCGCATCCACTTCGCGCAGCGGCGCCAACACGGCGGAATCTTTCGTGCGGTCCTTCACCATGCCACCGACGTCCACGTACTCGACAGTGGCGTAAGTAATCTTCTTCGGATGATAGAGCGCAGCCAACTGTTCGAGCCGCGGCTCGGGCACTCGCGCAACACCAACATGTGTAGCCGCGCGTGACGCTTTCTCGTCCAGTTGCGCGCGTGTCAAAATTTTGAAGAGCGTAGTTTTGCCTACTTGCGGAAGCCCAATGATTCCCGTTTGCATAGGGTGCAAATCGTAGCATACCCATGCTCGCCGCGCCTCGCGACGCGGATATGGGTCAGACCATGATCCACCACAGCGTACCTTGACGTCATCGCACTGCTCTCTTAAGCTTCGGAGTCCACCATGGCAAAGACTCACTATCCCGTCGACGCCGCGCTCGTCATGCTGGAGCTTTCGCGCGCCGACCGTCATCTCGCGCGGGTGATTCGCCGAATCGGAAGTTTCCCTACGAAGAGGCGGAAGCCGCAACATCCGTTTGCCAGTTTGCTCCAGGCAATCGTGTACCAACAGATCGCCGGCAAGGCGGCGGAAGCAATTTTCGGGCGCGTAAAGGCGCTTGGCGCGAACGGCTTTCCTACTCCGGAAGAAATTCTGCGGGCATCCAAAGTGAAATTGCGGCGCGCTGGCCTTTCGCGGCAAAAAATTGCCGCGGTGAGAGACTTGGCGGCAAAGACGCTCGATGGGACTGTCCCGACGCTTGCCAAGATTCGCCGGATGAGTGAAGAAGAAATCCTCGAACGCCTGACCCAAGTGCGCGGAATCGGCGAATGGTCCGTGCAGATGTTTTTGATGTCGCGGCTCGGCCGGCCGGACGTCCTTCCTATTCACGACTACGGAATTCAAAAGGGTTTCCAGCGCGTGTATGGACTCAAGGACGTCCCTAAACCTCAAGTCATTCTTGAACACGCGGAGCGCTGGCGTCCCTACCGCTCGGTCGCATCCTGGTATCTGTGGCGTGCTCTGGAAGAAAAGCAAACGAAGCCGAAACGCAAGACGAAGGCTAAGAAGATTTCGGCCGGGCGGTGAGGAATAGAGCGATGAGGCCGGAAAGAAGCACGGCGCTTTCGAGCCAAACCGAGTATTGATGCAGGCGATCGAATGCCACGCGCAGGGGATTCCCTGCAGCCGTCGCCTCCACCGAACCCATCTGGGCTCGCAGCACATCCATTCGAGCGATCACGCCGTATTGCGATGCCATCGTAAACACGATCATGGCAAAGACGAGCAGAGGCGCGGGTTGCGCCAGGGCGCCTATCGATCGCTCAGCCGCGGCTGTTGCGAGCAAGTAGACGACGCCCGCGATGATCCCGATCATATGCAGTTTGGCCAGAGTGTACCCGACAAGCGCTCCGGCCAGATCGCTATTGGGCAACACGGAAAATGCTCCGCGCGTGACCACGAAACTAAAATAGAGAATGCTGCCCACCCAAATGCCCAGTGAAAAAATTTGCAGAAATCTGAGAGTCGTGGCCACGATGGCTTCCTTTACAACACGCTCAGACTATCACAGCATCTTGAAACGATTTGGAGAATCTAAGTGAAACAAAGCTAACAAGACGGGCATGCTTGTTCATGTTAATGTTGTTGAAGTCAGCGACGAATGCGCCTGGCTCTCATCTGCGTGTGTCTGGTCCTGGGTATCTACGTACATTCCACTCCCGCGCAGACAGCGGTCACGGAAGGTGCGGAAGCGAATCCTGGACGCCCAACGGTTTCGACTCCGGCAACGCTAACGCCGGCGGGATATCTCCAGTTTGAAACCGGGGCGCTCGCTGCGAATCATTCTCCGGAATTTTCGTCGCGGTACGGCTTGAATGAAGTCCTAAAACTCTCCGTCGTTCCACGTTTGGAATTATTGGCTTCGGCCGAACCTATCGCACACTATACGACTGACGGAATTCACGGGAACAAAGCCGCAGAGGTATTCCTCGGCGCGCAAGCGGTGCTCCATCCAGGCGAAGGATCAAGGCCTACGATCGCAGCGAGCTACTTCCATAAAGTCTATGACGGAGGCGCACCAGAACTAGATTTCGGCAGCCCCTCCAACTCATTCTTGCTGCTCGCCAGCGCCGATGTGAAGGGATTTCATTACGACGCAAACGCAATTTTCAACGAAATGGTCCAGGATCGGGTTCGGAGGGCGCAGTTTGGCCAGACGCTTTCCATTTCCCACCACCTCGTCGGAAATTTTGCGGTGTCCGGAGAAATCTGGCACTTTAACCAGCCCTTCCTCCGCGGCCATGCGGTAGGGAATCTTTGGGCAGTTGGCTACACTGCACGAAAGACGCTCGTGCTGGATGCGGGTTTCGACCGGGGATTGACGAGCACCTCTACCCGGTGGGAAGCCTTCGTAGGCTTCACCTACCTGCTTCCGCACAGGCTTTTTGGAAAATGAGTGCGGCTGCCGCAGTACCAATATCTGCTAGTATTTGGATGTATTCTGCTCCAGATCTGACCACTTTTTGAACACAAGTCACCTGTGTATTCATTATGCGGTCGGCGAAACAATGGCAGAATGGAATGGGCATGGTGGCCCATCTAGAGGCTTCACTGAACATGCCAACAGCATCATTGCCTTCATAAAACGGTTCGGCCAGAGGGTCAATTGACATGAACAATGACGAACTAACGGAAGAAATCAGCCGGGGAGTGAGCATCACAAAGCAGAAGAACAAGTTTGTTGTTTATCACCGCTACCAACCGAAGCCAGATGTACAACAGCCCACCACTTTTGACGATGAAGTAATCACCAAGGTTGGAGAGGCCGACACGATTGAAAAAGCAGAAAAAATAAAACGCGAATACGAAAAGAAACTATCCGAAGCCGCAGAAGATGAAGAAGACGACGATTAAAAAGCCCGGCCATCCAAAGTTATCCGCGTCTTGAGAACGGCCCTTGTTACGTGTAGTGACCCCTCAAGGTACATTGACAGGCAAGAAATAATAGAGTAATCATTCTTGAAGCGGGACGCGCCCGGTGTGAAGACCGAACGCGCCCCTGACCACATGCCCGTAGAAGGAGCACCGTGGCTGAGCGCAATTGTAAACCATCTGTGCATCGGCGCGTCCCGCAGAAAAGGACAAGCCAATGATTACCGGCCCGCTCCCGCCTGATTTTATTCAACGACCGTTAGACTGGTTCCAGTTCTCGTTGCTGTACGTCGTTCTGCTTGAACTTGTGGTGCTGTCCCTGCCGGTACGGTGGCAAAGGACGATCATCGCCACTTTGTTTTGTGTTCGACGCTTTCACCGAACGGCGAAAAATTGAGTCAACTTAGCTACCAGCGCGCTCACCTAAAAAGCCAGTTTCCGATGGCAAGCAGAGGAACGCGGCAACCGGAAGGTGTTCAATTGTGAACACTCGAATCGCCCAGTTCTTAGGGCAGCACACAGTTACGCTTATACTGCGGCTGTGCGGCGTAGGTTAGTATGGGTTGAGAACCGGAACCGTCAGGGTTTCGGTTGCTCCGAGTGTAACTGGCTTTTTAATCCTTCTGGTCCAGTGGTTGGCGAATCTCTGGATGAAATGAAGCAGGAGTACGAGGCCCAGCGTGACAAAGAGTTTGCTGCCCACGTTTGTGCCGAGCACCTAAGAGCCAAGAGCGCAAAGACCAAATAGGCCGCAGGCCCGCCAAGCTTTAGACCCTCATACAATCCGCATTCCTGTGTGTCCTATCGAGCAATCAAAATGTGCGATATGAATAGCTTTACGTGAGGCTGTTGGCTTACCGTCTCTGGAATGAAAATCAGTCAGCTAACACGGAAACAAATCAATTCCGTCCGATGTCCTACATGTCGCGTTGCTGC
>DATMMW010000033.1:0-9635 GCA_035569555.1 Candidatus Dormiibacterota bacterium | reverse complement strand
AAAAAAAGTTTGATCACCTGCGTGGTGTCAGGAATTCTGATGGGCTTGTGGGCTCCGTTCATGACGCACGCCATGACTCGCGGCAATACTCTCGGTCCGTATAGTGCCGCGGTCTTTTTGACCTTGGGCGCATTGCTCTCGTGTTTCATCTGGAATATTTATTTCATGAAGCATCCGCTGGTCGGAGAACCGGTAAGCTTCAGTGGATTTTTCCGCGGAGCTCTCTCGGGACACCTGCTGGGAATTCTCGGTGGATTCATCTGGGGCATCGGCACCGTCTTCAACCTGGTGGCCGCGAGCTTTACGGGCGTTGCAATTTCCTACGCCATCGGGCAATCCGCTCCCATGGTCGCAGCCCTATGGGGCGTTCTTGCATGGAAGGAATTTGCCAACTCCGGACCTCGCGCGAAATCCTATCTTGCCCTGATGTTTGTCTTTTACGGGCTGGCGATATTCCTGGTGGCGCGGGCGAATGGCTAGGCGAACTATTTCCCTTTAACCCGGCTCACGAACAACTGCAAAAAACGGTCCGCATCCGAAGCGACACAAACTCTCGCGTTCGGCGTCAGCGGAACCACGCCGTCGATTTCGTAGTGATCGCCGTGCAGAACATTGTTTTCGTTCGATCCCATGCGGTTCGCCACAGTTTCTCCACGGGTGAACTCGCCCTTGGTTTCGACGTCGACGTGCATTTCTTTCAGCGTAACCAGCGTGGCGTCAATAACAATCCCCACGGCCAGCGGATCGTACATGGCCGCCCCGCTGTATCCGCTCTTTTCGCTGCGCGTCAAATAAAAATCGGCAATCTTGGCGATAAAATCGCTCTCCAGTCCATGTGACGACTGCAACTCGGCCAGATATTTTCTCGTGATCAACGTCCGTTCGCCCACGTCCGACCCAACCATCGTGACCATCCATCCCGCATTGAACACAATCTGCGCCGCTTCTGGATCGCCATAAATGTTAGCCTCCGCCGCTCCGTTGACATTCCCGCCTGTGATCGAGCCGCCCATGATCACAATATCTTTGACGAGAGTTACGATCGAAGGATCCTTCGAAACTGCAAGCGCAATATTAGTCAGCGGTCCCACCGGAATCAGGGTGATTTCATGAGGATACTTGTGAACCATCTCGGTGATGAGATCGGGCCCGAAGCGCGAGTCCGACTTGCATTTCGTCGGCGGCAACTCGACGCCGGCGATGCCATTCTTCCCGTGCCAATACTGCGCCGTGATCAGCTTCTGATTCAGCGGATGCTGCGCTCCGCCCGCTACGATGACGTCGCAGCGTCCGGCCAGCGAAACAATCCTCAGCGCATTCTCCAGGCCCTGCCGCCCGTCTACATTTCCGGGCACCACAGTAAGCGCTTCCACTTTGAGTTCAGGAGAATTCAAAGCCAAAATGATCGCCATGGCATCGTCGGTGCCAGGATCAGTGTCGATAATCACGCGTTTAGGTGCGGATTGGGCGAACCCCGTCGTCGCGCAAACAAGAATGAAAAATGAAAAAATAAAAAACAAGACCCCACGATGTTTCACGGAAATCCCTTCTTTAAATATGGTTTTGGATTAAAGCAGCATTCCGGCAATGGATGCCGACATCAAATTTGCCATGGTTCCGGCCAGCATCGCGCGAATTCCCAGCCGCGCCAGTTCGCTTTTCTTATTCGGAGCCAGCGCTCCAATTCCACCGATCTGAATACCAATAGAACTCAGATTCGCGAACCCGCAAAGTGCAAACGTTGCAATGGTGAACGATCGAGGGTCGAGCGATCCTTTGGCCGGACCAAGCATCGAAAACGCGACGAGCTCATTCAGTGCCATTCGAGTGCCCAGCAAGGTTCCGATGAACCCGCAGTCATGCCACGGCACTCCGATTACCCATGCTACCGGTGCGAACAGCACGCCGAAAATCTTTTCCAAAGATTCAGGAAACCAGCTGATCCAATGATGAATGCCGCCAAGAATACCATCGGTAAGTGCGATCAACGCCAGAAAGGAGATCAGCATCGCTGCGATGTTCAGCGCCAGATGCAGCCCGTCGGTGGTTCCGCGGGCAATCGCGCCCAAAAGATTTTCTTCCTTTTCTGCTTTCTCTTCCTCCTCGCTCATGATCACTCTTCCAGCGGTCTTTGGTTGTTCAGTCTCCGGCACCAGCATTTTCGCCATCAGCAAAGTTCCTGGCGCAGTCATGATGACCGCACTCAGCAAGTGTCTGGGGTCAATGCCAAAGAAAATATATGCGGCCATGATTCCACCGGAAACATGCGCCATGCCGCTGGTCATCACGGTCATCAATTCCGATCGCGTAAGGTCAGCCAGAAATGGCCGAATCGTGAGCGGCGCTTCGGTCTGCCCCATGAATATGCTGGCCGCAACGTTCAGCGATTCGGCGCCGCTCGCTCCCATCACCCGCGTCATGATCCAGGCGAAGATCCGGATGATGACCTGCATCACGCCGAAGTAATAGAGGACGGCGAAGAAGGCTGCGATAAAAATGACAGTGGGCAACACCCCAAACGCGAAATATCCTAATTGCGATCCGGGATTCGCAAGATCACCAAACACGAAGTGCGATCCGGCGTGGGCGTAACTCAAAAGTTTCGTGACCGCGTCCCCAGCCTTTTGAAAAGCGGCCCGGCCCGCGTCAATACGCAATACAAATATGGCAAATACAAATTGCAAGCCCAGACCCCACAACACAGTTTTAAGGCGAATGGCGCGGCGATTGATGGAAAACGCATAGGCCGCCACCAGCATAGTCAACAAGCCGAGAATTCCAGTGAAGCGTCCCATTCAGTTTTTCTCTCCGGGATTTCCGATCACACGGTGGATCAATGGCCTTGTCTGGCGCAACGGCGCATCCGCAATCCGATAACTCTCTTCCAGCAGTTGCTTAGCGCGACTAGCTCGGGTCTCGGCGTTGTAATGAATGGTTGCCAGAGGCTCGCCCTTCGAAACAGCGTCGCCGACTTTTTTGTGCAACACGATTCCCACCGCAGGGTCGACGGAATCTTCCTTACGCTCGCGGCCTCCGCCAAGAATCACACACGCGCTGCCGATCTGCTCGCATTGCACAGACGCGACATAACCATCGCTCGCGCTCGCAGTGGTCATCGTGGCTTGCGCCTGGGGCAGCTTCGTTAGATCGTCGATTGTCCGCGGATCTCCACCCTGCAACTCCACCATCTGTCGAAACTTGTCGAGCGCTTTGCCGGAAGCGATCAACTTCTCACTCTGTTTCTTCCCCGCAGCTACGGTATCCGAAACTCCACCCAGGTGCAGCATCCATCCCGCAAGCTCGATGCACAGTTGCCGCAAGTCTTCCGGCCCTTCGCCGCGCAGAACCTGCACCACTTCCACAACCTCCAGCGCGTTGCCAATCATATTCCCCAGCGGCTGATCCATATCAGTGATCAGCGCCACGACCTGCTTCCCCATCCGCGTGCCGGTCTCAACCATGAGTTCAGCAAGAAAAGCGGCGTCCTTTTCATTCTTCATGAACGCGCCTGACCCGGTTTTTACATCGAGCACAAGCGCATCGATCCCTTCCGCAAGCTTCTTGCTCATAATTGACGCGCAAATCAAATATGGACTCTCCACCGTCCCCGTCACATCGCGCAAAGCGTAGAGCTTGCGATCGGCCGGAGCGATTTCCGCCGTCTGACCAATCATGGCGCAGCCGCACGTTTCAAGAACCCGGCGAAAGTCTGCCACTGGAAGATTCACATTGAAACCGGGAATGGCTTCAAGTTTGTCGAGCGTGCCGCCCGTGTGTCCGAGTCCGCGCCCGCTGATCATGGGAACAGCCACACCCGCGGCCGCCGCGAGGGGCGCGAGCACCAGCGAAGTTTTATCGCCTACGCCGCCAGTTGAATGCTTATCGACTTTTTTCGGTGAAAGGTAAGAGAGGTCGAGAACTTCACCCGAGCGCAGCATCGCATCCGTTAAAGCGGCAGTTTCACCGCGCGTCATGCCGCGCAATACCACCGCCATCAGCCATGCCGAGACCTGGTAGTCGGGAATTGAGTCGTCCGTGTACGCGTTGATGAAAGATTCGATTTCGTTCTGAGACAGCTCATCGCCATCACGCTTCTTGCGAATCACGTCAACAGCTCGAAAATTATGCGCTGGAACCGAAGATGGACTCACTGGAGACGGAATCCTTCCGGAAGCAGTTCGGTGATGTGAGCCTGTTTGGGACCTTTCGCCCCTTGAAAGAAAACGGTTGCGTCAGGGCCAAATTCGTAAATTACCTGACGGCATGCGCCACAGGGCGAACAGGCGACACCGTGATCGTTGACAACAGACACGGCGCGGACCTCGATTTTCGGCCCAAGCTGTGCGACCGCCGAAAATATTGCGGTGCGCTCGGCGCAATTCGTCATCCCGTAGGAAGCGTTCTCCACGTTGCAACCGGTGAAAATTTTCCCATTCGAGAGAAGCACCGCGGCTCCCACGCGAAATTTCGAGTAGGGCGCATACGCGTTCCCCATAACTTTCTTGGCGGATCGCAACAATTTGGCTTGCATACTTGCGAGCGGAATCTTTTGGCGCATAAGCAAAAGGCTTGAGCGGAAGGCGAAAGCGAGGGCAATTGTAAACCCTGACAAAAGGATTCAACGATTTTTTCTTGGGTGCGAGGATCTCAGTCGCTCAGCAGGGGAGAATTAGCGTTGCGAGATTTCCTGCCGTACAATTACAGCGCGGGAATTAAAGAAGAGATCGCGGCTCGCTAAAGGCCGCCTTAGCTAAGGCAAATCTGTGTCGGTAGAACCTAAACATTCCGAAGCAGCCTACGAACTTGCCCATAACGCGGGTTCCTCCATCGCCACGCTTGGCGACCGCTCACTTCTGCCTAACACTGGAATTCCGCTCGATCTAAATTGGGTACAGGAAGTCCGGGTGAACACCAGCGCGGTTGAGCGCCGCGCCCAGTCGCAGGTGGGTCGCCGCACGGTTAAAAAAGAATGGCAGGCGGCGTGGCTTCTGCGAGCAATTTCCTGCATGGATCTGACCACCCTGTCCGGCGATGATACGGATGAGCGGGTGCGGCGCCTTTGCGCGAAGGGTCGTCAACCGCTTCAACACGATCTCATACAGAAACTCGGCATTGAAGCACTTCAAATCAAAGTGGCTGCCATTTGCGTCTACCACGTTTTTGTTGAGACGGCGCTTCATGCCTTGGAAGGAAGTGGCGTGCGGGTGGCGGCGGTCTCCACGGGATTTCCAGCGGGACTGTCTCCACTGGCGGAGCGGGTCGCGGAAATTCGCCGTTCCGTCGAGGCGGGAGCGCACGAAATCGACGTCGTTATTACACGGGCTCACGTATTCGGCGGACGCTGGCAAGCGCTGTATGACGAGGTTGCCGCCTTCAAGCAGGCCTGCGGGTCGGCGCACATGAAAGTGATTCTCGCTACCGGCGACTTGCTCACTCAACGCAACGTGGCGCGCGCGAGTTTGGTAGCCATGATGGCCGGAGCCGACTTCATCAAGACATCAACCGGGAAAGAAGCCGTCAACGCCACGCTTCCCGTGGGCTTGGTGATGGCTCGCAGCATACGCGAATACGCGCAGCAAACCGGAATGGCTGTCGGTTTCAAGGCCGCAGGCGGAATTCGTACTGCAAAACAGTCGACCGACTGGCTGGCGATGATGAAAGAGGAACTCGGCGATTCGTGGCTGCGCGCGCAGCTTTTTCGTTTTGGCGCCAGTGGTTTGCTGGGCGACATCGAGCGTCAGTTGGATCACTACGCGACGGGCCGTTATTCGGCGGAGTATCGCCATCCGATCGCGTAGTAACGAATATTGTTGCGACGAAGCAAGAAGTAAGAAGAAGTAAGACATCGACCCGAAACCATGAGCATTGCTGAAAAGTTTGTCACGATGGAGTACGGACCCGCTCCGGAAGATCCGAAAGAAGCGCAAGCCTGGCTAAATCGCCATCACCATCGCTTCCAACATTTCATCAACGGAGCATGGCAGGCTCCCGCCAGCGGAGAATATTTCGACACGCTTGATCCCTCCAACGGAGAAAAGTTGGCGGTGGTCGCGCAAGGTTCATCGCAAGATGTTGAGGCAGCCGTGCAGGCGGCGCGAACAGCGTTTCCAAAGTGGCGGGCACTCACTCCTCATATCCGGGCGCGTTATCTCTATTCGCTCGCGCGGTTGGTCCAGAAACATTCGCGGCTGCTGGCCGTCCTTGAGACAATGGACAACGGCAAGCCCATCCGCGAGAGCCGTGACATCGATATTCCCCTCGTGGCCCGTCATTTGTACTATCACGCAGGCTGGGCGCAGCTTTTGGAGCAGGAATTTCCTGAGTACGAACCCTGCGGAGTGATCGGCCAGATTATTCCATGGAATTTCCCATTGCTCATGGCGGCCTGGAAGATTGCTCCCGCCCTCGCCACGGGAAACACGGTAGTGTTGAAGCCCGCAGAATTTACGCCTCTAACTGCACTCGCATTCGCTGAACTGTGCCAGGAGGCAGGATTGCCCGCCGGAGTCGTCAACATTGTTACTGGAGACGGCTCGACCGGTGAGGCATTGGTAAAACATTCCGGTGTGGACAAAATTGCGTTTACCGGTTCCACCGAAGTTGGACGGGCGATTCGCAGCGCCACTGCAGCAACCCCGAAACGTTTATCGCTTGAGTTGGGAGGCAAGTCTCCGTTCATCATTTTCGATGACGCTGATCTCGACAGCGCTGTCGAAGGACTGGTCGACGGAATCTGGTTTAACCAAGGACAGGTCTGCTGTGCCGGTTCCCGCCTGCTGATGCAGGAAAGTATAGCCGAGGTCTTGATTGCGAAGATCCGCGAGCGAATGAGCACGCTTCGGATTGGAGCTCCGTTGGATAAGGCAATCGACATCGGCGCTATCGTTGCTCGCGTACAACTGGATCGCATCCACCGCCTCGTAAGCCAAGGTATTGCCGACGGCGCAACCTGCTGGCAACCTCAAGTAGTACTGCCTTCCCGCGGGTTTTACTACCCGCCGACTTTGCTAAGCAACGTGCATCCGACTTCAATCGTCGCGCAACAGGAAATCTTCGGACCAGTACTCGCCGCGATGACATTTCGCACTCCGCGAGAAGCCGTGGAACTGGCCAACAACACCGTCTACGGCCTCGCAGCATGCGTGTGGAGCGAAAACGTTAACGTGGCGTTGCACGTGGCAGCGCAATTGAAGGCCGGTGTCGTCTGGGTGAACTGCACGAATCTGTTCGACGCTTCCTGTGGCTTCGGCGGTTATCGCGAGAGTGGATTCGGACGCGAAGGCGGCAAGGAAGGCCTGCTTGAATACCTGCAACCGACATGGTTTAAGAACGCTCCTAAGTTGTCTCCCGCGCAAATGCCAGAGCGCGCCACAGAAGAATCAGAGACTGGAGTTCCGGCCATTGACCGGACGGTGAAGCTATACATCGGCGGCAAGCAGGCGCGTCCTGATTCCGGCTACAGCATGGAGGTTCGTTCGCCCGATGGACGCTTGTTAGGCGAAGCTTCGCTCGGCAACCGAAAAGATATTCGCAATGCCGTTGAAGCCGCGCGCAAAGCGGAGTCCTGGGCGAAAGCCACGGCGCATAATCGTGCGCAGGTTCTTTACTACTGTGCCGAAAATCTCTCGCAGCGTCGCGAGGAAATCGTCCGCAGACTTGGCGCGGCAGTCGGGGAGAAGCAGGCCGCGGCGGAATTCGATCTTGGAGTCGAGCGCATTTTTTCGTACGCGGCCTGGGCCGACAAATTTGATGGCGCCGTGCACAATCCTCCGTTTCGAAATATTGCGATTGCCATGAACGAGCCGCTCGGAACCATGGGGATTATCTGTCCCAACGAAGCGCCACTGCTGGGGTTCCTCTCGTTGGTGCTTCCCGCTCTCGCCATGGGCAACACAGTAATAGCAGTTCCTTCCGAAGCATATCCGCTGATTACCGCCGATCTTTATCAGCTCTTTGACGCCAGCGATGTGCCGGCCGGATCGGTGAACATTGTCACCGGTTACGTTTCCCAGTTGTTGAAAGTGCTTGCCGAGCACGACGATGTCGACGCCGTCTGGTCCTTCGGTGACGAAGCCAATGCATCAGCCGCGAAAGCAATGTCGATTGGGAATCTAAAACAAGTCTGGACGAATGAGGGCCGCGCCATCGACTGGTTCAATCCGAAATTCTCTGAAGGGCGCTGGTTTCTAGAGCATGCCACTCAGGTTAAAAATATCTGGGTTCCCTACGGAGAATAACCTCGCCGTCCCACTCAATCGCTAACTTCAAATCTGACCGCCGATTCATCTGGTTGCGATTGCATTTGTTCGGACTCGGAGCTAGCATACTCCGGTAATTCTTATCCGCTCGGGATTTTGGTCTTCCCATGATGCTGGTTCTCGCTCCATTTCGTGACTGACTTAAGGAGGTTATATGGGCATCGCAGTGTCACCGCAAATTCATCCGCAGGTCGCGGAGTTCATTGAAAAGCCGCGCAAGATGTTAATCAACGGCAAGTGGGTAAATTCTATTTCCGGAAAAACATTTCCCACCTACAATCCTGCTACTGGTGAAGTTCTCGCGCACGTGGCGGAGGGCGATCGCGAAGATATCGAGCAGGCGGTGAAGGCCGCCCGCAAAGCTTTCGACCACGGCCCCTGGCGGCGGTTGACTTCATCCGAACGCGGACGCTTGATTTGGAAGCTGGCCGATTTACTGGAAGTGCATACTGAGGAATTCGCATATTTAGAAAGCCTTGATAACGGCAAGCCTCTGACGGTTGCACGCGCCGCCGATGTTCCTTTGGCGGTCGACTTGTTCCGTTATATGGCGGGCTGGACTACCAAGCTCGAAGGCAACACGATTCCAATCTCGGTCCCATACACGCCCGGAGCGAAATATCTTGCCTATACGCTGCGGGAGCCGGTCGGCGTCGCGGGCCAAATTATTCCCTGGAACTTTCCGTTATTGATGGCTGCGTGGAAGCTGGGTCCGGCGCTGGCTTCGGGCTGCACCGTGGTGTTGAAACCGGCGGAGCAAACGCCGCTTTCGGCGCTTCGTTTGGGCGAACTGATCATGGAGGCAGGTTTCCCGGAAGGTGTCGTAAATATTGTCCCGGGCTATGGAGAAACGGCGGGCGCGGCGCTTGCGGCCCATCCGCAAGTTGACAAAATTGCGTTCACAGGCTCAACGGAAGTTGGAAAGTTGATCGTCCATGCCGCAGCCGGCAACTTGAAGAAAGTATCGCTGGAACTCGGCGGTAAATCTCCCAATGTCGTTTATAAGGACGCGGATCTCGATACTGCTATCCCCGGGGCTGCGAGTGCGATTTTCTTCAATCATGGCCAGTGTTGCTGCGCTGGATCGCGACTCTATGTTGAGAAGCCGATCTTCGACCGGTTTGTGGAAGGCGTCGCTGAACACGCAAAGAAAATCAAAGTCGGCTCAGGTCTTGATCCCCAGACCGAGATGGGTCCGCTGGTTTCCGAGGAACAGCTGAGTAGAGTGTGCGGTTATTTGGAAGCTGGATTCTCCGAAGGCGCCACTGCCATGGCCGGCGGTCACAAAAAGGGCGGTGTCGGTTATTTCGTTGAGCCCACTGTGCTCGTGAACACCCGCGAGGATATGAAAGTGGTGCAGGAAGAGATTTTCGGTCC
>DATMMW010000032.1:0-94167 GCA_035569555.1 Candidatus Dormiibacterota bacterium | reverse complement strand
GGACATAACGCTGTACCGTGACGACCTTTCCAAAGTCGCTCCGCAAGCCGTCCTGCAATCTTCTGACATCAAATTTGGTGTGGATGGAATGGATCTTGTCCTTGTGGACGACGTGCTCTACACCGGCCGCACCATTCGCGCGGCGATGAACGGTCTTTTTGATCTGGGCCGGCCCAGACGAGTTTCGCTCTGCGTGCTGATCGACCGCGGCCATCGCGAAATGCCGATCGAAGCACAGTTCGTCGGTCGCAATGTGCAGACGAGCGATACAGAAATTATCGAAGTGCGGCTCCGCGAAATTGACAACGAAGAACGCGTCATGCTCGTGGACCGCAAGGAATAGTGGATTTGTTAATGAGGTTTTCGCCGGAAGAAATGTGACGCCCCGTTTTCGCGATCTCTTGGCTCTGGAACCGCTCTCCGCGGATGAACTTACTTTTCTTCTCGATCAAAGCAAGCCATTTCAGGAAATTCAGCGCCATCCACTAAAAAAGCTCGCCACGCTGCGCGGCAAGACCGTTGCGCTGGCGTTTTTCGAAAATTCGACTCGTACGCGAATCAGTTTTGGCACAGCAGCCTCTCGGCTCGGTGCAGACACGATGAACTTGCAAGCCGAGGCGTCGAGCTTGAAAAAAGGCGAGACGCTGCTGGACACTGCGTTTAATTTGAATGCAATGAAGCCGGATTGCCTGGTTATGCGGCACTCTGCTTCCGGTGCGCCGAACTATGTCGCGCGGCACCTCGATATTCCCGTGATTAACGCCGGCGACGGCACGCATGAACATCCTTCTCAAGGATTGCTTGATGCGTTGACCATTCGAGATCGCAAAGGGACGATCAACAATCTGAATGTCACGATTCTTGGTGACTTGCAACACAGCCGCGTCGCGCGTTCGAACATTCATTTGTTAGGAAAGTTTGGTTGTCGATTCACTTTGTGTGGCCCTTCGATGTGGGTTCCTCGCGAACTGGAAAAAATCGCACCGGGCACTCCAATTCGCTGCGTATACCGCATTGAAGAGGCGCTGGAAGATGCGGACGTCATAATTATGTTGCGCGTGCAAACGGAACGCATGAATGAGCCGTCGCTTTCGCCGAACGACTACATTCTTGGCTATCAATTAAGTGCCGACCGGCTCCGCCGTGCTAAGCCCGATGCAATTGTTCTTCATCCGGGGCCAATGAATCGCGGAATTGAGATCACGCCGGAAGTTGCGGATGGGCCGCAGTCCTGCGTGCTCGAACAAGTGACGAACGGCGTCGCGGTGCGCATGGCGATTTTGTATCTGTTCATCACAGGCGCAGCGGAAGACGGTTCACACCCAGCGCTTGAAGCACCTGTAGTGCACAATCGCCGCGCAACCGACAAAGTTCCTGCAAAAAAGGATTCCTAGCATGCTTCTGATTCAAAACGGCCGTGTACTCGATCCAGCCTCAAAAACGGATGCTGCCATGGATGTCCTGCTTGACGGAGAAGTGATCAAGGAAATCGGCGCGCCCGGAAAATTTTCTTCCTTAAAAGATGGACAAGTTTTTGACGCGACGGGACTCATCGTTGCTCCGGGCTTTATTGATATGCACGTGCATCTGCGCGAGCCAGGGCAAGAATCTTCAGAAACAATTGAGACCGGCACAAAATCGGCGGCACGCGGTGGATTCACAGCCGTTTGTTGCATGCCGAATACAAAACCGGTTCATGACAACGCTTCCATCACGCGTTTCATTCTGGACAAAGCACGTTCCGTCGGTTCAGCGCGCGTCTGGCCGATCGGTGCCGCAAGTATGGAAAGCAAAGGCGAAGCGATTGCCGAAATAGCTGCGATGAAAGAAGCGGGGATTGTTGCTGTGAGCGATGATGGCAAGCCGATTGCCACTGCAAAGCTCGTGCGTCAGGTTATGGACTATTGTGCGTCGCTCGATTTGCCAGTCATTGAACATTCCGAAGACGTTTCGCTCGCAGCAGGCGCCGTCATGCGCGAAGGCGTCACGTCCACGCGTCTTGGTTTGCGTGGGATGCCTGCTGCCGCGGAATCTGTGTGCGTTGCACGGGATGTGCAAATCGCGGAACTCACCGGAGGACGCCTGCACATTGCTCATCTTTCGGCAAAATCTTCGTTGGACCAGGTGCGTTGGGCAAAATCACGCGGGTTGCGCGTCACTTGCGAAGTCACTCCGCATCATTTCACGCTGATTGATGAAGACGTTCAGTATGATTCGCGCTTGAAGATGAATCCTCCACTCGCTTCGCGCGAAGATCGTGAAGCACTTATTGCTGGTCTCTCCGATGGCGCGGTGGACGTGATCGCAACGGATCATGCACCACATGAGCCTGCACTGAAAGACGTCGAATTCGATCGTGCGCCTTTTGGCATTCTCGGTTTCGAAACCGCAATCGCCCTTACTCTTGAGCAGCTTGTTCACACCGGAAAACTTTCTCTCGTGCGTATGGTCGATCTTTTCACTTCTGGCCCAGCGCGCGTATTGGGAATGGAACGAAAACTCGCAGCCGGTCAACCAGCGGACATTACACTTTTTTCGACCACTCACGAGTGGAAATACGACGTAAAAGACTCGCCGAGTAAGTCCCGCAACTCACCGTTCGACGGCCGCAGATTCAAAGGCGCGCCCATGGCCACAATCGTGGCCGGCAAACTTGTTTATAAAAGATAAATTTCGGTCAAATACTGGTTGGGTTTAGTGCGCGGCAGGCTCTGCCGCCGGATGCATTCCGTGATTCGGAAGCTCATGCGTACCACGAGCTAACGGCTCTATCTTTAATCGATAGAAATGGTCGAGCGGAATTCTACCCTTCCCAATTGCGTAGGCTTTTTCGATCGCTTTGGTAACATACGCCTTCGCCAGCGTAGCCGCTTCGACCAGGGTGCGCCCCGCAGCAAGTTGAGCAGTGATGGCTGACGCAAAAGTACAGCCTGTGCCATGTGTGTTTTCACTTTTCACTTTGTCGCCACCGAGTTGCACAAGCTCATTTCCGTCAAACAAAACATCGATCGCGCGCTCCATGTGTCCGCCCTTGACGATCACGGCTTTCGCGCCCATTTCGACAATTTTTCGGGCAGCCGCTTCCATCGCAGCGACATCCTTAATTTCCATTCCGGTCAAAATTTCCGCCTCGGGCACGTTTGGTGTGATTACGCTGGAGCGTTTCAACAATTCTGTGGCGACATATTTCACACCACCCGCATCCAGAAGCTCCGTCCCCGAGGAAGATTTCATCACCGGATCGTGCACGACATTCGAAAACTTGTGCGCGTCCAAAAATTCGCCGACGACGACCGCATTTCCCCGATTTCCCAACATTCCAATCTTTACTGCGGCAATTTCGCAGTCCTTTGCCAGTACTTCAAGCTGTTCGCGAAGTTCGGCGCTCGGCGTGTTGTGCACTGCTTCAACTGATTGGGTATTTTGTGCCGTCATGGAAGTGATCGCTGCTATTCCATAGCATCCGTGCGCGGCAAAAGTTTTAAGATCCGCTATCGTGCCTGCGCCGCAACTCGGATCGAAACCGGCGATCGTCAGCAAAATGGGGGGCGCAGTATGTCCGTTTGTGCTCATCGTGCGTTATAGCCTCAATCAAGGAAGAAAATTGCCGGTCGCGTTCCATATTGCGCGGAAACGGACCGGCAATTGCGAATGTACGCGTACGTTCGGTATCGCGCAAGAAAAACTTTTGTAATTTTCAGGTCTACTCGGAAAGCCCGGCGAACGTTTCTCGAACTCTTACACCGAAATTGGCAGAAATCAAAAATCCGCCTCAAATTTGTGAAACCTTCTTTCAAGTTCCCACTGCTGCTGCGCTTTTTCGTTCTTCTTCAAGAATTCATCGCATGACCTCGATGGTTTGCTGTTTCCGAGAGAGTCTTTTGCGCACTCCTTGTTCGCGCGCGTGAACACATCCTGTTTTTCCCATAAACTTTGCCCCGGTAAGAACGCATGTTCGAGTCCGGTGCGCACCATTTTTTTCAAATCTACATATTTGAGGTTGTAAGTTTCGGCGGCGCGCACATATTCATTCGTCAAATCAATGCGGGAGACGCCTTCGTCATCCGTAGAAAGAGCAACGGGCACGTCAAACATCTGATACATCGGCAACGGATGATTTTTCCCGCTTACACCGAGAATTACATCGTTACTCGAAAGGTTGATTTCGGTCATTACATGCTTCGCGGCCATTTCTTTCAATAATTGATGCGGCCTATCTTCAAACATAACGTCTACGCCATGCCCAATGCGCTCTGCGCCCGCTTCCACAGCAAGTCGAATGTGGCAGCACAAGCCGTCCGGCGGCACCATTCCATAACCCAATTCACCGGCATGTAGCGTGATGTGCACATTCGGATAAACTTCGTGCAGATATTTCACCATCCTCATTTGCAGCGCATAATCTCTCATCGAAATATATCCATCTTCCGGCATTACGAAGTTGATTCCGACGATTCGCTCCGGATCAGCAGATGCTGCTTCAAATCCCAGAAGCGTTTGTGCGAAAACGATCTCTTTCGGAAGGCCGCGCAGAATCTGATAGATGAATCGCACGTCAACTTTGCACGCTTCTGCAGCGTTCGTTTCGTCACAGCGTTCTTTTTCTCGACGCTTTTTTTCAATCGCATTCAGATGTTCCGTCGCTTCCTTGACGTTTTCTTTCAAATTGTGCGCCAGCAGTGCTTCACGCAGCTCTTTTAAGTCGTCCTTCCATCCAACTTCGGTGGCCGCCTTCGCCGCAGTCGAAAAATCCGGCGTTTCCATCAATTCCAGGTACTGCTCGTTTTGGGCTGCGGCGCGCGAAGCAGCTTCATCCACCCATTCCGCTTTGTGCGAAGGGCTCGTACCTCCAAATTTGGCAAACGTGTCAAAAAAATGATCATGTCCGGAAACGCCGGCGTACGGAACGAAGCTCCGCATGGAAAATGCGTTAATCAACTGGTCGTACAAAGATTGATTTTTGTAGGCATCGCTCGTGGGAACGATGGTTTTATCTCCATCGCTGGCGGCGCATTTTGTAAACGCGAGTTTTTTCGTATCCACGCACAAACCATCTTCCACCGCCGCTCGAATAAACGATTCCGCGTAAACGCCGCCACTCAAGTGATAGTGCAAATCCGCGCCCTTAGGCATCTTTTTCAGGAATTGCCGCAACTGAAGAGGATTCGTGCGCGCCGCGGCGAGTTGCAGCTCGCCTTGTTTATCGCCGCTTTGCGCAGACGCGGCAACGACTTTTGTGCTCGGTGTTTGCGCATTCGTCTCACGAACAAATGTGGTGATAAATACCGAAACGAGCAGAATTGCGCCAAGTTGGCGCACAGCTTTTTTGAGCTTCATTTGGCTAGACCTCAGTGATTGTGTGAAGAAAAATCGGCCGAATCAGGGAAAAAGTCCGCGGACCAATGTAGCCTCCGCAACGCGGCCCACTGCAAGAATCATCGCGCCCGCGCGTGGTGGCACATGGTGTTTGCGCATCGTGTCTACCATCTCATGGAACGCGCGGACCATGATCTTTTGCAGCCGTTGATTCACTTCGTCGGAATCCCACAACAGGCCTTCCTGGTTCTGCACCCACTCGAAATAGCTGACTGTTACTCCGCCAGAGTTTGCAAGAATATCTGGCAGCACCGTGATTCCCCGCCGTGCCAGAATTTCATCTGCATGCGGCGTAGTCGGTCCATTCGCCGCTTCCGCAACGATACGAGCCTTAATGGCTTCCGCGTTATTTAACGTAATAACGTTTTCGAGCGCAGCTGGCACCAAAATATCGCACTTCATCGTCAACAAATCGTCATTCGAAATCCGCGAAGCACCGGGCATTCCAACTACGGTGCCCGAGCGTTCCTTATAGCGAATTGCTTTGATCGGATCGATGCCGCGTGAATTAGTGACGCCGCCGCGTGTGTCGCTCAGCGCCACAATCTTTGCTTTTTTCTCGGCCAACAAACGCGCGGCTGTGGCGCCCGCATTTCCAAATCCTTGAACCGCAACTGTTGCGCCGCGCAGCGGGATTTTCTTGAGCTTGCACGCCTCTTCAACCACAAAAACTAATCCACGTGCCGTAGCTTCCGCGCGTCCAAGCGAACCCCCAATCGATATCGGTTTTCCTGTGACCACGCCCGGCACCGTGTGCCCCACCATCATGGAATACGTATCCATGATCCACGCCATTGTCTGTGCATCCGTATACACATCCGGCGCGGGAATATCCTGGTCCGGCCCAATTACTGGCAAAATTTCGCTTGCGAATCTCCTCGTCATTCGTTCCAGTTCACTCTTGGACATCCGCTTTGGGTCGCAAATGACGCCGCCCTTTGCACCTCCAAAGGGAACATTCACAACAGCAGTCTTCCAAGTCATCCAAGCCGCCAGCGCCTTCACCTCATCCAGCGTCACGTTCGGATGAAAACGTATGCCGCCTTTGCCCGGCCCACGCGAAACGTTGTGCTGCACCCGATATCCCGTCAAGACACGTACTTGCCCGTTGTCCATTTTCGTCGGAAGTGAAACTTCCAGCACGCGCTTTGGCGTGCGCAGGACTTGCCTCAGTCCGGGATCGAGTTTCAAAAACTCCGCCGCCATATCAAACTGGATTTGCGCGATCCGGAATGGATTTAAGTCTTCGCGCGGCGCTATCCGCGGTACTAGGGGAGGAGTTGTGGGCTTTGCGACCGTGGCCATCGGCTTCGGTCCTTTCCGCTGATCAATTTAGATTTTCAAATCGTCTTTTCTTGCTGGTCCCCAACCACAAAAACTCTTTTTACGTGCAGCTTGTTCAACCGTTCGCGGCCATCTTCTGTGTTTCCCGCAAGTAGCGATCTCTGCATTCCTGCGAGCAAAAATGAATCAATTCATTTCCCGATTGCACCGGAATCGCCAACTCCTCGGCAACGTGCATGCCGCAAAGCGGGTCGCGAACCAAACGCTTGTTGCTTGGTGCACCGGGCATCGTCTCTTTGCTTTCGGTTGAGCCTTCTTCGTGCGATTGCGAACCAAACAAGCGCTTGAGGAGCCAGATGCTCCAGGAGAGCACGAACACCCAAAAAAGGAACCGAATGATGCGAGCCAGAATACCCATGTGTTCCACTTGCCCCGCCATTGGAGGAAACCCCTGCCCAAAACGGGTGAGCCGAGTGTATGCAAGGGGAAAAGGGCGCGTCAAACGAAAATGTGTGATTTCAATGGTTTGCGAGGCTGTCTAATTGCATTCTACAACTCGAAATGCGCCCCAAATTTCATGTAACTAGCTGTAAATAAAAAGGTTAGATTGATTCTAACCGACGGAGTGCCTTTTGCAACCCGTAAGGCCTTAAAGAGCCGGTATCCGGTCGATTCCCATATAAGGCCGCAGCGCCTCCGGAATCACCACCGAACCGTCTGCCTGCTGATAATTCTCCACGATCGCTATCCAAGTCCGGCCTACAGCAAGTCCCGAACCGTTCAGCGTGTGGACGAATTCACTCTTTCCGCCGCCCTTTGGCTTAAAACGGATGCCCGCACGCCGCGCCTGAAATGCCTCACAGTTCGAGCACGACGAAATCTCACGAAATTCATTGCTCGACGGCAGCCACACTTCAATGTCGTAAGTCTTCGAGGAAGCAAAGCCCATATCGCCGCTGCATAGCAGCACAGTGCGATAGTGCAATCCCAACTTCTCCAGAATCGTTTCCGCATTCCGAGTTAACGCTTCGTGCTCCTCGTAACTCTTATCCGGATGAGTAAATTTGAACAGCTCCACTTTTTGAAATTGGTGCTGGCGCAAAATTCCGCGCGTATCTTTTCCAGCTGCTCCTGCCTCGGAACGGAAGCACGCGGTCCAAGCCGTGATATGAATCGGTAATTTATCTTCCACGATCGTTTCGTCACGATGAAGATTGTGTAGTTCCACTTCGCTTGTCGGAGTCAGCCAGAAATCTGTGTCCTGAACTTTGAAGAGATCTGCAGCAAATTTCGGCAATTGCCCCGCACCCATCAGCGAAGCGGTATTCACTAGAAATGGCGGCAGAATTTCTGTGTATCCATGCTCGCGCGTGTGAACGTCAAGAAAGAAATTTGCGAGGGCGCGTTCCAGCCGCGCACCCCAACCCTTGTAAAGCGCAAACCGCGCGCCGGTAATTTTCGTGGCGCTCTCTAAATCCAGAATTCCCGTCTTCTCGCCAATTTCCCAGTGTGGCTTTGGCTGAAAGTCATACTTGAACGGCGCGCCCCAGCGGCGTACTTCTACGTTATCCGCGGCACTCGTCCCCGTTGGCACAGAAGAATGCGGAATGTTCGGAATTGTCAGAAGCATTTCCCGCTGCCGCGTGTCCAACTCCGTCACTTTTTCATCGGTCTGCTTGATGAGGTCCGAAAGCTGCTTCATCTCGGCAATGATTGCGTCGGCGTTTTGCTTTTCCTTCTTCAAGCGCGCGATTTCATCGCTGGCCTTGTTGCGCTGCGCCTTGCGCTGTTCATTGGCCGTGATGAATTCACGGCGCTCCTTGTCCAGCGCGCGGAACGCGTCTAAATCAAGCGTGATACCGCGCCGTTTTGCCATGTCGGCGAAGACATCGAGGTGTTCCCTGAAGTAGCTGAGATCATGCATGGTCCTAAGAGGATAGCGTACCAACCGAAGAAGCGAAAATGCCCGGATGGAACACTCCCTGTCCACAAGGCCAAGTAACCACTTCGGGGAGTACTTCCCCTTCCTCTGTCGAAGCAAACGCTGCGCAGTGGCCTACTCAAAGCGAGGGGCAAGCCCGGTCCTCGGCTAAGACAAAGGAGTTCACATGAAAAAGACAGGTTTCGCGGTTTTGATCCTGGCGGCAGGATTCTCATTCGGGACGACGCAGGCAAATGCGCAGGGTCCGGCTGGAGTGGGTGCCACAGCGGCTGCTTCCAGCAGCTCGAGCGGTTCAGGCAGTTCTCATTCGATGAATCCCATCAAGTGGATCAAGAAAGACAAATCGTCCTCTAATTCTGCTCCGAGCACGGATCAGAACAAGCGCCTGACGGCTCGTTTGCAGCAAAACGGCGTGTTAGCAGCGGATGGTGATGTCTCCACGTCTTGCGCCACGTTCAAGAATCTGAACGATTGCGTGGCGGCTCTTCACGCCAGCCACAACGTCGGGCTCGACTTCAATTGCGTTCGCGCAGACGTAACTGGAGTTCAGACCAGCGGTGATGTTTCCGGCTGCAAAGGCCCCATCGGCGATAAGGCGGTCAGCTTGCAGGAAGCGTTAAAGCGCCTGAAACCGGAAGTCGATTCTAAAGCGGAAGCTAAGAGCGCAGAAAAACAAGCCAAGGATGACCTGAAAGAAATCGGAGCATAAAAACACCGAATCCCAAACTAAAGGGCGGCTGAGGAAAAATCCTCAGCCGCCCTTATTCTTTGTGCTCGGCAAAATCGTTTTCTTACGTCAGCGACCACCCAACTACGGTCAGGCTCAGAACTAGAATCACAATTCCCAGGCTCACCAGGCTCAACGCCTTGCCCCGTCCGAGCAACATGTCTCGCGTTTCCGCATTTGCGCAGAGCAGCGCACAGGCAACCAGAATGGCGCCCCAGGAAACCAGTGCTGGCAACCCAGGATGGCTGGCAAATGTGGACAAAACTCTCTCTGAGGGTTGACCCGCTGGAATCCACCACGGCAGAATCGGCGCAAAACCCGCGGCAAGCACGAACGTCAGCATCTTTCTGCTGACCCAGCCCTTTATTTTGGGCATTGGTTTAGACTTCTTCACTTTCTGCCAAACAAGAAAATCCCACGCCAGCAATGCAATTGCCAGCGGTATCCATCCGTAGAGTGAAATGTTCCGATCCGTCCAAGCCCACGCCGGAAAAAATCGGTGCCCTGGATGGTTGGCCGCCATACGCGGCAGAACAAACCAGGCCACCAGCGTGTTGCTCAAAAAGGCTAGCAGCAGCAAGAGCAGACCCGTCAGCTGCACCCAGTGATACGTCGGACTTACTCCGCAGCGCGTGCAAACAGGTTTCTGCGGCAAGATCTGCAAACCGCAATGCTCGCAGTACATCGGGCCCTCTTTTCTTTCCCCAGAAAAGACACTTCTCCCAATGCGCGCAGCCTACGCCTGCGTTTGTTCAAAAACTACTGGTCTGAGGGGCAGTCTCGGGACAGTTACGGCGAGACCTGTGTGGGGTGTACGTTCGTCACGCTTGGCGTGAATTCGAAACGTAGCAGCCACTCACTTGGCACGCTGCGGCCATCAATTTCCGGCGCGGAGAATTGCCAGCGCTTGGCCGCCTTGATCGCTTGTTCTGAAAAATATTTGCTGCTCGATGGCGTGTCGAGTTCCGCCGAATCCACTGTGCCCGTAGCGTTCACCTGTAGGCGTAGGGTAAGCCGCACCGTTCCTTGAATCGTGGCTCGCGCTTTGCCCGAAATGTCCGGCAATACCTGATCAAGAACTTCGCCGCGCGCAGCGGTCCCGGCTGGCGGCTTGCTCACGGTTTTTACTGCCGGAGCCGCGACAGGGGCAGCAGGCTGCGAAGTTTCCGTAAGGGATGCCTCCGATGGTGAACTCTTCTTCGGTGCTTTGTTTGCCGACGATGAACTCGGACTCGATTTTGGCATGGAAGCCACTTCTGTCGTTCCAGGATCTGCTTTCGCTGGAGACGCCGCGTCAGATTTCTGTCGAAATAGTTTTGGCACGGCGAACAGTAAAACGGCCACAATCGCAATTACGGCAATCGGAAGAAAATAAGACTTCCTCTCGGCTGTGTTTGGCTGCACCGGTTTAACCGGCGAAATGGGCGCGCGCCGCTCAGAAACCGTCGGCGGCGTAATCTTGGAAAGCGGCACGGCAATAGGATCAATCTTCGTTGACTCTCGCGCGGCCTCTTTCACTACAGGTACGCTAGCTGGATTCAACTTCGCGCGTATTCCCGCAACCGATATTCTCTGTGCCGCGTCCTTTTTCAGTGACTCCCGCGCAATGTTCGCAAACGGCTCCGGCATTTCTGCCGACAACGCCGGCTCGCCGCTCTCATCGAACGAAGGAGGCCTCTGCGTCAGCGTTGCAACCACGGTCGCTCCCAATGACCAAACGTCTTCCGCTGGGTCCGCGGGACCTGCACCCCATTCTGGCGGTGAGAATCCTTCATTAGCCATCGCAAAGCCAATCGCCTCCCCTTTTGGCGAAATCGAATCGCTCGAAAGCTTAATCTGATCTCCTTGGGCCAAAATGTTTCCGGGATGCACTCGCGTATGCACCAGATTCCGCTCGTGCAAAAAAGCGAGTGTTTCGATCACTGGTTCCATCATTCCGCGCGTTTCTTCTGCGCTGAGCGCACGCTGCGGCAAAATGTCGGCCAAGTCTTCGTCGGCGTATTCCATCACGACAAATAGATGTCCGCCACCATCCAGCTCGCATTTCCCGTAGTCGAGAATCTTCAACAGGTTCGCATGCGAAACCGAGGAGAGCGCCTTCCATCTAGCGAATTGCCTGTCAGTATCAATCCCTTCGACGGGAACAATCTTGATCGCGACTCTCTGCGCCCGCGCATGCACGATCTCGGTCACAAATACGACGCTGTGAGCCGTCCCGCCAAGATGTTTCCCGAGCAAATATCTGCCGGCGACGTTCTGGCCTGTCCAGCGATGTTGTTCAGACATTTCGGCCTCCATCTCGCGCGTTTTTAAGAGCGCGGGGAGCTGGGCTGTTTACACTGCGGTGTTCCGGTTGGGGTGGGACCGCTGAGGAGTCCGCCCGCAAGCATTCGCGCGGGCGCTCTCTGCCCAGTATTGTGCTCCACTTCGGGCAAGAAACGTTAGCTGCCTTGCGCCAAAAAGGCAACTGGCACAGAGCATTTCGCTTTGCGCCAGTTTTGACACCCGTCTTACTTCGAATCTATCTTCCGTCTGGCCCCATCAAGAACATCGGCTTGTTTTCAAACGTCGAATACTCCGGCCGCAAGCGCTCCGTGTTGTAATGCTCTTTAATATTCACGATCTTCTTCGTCGAAGTCACCACGTCCAGCGGCAGATTGTCATAGTGCCCATTCTTTAATACAACTAGCCGCCCGCTGATATTCTTCAATAGCAAATCCAGCGCGACGTTTCCATACGCCATGGGCGCAATCGAATCAATTGCGTCCGGATCGCCGCACCTCACCAAGTACCCTAGCTTCTGACTGATTACCTCAATCTTCTTCCCGCCATTAAATTTCGCGGACAGGTCTTTCACCCTTTCTCCAACTGCATCGCCGATGCCTCCAAGTTTCTTATGCCCATACGCATCCGCGGCCTCTCCTTCGAACATCATTTCGCCGCCTTCGAACATCGCTCCTTCAGATACCAGCGCGATCGAATACCGGCTCGGATTTTTCTTGCGATCATGCACCAGCAATTCCGTCAGTTTTTCGATATCGAACTTATATTCGGGGATCACGCAGCGGTTCGCGGCGCCCGCCATCGTTGGCAGCATTGCCGTAAATCCCGCATAGCGACCGAACACTTCCAGAATCATAAACCGCTCGTGCGAACCCGCAGAGGTACGCAAACTGTTCACCAATTGAATCGTTCGCGTGACGCACGTGCTGAACCCAATGCAGTAATCCGTTCCGGGCACGTCGTTGTCCATCGTTTTCGGAATTCCAATGACCTTGAATCCCTCTTTGTGCAGCCGCACGCCATAACTCAGCGTGTCGTCGCCGCCGATCGGCACCAGCGTGTCCACCCCCAGCCATTCGAGGTTTTTCAAAACTTCCGGCGTCAAATCGTTCTTCTCATCCTTGAATCTGTCCTTCAAATGCGCCGGCACGCTGGACTTGCCAACTCGCCCCGGATTCGTCCGTGAAGAATGAAGAAACGTTCCACCGGTGCGTCCTGCGCGGTCCACAATCTCTTCCGTCAAGTGGAGGAAGTTTTCAGAATTGTCATGCCCTTTGTCCCGCACCATTTCTACAAGGCCGGCCCAACCGTGCCGGATGCCAATCACTTGATAGCCTTCATGCAGCGCACGCAGCGTCACACCGCGAATCGCGGGATTGAGCCCCGGCACATCGCCGCCTCCCGTAAGAATGCCGATGATTCCTTTTTTCGTCGCCATATCGGAGAGCCCTTTTTGTGGATTTAGAACCCTAAATTTTACACTTCTCCGCCCGGAAACAATCAAAAAAACTGCGTGAAGTAATCTCAGCACTTAGTTAAATTGGAAAAATCAAACCGGGCGACGAATCCCCAATTTGCGCATGCGTGCTTGCAGCGTCGTTCGTTTTATCCCAAGGAGGATTGCGGCTCCGCGCGGCCCCGCAATACGCCAATGCGTCTGCCGAAGCACACGCAGAATATGCTGCCGCTCGGCTTCTTCGAGCGTCGCAACCTGGGCAGTGGGCGGAGCAGTCGTCTCGCCTGAAGTTGTCGAAGCAATTTCCCCGCCAGCGATGGAAAGATTCGATTTCAATTCCGAAAGCGGAATTCTCAAATCTTTTCCGGGCGAAAGCAAGACAGCACGTTCCAGCAGATTTTCCAGTTCGCGCACATTGCCGGGCCACGGGTAATTCGTCAGCGCGTCCATCGCATCCGCCGGCACATAGATAACTGTCTTGTTGAATCTCTGGCTGAATTTCTGCACAAAATATCGCACCAACAACGGAATGTCTTCGCGACGCTCGCGAAGCGCCGGAATTTGGATCGGAAAAACATTCAGCCGGTAAAACAGGTCGCTACGAAACGTTTTTTCCGCAACGAGCCGGCTTAGATCCGCATTCGTCGCGGCAACCACGCGAACATCTACTCGTTGCGTTCGATTGCTGCCCAATTTTTCGAATTCCTGCTCCTGTAGCACACGCAACAACTTCGGCTGCAGTTCCAGTGGTATGTCCCCAATTTCGTCCAGAAAAATCGAGCCCTGGTCTGCGAGTTCGAATCTGCCCACTTTTTGCGCAATTGCGCCGGTGAATGCGCCGCGCTCATGACCAAAAAGTTCCGACTCCAGTAGTCCCGCTGGAATCGCCGCGCAATTCACTTTTACAAAGGTCCGGTCCTGTCGCGGGCTCAAATTGTGAATTGCCCGAGCAAATAGTTCTTTTCCCGTCCCGGTCTCACCCTGCAGCAAAACCGTAGTGTTCGCTGGAGCAGCAAGTTCTACCTGTCCAAGCGCACGCCGCAGCGCAGAACTTTCCCCGATAATTTCCTCAAAGTTAAATTCGTTACGGATCTCCTCTTCCAGATACAGCTTTTCGACCGCCAGCTTGTCTTTCAGCGCATCAATCTCTTTGAACGCCAGCGCGTTCTTTACCGCGATCGCAACTTGCGCGCCCACCTGCCCCAGCAGTTCCACCTCCTGCGGTGTGAACGTCCCTACCCGCTTGCTCGCAAGATTCAGTGAACCAAACGCCTCTCCCTTGCTGATAAGTGGCACGCAGCAGACTGAAAGCAATCCTTCCGTACGCAGTTTCTTCACCAACTCCGCAGGAAACTGGTCCAATTCGCTTCCGCGAAACACGCCTGGCTTTCCCGTTAGGATGCATCTCCCTGCAGGAGAATTTTCCAGTGCAACACTCAACTCTTTTTCGGCAATTGGTTCATGCGGTGAGGCAAAATCCAGCGATTTGATCTTTAATAAATTTGTAGTCGGATCCAGCAACGCCAGGCTCGTGTATTCGTGATGGATTACACGCATCAGCGTCGTCACAATGCCGCTGAAAAGTTCCGGCAGCGCACGGCTCGTCACGAGCACGTTGTTGATATCCAAAAGAACTTGCAGGCGATCCCGTTCTTGCGAAAGCTGTTTTTGATACGCTTGCGAAGTTTCGTAGTTCAGCGCGTTGTCCACTGCAACCGCTACTTGCGCCGCAACGCGCTGCATGAATTGCACTTCGGTATCCGTCAATCGCTCGGGAACCAGCCGCCCAAACCCCATTGCGCCCAGTCGCCGCTGTGCCGTCGTCAGCGGAAGAATCGCGATGGATCTAACACCAACATCTTTTAGTCGCCGGATGAAATTCGGATACCGCTCATCCGCAAGCACATCGGGAATCACAAATGGCTCTTGCGTCTCCAGAACTTTTCCAGATGGATGGTCGGCAAGAGGATATTCCGCGTCGGATGGCGTTTCACTCCCTTCGCGCGTCTCCAGAACGTGCAGCCGGATCGATTGATTCGCCGCGTTATAAAGCATCAGCGTCAGGAAATCGAAATCCACAACGCTGTGTAGCCGCTGTGCCAGTTCGTGAAACAGCACCGGCAGGTCGCGCTGTTGCGCGATCGCTTCGCTCACTTCCAGAAGCGTTTCCAGCTGCTTCCGGACATGGTCAATCGGGTCATCAGACATCGTTTGCAGAATAGCATCCGCGTTTGCGCCGTCTCAACTCGCCCGAAGCTCACTCATTTCTGCCGGCTCCCACCATGTGCTCCAGCTGCTGGCGCATGCTACAATTTCTGTACTTTAGGCCCGTAGCTCAGTTGGTTAGAGCGCTACCTTGACACGGTAGAGGTCTGGGGTTCGAGTCCCCACGGGCCTACCATTCCTCAGTCAGCCGATAGCGATACCTTGCCAGTCACTATATCGATTTACTGCGAACCCAAAACCCCTTATTTCCGTCCTTAGTGCCAAGAGAATCTTCTTGTGGCCACGGGAACCTCTACGGGATAATCTCGCCTCTGGTGCCCCCGCGACCCGTACTCAGCCATGAATTGTCCGTCTTGTGACCATGAAAATCCGGCTACGGCTGTTCGCTGCCTTCACTGCGGCGTCCCGCTGATTTCTGCGTCTGATGATCGCACGATGGATTCTCCGGATCACCGCACGGTGATTGGCGACACGCCTTCGACCCAACCTGTAAAATCTGCTTCAACCGCCCGGTCTGCCGCCGCTGCAAAGACGCCTCCAAGCAACACTCCTCCGAGTCAAACACCTTCGCAAAGCCGTTCAACCGGAGGCCGTTCCAATCGCTCCGGATTGTTCGAAAACGGAGAGGAACTCGGACCGCGCTTCGTAATTGAGAATCTGCTCGGAGAGGGCGGAATGGGCCGTGTGTACAAGGCCTACGACCGCGAGCTCGACCGCTTCGTCGCGCTGAAAGTCCTACAACCTGATCTGGCCAGTGATCCCCAAATCATTCAGCGCTTCAAGCATGAGCTTCTTCTTGCCAGCAGAATCTCCCACAAAAATATTTTGCGCATTCACGATCTAAGCGAAGCGGATGGCGTGAAGTTCATCACCATGGCCTTCGTGGATGGCGAAGACCTTCATAACATCTTAAAGAACCAGCGTCCGATTCCTCTTGAACGCAGCCTGAAATTCTCACGGCAGCTTTGCGAAGCCCTGGATGCAGCCCATGCGGAGGGCGTAGTCCATCGCGATTTCAAGCCGCACAACGTTCTCGTCGGAAAAGAAGATCAGGTTTTCGTCTCGGATTTCGGCCTCGCCACTTCCTTTGAAACCGCAAAAATGGGCATGACGCGCAGCGGAGCTTTTGTCGGCACGCCTCGTTACATGTCTCCCGAACAAGTCGAAGGCGGCAAAATTGATCATCGAAGTGATCTTTACTCGCTCGGTCTCGTTATCTACGAAATGGTGACAGGAGACCTCCCCTTCTCAGGCGAATCCACCTGGCAGGTGATGTACCAGCGCGTTAAGGAAAAACCCAAGGATCCAAAGCTCGTCAAACCGGAATTGCCCGATTGGGTCACGCGCATCGTAATGCATTGCCTCGAACGCGACCCGGCTTTGCGCTATCAATCTGCTCGAGAAATTTTGGCGGACATTGACGCGAATCGCAGCCCGTCCGTTCCTCATGGCGTTCGTTTCGCAATGCCTTCAGGCATAGGACGCTGGTTGCTTGCGGGTGGCGCAGGAGTCATTCTTGGAGGCGCACTTTTTCTGGCCATCCCCGCGACGCGCCACTTGATTTTCAAAGGTGCTGGCGCGGCCACGCCCGCGGGATTGCCCCCTCTTTCGGAAGGAAAATTCATTGCTGTTCTTCCGTTCCGCGTTCTGGGTTCGGAAAACTCCCTCAGCTACGTGGCCGATGGTCTTAACGAAGCGCTTTCCGCGAAGCTCTTTCAACTTGCCGATGTCCGCATTGCCTCTGCTTCCGCGGCCTCCAAAGCAAACGACCAGAAAACTCCTTTGCCGAGAATCGCAAAAGACTTGGGAGTGAACTACATCATTCACGGTCTCGTTCAGGGTGCGGGCGACAAGCTACGCATCACCGTGAATCTCGAAAACATGGTGGATGACCGCCTGCAATGGAGCCAGGAATTTTCCGGCGTAACAGGTGATCTACTCACACTGGAAGACCAGATCTACTCGAAATTAACGGAAGTCCTTCAGTCCAAAACGCCAAACAACTCTGCCGCCATTGCTCATCCAACGGAAAACGTCGCCGCATACGACATTTACCTTCGTGGACGAAATGCGCTACGCAGCCGCCAGGACCCCAAGAAAATCCAGGCAGCGATTGATCTTTTTGACCAAGCCATTAAACAAGATCCGGGATTCGCTCTTGCTTACACAGGGATGGCAGACGCAAGCCTCCTGATGTACCGCGAGAAAAAAGATCGCTTCTGGTCAGAAAAAGCGATTGCTTCCGCACAGCAAGCCGAACGCTTGAATGACAAGCTGCCTGAAGTTCACTTTTCTTTAGGTACCGCCTACTCCGCAACGGGGCAAACCGCGCAAGCCATCGCGGAATTGAAGCGTGGCTTGGAAATTGCCCCCAATTCCGATGAAGCTTATCGGCGGCTGGGCACTGCTTATCAAACGATTGGGCAAAAGGACGACGCCATCAAGGCTCTTCAGAAAGCGGTCGAAATCAATCCGTACTACTGGACAAATCAAAGCGCTCTTGGCGCGGCGTACTTCGAATACGGCAATTATGAAGGCGCTCTCAAACAATTTCAGATCGTCACGCAGTTGGAGCCACAAAATGCCGCCGGCTACGATAATGTCGGCTCTGTATATTCGCGAATGGGCCGCTACGAAGAAAGCGTCGCCGCATTTCAGAAAGCCCTGCAGATTCAGCCTTACTCAGCCACTTATACGAATCTCGGAACGTCTTTCTTTTACCTGAAGCGTTATTCCGAGTCAGTCCAAATGTTTCAAAAAGCCGTGGAAATGAGTCCGAACGACGAAACATTCGTCGGAAACCTTGCGGATGCTTACCGCTGGGCGGGCGACAAGAACAAAGCCAACTCCACCTACGATCAGGCCATTGCCCTTGCTTACAAGCAACTTCAGGTAAATCCGAGGGACGCCACCGCTCTTGGCCATATGGCGCTATACAATGCAAAAAAGGGCGATGTTGCGCAGGCAACCGACTTCATTAAGCGCGCGCGCACAATCGATCCTTCGGACGTGTATCTCATCTACACGCTCGCCATAGTCGACACAATCGCCAACGATCAAAAGGGCGCGTTCGATGCTTTAAGATCAGCGCTTCAGAAAGGCTTCGCAACCGCAGACATGGAAGCGGATCCGGAATTTACTCCTCTTCATGGAAAGCCTGAATATCAGACGTTGCTGAAGGAATTTGCACCAAAGAAGTAACCGCCCAATTCTCAAACTCCGCCTAAAAACACTTCGGGCCCCGCTCTCGCAGGGCCCGGTGGGTGTTTAATCTCTTTTGCTTAGTGCAAAATCTTTAGCTTTGAAGGGCTGCGCGGCGCTTGCGAAATGCCGCAAGACCTACGAGACCCGTCGATAGCAACAAAACTGTCGCCGGCTCTGGAGCTGATACCGTCGCTGTGCCAACAACAAACGCCCCAGCAGGAATTCCATCAAATTCCAGCGAATAAATCCCGCCAGCGCAATCGTCGGCATCAAAATCGTTATCCAGTGTTTCGTTAAAACCGCAAACTGACGGCACCAAACCTGTATGTGACTCGTCAATCCCGGCGAACGTCAACGTGGTCGAACCGTTCTGGTTCACGCCCAGCCACACATTCGTGAAAATGCCATCTCCCGGGTCAGGACCAAAGCTGAAGTCCAAAGGCACGTTGATGCCGATAAGAGTGACGCTCAGCGAGGTCAGCAACACACCAGTGTCATTTTGGAACGCAAAAATATTCTGCTGAGAAGTCGCAAATACGGGAATCGTTCCATTGGGATCCGTGATGGCTATCGGAGGTGGATCCACCTGACGGATGACCACGGTGGGGTCAATCCCATCAGCCATCGCTGCTGTTGCGGTGAAGCCCACCAGCACCAACAGGACAAAGAATTTAGAAAATCTCAAGCGCACACCCCCCTACCGAATTAGGACGCAATCAAGAGTTGCAACTTTGAGACCAATTCTCGAAATTTGTAGCCCTACGTAACCGGCTTTTTTTGTTCCTATTACAGCCACGGTGGAAAACCACCCAATTGGTATATGCAGAGATTTACCCATGTATGCCAGTTGATGGAAACTCTCGTCTCACCTGTCTCAAGCGGAGTCCGTCAGAAAATCCAAATAGTTCTAGAACGTATAGAACTCACTTTGACGGCGCTGCTTCTTAGTTTTGCCGCGAACGCCTTCGCCTTCCAGTAAACTCCATTCTGGTTTTTCTTTCTTTATCGCACTTTTGGGAGGTTGCCTCATGCTCAGGCCGATACGGTTTATCGCTTGGCTCGTTCTCGCGTCAATTCTTCTTTGTTCGTCTGCGCGCGCGGAAGACAAGGCCGCGGCAAGCTATCGCAAGAACTGCGTTGCCTGCCACGGTGCTGACGGAAAAGCTCAAACTGCCGCGGCAAAGAGTCTCGGTGCGCGCAGTTTCGCAAGTCCTGAAGTTGCGAAAATGTCGGACGCAGACCTGACTTCAGCAATCGAAAAAGGGAAAGGGAAAATGCCATCGTATGGGAAAAGCATGAAGCCCGACGAGATTAGAGCGATGGTCGCCTATGTACGCTCTCTATCCAAGTAACTTTCCAAACTCCTCAAATTACTTTGATCTGGCATTCCAATCCTGAATGACCACCGTCACCATCGACCCTGTTCTGAAAACAAAATGTCCACGCACAGCGCTTGGCTGCTTAACCGCCGACGTGGAAGCAAGAGAAACCACCGCAGCATTGGAAGAAGAGTTGTGCGTGTGCGAGCAGAGAATTCTTCAGCTACCAGAACCGCGCTCTGTCCTCGAGTCTTCTGCAATTCTTGCCACACGCTCCGCCTACAAAGCCCTCGGGAAAGACCCTGCGCGCTATCGAGGCTCTGCCGAAGCGTTAATCCGCCGCATCCTCGCGGGAAAAGGCTTGCCAAGAATTCACGCAGTCGTGGACATCATCAATACCGTCAGCGTGGAAAGCCGCCTGCCCATCGGCTTGTACGATCTCGCACATGTGCGGGGAAACATTACATTTCGAGCTGGCCTCGCTGGCGAAACATACAAAGGGATCGGAAAGTACGATCTAAACCTGGAAGATCTGCCACTCTTTGCCGATGATCTCGGCCCGCACGGCAGCGCCACCAGCGATTCCGAACGCACCATGGTCACTCCGGCGACGCAACTTGTACTCGCAATCTTCGTCTCGTTCGGAGGACCAGAAAACTTGATTCTCTACATGGAGCAAATGCGTTCGTTGCTCGCAGAACACGCGAGTGGCAGGAATTTTGCATCGGTCATCGTAAAGACGTGAGTTAGAATCGCCGCAACGGAGTCGCGCTGTTGGCCTCAAGTTCAGATCCAGTTGAGTCTTCTGCCGCAGCTTCATCTGCAGGCTGGATCACATTTGTCAGCGGACTCGCCGGAATTTTTTCCTCTTTCCTCTGGGGTTTTGCCGAAGGCACTCTCTTCTTTGTCGTTCCCGATGTTTTCCTGTCTCTTGTCGCTGTCATCGCTCCGCGGCTCGTTTGGCGACACATTCTTTCCGCCGTTCTCGGTGCCGTTTGTGCGGGCGCTCTAATGTTCGCTTGGGCGGAAGGAAATCCTGCGCAAGCTCATGAAGCTGTTTCCAAAGTTCCTTTTATTCCACAGCGAATGTTTGACGATGTAAAAACTGGGTACGAACGACGCGGAATAGTCACCGTGTTTGTAGGACCATTGTCGGGAATTCCTTACAAGATTTATGCCATCGAGGCACCCGGGCGTTTTGGGCTCGCGGAGTTTTCAGCTGCAACGGCGCCTGCTCGCGCTTGGCGATTCATTTTGGTTTGCCTCCTTTTTGGAGTCATCGCAAGTTGGCTTCGGCGAAAGTGGCACAACACGCCAAAGCAGTTGGCTGCGATTCACGGTGCGGCGTGGATCTTGTTTTACGCATTTTATTGGGGGCGCATCGCTTTGCAGTAGTCTTGAGGAACGCAAATGCCCAGCATTTACGGACTGAAACCGAGATTTCAAAGTTTGCTTCGCCCCATTGTGAACTGGCTAGCGCGCATCGGCGTTACAGCAAACCAGGTCACGATTGCTGCGCTGCTTCTGTCCCTTGCAGTTGGTCACGTGATCCACTTTCAACACGGTGGCCGCTCGCTCATTCTTTTGCCCGCGGTACTTTTCGTTCGCATGGCTTTGAATGCCATGGACGGAATGCTCGCCCGCGAGCATAACCAGAAAACTCCGCTCGGCGCGATCCTGAATGAGCTTGGCGATGTTGTTGCCGATATCGGTCTATATCTTCCGCTCGCCGCTGTTCCTGCTTTTGATCCTCGCCTGGTCTTGGCGGTCGTGACGCTTTCTGTACTGACGGAGATGACCGGAATCATCGGCGTGCAAATTGGAGCATCTCGCCGCTATGATGGCCCGCTTGGCAAAAGCGACCGCGCCTTTGTCTTTGGGCTGCTCGGCCTCCTTCTCGGCCTCGGCTTGGATCTCGGCCGCATTGTTTTCTACGCTCTTTTCGCCATGGTATTGCTCCTGGTAGTGACGATTTTCAATCGCGCCCGTTGCGCTCTGCGCGAGTTGAAAACGTCGGCACCGCCAAAATGAGCGCCAAGATTCATCCCTTCGCCCGCGTCATAGCTGCGCTTGCCCGCGGAATCAGCGGCGTGCAAGTTCGCTGGCTCGGCTGTATTCCGGAACCACGACAACGAATCTATTTTGCGAATCACACTAGCCATTTGGATTTTGTCGTTTTGTGGTCCTCGCTTCCGGTTGATTTGCGGGCAAACACGCGACCGGTCGCTGCGAAAGACTATTGGCAATCGGGCTTTCGCTCCTTTCTTGCGCAAAAGGTGTTTCGCGCCGTGCTTGTCGAGCGCGGAGCGGCAGCGCGATTGCATGAAGAACACAAAGGTGAGGAACATGCGCATTCGGCTGCGTTCGCAGTGATTCAACAGCTTGCGGAAGCGATGGGCGAACGCGATTCGCTCATCTTTTTTCCAGAAGGCACGCGGGGCACGGGCGAAACAGTGGTGGAATTCAAAAGTGGCTTGTACCATCTGGCCAAACGCAGGCCTGACGTCGAATTGATTCCCGCGTACCTGGAAAATCTGAATCGCATTTTGCCAAAGGGGGAATTCCTTCCGGCCCCTTTGGTGAGCACGCTGACGTTCGGCGCTCCCATTCGCGTGGAAGACGGTGAGCACAAACACGATTTCCTCGAGCGCGCGCGAAATGCCGTCGTCTCCTTGCGGCAGAAAGGACGGGCGGAGCAATGATCGCGTATTTGCCAACCTTCCAAGAAAACAACGATGTAACTTGGCATGTCAGATGGAACTTTGGCGGCGTAAATTGGCCACTCCTTTGGCTCTTTTCCGGAGTGCTAGCTCTTCTTATTATCGCTAGCGTTGTTGGCGCAGTCCTCAAACGAACCGCGAAATCCGGATCCACGCAGCGCACAATTGCCAATCTAAATTCCCGAACCCGCGCCTGGTGGAAGATGAGCGCCATCTTCGCTATAACGTTGCTTGTTGGGAAGAACGGATCGCTGATTCTTTTCGCCCTTCTGTCTTTTCTCGCGTTGCGAGAGTACATCACGCTCGTTCCCACGCGCCGCGGCGACCACCGCACTCTGTTCTGGACGTTTTTCATCATCACGCCACTGCAGTACTACCTAATTGCCATCAACTGGTACGGATTCTTCGCGATTCTGATTCCAGCGTTTGCGTTCATTTTCATTCCGGCGCGCATCGCGCTTGCCGGAGATACGGAACATTTCCTCGAGCGTGCCGCAAAGATTCAGTTCGGCTTGATGATTTGCGCCTACTGCCTGAGCCACGCGCCGGCGCTGCTGATTTTGAACATTCCGAACTACGAAGGGCGCGACTCTGTTCTGTTGCTCTATCTCGTTTTGGTTGATCAGATGAGCGACGTGCTGCAATACGTCTGGGGAAAATTACTGGGCCGGCACAAAATCACGCCAAATGTCAGCCCGAACAAAACTTGGGAAGGATTTATTGGCGGCGTGGCCACAGCTACGCTGCTCGGCGCGTTTCTCTCCTGGGCGACGCCATTTACGCGATTGCAATCCGCTGGAATGTCACTCGTAATCACGTTGCTGGGTTTTCTCGGCGGCCTGGTCATGAGCGCGATCAAGCGCGACGCCGGAGTCAAAGACTTCGGCGCAGTCATCGAAGGCCACGGCGGCATTCTCGACCGCATCGACTCACTCTGCTTCGCTGCGCCCGTCTTCTTTCACTTGGTGCGGTATTTCTACGTGCGCTAAGACTTTGGGAACTGGCACTCGGCAAGCTGCTAGCGAGCGACGGGTTCAGCAATCTTGAGGTTCACGGCGTCGCGATGGTGCAGAAAACCGCGCGAAGCAAGTAGTTCCGCGTTGAGGACTGCAGCACCGGCTGCACCGCGCACCAGGTTGTGCGAGAGCAGCGCGAGTTTTACGTCCAGCAACGAACATTCCCGAATGCGGCCAACGACTGCAGCCATGCCGTGGCCTGCACCGGAGTCGAGGCGCGGTTGCGGCCGATTGTCCTCATCCACAACCACGATCGGATTGCGAACGGCAGTCGGCAGCGACGCCAGTTCTTCGTCTACCGCAAAATCACGCAAGACTTCCGCTACTTCGCGAATGCTGGCGATTTTTTTCAAGCTGAGCGAAACACACTCCAAGTGACCATCGCGCACGGGCACGCGATTGCAATGTGCGCTGATGCCGAGGCCCGCTTCGACGAATCTTCCACCCTCCCATTTGCCGAGCAGTTTTTGCGGCTCCGCTTCCATCTTTTCTTCTTCGCCGCTGATGAACGGCACGACGTTGCCCAAAATGTCGAGCGAAGCTACGCCAGGATAGCCTGCGCCGGAAACGGCCTGCATCGTCACCACAAAGATTTTTTCTAGCCCAAACGCATCGGCAAGTGGTTTGAGCACCAGCACCAGTCCCGCCGTCGAACAATTTGGATTCGTCACAATAAACCCGCCATCGTAGCCGCGATTTTTTTGCTGCAAGGGAATCGCATCAAGGTGCGAAGCATTCACCTCCGGAACGAGCAGCGGAACGTCCGAATCCATGCGGTGATTCTTGGAATTGCTCAGAACGGGATATCCAGCGCGGGCAAAGTCCTCTTCCGCCGGACCGGCAACGCTGGAATCGAGCGCCGAAAAAACAAAATCGCAGTCAAGATTCGGAGCGAGGTCTTTCACCACAAGGTTGTGTGCGGACTCCGGAACCGGCGAATCGAGATGCCACTTCACGGCGTCGCCGTATTTCTTTCCAGATGATCGTTCCGAAGCAGCAAGGTCCGTCAGTTCAAACCACGGATGGTTCGCCAGCATTTGCACAAACCGCTGGCCCACCATTCCCGTCGCGCCGAGCACACCCGCGCGAAATTTCCTTTCAAAACGCCTGGCTGGCAAACTCATGCCTCACCTCGCTGAGAATTTTCCTTCTCCATTGCCGGCCCGATACGCGTGCCACGGAATTCCGGATTGAAAGTATTTCGCACCCAAACAACCATTTTTGTTTCGGCCGCGAGCGGCAGAACTTCCGCATGCAAGACTTTTGCACCCGCCGAAGCAAGTGCGTGCGCTTCCTCATAGGATAGCTGGTACAGCAGCCGCGCTTCGCTCGTTTCCTTCGGATTTGCCGTGTAAACACCGTCCACGTCCGTCCAAATGACAAGTTCGTCCGCGTCCACCACATGCGCGATGATCGCCCCCGAGTAGTCCGAGCTATTTCTTCCAAGAGTGGTTACCCGCCCATCGGGAGTCGCTCCGACAAAGCCGGTCACCACAGGCACGAGCCCGCTTTCCAGCAGCGGCTGTAAAACGTTCCGCCCGCGTTGGCGCGTTTCTTCTATGTTCGGTTTCGCATCACGGAACGTATCGCAAGTGAGAATGAATTCGGAAGAGGTTACGGGAACTGCCGTCACACCGCAGACATCGAGCGCTGCCGCAAAAAGCCGCGCGCTGAACCGCTCGCCAAAGGACGCGAGCGAATCATGCAACGCTTCGCTGCTCGCCTGCGACGGCGCAGAAACTTCATGCAACAGATCGCGGCCGAGCAAGCGAAGGTCCTGCCATACGCGCTGGTGATCCAGCTCGCTCAACTGCAATTCCGAAAGCACATCTGCATGAAGCCGTAGCAGGGAATCCGCTTTGCGTTTTGCTTCAGAAAGATTGCCGGAATCCACGAGATTCGCAAGTGTGAGGAGCTGATCCGTGACTCCCTTCATCGCGGAGACCACGACCGCAACGCTAGAAGTTTGCGACGCTTTCTTCACCAATCCCGCAGCATGCAGCATGCGCTTGGCGCCCAGCAGCGATGTGCCGCCAAACTTGAACGCGGCAACGTTTCGCTTCGTTTCAGCCGCGAGTTCCGTGCATGCACCTGTAAACTCGTGGCTGTATCGTTCGTCGTACTGTGCTTCCTCTTGAACGTTCTCCGGACTCATGACAACCGCTCCTTAGTTTTGTGGTTTCCAAGGACGGCCGCCTTTTGCTTTTCTGGAGGGGGTTAAACGAAAAACCCACCGCCAGTTTCGCTTCTGGCGGTGGGTTTGGAAACTTTGGCTAGTTGCTTAGCTGTTTCTCCCCTCACCAGAAGCGCCGGTAGTCTTAATGGTAGTGGTCGTAATAATAGTGGTCGTCGCCATGGACATGGACGACGTGCCGCGCTTCGAGTTGGCGAGAGACAACATGCCTGACTCAAAACTAGCATACGCCTGCATTTTGTCAAAAGAAAAATTGGTACAGGGGTGTCCGCCAAACACTTTCCGCCTGGAAAAGTTGCGCCCGACCGCCGAGTTTTCTTTGGAAATTTGAAATGTAAAGAACTGCCAACCGCAACAAAAAACTGCCTTTGCCCGCGGAACTCCGCGCCACCGAAGGGGTTCTATAACCCACGGGGATGTGGGACGCGAGGGCACGTCCCGGTGTCAGTACACAGAATCCAATAAGAAAGGTAAGAGAATCATGAACCCCAAGAAGTGGTTTAACGGAATACTCTTTTGCGCGCTTGCGGCTCTTGTGGTGGGCTGCGGCGGCGGTTCCAGTACAACTCCAGTATCACAACAGCAAACCGGCACGATGTTTGTCACCAGCGCAGACGCTCCCCTCCCCAGCGTTGTGTCCTTTCAGGTGGACATCACGGGCATGACCGTCTCGGATGGCGTGAATCCTCCCGTTTCGATCTTGAACGGAACGCAAACCGTAGACTTCGCTCGCTTGAACGGCTTACGCACTTTGCTCGACATCAACACAATTCCCACGGGCACGTATACGCAAGTGAACATCACGCTCGCGAATCCTCAGATCGGCTACTTAAATGTTTCGAATCCACCGACGAATCCACCAACGCGGCCGACCGTCAGCACCCTGAACAGCACTACGTCACCTGCTGTGACGCTTACAACGTCCAGCGTCAACATCACTCTGGCGCAGCCGCTCATGGTCAACGCAAACGACATCATCGGTTTGAAGTTTGAATTCGACTTGCGCAAATCGATTGCTGTGGATGGCGCTGGCCAGATCACCGGCTCCGTCACTCCGAATCTTGACCTGAAGGCCATCACGCCCAGCGACGCCGATGCGTATATTGATGACTTCGTTTCCGGAGTCGTCAGTGTGAACGCAGGCGGCAACTCCTTCGTCGTTCAGGGCCCCCACGGCCATCAGTTCACTGTCAACGTCAACGGGGAAACTGAATTCGAGGGCGGCGAAACGCTCGCGGATCTCACAGTGAATTCCATCGTTGAAATTTCCGGAACTCTCGACCGCTTGTCTCACGCGATTCTTGCTGATTCCGTCGGCATCGTCTCGCAGGATAAATTCTGGGCTGGCGGGCTAATCACTTTTGTCGAGCCTCCGAATGGCACCGCGACCGACTTCGATCTTTACGTCCGCAACGTGCTTCCCGCTAATACCGGTTTCAATTCCGGACAGATTTCCACGATTGATCTCACTGGAAACGAAAAGTACTTCATCTATTGGATGCACAACGTGTTCGTGAATCCGCACTTCAGCAACATCTTCTTCAATTCTGGACTCCTCGTTCCCGGGCAGCACGTCAGCATCGCTGGACCGTTCAACAATGGAACGGTCACTGTAAAACGCGTTGTGCTCCGGCATGAAGGCCACACCGGCACATGGGTAGTCGGCAGTACAAATCCCGGCGCCAGCACGTTCCAATTCAATTCGAATGGATTGGCCGGCGTGCTCTTCAATGGTCCCGTCACAGTCTATGTGACGCCTTTCACACGCTTCCTCGGCGGATTGCATAACATCAACGATCTGCAGGGAACAACCGCACTTCCGCTTCGCGTCGTCGGCCTGATTTTGAAGGACCCGATCAGTGGACAACCTGTGTTTGTGGCGCGCAGCGTGGAACTGCTCAACTAGAGAATCCCCATCGTAAGAACGTTTCGATGGGCGATCTGCGGCCGCTCCAGAAGATCGGAGCGGCCGCAGTTTTTATGAAGTTTCGAAAATCAAGCTGGAACAGGTGAGCCCGGATTCCGCTTTCTGCAATTCGGCGATGTCGATGGGCAGCACGCGAAATCCCTTTGCTTCAATCCGCCTGCGCGTCTTGGGAAAAGACGCTGGAAAGAGTACAGAACCATTGAGCGCGAGCGCGTTGCCAGCGTGCGGCTCAGAAGGATCGACGTCAATCCACTCGTAACCTGCAAATGGCGCTGTATCAAACCAGCCGCGATTTGCTAAAAGAAAATTGTCCCCCAAATAAGTGACAGCCGATTTCAGATGCAAGCAACCGGTCACAGGAACCGCAATGACTTCGTAGCCGTAAACTTGAACGATTCCCCTCAATTGTCGAATCCCTTCTTCATTCGTCCGCGCCGTGATCCCAACAAAAAGTTTGCGCTCAATCCGCAGAATGTCCCCGCCTTCCACGGTTCCCGGAAGCCTCACATATTCAATCTTTCTAAAAGGTGCAATGGCGTTTGCGAGAGATTCCGCTTCGGGCCGCCGCGTTATGGTACCAAGCGGAAACACAACAGCAAGTTCATCCAGCACGATCGCTGGATCCTCCACAAACATAGAGTCGGGAAGTTCGGCTTCAGCTGGAAGCGAAATCACTCTTGCTCCAAGCGTGGCTATTGCTGCTTCGTACGCGTGATGCTGTTCACGCGCTTTGTCCATGTCAATTGGAATCCGTTCAATAAAGCTGAGTTCGCATGCAGCGAGCGCAGGACTGACAGCGCGCGTAATCGCGGTAAGCATGCCGTCACTCTATCAAAGAACTTTTGCGGAGACACACAGCATGAAACTCGTTACACTCTGCGCCGTTCGATGGGGAGCCTTGCGTATGATTCTCTTCCGGAAAGCCTCATTATTTAGCGTAGTTCTCTTCCTTCTTGGTGCGCTTGAGCCTCCGCAAGCAATGGCCTCGAACGATCCGCCCGAAGCAAAACAAGTCGACGCTCTCTTTGCCGCTCTCACCAAACCGGGCTCGCCTGGCTGCGCACTCGCCGTCGCTCGCAACGGCATAATCATCTACGAAAAAGGTTATGGCCTCGCGAACGTCGAAGAAGAAGTCACCATCACGCCTCGCACTGTCTTTGACATCGGCTCCACGTCCAAGCAATTCACCGCTTCGAGCATTCTGTTGCTCGAAAGAGAAGGCAAACTCTCCGTAAACGATGACGTGCGCAAATACATTCCTGAACTTCCCGATTACAGCAAGAAAATCACGATTCTGAATCTCCTCAATCACACAAGCGGCATCCGCGATTACCTCACCCTTTTCGAACTTTCCGGCGTATATACCGACAGTGTCACCACGGACGAAGATGCTCTCGCAATAATTGCCCGTCAAAAATCACTCAACTTTGATCCCGGCTCCGAGTTTCTTTACAGCAATTCCGGATATTTCCTGCTTTCCGTAATCGTAAAGCGAGCGAGCGGCAAAACCTTGCCCGAATTTGCCGCTGAAAATATTTTCAAGCCGCTGGAAATGAATCGGACTCTTTACCGCGACCAACACACTCAGCTGGTTCCCGGCCGCGCGCTGGCCTACGACCCTAAAGAACCCGGCCCGGGTTTCACGTTCGACGTTTCTTATTTCGAACAAACGGGAGACGGTGCGGTCCACACATCCGTCGAAGATCTGTTGAAATGGGACGAAAATTTCTACACCGCCAAAGTCGGCGGAAAGGCATTCCTCGCCGAATTGCAGGAGACTGCAAGACTCAACAATGGAAAGCAACTCAAATACGCCAAAGGCTTGGTTGTTTTTGACTACCGCGGCCTTCGCGCCGTCGAACACGGAGGCTCATGGGGCGGATATCGCGCACAACTTCTTCGCTTTCCCGATCAGCATTTCTCGGTCGCGTGTCTCTGCAATCTGGCGAACGCCGACCCTGAATCTCATGCTAATCGCGTGGCGGAAATTTTTCTAGCTTCAGAAATGAAACCTCCGAAGCCGGCCACCGATGAAAATCGCGAAAATCATCCAAAGAAAGAAACCGTTTCCGTCTCTCCGGACATTCTCGCTCAATACGAAGGAGAATTTGTGAGCGAAGAACTTTTCGTGACCTACATCTTAAAGATCGAAAACGGAAAGCTGGCTCTTCACAAGATTCAAAACGGCTTGGGCAGAGGATTCTTGCAATCGACGCATCATTGGGAGCTTCGCCCGGTCGGCAAGGAAGAATTCGTGCAGGATGAGGAAGGGATAAACTTTGCCTTCTCGCGGGATTCAACGGGGAAAGTCAGCGGTTTTGTTCTGGCAGTTGGCCGTTCGTCAGGAATCGCGTTTTCCCGCAAGAATTGAACCCACCGGAATGTCCGGACTTCTAATGTCGCAAAATCGAAGAAGAGTGCGAAATCCAGAGTGTCGCGACGCCCGCTCCTAGCAAAATCCCTGCAAGAATCAGTGCAATTACTCCGAGCGTAAGCCACCGGTCCGAATTCCTCTTTGGCTTTTGTACATCGAGCGGTGTGGAGTGCGCTTCGTTCCCATTCACCGCTGCGATCAGACTCTGCGGGAACGGCTGTGCCCCAAATTCAGGCTCCAGCATGAAGCTATATCCCTTGCGCGGAATCGTTTCGATATAGATCGGCTTGTCCGTGGAGTCGCCAAGAATTTGCCGCAGCTTGTTCACGGTCGTGTTTACATTCGCATCGAAATTTACGTGCGTGTCTGAAGGCCAGAGCGCTTGCTTGAGTTCTTCGCGAGTGACAACTTGCCCGTGTTTTGCGATCAAAGCTAGAAGAACTTGATATACCTTACCCTGTAATTTCAGGCGGGTTCCGTTGCGAAATACTTGCTGGCGTTGCTGGTCAATCTGAAATGACCCGAAACGGATATAGCGGGGACTCTGTGCAAGCTCCGCATTCGTACTTGTTTCCATCAAGGGACCCACTGCCGGCAAGAGATTCGAGGTCATCTACTACACCCTACCCGGATAGACGCATTAACTCGTGAAGTGTTTAGTTTTTCTTACGAAAAAGTGAGCTAGATAGTTTCCTCCAATTGAAAGAAAAATCCCACGAGTACGAAAGATTGGAGGATGTTCGAAAAACCGTAGAACTTAGTGCGTCCGAATGCCGGATTTTCTAAATTTTATGTCACCGGCAATCCGATTTCCTGAAATTAAGAACTGTAACTCCGCTTAACAGTCTATTTCTTGAGCAATTTGCTTCCTTAGATTCAGGAAATATGAATTTGAGGGACAAATTGTCCCTACTGGTCCCTCAGCTGCCCTCCTTTAAGAAACCATTTTGTACGGCTGCGTTTCGGCAGGATGGCAGCGGTTCCAAGACCGCGATAGGGCACGCCGTGCAGGGGGAATCAGTCAAGGAGAGTAAGCAAAATGCGCAGATTGATCTGTTTTCTGCTGGCTGCAACATTTGCTGTGTTTATCGCCGGCAAGGCCTCGGCTCAGAGTCTGGATGGCACGCTTCGTGTGACCGTCACTGACGGAAGCCAGGCCAGCATCGAAGACGCAAAAGTCACCGTAACAAACGAGGATAGCGGAGTTGCCAAGGAAACGAGTACTTCGAGCGCTGGCACGTACGTTTTCCCGAACATGCTCGTGGGAAATTACACCATCGCTGTTGAGAAAAGCGGGTTCAAGAAATCCCTTCAAAAGGGAATCATCGTCACCTCTAATAAAGTGACCGAGGCGACAGTCGTTCTCGAGCTTGGCTCTGTCTCCGCGGTTGTCGAAGTAGAGGCTGGAGCTGATCTCGTTCAAACCCAGTCTTCCGAAATCAACACGAGCTTTGCCGGCCAAGTCGTCAACAATCTTCCCTTGAACACACTCGGTGGCGATGTAAAGGAATTTGCGGTATTCGTTCCCGGCACAACCACGCAACAGGGTGGCGTTCTCGGCTCCGGCGGCTCCATCGGTGGCACACGCCCTCGCTTCAATGGCTTCAACATTGACGGCGTCGACGATAACCGCATCGATGTCAACGGCCCCGTGCAACCCGTCATTCAGGAATCCATCGCTGAATTTTCCTTGCTGACCAATCAATTCAGCGCCGAATACGGCCACTCCGCTGGCGGCATCTTCAACATCATCACAAAGTCCGGCACGAACAACTGGCACGGCGCAGCGTGGGAATTCAATCGCAATCGCGATCTCGATGCTGCAACCAACCAGGAAAAGCAACAAAACACGGGTCAGCCTGACATTAAGAATCGTTTCGACTACAACCGCTTCGGCGCCAGCATCGGCGGACCGATCAAGCACGACAAACTTTTCATCTACGGCGCTTACGAATTCCAAAACGAGGGACTCTCTTCTGCCGGAGCCACTGTCGTCATGCCTACTGCGGCGGGTCTGGCACAACTCATGGCCATGAACCCCAATTCCGCAGTCCTGAACATTCTCAATCAGTTCCCCTTGGCGCCAACGTCTAATGGAGACGCTCACTGCAACGCCGGTGCTGGAGATAACAAGCCCTCGTTTGCTTGTGTGAATAGTCAAGCCATCGACGTCGGTACGTTCCAATCCGTGGCGCCTTCTTTCTCCAATCAACACGACTTCACTGTGAATGCTGACGCAAACCTGGGTAAACATCAGCTTCGCGGCCGTTTTCTCTTTGACCGGTTGCGCCTGCCCCAAGTCAACCCGGTCCAGCCACAAGCCCAATTCACAGGCGCGCAAAAAGACGATGCGCGCAAAGGCCTTTTCACAGACGCGTGGAGCATCAGCCCCCGCTGGATCAATGATTTCCGCGCTTCCTATTCCCGCTTGAATGGACCAGACGACACCGTTCCGGGCAATTTCTCCAATTTCCCCAACGTCGAAATTGATGAATTCGGCAGCAACGTCGGCCCGTTCAGCCTCGCTCCTCAAGGCTACGTCCAGAACATCTATCAGCTCTCCGATGCGGTCACCACTATTCGCGGCAAACACACATTCAAGTTCGGTGTGGAAGGCCGGAAATACATTGCACCAACCAACAATTTGCCGAGAGCTCGCGGCGAGTGGGACTACAAGGATCTCAACAGATTCATCAATGACCTGGTTCCCAACGGACTGAACGGCGCGTTGCGCGGCGCAGGTTCGGGAACAGTGGCGGACAACTACAACTCAATCTACTGGTTCGTCCAGGACGATTGGAAAATCACTCCTCGCCTTACCCTGAATCTCGGCCTTCGCTATGAATACAACGGCGTACCCAGAGCCGAAGGCGATCAGGCGCTCAACGCCATCTCCAACGATCCGGGTCTCGGGTTAATCTTCCGCAAACCGCATTCCGATAAGAACAACTTCGGTCCGCATCTTGGTTTTGCCTACGATCCTCGCGGCAACGGCAAGTGGGCCATCCGTGGCGGATTCCAGATTGCCTATGACGTTGTTCCCAACAACTTTGCTGTCAACAGCTTGCCTCCTCAGCTGCAAACTGAGCAGAAGCCTGCCGTGACTTGTGCCCTCCCCGGAGCTCCGGCATGGTGCACAACCGGCACGGGTTTCCTGGCGGGCGGCGGACTCCTTCAAGTCAACGTCCCTCCGCCTGACCAAGCAACTGCCAGAGCAGCAACGTCGAGCCTGATGCCAGACCATGTTTCACCCAAGGTCTTGACCTGGTCGCTCGGCATCCAGCATGAACTCTTCCGCAATTCCAGCATCGAAATCCGCTATGTGGGAACACGCGGACTGGAATTGCCCGTCCAGCGGCGACTCAATTCCGAGTCTGCGTTCGATCCAAATCTTCCAGGCGGTCCGCTCACTGCGCTTCCGACCTACTTGAGTCAGTCGGCCGTACCGGCAACCGTGGTTGCACCCGCCAGCACCTTGGCGACATTTGACAATTTCAATCCGCAACCGCTTTCCGGGGACGGATTCTTCGGCAACGTTACTACCTTCCCGCCAGCCGGTTGGAACACTTACCATGGCGTTTCCGTGGACTTCCAGCACCGCTTTACCAAGGGGCTGTTCTTCCGCACGAACTACACCTTCTCCAAGAACATCGACAACGCCACGAACGAACTCTTCAGCAGCTTCGTAAATCCGCGCCGTGCACAGGACGGCTTTAATCTCGCGAATGAAAAGGGCCTTTCCGCCCTCAACAATACCCACAAGTTCGCCATGACGTTCGTGTACGACTTCCCGAACGTCAGCACGAGCAATGGCTTCGTGAAGGCGCTCGCTCACGGATGGGAATGGAATGGCACCTACCTGCTCGAAAGCGGTCAGCCCGTCACGGCACTTTCCGGCTCGGATGCCAACGCAAACGGAGACTCCGCGGGCGACCGTACCATCCTCAATCCCAATGGTGTGGGCAGGACTGGCACCGGCGTCAACTTTGTCTGCAATGCCGGACCCGGCGGCGCGACTAGCGTCATCTCTGATCCGACCACTTGCGGCAGCGGCAACGATGCCAATATCGTTGGCTACGTTGCGATCGATCCTACGGCTCGCTACGTCCAAGCCGAAGTCGGCACCATTGCTAACGTGGGCCGCAACACCATCACCACACCCGGTATCAATATCTGGAACATGGGCTTCTTCAAGACCACCAAGGTCACTGAGCGCTTCTCGCTCCAGTTCCGCGCCTCGACCTACAACACATTCAATCATCGTAACTTCAGCATCGGTTTGCCGACTAACAACGGCGCAATCGATCAAGCCAACAATGCCAATCCGCTGAACGCGGGTTACATCTTCGTCAATGCCGGCTCGTCGTTCTTGAATAAATTCGATTTCGACGGTGGCAGCCGCAACATCGAACTCGGCTTGAAGTTGATTTTCTAAGCCGACTCCAACAAGTTAGTTCAGAAACGGGAATTGGGGGGAAGCTCTCACGAGCTTCCCCCCAATTTTTTTGTCCCAAGCACTACTTTTTCATCCCAGTATCTAAATCCTTGGTAGCCGCCGCGCGCGTTACATCTTGCCATCTGGCAGCACGTCCACGGCAACACTCGACGGATACTTCGCCGACCGGTGAATCGTCTCCGTCGCCTTTTGATAATCGGCATCCTTTGCTTCAAAAATATTCGGCACAAACTTCTGCGGGTTCCGGTCGTAGAGCGGAAACCACGTACTCTGCACCTGCACCATGATGCGGTGCCCTTTTTTGAAAACGTGATTTGAGCTGTGCAGATCAATCGTGAACGGTGTCACCTGATTCGGTGGTATCGCTTCCGGCTTTTCAAACGAATTGCGATACCGCCCGCGGAATATCTCTTCCGCAATCATCAATTCGTAGCCGGAGAGCTTCCAATCCTCTTCCATTTTTTCTGGATACACGTCGATCAACTTCACGATCCAGTCCGCATCGCTTCCTGTTGTGGACACAAACAATTTCGCCGTTACGTTTCCGGCAACCGTCACGTCCTCTTTCAACGTTTCCGTTTCCCAAGTCAGCACATCCGGCCGCCGGTCCACAAATCGCTGGTCCTGCACTAGCCACGTATACCAACTCCCCGGATGATCATCCGGATATGTCATATCCACCGGCCTTTGCCGGTAAGGCACGGGATGCGCCGGATCGCTCACGTAACTGTCCGAAGCATCCGGTCCAGTGGCTTGCGGCGCATCGAAAGAAAGCTTTCCATCTTCACGAAAATAAAGATTCTTGGTTTGCGCTTCCTTCGGCGGCCACGAATCAAACGAAGTCCACGTGTCGCTTCCCGTCTGAAACAACGTCGCTTCCTTCACAGGCAGACTCCCCTTGTCGTGTAGCCAATAGGCAAACCACGGCGCCTCAATCTTGTCGCGGAAATAAACTCCCGTGTCATTGTGAAATGGAATCTGCCCCAGCGATTTCCCCGTCCCACGCGCCCAGCCGCCATGATTCCACGGCCCCGCCACCAAAAAGTTGTAATTTTTCTTATCCAACTTCTCCAGCCGCGCGTAGGTCATCAGCGGCCCAAACATATCTTCCTGATCCCACCAGCCGGCCACATTCAAATTCGGAACGGTCGGCTCGTGCAGAGTTGCCGCCACCGCATGCCGCTTCCAGAACTCGTCATAGCTCGCATGAGCCACAAAGTCGTTCCACGTCGGAATCTTCCCGTGAAAATATTTCGCATTCGCATTGGAAAGCGCACCCATCCGCAGATAAAAGTCGTACAAATCAAAACTGTCGAACGCAAAACTGAAATTCTCGTTCGAAGTCTCCAGCAGCGCCGTGTATTCGAACCCATAGCTCAATCGAAATGCCCCGTTGTGAAAAAAATCATCCCCAAGCCACGTATCTCCCATGCACGCCTGCTCCGAAACCGCTTTCAGCGCCGGATGAGGATTCACCATCCCCATCGTCACCAGGTATCCCGGATACGAAATCCCATCCATCCCCACACGCCCATTGTTGTTCGGCACATTCTTGATCAGCCACTCGATCGTGTCGTACGTGTCCGTGCTCTCCGTCACGCCCTTCGGATCGCCCGCGTCCGGAGAAGTGTGCAACATTTCAAACTTTCCCTCGGAGCCATACCGCCCGCGAATGTCCTGAAACACAAAAATGTATCCGTCCGCCCAAAGATTCTGGTAACGGTAAAGTTCGTTGCTCATTCCTTTGTTCGCCGCAGAAACTCCATACGGCGTCCGGTCCATCAAAAACGGCAACGGCTCCTTCGCATTCTTCGGCGTGTAAATCTCCGTATGCAGCTTTACGCCATCCCGCACCGGAATCATCACTTCCCGCTTGTCAAAAAGCGCAGCCAGGTCCGGCCGCTTGTTCTCCTGCGCGGAAATTCCGGCGGCCGCAAAAAATTCTGCTGAAACGATCGCTATACAAAACAAAACTAACAAGCGCGCAGATGTTTTCATGAACGCTCCAAAAATCAGCCTGTAATTTGATAGCTGGACCAAACGCCAAATCATACAAGTTCTTACAACAAAGCGGTATCTGCCTGCTGACCTTCCGCTCGTTCTCTGGTAAACTATTCTTTGCACGGCCGCACCTGAGAAGTCACCGAACAAGGAGAATTGTCCGGGCTGCTGGTTGTTCCAGCAGCTATTTTTGTATCTGAATGACAACAAAGCACTTATGAGCGCAAATATCCGTAATATCGCCATCATCGCCCACGTCGATCATGGCAAAACCACTCTCGTCGACGCCATGCTTCGCCAGAGCGGCATCTTCCGCGCCAATCAGGAACTCGTCGAACGCGTCATGGATTCGAACGACCTCGAGCGCGAACGCGGCATCACGATTCTCGCCAAAAACACCGCGCTCTTTTTCCACGACACCAAAATCAATATCGTGGATACGCCCGGCCACTCCGATTTCGGCGGCGAAGTTGAACGCGCCCTCCGCATGGTCGACGGCGTCGTCCTGCTCGTAGACGCCAGCGAAGGCCCGCTCCCGCAAACGCGCTACGTTCTCCAAAAAGCTCTCGCCGCAAAACTTCCTCCCGTCGTCGTCCTAAACAAAATCGATCGCACCGACGCCCGCGCCAAAGAAGTCCTCGACGAAATCTACGATCTCTTCATCGACCTCGACGCCACCGAAGACCAGCTCGACTTTCCCGTCATCTACACCAACGCCCGCGAAGGTGTAGCGCATCGCACGCAAGGCGACGGCTCCAAGGATCTTCTCCCGCTCTTCGAAACCATCGTAGCCAGAATTCCCGCTCCGGACGCCGATCCCTCAACAACGCTGCAGCTTCAGGTCATGAATCTCGACTACTCCGAATTCCTCGGCCGTATCGCCATCGCCCGTGTTTTCAATGGCACGCTCAATCGCGGCGAAGAAGTCGGCATCAGCAAGCTCGACGGAAAAATTCAGAATACGAAAATCACCAAGCTCTTCACCTTCCGCGGCCTCGAACGCGATGAAGCCGAACAAGTCGTCGCAGGCGACATTGTCGCCATCGCTGGCGTCGAAGGCATTCAAATCGGCGAAAGCATCATCAATCTGGACAATCCCGCGCCGCTCGAGCCGCTCATCATCGACGAGCCTACGCTCGCCATGATTTTCACCGTCAACTCTGGCCCGCTCTCCGGCCGCGAAGGCAGCTACCTCACTTCGCGTGACCTCCGCGACCGCCTCGCAAAAGAACTCCTCACCAACGTTTCCATCCGCGTCGAAGACACGGACACGCCCGAATCCTTCCGCGTCCTCGGCCGCGGCGAACTTCAGCTCGCAATCCTCATCGAAACCATGCGCCGCGAAGGTTTTGAATTGATGGTTGGGAAACCTGAGATCGTCATTCGTAATGAAAACGGCCGCAAACTCGAGCCGCAGGAACGCGTCGTCATCGACGTCGCCGACAATTTCATCGGCATCATCATGGAAACGCTCGGCTCCCGCCGCGGCGAAATGACTAAGATGAGCAATCACGGCTCCGGCCGCGTTCGCCTCGAATTCAAAATCCCCTCGCGCGGCTTAATCGGCCTCCGCAGCCAGCTCCTAACCGACACGCGCGGCACCGCACTAATCCACTCCATCTTCGAAGGCTGGATTGATTACGGCGGAGACATGGCATTGCGACCCACAGGCGCGCTAGTCGCAGACCGCGCCGGAGTCAGCACTGCCTACGCCCTCTGGGGCCTCCAGGAACGCGGCGAACTTTTCGTCGGTCCCACCGTCGACGTCTACGAAGGAATGATCATCGGCGAAAATTCCCGCGAACAGGACATGGAAGTAAACGTCACCCGCGAAAAGAAGCTCACCAATATGCGCTCCTCGTCCGCCGACGAGGCCATTCGCCTAATCCCCCATCGCGAACTAAGCCTAGAACAAGCCATCGAATTCATAGCCGACGACGAATTCGTAGAAATCACCCCCAAAACCATCCGCCTCCGAAAAAAGGTCCTGCAATTCAGCAAACGCCCCCGCCGCTGGCAAGAAATCCGAGCCTCCCAAGAAGCCGCTCAGTAGTATTGGTATCTCTAATCAGAACGCTTCGTCTCGAAAATTTGTCATCCCGAGCAAAGCGAGGGATCTGCTTTTGGGTACGTAGGGGCACGATATCGAAGATTCCAGGCAACAGCCGGAACACCGTGCCCTCTTTCTTTTTCTTGCCGTTGAATTTTTTGTCATCCCGACCGGAGCGACCCGGCTTTCTCCTGCGTGCGGTTTGTGCACGCCGGGCCGCGTAGTGGAGGGACCTCTCTTCGATTGATACCATTTCACCTAGCGAGCCAACGACATCGGCTCTTGAGCTACGCTTTTGCTTTTTCCTTCATCCCGACCAACGACCGGTTTTCTCGCTCTCTCAACGCCGCCCCACCCCAAACCTGTCATCCCGACCGGAGTAGCGCGGCTTTTTCTTACACGCCGCATTTTGGCGTGCCGCGCTACGGAGTGGAGGGACCTCTCTTCGCAGCTAACGAAACTGCCGCAAATGACTGCGCAGCTTCTCCGCGTCGATTCCACACTCCGAGCAGCACAAGAAAAACCCCTGCTCGCTGTCGAATAGAAACCATTCTGCAGTCTTGTAAATCTCCGTACCCGGCTCTTCGAACGTCCAGTCGCGCAGGAATGCCAGAATCACATCGGCATGGATATTGTCTTTGACCCTGCCGCTCGCCGCGAACCTGTGGAGAGGATGGGGCAGTCCATATTCCTGCCTCAAAGCTCTCGGCTTGAGAGATTGCCTTAGCAGGTCTTCTACGGTATCTAGGCGAACTCGGTACATTTGCTGGCTCCGATTACTTCGCTCCGGCGTCAATAGCACTCTATATGTTGCCACTTTATATGCTGTAGACCTATAAAGGTCAAGCCTCTTATCTTGCGGGTGATGCCTCTTGACCCCTTGTCCGCCTTTGGAACTCGACTAAGAGAATTGCGCGAGCAGCGAAACCTGTCTCAAGAGAAATTGGCGGAAATGGCCGATCTGCATCGGAACTACGTGGGGAATCTCGAACGCGGCAAAAGTAACGTGAGCCTGCTCACGATTGTGAAGCTGGCACGCTCTCTGAACGTCAAGCCTATCAAGTTGCTCGAACTCGTCCGCTAAAACGGAGCTTCGGCCTCAACTCTCCTGCTCTCTCCTCTTTGTCATCCCGACCGGAGCGGTTTTTCCCCGTACGTTTTCCGCAGCTAAGCGCCAGTCCCATAGCGCCGCCTGCCTTCCAACACGCCAAAATAGGTGCTAGCTTGGAAGTTGGTATTTACCGAAGCGGAGATGTGAAAAATGGCACAAACTAAGAAAGAAATCTCCCAGGAAATCGAAACACTCAGACAGGTTGAGAGCGAACTAGCAGGAATCGAATATGTCGGGATGTCAGGAATTTCGCACGAGTCTATGGATGGGGTTCTTCGTTTCCTTCAATATGGGGACCAAATAACGCACGCCAAAATTCTCTCGAATTCGGGCGATCATTGCCTGCTATTGACTATAAATGGGGGCGATACGGTAGCTGTGAAGTCCGGATTCGGTTCGGGCTACCTCGGCGAGGGGCCGCATACGTTTTCCTACGTGCTTCAGGTACTTGAGCTATTCGGCACCGAAATTGAGGAATATGAGGTTTCAGAAGAGTTCATCCTTCGGCTCGATCAATCCGCTCTAACGAACGCGGACCTTGAGCAAATTCAAGCTATGCGGCCAGTTAGGCCCAGCCGCTTGTACGACTACATAATCGATCCCCGAAAGGATGTGAGCGAAAAACTACAAGAACATTTTCCCCTCGCAATCCCTTTCGCAATAATCGACCACCGGATAGTCGACCTTGCCACCTCCTTCTGGCAAGGTCCCGATGACCGACTAATGAAGGGATATAGAAGATTGGAAGACGTCGTCCGAAAGCGAACCGGCATCGACGAGCATGGGGCAAAGCTGTTCCATCAGGCTTTCGTGCCGGATAAAGGTCTACTTACTTGGCCGAATGCGAGCGAGAGCGAGCGCGCCGGAAAAATGAATCTCTTCGCTGGAACATATACTGCTTACCGAAATCGGAGAGCGCACCGTGAGTCGAAAGAGCGCAAAGATAAGCTACTAACGGAATTTCTTCTTCTGAATCACCTGTACGGCTTGGAACGCGAAGCGATAAACGCCAACCCTTGATCAATTCGGTGGCTCCGGGGCTCGTTCAGGCCGCGCTCAGAAATCACATGGCTCTACGGTAGGCGAGAGTTAATGTGTCTCGCTAGGACTCTAATTTCGCTCTTAGCAATTAGGCAGTCTTCACGAGCAATGCATGGGAACATATGGCTGAACATATTACGGACGCGCTTGATCACTTCCATGTGCCCAACGAAGAACTCGATGCTTGGAAATAGCTGCGGAATACAGTCGGATCTGTAGTTTCTTACAATCTCTTCCAATTGCCCCAAAGTAATGAGATGCACGGGCAGCACAGGCACTGCCCCCGAATCACCTATCCAAGGCATTGCGGATAATCTTCTTTGCTGGTTCTCAGCATAGTTAAACGTCTCAGTAAGCCTCGATCGCAAAGATACGTTCCACCAGTCAGGCCCATAACAAGTCTGCAGAAACGAATGAACCGCAATGCGCAACCCGTTCTCGAATTGGTATAAAGTCGGGAACAGAGCATTCGCGGCGTCCACCGCGACAAAGTATTCGGCAGGAAGCTTAACGATCTTCTTGAAAATGCGGCGCTTTTTACCGCGCCTTTTTGTTACGGCCATGTTTCCTGACGCTGTGTCGCGCGTTACGAATTGACTGGATAGCGCCACCGCACACTTTGGCGATTTCTTTATCAGTTAGGCCAAATTTATCGAGAATTTCCACTTTTCGCTCGAGACTTGCTTCTTTTTCAGTCGCGACGCAAAGGTAAGCGAGCATCAAACGCATCGCGTATGAGGAATCGGATTCCTTGTTCATCGTTTGCCCTTCTTGCGCTTCACCAACGCTTTCTTGACCGCGACGGTGCCCGGAGTCGTATCACAAATGCGAGCAATCTCCTGGTTGCCATAGCCGAGCTGAGACAGAACCCTAACCCTATCTTCGAGCCGCTGAAGGTCTTTGACAGCTATGTACCCGAATACGAGTGCTAGACTCGGCAGGGCGTTTCCTTCGTCCTTGCTTCTGCGTTTCTTCGCCATTTTCAAGCGTCCCGACCGGCCGATATGAATTCAATCTTCTTCACATTCCTAGCTGGTAAGATTCGCCGGATAACCGACGAATCAGTGCCTAAAGCTGTCCCAATCTCCTCAGAAGTCGACCCTAGCTTGAGTAGTAAAAGAATGAGCAAACGTTTTATGCTCTCAGCCTCACTCATCTTTTCGGCCATATTTTGCCCCTCTCTGAAAGCAATTTCGCGCGAGGTTACTCTTTGTGATTTATAAGGTCAAGGTATATCCAGATTTGTGAGCTATCGAGCTATTATATTTCGCAAATTTGTTCATCGTTGATCCCGTGAGAGAGGTGGACCTGCAATGGCCCGAAACAAGGCTGAAGTACCCCAAAACACTGAAGAGTTGTTGAATAAACTTTTGGCGGTGACCTTGTGGCAAGCCGGTGCCACTCAGGGTGTTATAGCTGCGCGCCTTGGAAAAGGAAAAGCCTGGGTAAATGCTTTTTTGCAAGGAGTGCCCAAGAGACCCGACAACAACAAGACGTAGTGGATCATCAGCATGCCAATTCAACATGTATCGGAGTTTCCGGCATCCGCGCCCGAACAGATCGATCATTTTGCGCGATTACTGAGCCGATCTCAAGACAGGCAGAAAGTCTTTTGGGAGATATGTCGCGGCAAGTCGCGGAATCCCAAAACTGCTGAGGAAATAGCTAGCAGAATCGGTCTATCGGCAAAGCGAGTACTCGAAATCGCAGGTACTCTCTCAGCCCATCAGCTATTCGAGAAACTGAAGCATGAGGGTCGAATCTCCTACAAAAAATATCCGAACATCAACGCAGTCAAAGCCAAAATAATGGCCTTGGCGCGAGACCGGTCGAAGCTCGCTTCACACCGCACAGTTCGAAACCCGAGGCTGGCCGTGGGGGAAATCCGGCTGAAGCTGCCGAAGACCGTTACAAACGTCTTCGTATCAGCGAAACTCATCACGATCGACGACATCAGCAATTTCTCCAAAGTACGAACTTTGAAACTCTCACGTATTCCCGCGATGAATCCGAAGCGTTTACCGGAAACGGTTTTTAAGCATGGGATTGCTATCATTCTCGGCAATCGCGGCGTGTTCAAAGACTGGGGCGGCGAAAAGGGGGACCTCTATACGACCCATATTCGAATCGGGGAAAAACGCTACGCAGCCGCGATCGGGTTTAAAGGACCCGGCACAAGCGGTGTCCTGACTCCAGGAAAAATGGGCCACAACGGCGACCAAATTCAACGGCTATTTGACTCGGATGCTCAAGTCTTTTTGGTCCAGTATGAGGGCGCAATCGCGGAGAGCGTCGTTCAGCAACTTAAAGGATTAGCGATCAACAAGTCGGTCGAAGACAGGCGACCTTCGTTCTATGGAGTAATAGCACTAGAAGATTCATACCGGCTTCGTGCCAAATATCGAAAACAATTCGCCAAGGCCGCGAAATGAAAAAGCCCACCTTGGCCACTCTACATTCGGGAACGTTAAGTTGGTCCGCGTATTCGTTCGAACAGTATCTCTAGGTACTGTTACTTGACAAGTTAACGTTATTGTGTTATGGTTGTTTGTGTTATGGTTGTTTTTGTTATGGTCGCCGGCGTCGCTCGCAAGGACACGGCACCTCTTCCGGCCTCTTTCGTTAACTCCCCCGCCAACAGTCTAGTACCCGATTTCACTGACCTCGCAAATCCTTTACAATCAACACTTACACAAAGTCCCACAAGTGTTCATTCTAAAGAGCTTCCACGAAACTTAAGTCCTTTGTACTCCGCACTTACAAAAACAGGGGTAGGGAGGTACCCCCACTTCGTTACTACAGACCAACTGCTTGCCCAGAACAAAGTCGAGACCGCGTCTCGACACAGTCCGTCTTCCCACGCTGGATTCAGGAGCGAAGCGAGTCGTCGGTTCCCGCTCGCCACCCGCCACTCGTCACTCGCCACTGCTGGCAAGCAGTTCCGCCAGTTCCTTCTTCCAAAGAACCGCCCAGGTGTGCGACCCATGCCCGTGCGTCTGCTCGCTCTCCGGAATCAGCACGAACTTTCCATTCTTCAGCCGTTTCGCTTCCCGCTCCGCAATTCCGAGCCCCGGCGGATTGATGAAATCGTCCGCAGAATTCATCCACATCACCTTCGCCGTGATCTTCTCCAGTTGCGGCGAAGGATCGTAATTCCGCGAAGCATTCACTTGATACAAGAAGTCGTTCACATCCAGATCCTTCGCGTGTTGAGCGAAATAATCCGCCAGAAATTTGTCGGCGGCATCCCGTGTTGGCAGCGTCTTCTGCATCTGAATCGGCGCGCTCCCCGCAATAATCAGAAAATCGAGCGCCACTCGCACCGCCGCTTTCGGTTCTTCTTTGTACTCGCCGCCTTTCCATTCCGGATCCTCGCGAATCGCGTCCATCACCATCTTTCGCCACACGCGGTTCCGCCCAGCAAGCTGCACCGGCAAACACGCCATCGGCATCAGCGCGTCCATAAACTCCGGATACGTCTCGCCCCATACAAACGAGTGCATGCATCCCATCGAAGTCCCAAAAATCAGTCGCAAATGTTCCACGCCCAACCCGCGCGTCAACAACAAATGATGAGCCGCCACCATGTCGTCGTAGTCGTACGACGGAAATTTCGCGTGCATTCCATCGCTCGGCTTCGAAGATTTTCCGTGGCCGATTCCATCCGGCAGAATCACAAAATATTTCGTGATGTCCAGCGGCTGGCCAGCTCCATAAAGTTCATCCGCAAATATCGGAGTCAAGAAATTCGCGCCGCTTCCACCCGTCCCGTGCAAAACCATCACCGCATTCGTAATGCGTCCCTGCGCATCCTTCTTCGGAGTCCCCAGAGTCCTGTAGTGCAGCTTCAGCTCCGCCAGCGATTCCCCCGACCGAAACTTGAAATCCTTCGCGACGTAGTCGCCTTCCTTCACATCGAACGTCGGTTTTTCCTGCGCAATTGCGGGCACCGTCGCGCCGCAAACCGTCGCCAAAACCATCGCCAACGCCATTCGTCTCAAGTTCACCTCGACGGCTCTTTTTTGGACTGCGGCGGCTTGACGCCGCTTTTCCGACAATCGCTAATGTGAGTCAATTCAAAAGATTCTTCCCATCCGCGCTCGGCATCTGCAATCCCACCAACCCCGCCAGCGTCGGCGCGATATCCCGCATGTCAATCAATTCAAACTTCTTCGCCGCCGGAACTCCCGGCCCCACCACAAAGAATGACGACCGCAGCTCCGCCAAATCACTCAACTCGCCGTGCGTCCCGCCCACCTTCACCGATTTCACAATCGGCCCAGTCACTTCATATCCGTTCTTCCATCCCGGTTTCAATCCCACAAAAAACGAAGCCGTCGGATACCCGCCGCGCGCGTGCAAATCATCCGCTTCCAGCACGCGGTCAATTCCATTCTCCGGATCGCTCGCCAATTTCGCCAGTACTTCGCGCACTTGCGCCACCACAGCCGCATCCTTCGGATCTTTCAACACAATCGCTGCAGACCCGCCCGTCGCCCACGGAAACGCTTTCCAGTCTTTAACTTTTTCTTTTGCGTCCAGCGTAATCAACCCGGCCGCCACAAACGCCGGACCAAAATTAATCTGCTTCTCCACTTTCACAAATCCATGATCGCTCGCCACGCAAAAAATCACCCGTCCCGGAAACAACCGCTCCGCCGTCGCGCGCAATTTCCCAATCGCCACATCCAACCGTTCAATCACAGCCAGTGCTTCCGGCGAAAACGGTCCCGTCTCATGCTCGATGTGGTCCAGCGCCAGCAAGTGTAAGAGCAGCAGCCCAGGCCTCTTTTTCTCCAATATCCACTCCGCATATTTCTCGCGCACTTCATCCGCTTCCGTAGCCGCGTCAATCCCGCCGCGGTATACGCCAATCTCTTTCTCCGCCTCCGCCAACAATCCCGGCGTCGCCGTCGCCCGCACTAGTTTTATGTCGTTCTCGTCTCCCGCCCGCCAAATCTCCGGAATATCCCAAGTCACTTTCGCGCCCACCGTCACCGGCCATTGCACACTTGCCGTAGTGCGCCCAGCTTCACGCGCCGAGTCATACAGCGTCGGCACCTTCAAATCTTCCGCATACCAATACCAGGCCTGCTTCCCTTTATCGAGCGGGTCAAACAGAGTGTTGGCATATATCCCATGCTTCGCCGGCCACACTCCCGTAATCAGCGTCGTATGGCTCGGGTACGTCACCGTCGGCACCACCCCCTGCACACCTTCCGCGTACGTCCCTTCCATCATGAATCGCCGCAAATTCGGCACTCTCGCTCCATGCTCATCCGCATGCGTGACGTACTCCGGCTTCATCCCATCCACGGAAACCATTACCAGGACTGGCGCCTTGTCCTGGGCTTGCAAGATTCCCCCGAGGAATAAAACCAGAGCCAGCGCAGTCAAAATTCGTGGAAGTACACAACGATGAAACCCAAATTCAACTTGAGTAGTCATAGTCTGGGTAGGTTACCTTAACTCCGCTTGAGGGTTATGACAGGACTGCAAAGATTCCCCGATTTGAGGTAGAGTGTCGCCACGAGTGCGGCTGTTCTCCAGTCAGCCGCATCCTATATTATTGAATACAGGGGCATTCTCACCAGCCCGGCACCGTGGTGGTTTAGTTTGAATTTCATGAATCGTGACACAAGCGGTTGAAATTCAAATTGAACCGCCACCCCGGCACAGGGGTTCTGGTTCCCGTGCCAGAAAGATACATCGAATCGTGACCATGTCCGCGAAAAACGGTTATGCCCATCCTTGTGCTATTGCGGCCACTGCAACTGCAGTGCCTCCGCATACCATCACTCGCGATGACGTGAAGTACTACATGGGTCGCGTCTTTGATATCCCCGAACGCCGCCTCGAAGCCATGATGAGCATCGTGGACAACGCCCAAGTCCACAAACGCCACGCCATTTTTCCTATCGAATACACCGTCGAACCGCGCGCGCTTTCCAAAACCAACAACGAATACATGGAACACGCCATCAAGCTCGGCTTGGAAGCGACCGAGAAATGCCTGGAACGCGCTGGCCTGAAGCCGGAAGAGATTGACCTCATCATCACCGTTTCCTGCACTGGTTTCATGATTCCTTCGCTCGATGCGCACCTCATCAACATGCTCGGCTTCCGCTCGGACGTGCGCCGCATGCCGTTCACCGAACTTGGTTGTGCTGCGGGCGCGATGGCGCTCGGACGCGCCGCCGATTTCCTGCAAGCCTATCCCGGCCGCAACGTTCTTATCGTCGCCGTAGAACTTCCCTCCCTCACGTTCCAACGAAAAGATATTTCACAAGCGAACTTAATCTCTTCCATTCTTTTCGGCGATGGTGCGGCCGCAGTAGTCGTCACGGGAAAACCAGGCCGCGGCCCCAAAATTCTTTCTTCTGAAACATACACGTTTCCCAATTCTCTCGATGCGATGGGATTCGATCTCCGCGATTCCGGCTTCCACATTCTTCTTTCCAAAGACGTTCCCGAAATGATCGGCGCAAGAATGCGCGAACTCGTCGATTGCTTCTTCAAAAGGCGCGGGTTGACGCAGGAACAGATCAAAGGCTGGATTCTGCATCCCGGCGGCTCGCGCCTGCTTTCCAACGTCGAACAGGCCCTCGGCCTTACCAAAGACGATACGCAGCCTTCCTGGGACATTTTGGGCAACGTCGGAAACCTTTCGAGCGCCACCATCCTTTTTATTCTGCAGGAGTGGCTGGAAAAGCGGCCTCTGCAGCCGGGCGATCTGGCTTTCGCCGGCGCGTTCGGACCGGGGTTTAGCGCGGAATTTCTTCTGCTCCAATGGGCATAAGCGTTATCGCGTTTCTCGCGCTTCTTCTCGCCGTTGCGGCTCTCCGCATCGTTGAGTTGAGAATTTCGAAAACCCACCAAAAGCAGATCGTCGCCGATGGCGGCTCCAAAGTCACCGACCCCAAATTCCGCTGGATGGTGTTGCTCCACACGACGGTTCTGATCGGAGCCGCAGTCGAAGTTGTTTTTCTCCGTCGCGCATTCATTCCCGTCCTGGCCGCAATTTCCTTCGCCCTATTTCTCGTCGCCAATGTGATTCGTTGGTGGGTCATTCGCACGCTCGGCGAACACTGGAATGTTCAGATCATGGACTCCACAAAACTTGGTGTCGTTACATCTGGTCCTTTTCGCTACGTACGGCATCCAAACTATGCGGCTGTTTTTCTGGAGATGTTTTTCTTGCCCTTGATTCATACAGCTTGGATCACTGCTGTCGCTGGATCGCTCGCGCACATCCTCGTTTTGACACAGCGCCTCTCGACGGAAGAGAAGGTTCTTTTTGCCGATCCCGAATACCGCGACGCAATGTCCTCTAAACCGCGCTTCGTTCCAGGGCTCTTCTGATGCGCAACGTGTTCGCTCTCTCAGTGCTTTTGCATCTTGCATTGGTAGGAGTTTCTGCCGCCCAGGCTGCCGATTCCCCAGTTCCATCACCCGGTCTTTCCGAAGTCCCTGAACTCAGCGACGGATTCAGGCTTCTCTATACGCAGCATTTCCCGGAAGCCCGCAGCACTTTCTCAGATTGGGCTGATGCGCATCCAACAGAGCCGTTTCCCCAGGCTGCTATTGCGGCAAGTTATCTCTTCGAGGAACTCTACCGGCAGGGCGTGCTCACCAGCGATTTTTTTCTGAACGAAAAAAGATTTCTCAAAGGAATCGATGGCAAGCCCGATCCCGAGCGAATGAGGAATTTTCGATCGGCTTTGGCAAACACGCGTTCTCTAGCAAGAGTTCGCCTTGCGGAACACCCTAAGGATCCCGAAGCTCTGTTTGCCTTGGCGATTTCCGCCGGTATGGAGTCGAATGCCGACAGTATTCTGGAAAAAAAGCAGCTCGATGCGCTGAAACTGATCAAGGAAGCGAATCAGGATGCAAAGGAACTTCTCGTCCAGCGCCCGGATGCTCTTGACGCATATGTCGCCCTGGGCTGCGCGAACTACATTATCGGCAGCCTCAGCGGCGGGACCCGCTTCCTGCTCTGGTTCGGCAATATTCACGGCGACAAGAAACTCGGCATGGTGCAAATGCAAGATGCCGCCGATAAGGGCCGCTACCTGAAACCGTTCGCAAAAATTCTTCTCGCGCTTGCCGCACGCCGCGAGAAACAAAACCCACTCGCCCAAAAATTGCTCAAGGAACTTACGGACGAATTTCCATCGAGCGATCTTTTCGCTTCCGAATATGCAAAAGTAATGGGCCGCCCCATTCCTGCGGACATACGGCCAAATTAATTTCATTTTTGGCTTGCCGCTTGCGATAACCTCAACCAGAACAGTCTTGCTCGCGACACCAAAGAGGTGAACCGTGTTTCAGAGTGAGTTGCTGAAAGACCGTGCAATTTTTCTGACTGGCGGAGGCTCCGGCCTTGGCCGCTCCATGGCGCTGCGGTTCGCCGAACTTGGCGCGCGCATTTTCGTTGTCGGCCGCCGCGAACAGCCACTCATGGAAGTTTGCGATGAAATTCATCGCGCCGGTGGCTCTGCCGCGTTTGCGACCTGTGACGTGCGAAATCCAGCTGAAGTCGAAGCTGCGGCAGCTGCAGCGGATCAGCAGTTCGGCCGCATCGATACACTCGTGAACAACGCCGCCGGAAATTTCATGGCGCGCACGGAAACTCTCAGTCCAAACGCTTTTAACGCCGTCGTCGGAATTGTGCTCAACGGTTCGTTTCATTGCACGCAGGCATTCGGCAAACGCTGGATCGAGCAAAAACTCGGCGGCAACGTTCTGAATATTGTGACGACCTACGCTTCCGCGAATTGCGGTTCCGGTTTCATTGTTCCGTCCGCCTGCGCAAAAGCCGGCGTTCTTGCGATGACTACTTCTCTTGCCGTGGAGTGGGCAAAATATCACATTCGATTGAATGCGATTGCACCGGGCCCGTTTCCCACTGAAGGCGCCTGGTCGCGCTTGATGCCTTCCAAACAATTTGAAGAACACTCGCGCGACAAACATCCCATGAAGCGCTTCGGCCGCCACGAAGAACTCACAAATCTCGCCGCGTTTTTGATCAGCGACATGTCCGAATATATCAACGGTGAGTGCGTCGTTATTGACGGAGGCCAGTGGCTCCGCGGCGCCGGCGAATTTAATGACCTCTCCATGCTCCCCGACGCTGTCTGGGAACAGATGGAAGCCGCGCGCGCGAAAAAATAGCGCCGAATTTTCGGACCTCGATTTCCCCTATTGCGGCAGTCCGCTGTGCCCGAGAAGCACGTTCAACTGCACTAAGCCGTATTCTTTTCCATCGACAATCAATTTCACCGAAACAGTTTGCGGTTGCGCCGTCTTCAGCGCGTCCGCAGAAAGCTCCGGAGTCTGAATTTCGACGCGCAGCGCTGTTTCTGGTTCTCCCGGCAAAAGTAGTCGCCCCTCCCCGCTCGTAACTTTCCAGCCTTCGGGCGCACTCACTTTGAGAGTGACTTCCTCCGGAATTTTCCCCTTGTGCAGAACAACGAGCGGAACGTAAAGCAGTGATCCAGACTTCACCGCGATTTCGGGCATCGCGGGTTGTGGCAAACCCAGTAGCCAATGCGCTTGCCGGAATTCTTTGTAAAAGAGCCAAGGACCTCCGAGGTATAGCTGAGGTCCGTCTGGCGCGGGCAGAATCGAGGTGAGTTGGCGACGCGATGGCTCGCCGGCGATCGCTTCGCCAGTGACGATTCCCCCGAACACGTCGCCTGCAACCGCTGTGGGACCGGGATTTACCGACTTGCCGAAAATTAGCGTATCCGGCTCGTTCCACCAGGAAGTGTGTGGATCGCTCATCAATTTTTCCAAGTCGGCATCGCTGAGTTTGGACATTCGTTGGATGTCCTCCGGGAATTGCGTGAGGTGCGGCAACGCAGCGTCAATCGCGAGCCGGTAGTACGGTTTTTTCTGCGATGGGGAAATTTCCTTCACCGAGTACGCCGGCCCTGTCCCGGCGAACCGCTTCGAATCGCGCGCATCGGAAAAGTAATAAATTTTCTTGGGCTGCCACGGCGTCAGATTTTCCAGAAACGGCTCAAGCCGTCTGGAAGCACCCGCAAGCTGCGCTGGAAAAACAACGGGATCCGCTGCGGAATCAAAAGCTTCCGTCGCCAGCACTCCCGCGGCTTGATGATCGCCGTGGTTTTCTCCAATAAAAATAGAAGGCAACCAGGTGATGATGATTTCCGGCCGCGTCAATCGCACGATGCGAACGAGTTCTTCCAGACTTTCACCGTGTCCCCAATTCGCCAGCGAATTCAGAACGTTTTGCGAAGCCGTATCTTTTCCGCCAAGAAACCAGACTTTTTCGATTCCGAGTTTCGCGCAGGCTTGCCGCGCTTCGATTTCTCGTACGTCTGCCATCGCCGGGCCGTGCTCGCGCCGGTAATCGTTTCCCCCGCTCCCGCCACGCGTCCCAAAAACCACGCCGACCGTTTTGTGCAAATCATAAATCGCCCGCGCCAAGTATGGCGTTGCCGCGCCTTCATCATCCGGATGCGCCACCACAACCAGAATGTCCACTTTGTACCGTTCGTCCGGACCCTTGATTGGCTGAGGGCTTTGAGCGAAAGTCCGCGTGGTGAGAATCAGGAAGACGGTGAGTAAGCCTAGTTTTCGCATAAGTTCCAATATTATCATCCATCTAGCCAAATCCTACAAATGACCTATCGTCATTATTTCTGTAATACGCTATCATATATCGATGCCGCACTCGGCATACTGAATTTCGTTCAAAGATTCCAACGTTCTTGTCGACAGAGTTGATAGAAAGGCTGAGTGAAGTCATGGAAATGGTCAAAATCTCTCCCAAGTTTCAAATTGTAATTCCGAAGAAGGTCCGCGAAAGCCTGCGGCTTGTTCCAGGCCAGGAATTGCAGATGTACATCCTGGACGGAACGATTCGGATTCATCCTCCGCGAAGTATCCGCGATCTTGCCGGCATAGCAAAAGGAATTGAATGGAAGGATACCTATCGTGACCGCAACGACCGCTTCTGAACGGGTTCTGGTGGATTCGTCGGGATGGCTCGAATATCTGACGGACGATACTAAGAAGGAGTTGTTTGAACCTTACTTAGCGGACAAAAAGAAGACTCTCATCGTCCCAACAATCGTTATATACGAAGTTAGAAATGTCCTGTTGACCCAACAACAGAAGACGGCTGCCGATTGGTTCACCTCCGAAGCCATGCGGCATACGGTCGTTGCCCTCGATGAGAATATCGCGGCCGATTCCGCGACAAATTGCGTCCAGATGAAAATCCCTTTGGCGGATTCCATCATTTACACCACAGCGCTCAGTGAGAATGCCCAAATAATTACCTCGGACGCGCATTTTGCGAATCTTCCGAACGCAACTATTCTCTAGTGACCCTGGCCTGAAGGCAGGGGATATACTCCGAGTGATGCTTCGTGGCCTTTGTTCGGTTTTCCTGCTTTGCTCGGGCTATTGCCTCGGCCAATCTGTGCCCGCCGCAGCACCAGCGCTGGAAACTGGAAAAGTCCTGGAACATGTCGTTTGCGCGAAGTTTCCGGAGCAGTCCTACGCGCTTTATCTTCCCTCCACATACTCTGCGAAGCGCGACTGGCCAGTTGTCTTTGCATTCGATCCTGGTGCGCGCGGCAAAGTGCCTGTGGAACTGATGAAGGAGGCTGCGGAACGGTATGGGTTCATCGTGTTGGGCTCGAACAATTCGCGCAACGGCACTTGGAAGCCGGAAGCTGATGCGGCAGACGCCATGCTGCAAGATGCTCAGGAAAGATTCTCCGTCGACCTAAAGCGAATCTATTTTGCCGGATTCTCGGGCGGCGCTCGCGTTGCATCGCAGCTTGCGCAGCTTTGCAAATGCTCTGCTGGTGTGCTGTTGAGCGGAGCTGGCTTTTCGCAGAATTCCTTGCCGCAGCGCGACACTTTCTTTCCCGTTTTCTCCGCAGTAGGTAATCTGGATTTCAACTTCAGCGAAGTGGTTCCGCTTCAAGACAAGTTAGAACAGATCGGTTATCCCCATTGGCTGCGAGCTTTTGATGGAGTGCACGAATGGGCGCCCGCATCCGTCATGGAAGAGGCATTTGGCTGGTTCCGAATTCAAGCGATGCGCACAAATCGCGAGCCGCGCGATGAAAAGTTCATTTCCGCGGAATTGAAAACAGCCGCTGATGGGGCGGAAAAATATTCAGCAAATGGCGATTCCCTGTCCGCGTGGCGGCAGTACAAGGAGATAGCCGAGACTTACGATGGGCTGGCGGACGTCACAACATTCCGCGCGAAAGCAGAGGAACTTTCGCGGGCAAAATCTGTGCAAGACGCACTCAAACGCGAACGAAATGATTTTGCCGATCAGGAACGCTTGAGTAGCCAAATTCTTGGTGCTTTGCAGACGAAAGAAAATCCGGAAGCTCCGCCTTCTGAGGGGCCGGCAAATGTCCTGCAAGACGTCCGCGATTTGAGGCAGCGGTCCGAGTCGGAGAAAAAGCCTGAGCGCGATCTCGTTTTGAAGCGCGCGCTTGCCGGAATTTTCGTCGGGGCCATCGAAACCGGCAACGACACGTTGGACAAAAAAGACTACCGAAGCGCCGTGCGTTATTTTTCCGCCGCCGCTGAAGTCAAACCTGATTCCGAGTGGCCGCTGCGCCGCCTTGCCGTAGCCCTGGCCCTCGACAAAAACCGCAAAGCCGCCCTGGAAACGCTCAAGCGAGCAAAAACCAAAGCAAGTGATGCTGCGGAATTTATCCGCTGGGTGCAAAGCGAGCCTGCCTTTCAGGATTTGCGCAATCGCCCTGAATTTGGCGAACTCGGTATCTAATTTCCTCGGCATTTAGGCTCATTCCCCGCGCGCCTTGACCGTGCTGTGCAGCGCCGATAAGCTTGGTGTTTCTCCTTTCAGGCTTGGAGCACATGGAAACGATTCACGTCACACTTCCGGATGGCAGCGTAAAGGATGTTCCCAAGGGAACGACCGCGTACGACGTTGCGAAGGGCATTTCGCCGCGGCTGGCAGATGCTGCGTTCGCTGCCAAGGCTTATTCCAATAATGGCGCGCTTTCCGGGTTTGGCGATCCGGTGGAAGACGGCGGGTACCTGATCGATTTGCGTCGTCCGCTGGAGCAAGACCTGAAGCTGAAAATTCTTACGGACAAAGATGCGGATGCGCTTTTTGTTTTTCGGCACTCGGCGGCGCATCTCTTGGCGGCTGCTGTCATGGAGTTGTACCCGAATGTGAAGCTGGGGATTGGGCCTCCAGTTGAGAATGGATTTTTCTACGAGTTTTTGCGGGAGCAGCCGTTTACTCCGGAAGATTTGGAAAAGATCGAAAAGAAGATGCATGAGCTTGCGGCGCAGGATTTGCCGAACGAACGCAAGTTTTTGCCGAAGGCTGAGGCAATCGAGCTTTACAAGAAGACCAATCAGATTTTCAAATGCGAGCTGGTGGAAGAAAAAGCGACGGAGCCGATGGTTTCGTTTTACACCACGGGAAAATTCATCGATTTTTGCCGCGGGCCGCACATTCCTTCGACGAAGCGGATTCAGGCGTTCAAGTTGATGAGCGTGGCCGGCGCTTACTGGAAGGGCCAGGAAGGCAACGCGCAACTGCAGCGGATTTATGCGGTGGCGTTTTTCACGCAAAAAGAGCTGGATGAGTATTTGCACCGCCTGGAAGAGGCGAAGCGCCGCGATCACCGCAAGCTTGGCGTTGAACTGGATTTGTTCAGCGTGCAGGAAGAGGCGGGGCCGGGGCTGATTTTCTGGCATCCGAAGGGCGGGCTGATTCGGAACATTGTGGAAGATTGGCTGCGCAAGGAGTTGATGGCACGCGGGTACGATCTGGTTTATACGCCGCACATCATGCGGCGCGATTTGTGGAACACGAGCGGGCACACCGGCTATTACAAAGACAACATGTTCGGCCCGATTGAGGTGGAAAAGGCGGAATACCAGTTGAAGCCGATGAATTGTCCGGGGCACATTCTGATTTTCAAATCGAAGCTGCGGAGTTATCGCGAATTGCCGGTGCGGTTGGCTGAGCTGGGAACGGTTTATCGGTACGAACGAAGCGGCGTGTTGCATGGATTGCTGCGTGTGCGCGGATTTACTCAAGACGATGCGCATATTTTCTGCATGCCTTCGCAGATCGAATCGGAAGTGGAAGCGTGCATCGAATTTGCGTACGCGGTGATGAAGAATTTCGGGTTCGACAAATTTGAAGTGGAACTTTCGGACTGGGATCCGGCGCATCCGGAAAATTACCCCGGGAAGCCCGAAGACTGGCAACATGCCTCCGATTCTCTGGCCCGCACGATGGCGCGCCTGAACATTCCTTATAAGAAAATGGCGGGCGAAGGCGCGTTTTACGGACCGAAAATCGACATCAAGTTGATTGACGCGATTGGCAGGCCGTGGCAATTGACGACAGTGCAATTTGATTTCAATTTGCCGGCGCGATTTGGTTTGGAGTATGTCGGGGAAGATGGCGCGAAGCATCAGCCGCTGATGGTGCATCGCGCGCTGCTCGGATCGGTGGAACGGTTCTTTGGAATTTTGATCGAGCACTATGCGGGCGCGTTTCCGCTGTGGCTGGCTCCGGTGCAGGTGCAGATCTGTCCGGTGAGCGAAAAAGTTTTGGATTATGCGAAGCATATTCACGAGACGCTGAAGAATCATGGACTGCGCGTGCATCTGGACGACCGGAACGAAAAATTGCCGGCGAAGATTCGCGATGCGCAGTTGCAGAAGATTCCGTACATGCTGGTGGTCGGCGCGAAGGAAGCCGAGGCCGGTACGGTGAGCGTGCGGCACCGCAGCAAGGGCGATCTGGGTCCGAAGCCGCTGGGCGAAGTTGTGGAATCCCTCCAAAAAGAAGTGTCCGAAAGAGCGATCTGAAGCCGAGAAATTGGCGAAGCCAGAGGCGGAAAAAACCAAAGGAGAAAAGCTTTTGGTTAGAGATACCAATACTACCCCGGTTGTTTTCGTAAGAGTGGCAAATACAAGACTTACGGAGGCGGAATTCCCGTTCTCAAAGCTCGCGTGCTTGATTTGTACCCCCATACCCCCGGGGTTTTGTATGGTTATCAAAAGAAAAGGGATACGAGAAAAGGGTTTTGCATAATTATCAAAACAAGGGAGATAGGAAGGCAGGAGCGGAGCGGGAATTTCGAGTTGGGCCAGGCTACACTCGCCAGAGTAGCATAGAAATGTTAACGAGTCAAGTACTATAAGTTATTAGGTAATTCGAATGGATTGAGGGTGAATTCAAAGAAGAAATCCATTCCTCAAAAACATGGCGCCTAGTTGCTGTCTGCCGGTCAAGCGATTCACACGGTTATACTTTCTAGACAAGATGATAAATATGGCGATAGATTTACGCTAGTCTTACTTCACGATCTTCTTCCTTTGCTCGTAACATCGGTAGGGCTACAGAGACAGAGCGAGAATGGAGACAAATGTGTCAGAAATTTTGGCTGCCGGTTCGCAGGCATTGCTCCCTTTGATTTCGCTGGTTAGCGGCATACTTTCGTTGTATGTCGATCCACAGAAAGATCCAAAGAAAAAATGGCTACTCGTTAGCGTGCTGGTGCTTTCAGCGCTGGCGACCGTTGGAATGAGTGTTCGTGACGACAAATCGCACAAGAAAGAGGCAGACGCCTTGCATGAGGCGCTGGCTTCAACCAAAAGCGAATTGCAGACGGTGCAGACTGTGTCGCAATCGACGCACAGCGATGTGAGCGTTTTGCTGAACTGCATCGCGCAGAAATTTGGGTATTCATCGGAATCAATTAGGACATTGTTCGCGGACGGTTCATTGATCAATCAGCTGACAGTTAGCGCAGCAGCAGATCGCCAGAGAGAAAAACTGATTGCCTCGAAACTACCCACGGAAGGACCAAGTCCAACCGTGATCTATTATGCGAAGGCTGACGAGGCCACGGGAATTGTAAAAGCATTGAAGGAGGTTGGGTCACTTAAAGTGGTCGTTAGGCAGCCGCTGGACCCGAATCCTAGCAACGTGATTTGGATCGGGGACGGAATCAGCCCGAAAGAGGCGCAATACGTGGCTCAAACGCTGCTTCGTGCCGGCGTGAGATTGAATAAGATATTGCGTTTCTATGATGGCGCAGGGTCCAAATCGACCCTCATTGAGGTCGGGGCGTACGAGGATTTCCGGTCATCCGCTCCGCTAACTTCGGACGACATCGCTACGATGAGTGATTTCCCGCGTGACCCGAAGCCTCCTCGAAACAGAGCACAATAACTTGGTATCGGATCGACAACAGATTGCGGCCTCGTAGTCCCAGACTGGCAACCAATATGTCCAACACTGCGATGTTTGTTGTCCTTAATAAAAGCTGAGGCACCTAATTAAAGTCTGGCCCGCCTGCCCATAAGCTTGCATTGATTTAGGGTTCTTTGCGATGGCCGCCTGAAGGACGAATCTTAGACTTCAAGAGGCGATCGATGGAGCCGGCGGCTTTGAGCTGATCGAAGCTCCATTCGAGGAGGACTTCGCCGACGTTGCCGAGCTTGCGCTTTTCGCCTGCGGCGAACGCTTCGAGTTCGGTTCGCAATAGCTGGCGGACTCTTAGGCTGATTTGTGCTTTCCATTCACCCATGGTTCGCCTCAATTCGCGACGCAAGGGAGACGATGTTCACAGTGACCTCGGTGAGGGATGAGGGTTGCCACGATCCCTCGCTGCGCTCGGGATGACAGAGGGAAAAGGCCGTCGGGAGTGGGCGAGAGGCGGTACAGCGGAATGGGGAACGGAAATGCAGCGGGGATGGGCGGGTTGCGTGGAAAATAGGAACCCGCTACCTTTTTTGGCAGCCATGGTTGCACCTCACGTGTGCGACTTAGGTTAGGGGCGCGTTGGTGTTAGAGCACTAGCGCGTCCCGTTATCTACTTCTTCCTACGGGCCTTCTTTGGTCTTTCCTTCTGAAAACGGGTCTTCCTGCCGTTCGCTATCTTCGGCAGAAGCTTACGGACCCGTTCGACGTCCTCTTCACTCCACGCGTATATCAGCTGTTTTCCAATTCGCTGTGGCTCGGGTCCGGGAACTTTCTTTTTGGCTACATAGCTACTCAGTGCTGCAATGCTTAGGCCGAGCTTCTTTGCGGCCTGGCGCATGGAGAGGAAAGTCATCGCGAACAGTGTTCGCGATAATTTCTCGAATGTCAAGCATTTTCTGCTCCCGAACGGCCCAAGGTGAACAAAAAGCGAAATACATCTGCTTGACACTGATGTCCATTAACGAGAATATTGGCCTCGCGATTAGTTCCGCAGATGGGCTTCCGAGACAGATGGGTTTAACAGTCCTTGAAATTTGTGCTGGCGCCGGGGGACAGGCTATTGGCCTAGAAGCTGCCGGATTCGAGCTTGCTGCTGCGATCGAGATTGATTCCCATGCTTGTAAAACACTTCGACATAATCGTCCGCATTGGGAAGTCATAGAAAATTCCGTTACAGAAGTGGATGGTTCCCAGTTTCGCGGTGTCGATCTTCTTGCGGGCGGCGTGCCGTGCCCTCCTTTTTCCATCGCGGGGAAGCAGCTCGGCCACCATGACGAACGCGATTTATTTCCTGAGGCACTTCGCCTCATTGCAGAATCAAGGCCAGCAGTCGTTCAATTGGAGAACGTCCCTGGGTTTGCGAGTGCCCGCTTCGAGGAATATCGCCGCAAATTTCTTCAGAAGCTTGGCCGCCTAGGTTATGAGGCAGAATGGCGAGTGCTCAATGCGTCTTGGTTTGGCGTTTCTCAGCTTCGGCCGCGTTTTGTTCTGGTGGCCTTCCGAGGCAGGTTCCCCGAGTCTTTCCAGTGGCCGGAGCAGAACGGGGTTATTCCTGCGACCGTCGGTGACCTACTTGAGGATCTTATGGCATCTCGCGACTGGAAAGGTGTTGAGAAATGGCGGCGACGTGCCATGGGGATCGCACCTACGCTGGTTGGGGGATCGAAGAAGCACGGCGGCCCAGACCTCGGCCCCACTCGAGCTCGCCGACAGTGGGCCGCTCTAGGGGTTGATGGATTAGGAATTGCAGATGAGGCCCCTGGCCCAGAGTGTCCCGTGGGCTTTAAACCACGTTTGACAGTTCGGATGGCTGCAAGAGTTCAGGGTTTCCCCGACTCGTGGACTATTAGTGGCGGCAAGACCGCTGCCTACAAGCAAGTTGGAAATGCGTTTCCGCCTCCTGTTGCTCGTGTGGTAGGAGAGGCGATCCAAGTGTCTTTACTTGGGAAATCGCGGCGTCGAGTGCGCAAACAACTTGCTCTCTTCGCCATGGCGCACTGATGTCTCAAGGAAAAAAGATATCGGGCGACGGTTCCAGGGCACGCATCCTGAAGTTTCTCCTCGCAAACATCGGCCGCATTATAGGGAAGGACGAAATCCGCAGGGCTGCGGGCAATGCCTCTGAGTGGGCAAGAAGGCTTAGGGAACTGCGCGATGAATACGGTTATCAGATTCTCTCGCACAAAGACCGGCACGGCTTGAAACCAGGCCAATACCTACTCGAGACCGACAAAAGATTACCTGCTTTGCCGCGGGCGATATCTAAGGAAACGCGTGCGTGGGTGCTGGAACGTAACGGCTACACCTGCCAGATGTGCGGAGCAGCTGCGGGCGACCCTGACCAATATCATCCAGGGTTGAAAATTAGACTGACGATGGGTCATATCATCGACAAATCCAAGGGCGGCCTGGACACGCCCGAAAATCTTCGCGCCATATGCACGAACTGCAATGAGGGTCTTCAAAACACTGCACCACCGAAGCCTGATCGAATCGAACTACTGAAGCAAGTGCGGCGTGCCACCATTGATGATCAACTGCACCTTCTCCGATGGCTGGAGACGAAGTTTGAGAAGATCAGACCCGAGAAAAAATAGAGGGAGCCGTGGCGGACTGGCTGACTCGGGAACAGCGCTCGCGCAATATGGCGAGTATTCGCTCGAAAGGCAACTCCACCACCGAGCGCGCATTCGTTTCCATTCTCCGAGAAGCTGGAATCTCGGGTTGGAGAAGGCATCTCAATCTGCCGGGCAAGCCAGACTTTGTCTTTCGATCCAAGCGACTTGCCATCTTTCTTGACGGCTGCTTTTGGCACGGTTGTCCACGATGCTATCGTCTGCCCCAAGACAACCGAGCCTACTGGAAGAAAAAAGTCATGGGAAATCGCCGCAGGGATCGCCGTCGTTCACGGGAACTCCGTTCGGCTGGGTGGCGCGTCCTCAGATTTTGGGAACACACGCTTAAGTCGTCACGGGGCCGCTCGCAAATTCTAACAAGAGTTCGCGCCATCTTGAGCGAACAAAGGAAGTTACCCCGCTAGGGTCCTGTCGCGGTGTTTTTGGTAGAGGCTTGCTGGGGACGGGCGGGTGGTGTACGGTGAGGCGCAATTGGCATTGAACTGACGAAGATGCGGTCCGCTTCAGAAAGCGGACCCTACAACTAAGAAAGTCCCGCCACGATTGGAGGCAAGATGACTAATGGAATGCATGAGGGTGCGGCTGCTAAGACGGCGGAACAGCCGACGCCGGAGCGGTTCTTTAGTGCGGTGAATGCGCATCAACAGACGGAGGCGATGAAAGCGGCGATCGAGCTGGAAGTGTTCACGGCGATTGCGGAAGGAAAAAGGACCGCGTTTGCGATTGCCGAACGGTGCAAGGCAGCGGAACGCGGCGTGCGCATCCTTTGCGATTTTCTGGCGATTCATGGATTCCTGACGAAAGAGAGTCAGCGGTACGGGCTGGCAGCGGATTCGGCGGCTTTTTTGAACAAGCATTCGCCGGCCTATCTTGGCGGCGCGATTGATTTCATGTTGACGGGGCGCATTCGAAAAGGGCACGAGCTGATGACGGACGCAGTGCGGCTGGGAGGAACGGCGCTCGGGCAAGGGACACTGGTGGCGGACAATCCGGACTGGGTGGAATTTGCCCGGGCGATGATGCCGCTGATGAGTTTTCCGGCGGAAGTGATGGCGACGGAGCTTGCGAAAGGCGGCGAATCGAAAAAGGTGCTGGACGTTGCAGCGAGCCACGGAGTTTTTGGCATTGCGGTGGCGCGGCACAATCCTGCGGCGGAAATTTATGCGTCGGACTGGGGAAATGTGCTGGCCGTGGCGAAGGAAAATGCGGCGGCGGCGGGGATTGCGGGGCGGCATCACCTGATTCCGGGAGATGCGTTTGAAACGGAATTTGGAACGGGTTATGACCTGGTGCTGATTACGAACTTTCTGCATCACTTTGACATTCCGACGTGTACGCGGTTTTTGAAGAAAGTGCATGCAGCTCTGGCTCCGGGCGGCAGAGCGGCGATTGTGGATCTGGTGCCGAATGATGACCGGATTTCGCCCCCGACGGCGGCGGCTTTCAGCTTGATGATGCTTACGACGACGCCGACGGGCGATGCGTACACGCTGAAAGAGTATGAGGCGATGGCGAAGGATGCGGGGTTTGCGCGGACGGAATTGACGGCGCCGACGATTGGACTCGACCGGCTGATCATTGCGTATAAATAAGGCTCATAAATAGGGGCTTACAAATAGTGGGGCCTACAAATAGTGGGAACGGCCGGCTTCGGAAAGCCGGCCCTACGACTTGGATTTTAGTTCGTGCTTGAAGTGGACTTTAAACCCGCACCCTTTGATGAACCAAATTCCAAAGGGCGCGGCACCCAAAATCATTCGAGCAAGCTAGAGTGTTGCCACTCGCTACCCGGTAAAACACAAGAACCTGCAGGTTGGAGTTTTAGTTCGTGCTTGGAGTGGACTTTAAACCCGCACCCTTTGGTGAACCAAATTCCAAAGGGTGCGGCACCCAAAATCATTCGAGCAAGCTAGAGTGTTGCCACCAGCCACCCAAGATCGTTGCCACCCGCCTTACAAATAATGGGCTTAAAAATAATTCCTACGAATAATGCGCACAAGTAAGTAGGCAAAATTGATTGCGAATTTATGAGTGCGCCAGGCGCTCATTTCTGACTGGTCCGTCAAAGGGAAGAAAGCGGCGACGGAGGCCAAAAGAGTGACTCTGCCAATTGTGGTGAGCAGGCCTGTAGAAAAAGACGATTCCGGAAAAAACTTGGGCCAGGACAATTTGCTGGCGAGCCCGTGGCATACGGCCTTAGTAGTGTTGCTGCTGGGTCTTTATGCGTATTGGGGAACGATTCGGGCAGCGCGGGCGCAGGCGGGGCTTGGTCCGAGCCGACCGGCGATGTATTTGCGAACGGTCTTTTTTGAACTGTTATTTCTGGGGATTGTGATTGTGGGCGTGAAGCTGCGCGGCGCTTCCCTGGAAGCTGTTTGGGGACAGCGGTGGAGCTCGATCGGGCAAGTGTTCCGCGATCTGGGGCTGGGGATTTGCCTGTTGTTTTTGTCCACGATGCTGGTTTCCATAATCGGCGGACACCAACGGGTGGGAGCGGCGAATCAGTCGATCAACTATTTGTTGCCGAGGAGTTCGGTTGAGATGGCGCTTTGGATGTTGGTTTCCATCACGGCGGGAATTTGCGAGGAAGCGATTTACCGCGGCTATTTACAGCGCCAATTGGGCGCACTGACGCGCAACGCCTGGGTGGGGATTTTACTTTCGGCAGCGGCGTTCGGAAGCGCGCATTTGTATCAAGGTTTGCAACGCGCTTCGGTGATTGCAGTGGCGGCTTTGCTGTTCGGCTGGTTTGCTCAATGGCGCAAGACGGTGCGACCGGGAATGTTTGCGCATGCTTTGCAGGACGGGATTGCACCGTTGTTGTTGAAAATGATGAGGGGCTCGGGCTAGGGATTAGCGCGCGGCGGTAACGCCGATCATCGTGGCGCTGGGGAACTGGGAGCGCCTTGATAGCAAAAATTAGCCTTCGGGATGCTTGCGGTCAAGTGCGTTTCGCGTGCTATACTTTTTAGCCTGTCCCTGCGCGGAGAGTTTCTGCGTGATGGGACTTGCTGTGGAATCGGGCTGGGCGCCATCAGGGGTGGACGCGGCGGCCTTTTGTATCGACTAGGGGGAACTATCGCAGATCGGAATTTCCGGCAGCAGAGCGACCGGATACGTGTGAATGACCGGATTCGGGCTCGCGAAATCCGGGTGATTGACGAAGAGGGCGGTCAGCTTGGGGTAATGCAGCCGTTCGAAGCCATGAAGATGGCTCGCGAACGCGGGCTGGATTTGGTGGAAATTTCGCCGACAGCCGATCCGCCCGTTTGCAAAATCACGGATTACGGCAAATATCTTTACCAGGCAAATAAAAAAGCACACGAGCAGCGGAAGAGCAGCCGCGGAAGTGCGCTGAAAGAAGTGAAGTTCCGGCCGGCGACGGCGGAACACGATTATCAGGTTCGAAAGAACCAGATTATCCGGTTCCTGGGAGAAGGCCACAAAGTGCGCGCGATGATTTTCCATCGCGGGCGCGAAATGGCGCACCAGGAAGTTGGCCGAGCGAAGATGACGCGACTGCTCGGCGAAATCGTCGAGTTTGGGCAGATTGAAACGATGCCACGGATGGAAGGAAACGTCCTGGTGGCATTGTTGGCGCCGAAAAAGACCGGCGGGGGCGCGCCGGTGAAGGCGTAAGGATTTCAGGAAAAAAACGGCCCGCTTCAGAAAGCGGGCCCTACATGAGATGGAACGAGGAGATTTTCGAGTTATGCCACGCAACCGATCGAAACCGAAGAAGAAGCTGAAGACTCACCGCGGCGCAGCCAAGCGATTTAAGATCACCGGCACCGGGAAGATTATCCGGATGCATTCCGGGAAGCGGCACCTATTGGGGACGAAGGCTCCGAAGCGGATGCGGAAGTTGAAGAAGCTGACGCAAGTGAGCAAAGCGGACATGCTGAAGACGATGCAGATGTTGCCGTACGGATTGTAAAAACCAACGGCATGAAGATGGCGATGTAAAATCGCCGCTGGAAAAGCATCGAAGAAAAGAATTTCTGAGTGAACGCGAGACGCTTCGGCGGATTGCGGTTATTTGAGAAACGCGGGACTTCGGTTCCGCAAGGCGATTGCTGGAAACGGCGAACGCGCATCGAGCCAGGCAGTGCTACACGGGTGCCTGCCGGCCGATAAGCTCCGACGTAAGTTGGGGCAAAGCAGTACACACCAGAGACAAACCCGTTGTGTTGCGCGCGAATTTTTGCGCGTTGGCACGTCTTGTTTGTCTCTGCACAACAAAGAAAGAACGGGTCTGAAGACCGGCCACTGCAGAGTGGCGCGGTTTTATGGACGCGGCAAATTAAGGAGACAAACCCATGGCACGCGTAAAACGCGGCACTAAACGCCGGGCACGGCGGAAGAAGTACCTCAAGAGGACCAAAGGATTTTTCCTCACAAAGAGCAAGTTGTACCAGTCGGCGCAGGAGGCGGCGAATCGCGCAGATCGTTATGCGAAGCGCGATCGTCGTGTGAAGAAGCGGCAGTACCGGCGGCTGTGGATTCAGCGCATCGGCGCGGCTGCGCGGTTGAACGGGACGACTTACGGCCAGTTGATTCATGGATTGAAGGCTGCGGGCGTGGAGCTTGACCGGAAAGTGCTGGCGGATATCGCGGTGAAGGATGCCGCGGGATTTGTGACGCTAGTGGAAAAGGCGAAGGCCGCGGCGAAGAAGTAAGCATTGAATTAGAAAGCGCTGTCGTCGTTAGAGGCGGCGGAGCGGTTGTCATCGAAGAGGGGCACGATATATCGTGCCCCTACCTTTATGGCGCGACTATTTCGGGATGAGTGATGGCGACGTCTGTAGAAAAAACGCTGGTAGAGCAGGGCGCGTTGACCGCGGAGCTGGTGGCGTCGGCGTTCGAAGAAGTGCGTGTACAGGCTGCCGCGGATTTGGGCGGGATTTCGAATGAGAAACAGTTTGAAGAGTTTCGGAATTATTGGCTGGGACGTAAAGCCGGCGTTGTTACGAAAATTACGGATAACTGGCTGAAGCCGGCGCCGGGGGAATTGAAGAAGGCGGTCGGGCAAGAGTTCAACAAGTTCAAGACGGCGCTTGAGGCACTGATTGAAGAGCGGCGCGTGGCGATTGAGGCGGGGGCGGAAGAGTCGGCGGGCGCGAAGGATCGCGTGGATTTGTCTTTGCCTGGTGTGGTGCGGCCGCTGGGGTCGCGGCATTTGATCCGGCAGGTGTTTCAAGAGATTGAAGATATTTTTTTCAGTATTGGATTTTCGGTCGTGGAAGGGCCGGAAATCGAAACTCCCTACTACAACTTTGAAGCGCTGAATATTCCGGAACATCATCCTGTGCGGGATGACATGGATACGTTTTATCTCGATCTGCCGAAGGGTGCTCCGGGACAACTGCTGCTGCGGACGCACACTTCGCCGATGCAGATTCGAACGATGGAAAAGCAGAAGCCACCGGTGCGCGTGATCGTGCCTGGGCGCGTATATCGCCGAGACAATCCCGATGCGACACACTCGTTTGCGTTTCATCAAGTGGAAGGGCTGGCGGTGGATACGGACATAACGTTCTGCGACTTCACCGGGACGATTGAATACTTCGTGAAACAATTTTTTGGGCCGAGCGTGAAGACGCGGTTCCGGCCGAGTTATTTTCCGTTTACGGAGCCGTCGGTGGAGTTCGACGTGTCGTGCGTATTCTGCGGCGGGAGCGGGACGACTGCGAGCGGAACTTGTGGAAAGTGCAAGGGCGCGGGTTGGATTGAACTTTTTGGCGCGGGGATGGTGGATCCCGCGGTGTATGGATTTGTCGGATACGATCCCAAAAAAGTGAGCGGATTTGCGTTCGGGATCGGAATCGACCGGCTGGCGATGCTGAAGTATGGGATTGATGATATTCAGGTGTTTTTTCAGAACGATGTGCGGTTCTTGAAGCAATTTCCGTGAGCGGCACAAGGACTCGTTAGATGAAGGTGGTTTACAACTGGCTGAAGGAGTTCGTGGACGTGACGGCGTCCGCGGAGGAGATTGCTTCGCGCATTGCACTTTCTGGAACGAACATCGGCGGCGTGGAAAAGGGCGTTTTGGGCGGAGTGATTGACGCGGAAGTGACTTCGAACCGGCCGGATTGTTTGAGTGTGTATGGGATTGCGCGGGAAGTGAGCGCGATTTACAAAACGGCGTTGAAGCCTGTTTTGCCGAAGCCAGTAGAATCCACAACAGCGAAAGCGAGCGACGCGGTTCGCGTGACGATTGAGTCGCCGGAATTGTGTGCGCGATACACGGCACGGGTGATTCGTGGAGCGAAGATTCAGCCGTCGCCGACGTGGCTGCGCGAACGGCTCGAAGCGGCGGGCGTGGCGAGCATCAGCAACGTGGTGGACGTGACGAACTACGTGATGCTAGAGCTGGGCAATCCCATGCACGCGTTCGACCTTGGAAAAGTTCGAGATAAGAGCATCGTGGTGCGGCACGCGAAGCCGGGCGAGAAGATGAAGACGCTTGACGGAACCGAGCGTGTGATGGATCCGGGGATGCCGCTTGTTTGCGACGGGGACGGATCGCGCGCGATTGGAAGCGGCGTGATGGGCGGCGCGTCCACTGAGATTTCATTCTCGAGTAAGGACATTTTGCTGGAGTGCGCGTATTTCGATCCAATATCGATTCGGCGGGCAGCGCGGTCGATGAAATTGCATACGGAGGCTTCCACGCGGTTTGGACGAGGGGTTGATCCGGAGATGGCAGAAGTGGCTTCGCGGCGGGCAGCGGAATTGATTTTGCAGTTGGCTGGCGGCGAATTGTTGGGCGGTGTTGTGGATGTGTATCCGGGGAAACGGGCGGCGAAGAAGATTACGGTAACGCGTGCGGAAATTTTGCGCGTGATGGGCGCGGATGTTCCGGACAAGGAAGTGGAGCGGGTGCTGAGCGCGTTGGGATTTGCTCCGGTGCGGGTGGATCAGAATCGCGGACAAGAAGGGGCATTGCTGGCGGCCTGGGAATGCACGCAGCCGTCGTGGCGCGCAGAAGTGGAACGCGAGATTGATTTGATTGAAGAGATTGCGCGGGTTTATGGGCTGGATAAATTCCCGCCACGTTTGCCGGCAGCACGGACTGGCGCGGCGCGATTGCCGCAGTATGAAGCGGAGATGCGGCTGCGCGAGCGGTTGATTGGGCTGGGGTACCGGGAAATTGTGACGATTCCGCATGTGGATGCGCAGCGCGATGAGTTGTTTCGCGCGGCGAATGTGCCCCCGGCGAAGCTGGTGAATCCGCTTTCGGAAGAAGCGAGTGTGCTGCGGTCTACGGGCAGCGTGACGATGGCTGCGGCGATTGAATGGAATCTGAATCACAGCCAGCGGAGCGTGAAGCTGTTTGAAATTGGGCGGCGGTATGCTCTAGACGGAGCGAGCGCTGTGGAGACGCCGGTGCTGGCGATTGGCGCGACGGGCGAAGTGCGACCGCAGGGATTGCATGACGGGGCTCGCGATTATTCGTTTGCGGATTTGAAGGGCGACCTGGACACGATTGGGGTGCTCTCCGGCGGAATTGGCTGGCAGGATGGCGGGTCGGATTGGTTGAACTCGGCGAAGCGCGGGAAGATTTTTTTGAAAGAGAATGAGCTGGGCGCGGCGGGATTGCTGGCGAAGCGCTTGGCGGAGAAATATAAATTCCGGCAGGACGTTTTTCTGGCGGAGATTGTACTAGGGCCGTTTTATTGCGCGTATTACGGCGCGAAAAATGCACGGCGGTATGAACCGCTGCCGCGTTTTCCGGCGGTGGAGCGGGATTTTTCGCTTTTGCTGGCGGATGGCGTGAAGTTCGCCGATGTGACGAATGCGATTCAGTCGCTGGGAATTGCGGAGATTACTTCGATTGAAGCGGCGGATTTGTTTCGCGGGAAAAATGTGCCAGCGGGAAAATATTCGTTGATGGTGCGGGTGACGCTTCAAAGCAAGGCAGCGACGTTAACGGACGCTCAGATTGCGGCATATTCGGGGAAGATTGTGGCGGCGCTGGAGAAAGAGCTTGGTGCGGTTTTGCGCACGAGCTGAAGTCCTCCTGGTTTTATTATCGGATAAACGACGGTTGAGGTCCTGAGGGCATCTTCATGGATGTCCTCAGGATGACAAACACGTTGTGTTACGCATAAACTCTTGCAGAGACAGCTATGGGCGGACCGACTAAAGTAGAGATATTCGGGCAAACGTATTCGATTCAGGGCGATCTGGATGCGAAGTACGTTCAAAAGCTCGCGGAATTTGTAGATGAGAAGATGCACATGATCGCGGATGCGACGCGGACGGTGGATACGCAAAAAGTGGCTGTGCTGGCGGCGCTGGCGATTGCGGATGAGTTGCACTCTTCGCAACGGGAAATTGGGGATCGGGAAGAGATGTTGAAAGAGCAAGCGGAGCGGTGTTTGACGCTGGTTGAGCGCGCGCTAAAACAAACTGCCTAAACGAAGCTGCCATCGCAGTCATCCTTACGTGAAGCGCTTATCCTGGATCACTTTCGTTGGGACGATTCCGCGGCACCTTCCAACTTCCTTTCAAGCTGATCGAGTCTGGCTTCCAATTCATCGAGTTTTGCCTGCTCGAGGCGTAACTGGCCGGAGTACTCTGTCTCCTTTGTTTGATTTTCTTGTTCCTGATTCGCAAGTTGTTCCAATTGACTCTTGCGGGTGGCTATCTCGTCCTCAAGCTCCTTGCGCGCGGATGGGTCCTGAGTCTGCTCAATGGCCTCCTCGGCGCTCTTGATTCTGGCGGCGTTTTGAGTTCGAGCGAAACTCAACTGCTCCGTGCGCATATGCGCTTGGTCCCGTTGTTGTGTGATGCGCGTGACCAAGTCGGTTTGAGTGCGAATCCTATACAGCAGGATTTGGGCTCTTTGCACCGTCGCGGCCGTCGTATGCAGGTCCTGCCGCACCTGGCGTAGTTCGTCGAGAATTGACTGCAGAGTTTTCGCGTCTGCCGAAGACGCCTGACCATAAGCGAGAGGGCAGCAGAATAGAATGCCCAGGAGAGCTAGGGTAATAAGACGCATGGAATGCCTCCAGAAGGACTGACACTGGTTGGATGCGGAAAGTTCCCGTTCTTATTGGCTCCAGTGGGTGGGACGGCGGACCCAGCGATGCTGGCGTAGCTGTGCAAGGAGTGGGGCGGGGAGCGGGCCTTTGTCGCTGGCGGAGAGATTTGATTCGACGTGGCGGATTTTGCGCATACCGGGAATGATGGTGCCGACGTTTGGATTGTTGAGGATGAAGCGCAGGGCCATTTCCGGCAAGGAGGATCCAGCGGGGACGAGGGGTTTCAGTGCGTTGGCGCGCTCAACGCTGTTTTTCAAGTTTTCGGGAACGAAGTAGGTGCTCCGCCAATCGCCTTGCGGCCAGGTGGAATTGAGCGAGAGCGTTCCGGTGAGGGAGCCTTCGTCAAAGGGCACGCGGGCGATAACGGCGACGTCTTTTTCGCGGCAAGCGGGAAAGAGGTCGTCTTCGGGATTTTGGTCAAAGATGTTGTAGATGACTTGCACGGCATCCACGAGGCCGGAGCGAACGGCACGAATGCCGTTTTCGGGCTCCCAGCGATTCTGGCTGATTCCGACGGCGCGGACTTTTCCGGAAGAGCGAAGTTTTTCGATGGTGGTTTGCGTGCGGGGATCGTGGAGCCAGGAATCCATCCAGGTGTGGTACTGGATGAGATCGAGTGATTCGAGGCCGAGATTCTTGAGGCTTTTGTCCACATATTCGTAGACGTAGTCGGGCGGATAGCAATCGTCGAGCGAAAATTCCTTGAGAGCGGGCCAGCGGCGATTTTTCGGCGGAATTTTGGTGGCGACGTAGAGTTTTTTGGAAGCATTGGCGCGAAGCGTTTTGCCGAGGAGTTCTTCGCTGTGGCCGTCACCGTAAGCCCATGCGGTGTCAAAGAAATTGCAACCGAGGTCGATGGAACGCTGTAGCGCGGCGAGGGACTCGGCGTCCTCCGAGCCGGTCCAGCCGGCCATTCCCCACATACCGTATCCAATTTCGCTGACTTGCCAGCCGGTGCGGCCGAAGCGACGCATTTTCATGATTGCGAAAGTTCTCCCGATTCAATTTCGTGCGACATAGTATACGGCAGCGGTGCGAGAAGACGCAGACGCAGAATACGGACCTTAGGGCTAAAGCACGCGCTCTGTGACGTGCTGTCCGGCACGACTAAAGTCGTGCCCTCCCAAATAGAGTTTATCTTACGAGGTCAGTGTTATAACTGAGGCCGGAGAGATGATGAATATGCGAAGCGCGTGGAGATGGGCAGCGTTTGCAGGAATTTTGCTGTTTGTGTATGGAGCTTCCGCTGCATCGCGAGCAAACGCCGCGCCCGCGCGATGGCCGGTGGAAAGTGCGAATGCGTGGTATGCAAGGCAGCCGTGGCTGGTGGGGAGTAACTATATTCCGGCGACGGCTTCGAATGAATTGGAAATGTGGCAAGCGGATACGTTCGATCCGAAGCGCATTGATCTGGAACTGGGATGGGCGGAGTCCATCGGGCTGAACACGATGCGCGTATTCCTGCATGATTTGGTTTGGAAGCAGGATGCGGCTGGGTTTTCGAAACGGTTGGATACGTTTTTGGCGATTGCGGCGAAGCATCATATTCGGCCGGTGCTGGTGTTGTTCGATTCCGTTTGGGATCCGGATCCGAAGCTGGGACCGCAAGCTCCGCCACGGCCGGGCGTGCACAATTCGCGCTGGCTGCAGAGTCCCGGAGCGAAGGCGCTGGAAGATCGCTCTGAGTATCCGCGGCTGGAGGCGTATGTGCGCGGCATGGTGGGGAAATTCGGACATGACGAGCGGATTTTGGCTTGGGATGTGTGGAACGAGCCGGACAACACTAACGGGGGGAACTACGATGATCCGAAAGACAAAGTGGAACGTGTAGTCGAGTTATTGCCAAAAGTGTTTGCGTGGGCGCGGGAGGCCGGCGCACAACAGCCGCTGACGAGCGGCGTTTGGACGGGAAACTGGTCCGATCCAGCGAAACTGAGCGCGACGGAGAAGATTCAACTGGAAGAGTCGGATGTGATCAGTTTTCACAATTACGACAAGGGCGAGGAGTTTGAGAAAAGGATTTTATGGCTGAAACCGTACGGCAGGCCGCTGATTTGCACAGAATACATGGCGCGGGGGAACGGTTCGACTTTCGAGGGATCGCTTCCGGTTGCGAAGAAATACAACGTGGCTGCGATCAATTGGGGATTGGTGGCGGGGAAAACACAGACGTATTTGCCGTGGGATTCGTGGCGGAAGCCGTACACAGACCGCGAGCCGGCGGTTTGGTTTCACGAGATTTTCCGGACGGACGGAAAACCATATAAGGAAGAGGAAGTTGCACTGATTCGGAATTTGACGAAGACGCCGAGCAAAGAGGCGCCTTCCAAATAATGTGCTGTGCTGGCGAGTTGGTTGAGGTCTTTCGGGCATCTTCATGGATGCCCTCAGGATGACAAACGGTGAGTGGCGTGAGCTTCCGGATTATTCTTTGAGTTTTAGTTTGCCGGCGGATTTATTTTCTTCGAGGAATTCGCGCAGTTCTTTGGAAACGTCCAGCAATCGAATCCATTGTTCGTAATAGAGTGTGACGGGAAAGCGGCCGAGACCGTAGACGCTGACGCCGCCCTTTTCTCCGACACGAAAATCGAGTGCGCCGCTGCGCTTGCCTCCTTTTTCCTTTTCGAGCTGGGCGAGACGGGCTTTCAGTTCTTCATATGTTGGCTCTGACATATATCTTCCTCGATTTACAGGATGCTCAAAATCTGCGTTCCCGATTATACGATGAAGTTTGAAAGTACTACGAAGATGAGTTCTGGGACCTACCGAGAATACCTGATGGAAAAGAAGGGATGCGTCTCGTCCAATGGGATAAGGAGAATCATATGAAGATGAGGCGAGAAATTTTCGCTATAGCTTTGAGCGGGCTGGTCGCGATGGGCATTGTGGGATGCCAGTCCGCTTCGAAAACGGAACAGACCGCAAAAGAAGAAACGGAAGAGGCACGGAAGCGTGCGGATGAAGCGGGGAAGGAAGTTTCGCAAGCGGTGAAAAACGCAAAGCCGGAATTGAATAAGGCAGGCGAAAAAGTAGGGCAAGCGGCAAGGACCGTGGCAGACGATGCGAATGCAGCCGTACGCGGGGCGAAGGAAGGCTGGGACAAGGGACGGCCAACTGTTGTGAATCTGAATTCAGCAAGTGAAGCCGAGTTAGTGACATTACCTGGGATCGGTCACCGGGAGGCGAAGAAGATCATCGCGCACCGTCCTTACGTCGCGCCAGATGACACGGTGCGGCGCGGCGCGTTGACGGAAGCGGAGTATGAGGCTATCGAAGAACGCGTAACGGCGAAGTGACAGACGGAATTGTGCAGCTAGGTCTTGCGACGGACGATAATCTGATCTTGCCGAAAAATGTCCGGGCTGGTCTCTTCCAGCCAGACGCCATCCAGCCAAGCGGCATTAGGCGCTCTCTTTTCGAGCGCAAAGTAGTATTCCTGCAAAACCCGGCCGGCTTTCCCCAGGACGGCAACGTATAGAATCCGGTCCTGGCCAGCCACTCCACCGAGAAGAAAGTCCGAGAACCATTCATGTTTCTTCTCATCGAAGAAAGGAGGCTTTCTAAAGTACCAATTCTTGCTGACAGTGGACTGCTCGATGATGGCGACGGAGCTGACGTCAGGCACTCCTGAATAGGTTCCACGGAGCCACAGATGACGGTCTACTTGTTCCCCGTTTCTCTGGGAAACTATTTTCAAATCCCAGCGTTTGGCGAGTTGTGCGGGGCCCGCTTCGGCAGTGGCGTCGCCGCGTAGAGCCAAAAATCCTCCGAACGATGCAACCACAACCCCCATGAGGGCGAGACTCACGCGCCAAGGAACCGCGTCGATCTTCAGTCCATATTTCTCAAATCCACCGGACGCGCCGAGGAGCACGAGAAAGGCGCCAATAACGACCAAGGCGATGGGCGTGTTCTTGAGAAGACTCTGGAGGAATTTATCCAAGAGCGGCTCACTTTCTATTGCGAAGCCGCTCGCGCGTTAATGTACTAGCTGAAGAAGCATCAGAAATGCACAGGGGCGGCTTTTGCTGACGATTGTTAGCGCGACACTGACCGTACTGTCAATCTGATTCCGATCTGATAAACCGATGCTATACCTGTAAGACGTCGCCATCGCGTGCGACTACTTCATACAAAACGGGATTGACGAAGAAGCCGAGGAAAAGGCGCGATAGAAGGCCAGCAACGACGACTATTGCGAAAGGCTTTTGTGTGTCGCTGCCCACGCCAGTGGACATGGCGGCAGGCAAGAGGCCGAGACAGGCGACAAGCGCAGTCATCATGATGGGGCGAAGACGCAGCAGAGAGGCTTCGCGAGTGGCTTCGTGGATGGATTTGCCCTCCTTGCGCAATTTATTGATGTAGCTGACGAGGATGACTGCCGTCTCGACGGAGACGCCGAGGAGCGCGAGAAGGCCGAGGCCGCTGGAGACACTGAGCGGAGTGTGGGTGAGTTTTAGCGCGATGAGGGCGCCGACCGGTTCAGTGAGGACGACACCGAGCGCGATGGTGACCGGAAACTTAAAATTACCGTAGAGTGCAAAGAGAATCAGGAAAATCAGAAGAATCGCGAGCGGGCCAATCACGTAGAGTTGTGATTTTGCTTCGAGAAGTTCGCTGTATTCGCCGCCCCAATCGAGACGATAGCCTTCGGGAAGCTGAACGTTTTTTGCGACAGCACGCTGGCCTGCGTTGACGATGCCTTCGAGATCGCGACCAGTAACGGAAAACTGAATTCCAATGTAGCGCGAATTGTTTTCGCGATAGATGAAGGAAGCGCCCGAGGCTTCGCGAATGTCGCAGAGTTCGGAGAGAGGAATTTGCTGACCGCCGGGTGCGGGGACGAGAAGATCACCGATCTGTTTGGCGCTGGAGCGATATTGAGGCTCCATGCGAACGACGAGGTCAAAAAGTTTTTCGCCCTGGATGACCTGCGTAGCAGCCTGGCCACCAACGGCGGCGCTGATGACGGCCTGGACATCGGAGACGTTGATGCCGTAGCGGGCGATTTTAGCGCGGTCGGCATCAATGATGAGACTCGGCTGACCGAGTTCGCGGACGACAGTGAGTTCGGTGAAGCCGGGAGTTTTATCGAGGACGTTGCGGATTTCGACGGCTTTTTTCTCGAGGGTACCAAGGTCCGAACCAAAAATTTTTACGGCAAGAGCGGATTTAAGGCCTGTAAGGGCTTCATCCACAGCGTCTTCTGCAGGCTGAGTGAAATTGAAAATGACTCCTGGGTAGGCATCCAGTTTCTTTTCGAGATCGCGTGTGAGTTCTTCTTTGTTGTGAATTGAAGTTTTCTTCCACGAAGCGTCGTCATACGGTTTGAGGCCGACGTAAAACTCGCAATTGAAGAAACCGGTGGGGTCGGTGCCATCGTCGGGTCGGCCAAGTTCGGAGCCGACGACGGTGACCATCGGATATTTGACGAGGAGGTCACGAATTTGCGGCGCAAACTTCGAGGAATCTTCGAATGAAATCGTGTAGGGCATCGTAGCGCGAACCCATAATGCGCCTTCATCGAGGTGCGGAAGAAATTCGCCTCCGATGAGGGGTACAAGAAGAAGCGTTGCGCCGAAAATGAGGACGCTGACGATGACGGTGGTTTTGGGGTGATTCAAGCACCAATCGAGACGACCGGCATAGCTGTCGCGGATCCAATTGAAGACGCGATTTTCTTTCTCTTTGACGCCGCTTTTGAACCAATAAGAGGCGAGAACCGGAACAAATGTAAGAGTAAGAATGAGCGCACCGATGAGCGCGAAGGCCATGGTGTCGGCCATGGGATGGAAAAGTTTTCCAGCGGGACCGGTGAGCGCGTAGATAGGGAGATAGCCGGCGATGATGACGGCGACGGAGTAAAAAATGGGCCGGTCGACGTCGCGGGCGGCGGTAAGAATAACTTCGTGAAGTTTGTATTCCTGGCCGTGGCGTTCGCTCAGCTCGCGATAGATGTTTTCCACCATGACGATGGTGCCGTCAATGATGATTCCGAAGTCGATGGCGCCGATGGAGAGGAGGTTAGCGGCTTCGCCGGTCTGATGAAGAAAAATAAACGCGAAGAGAAGGGCGAGCGGAATCGTGAGCGCCGTGATGACGGCGGCGCGGATGCTGACAAGAAAAAAGATGAGAACGACGAGGACAAGAATCATGCCGCGAATGAGGTTCCATTCGACGGTGTCCGTGGTGACCTGAACGAGATTGCTGCGATCGTAGTACGGGCGAACTTTTACGTCGGGCGGGAGAAGGCTCTTGTTGATTTCTTCAGTTTTCTTTTCGACACCTTCAAGTACTGTTTGCGTTTGTTCGCCGCGGCGCATGAGGATGACGCCTTCGACGGCGTCGTCGTTATTTTTCTTCGTATCCTGAAAGCCGAAGATGCCAAGGCGCGGCGCGTGGCCGATTTCGACGTGGCCGATGTCTTTTACGCGGATGGGCGCGCCGTTATTGCTTCCGACGACGACTTCGCCGACGTCATCGGTGGATTTGATGAGGCCGAGACCGCGCACATAGTAGAACTGACCACCTTGCGTGAAGAACCCGCCGCCGGTGTTGGCGTTGTTGGCTTGAAGCGCGTTGAGAACTTGAATGACAGGAAGATGGAAATTGTAAAGCTTCACCGGATCGAGAAGGACGTGATACTCCATCGTCGGGCCGCCGAAGCCGGAATCGTCCGCGACGCCGGGGACGCTGCGATAGCTGCGACTGATAATCCAGTCCTCGAAGGTGTGGAGTTCCATCGGCGAGCGATCGGGGCTTTCGAGGACGTAGCGATAGACGAGACCGCTGGGACTGAAGAGCGGGGCCATGCTCGGGGTGACGCCTTGCGGAAGACTGGCATCACCGATACGTTCGAAAATCACCTGGCGCGCGAAGTAGGGATCGACGCTTTCGTCAAAGGTGAGACGGACATCCGAAAGGCCGTAGAGAGAGATGGAGCGCATCACCTTGAGGTGAGGGGCGCCGTTCATGGCGATCTCAAGGGGAAGCGTGGTGAGGCGCTCGACTTCTTCTGCGGCGTGGCCGGGCCATTGCGTGATGAGCTCGACCATAGGCGGGGAAAGATCGGGATACGCGTCCACCGGCATTTGGCGAAATGAATAGGCGCCAGCGAAAACGATGAGGACCGTGATCATAAGGATCACGAAGCGCTGGCGGAGAGCAAAATGAACGATGCGATGGATCATGGGCTGGTGATCGATCCTTAGTGCTGCAAAGAATTTTTGAATTGAAGGAAAAGAGCGCCATCGCCGGCGACGCGTTCGCCATCCTTGAGACCGTTGGTGATAATCGTGCGGCCGTTGCCACCTTCGGCGACGGAGACGAGGCGGCGCGCGAATTTGTTTTGGTCCTGCAAGACGTAGACGAAAGGCTGATTTTCTGTGTCGCGGAGGACGGAAGCGTCAGGAACGGTAAGTGCGTCCTTGACGGCTCCGGCCTGGACCGTCGCGGTGACGTACATGTTGTTCTTCAATTTTTCGGCGGGATTTTGCGTGACGATGCGGGCTTGCAACGTGCGTGTGGTTGGGTCGAGCGCGGCGGCGACGTAAGAAACTTTGCCGTGGAATTTTTCGGGATAGGCGTCGGTGGAGATTTCGACGGAGTCACCAACGCGAACGTAAGCCAGATCGCTTTGATAGACGTTCATCAAGACCCACACGGTGCTCATGTCGGAGATGGTGAAACACTGCGTAGCACCGACTTGCAGGAGCTGACCCGGACCGACGAGGCGATCCGTAACTTCTCCGCTGACGGGGGCCAAGACGGGCGTTGCGCCGGAACCGATGGAAGAATTTTTCAGAAGAGCTTCGGTATCCTTGACGCCGACGGCGCGAAGAGCGTCTTCGCTGGAGACCAAATCGGCTTGTGCGGCAGCGCGATCGGATTCTGCTTGCTGGAGGTCGCGCTCGGCGATGGCCTGGTGTTCATAGAGATCTTTCGCGCGGCTGTAATTTTTGTCGGCAAGCAAGAAAACGCTTTTGGCTTTAATGTACGCAGAACGCGCGGCGGAGTAGTCCGGGCTGGTGACGGTGAGCAAGGGCTGACCGGCTTTTACGGCCTGGCCGGGGGTGACGAGAATTTCCTGCACGGGTCCACCGACGGGCGAGAACACCGGAGTGGTTTTGAAGGCGTTGTACGCGACAGAGCCGGTGAAGCGGAGGACGCGCGGAAAATTTGATTTTTCCACTGTGGCGATTTTTACGTGGGCCATTTGATCCTGAGGAACGGTGAACAGGTCGGCGGTGTCCGCTTTGGACTCGGTGCCCGTATACGAAGTCATTTTGCTTTCGTTTTCGCCAGGAGGATTGCCGCATGATGCGAGAGCGATCGAAGCGGAAAGCACGCCGGAGTAAAGGAAGAATATATGCATCAAAGATTTCCTATGAATCGGGTTGGAAAGACAGGGTGTCATGGAAGATTCCTTGTTCCAACGGCCTGGCGCATCTGTTCGACGGCCGTCATGTGGCTGGCAAGAGCCTGACGATAGGCGAGCTGATTGGAGCGATAAGTGCGTTCGGCATCGAGAAAATCGAGAAGGCTTGCGGCGCCGCGCTTGTAAGCGTATTCGCTGATGTCGCGCGACTGTTTTGCCTGATCGACGTAGCCGCCCTGATAGAGCTGAATGATTTTGTCGTTGGTACGGAGATTTTCGAAGGCGTCGGTAACATCAGTAAGGACCTGTTCGGAGGCTTCGCTGGCTTGTTCCTGGGCTTGCGTGATGGCGTAGCGGGCGTGAGCGATGTTGCCTTGATTGCGATCGAAAATTGGAAGATCGATGTTGAAGAAGAAAGCACCGCTGTTGATACCAGCGGTGTGCGTGTAGCTAAAGCTGGCGCCGAGGTCGCGTTTGCCGTTGGCTTCGGCAAGGGCTTCCTGGCTGCGGGCAGCGGTGACGCCGAGTACGGCGGCGGTGAGATCGGGACGGCTGCGAAGCGCGAGCGCTTTAAGGTCGTCCACGTTGCCGTGGACCGTTTCGTATGAAAGTTCGCCGTCGCAAACATAGTTGTCTGGAACGGAATCAAAGCCGAGGAACTGACGAAGCGCAGCGAGGGCCTGCACTTTGGCGAGTTGAGCGGCGGAGACGTCGGTTTGAAATTGCAAAAGCTGGAGTTTTATTTTCAGGTAATCGCCTTCGCTCATGTCGCCAGCTTTGAGGCGTGATTCGCTGATAGTGACGGTTTGCTGAAAGCTATCTAAATCCTGTTGAGCAAACGCGAACATGGACTCCGCGAGCTGAACAGCGATGAACTGTTGCGCGACGTTGAAGACGAGCTGGCGTTCGCTATCTGCTTCCTGCGAACGTACAACGGCGGTTTGGTCCCGGGCGGCTTGCAAGCGATGCTGGCGCTTTTTACCGCGCTCAAAGAGATAGCCAATGCCGAAGTCGAATTGCGCCTGATTTTCAAGATAATCGGCGCTGAATAGACTCGGTTGAAAGAGCGGGAAGAATTGCGAGTCCCATGAGATCGTGGGATTAGGACGCAGGTTGGCGGTGATTTCGTCGGCCTGACTGATGAGAATTGTGGAGCGGACGGCTTGCAACGCATGATTGTGCTGAAGCGCGAGGCGAATGGCTTCTTCCAAAGTGATGTGCGCGGGTGCGGTGGAAGGCGTCACGGGGATGGGCGCAGGGCCAGGAGCTGGTGTGGGCGGCTTCTGGGCAGCTTGTTGACCGAAGGCGCCAGCGTCGAAGGCCAAAAAGGCCAGAGCCAGCGCGAAAAACTTCTTCATTGAGAGACTCCTCGAAAGCGGCAACTCTGGTTGCCGAAGACAACATGGGACAGGGACAGTTCAGTGAGTGCGAGATGCTAAGCGAAGGGCGAAGCGCGAGGAGAAGCGGCGTAAGGAATATGCGATGAGACGACGCGCGGAGCGGGTTCACCCACGAATCGGGCTTCCGTGGAAACGAAGGCGATAACCGGCGATTCAGGAGTGACGATTGTGCCTGCGACAGAGCAAACGGGGCAAACATGAGAACTCGATGAATTGGCGCTCAGGTCGGCACACTGGTGGAACTGCGCCGCGAGGAAGAGAATCGCGAGGAGCAGTGAAAAAACAGAGAGTCTAAGTGTCTGACGGAGCATCCGCAGCTATCTCTATTGTAAGACGAAGGTTATGCAAGAAGGGTTGCGGGGTCAAGCAGAGACAGACATACATTTTCTCGCTTAGCCGAGGAGTTGGCGGCGCGAGTGAGGATGAGCGAATTTCGTAAGATACTATACTACCCTATGGTATAAGGAAAGAGATTCTTCTATGGCGCATATCACCAAAGATAAAGAAAAGTTGCTCGTTCGCGTCAGGCGAATTCGGGGGCAGGTAGAGGCAATCGAACGCTCGCTCGCTGAAGAACATGACTGTTCGGAAATGCTTCAGCTGGTGGCTGCGTGCCGCGGCGCCTTGAACGGCTTGATGGCAGAGTTGGTCGAAGGACATATCCGCTACCACGTGCTGGATTCGAAGAAAGTCGCGGACTCGTCTCAGGCAGAAGCCGCGGAAGAGTTGATTGACGTTGTACGAAGCTATTTGAAATAGAACAATTCCATGCGGCTTAACCCATCCAGTTTGAAGTAGTTACATACAGCTACCACTCAGATAGATTGCATTCGAAGAAATCATTGCAAACGAAGAGCGTTTCCGCCCGTCTATGGTGCTAAGCTAAGGTGTCAGCTTATGAGTTTTCTGGGAACAAAGCTTGGCCGGGTGTATGCACGCCGCGCGATGGCGCTGCTCGCATGTGCTGCGCTGTTCTATTTCGCTGCGGGCGGCGCGTTCCTTCACGAGCACAAAGGCGGAAATGACACTGCATGCCACATCTGCCAAGCGCTGCACATGCCCGCGCTGGCACCCGCTGGGATAGCGGCGATTGCAATTCCCGAATCCGTCTCCTGGTATTTGACGCAGCCGATCCATGCGGCACCTTGCGAAGCTTTTTCGTTTCACCATGCCGGCCGTGCCCCTCCTGTCGCTTAATTTCCTCTAAATCTGAAGTCCGATCTGTTTCGAACGCCGGATTTGCGCACTGTCGCTACTTTGGCGTGGCCGCTCATCTACAGCGGTGTTGATCCACACAACCTACATACAAGTCCCGGCGATCCGGGACGGAGGAAAAAATGTTGAAGAGCTTGGGGCGTGTCGTATTTGTATTTCTGGGTTTGGCGTTTTTGCATGCAGAGGTGGGGCGTGCGCAGTCTTCGGGAATTCTCGACGGAATTGTAAAGGATCCTTCCGGTAGTGCCGTGCCGAGCGCAACAGTCGAGATTCACAATCCGGTGAGCCATTACGACCGAAGCACGACTACGGACATTGAGGGAAAGTTTCGATTTGCGAACGTGCCGTACAATCCGTATCACCTTGAAGTAACGGCGGCTGGATTCGCGGCGAGCTCTCTTGATATTGACGTGCGTTCTGCGGTGCCGCAGAGCGTGCAGATCACGCTAAAAATCGGATCAGCGAATACGCAGATTACCGTGGAGGCAAAAGGAGAGGATCTTGTGGAGAAAGATCCAAGCTTTCATACGGACGTAGACACTGGCTTGACCGACAGGATGCCATTGGAGAGCCAATCCTCGTCGGTGAGTTCACTTGTGACGCTAGCGACGCCCGGGGTGGTGGCGGATTCCAACGGACTATTTCACGGGCTAGGCGATCACGCTGAAAATTCATTTTCCGTGGATGGGCAGCCAATCACGGACCAGCAGAGCAAAGTGTTCTCGAACCAGATCCCGTTGGATTCGATTCAGTCCATTGAGGCAGTGTCTGGCGGACCGCCAGCCGAATATGGCGACAAAACCAGTTTGGTGATTAAAGTTACGACGAAATCCGGCCTCGGAGCCGGCAAGCCAACCGGCAGCGTGTATACCTCCTACGGCAGCTTCGGTTCTGTAACCGGTGGACTCCGGCTTTCCTTCGGAAACCAGAAGGTTGGAAATTTCATCGCGGCCAACGGTTTGAACACCAGCCGCTTCCTTGATCCGCCTGAGCTTCAGGCTATCCACGACAAGGGCAACGAGGAGAATCTGTTTGATCGCTTTGATTATGTGATTACGGGCAAAGATTCCGTTCACGTAAACTTCCAATACACGCGCTCCTGGTTTCAGACGCCCAATACGATCGACAACCTCAACATTGGATTGACCGATCCAGTTACGGGTGCCCCGCTGCCCGCGGCAGATCAACGCGCACAGATCAAGACGTACAACATCGCCCCAGTATGGAGTCACCTGATCAGCTCGACGACCCTCTTTACCGTAGGGGCCTTTGTGCGCCACGATCAATTCAACTACTACCCGACCGGAAACGTCTTTGCGGACGGCACTGGTGTAATTCCGGGCGGGTCCTCGGCGACTCTTAACCAGGACCGGAAACTGACGAATGCGGGGCTTCGCTCCGACCTGTCCTATGTAAAGGGCGTGAACAACATTAAAGTGGGCGGGACGTTTCAGCACACATTCCTGACGGAAAAATTCAACTTTGGGATTACCGATCCAAACTTCCTTACGTCTTTGGGCTGTCCGAACGGTAATCCCCCTCCCGATCCCTGCGCGGTTCTGCCGCCGTTCGACCTAACCCGCGGAGGGACCCTTTTCCCATTTAACGGCCACGCGGACGTCAAAGAGCTGGCGCTCTATGCCCAGGATACGATCAGCAAGGGCAACTGGGCCTTCAATTTGGGGGCTCGCCTCGATCTATATCGTGGGATCGTTCATGATTGGCAGCTTGAGCCGCGCGTGGGCGTTGCCTACAACATCAAAAAGACAAACAGCGTCCTCCGCGTGTCCTATTCGCGCGTACTGGAAACGCCGTTCAACGAGAATTTAATTCTGGCCAGCTTGGGAGCGGCCAATCCGGTTATCACCGACGTCATCGGCGGCGCGAGCCTGCAATCGCCAATTCGTTCCGGCCAGCGGAACCAATTCAACGCCGGATTTCAGCAGGCATTTGGAAAGTTCGTCGTCGTGGACGCCGACTATTTGTGGAAATATACGCACAATGCGTATGACTTCTCCACGTTCGGCAACACGCCGATATTTTTTCCTATTGCCTGGAAGAACTCGAAAATTGACGGGCCCTCGGTCCACATCAGCATGCCGAATTTCCACGGCCTCACGGCGGTGGCCGTTCTTGCTCACGTCCGGGCGCGCTATTTCCCGCCACAGATCGGCGGGCTAGGCTCAAGCATTACGGGTGGAGAGGTATTCCGCATCGACCATGACCAAGCGTTCAACCAGACGACGCATTTTCAGTATCAACCCTACAAGAATCTGCCGTGGATCGGATTCAATTGGCGGTACGACAGCGGCCTAGTTGCCAGCAATCCGAACCTGAGCGATTTTCCGACCGCCACAGGATTCCTTGATGCGGATCAGCAGACAGCTATCGGGCTGTTCTGCGTCGATGCCGGTGGTGTCACGCACAATGCGTCGCTCTCCACACCTCTTGCCGTCGGTGCCGGAACCATTTGCGGCGCCAACCCTGCCAGGACTGGCTCAAAGTTGCTGAACTTAGCCGGCGCTACGTTCGATGTGGATCATAATCCTACGCGCGTCAAACCGCGCAATCTCTTCGACACCAGCGTGGGTGACGACAACCTCTTCCACGCAGACCATTACAAATGGAGTCTGCGGTTTACAGTCATTAATCTGACCAACAAGACAGCGCTCTACAACTTCCTAAGCACGTTTAGTGGAACGCACTTCGTGACACCGCGGTCGTACAACGCGGAGTTGGGCTTTCACTTCTAGCAAATTAGTTTTTTGCTGCGAGTGTGCGGGCTTCGGCGAGTTCGGGACGGTCGCCGGAGCTTCCGCACATTTCGAGGAGTATTGAAAAGTAAGTGTGGGCTTCGCCGAGTTGTTGAGCTGCGTTCGCGGCGCGGCCGGCTCCGACAAGCAAATTGAAACGGTTCGGCGTGTTCTTGAGCGCGATTTTGTATTCGGCGAGTGCTTCGATCGGGCGCTTCGCTTCGAGCAGCATTTCCGCAAGCATCTCGCGCGCGGAGACATTGAAGGAATCGAGACGATGCGAATCCTCGGCATCGGCGGCGGCACGCAATTCTTTTAGCGCCTGGTCGATTCTTCCGTCAGCAAACATCACCCAAGCTTCAGCCTCCTGCAGTTGAATCTGGTCGTCCGCGGCACCTGTATAATTGCCCTTTTTCTTGCCGGCGAGTTCTTTCGCGTTAGCCTGCAAGTTAGCAAGGCCCGCGCGGGCGGCGGTCAAATCGGCGGAGCGTGCTGCACCGATAGTGCGCGTAAACATAAATTCCGCGGGTAAAGCTGCGGCTTCCTTCCAACGATGGAATTCCATTAGCATTCGCTCGTTGAGCAAAGCCGCGTGCTGTTCTTTGGATTTATCGGTTGCGCCGACGACGTGGTGTTCGTCCGTGATGACTGCTTGCGCCTTCGCGACCTGACCGATTTGCAGATAGGAATAGTTCAGAAAATCCATGGCGTGCGTTTGATAGTGCGATTCGGCTTGATGAGCTTCCGCGGCGTGCGCTCCGGCGGCTTGGGCGGAGATATTCGAAGTGATCGAATCCTGCCACATGCCGAGACGGACGAAAATGTGCGAGGGCATGTGAATGGCGTGGGAAGAGTCGGGCGCGATGGCGGCGTAACGACGTGCGGCGGTGAGGCCTTGTGGCGCAAGGGATTGTTCGTCGGCAGCGTGGATTAGGTAGTGAGCGACGCCCGGATGATCAGGATTTTTTTCGAAAAGAGGATTGAGAACAGCAATCGCTTTTTCGCGAAGCGCAAGCCCTTTTGGGGCATCTTCCTGATACGCAAGCGCGACCAAAGAAAGCGCGTAGAAGCTGCCGACTTCGACGTCACCGGGAAGAGTGGCGTACCACTTTTCCATTGCCGCGGAGTAGGCGGCTATGCGCGCTTTTTCATCGAGCTTGCCATTTTTCTGGAAGAAGACGTCGGCAGTTTCGATGAATCCTTTTTCGCGGGGCGAGCCGTTCTTGAGTTTCCTGGCTTTCTCCAGTTCCTTGCGGCCAGCGCCGAGCGTTTTCTTTTCAGGGAAATCCCAGAGCTGATGATAAAGCGCCATCGCTTTGCCCCAATGAGCGAGGGCACATTGGGGATCCTGTTTAACGGCCTCCGTGAACGTGTTTTCGGACTGTAAATATTGGAAGGAGTGAAGTAGCGCGGCACCCTTTTCGATGAATGGCTGCGCGGCTGCAGAACAAGTGGAGGGGAAATCCACTTTGCCGAGGTGATCGTCCGCGGCAGACGTGGGGAGTGCAGAGGTCAGCGAAGGAGCGAGCAGGCAGGCCGACAAAAATGAGGCGGTGAGGAAAGTTTTCACGGGAGTGGCTCCATCCAGAAATCGAAGTGATTTTAGCGCCGCAATCGAAAATCCGGCGAAGAATCTTTTCCAGAAAATTTGCGGCTTTGGCATGACGGTTGGACGGCGGTTCCACGCTACGGCTACAATGGGATTGGAGCGGTACTTCGAAGCAGGTGAGGGTGCGAAAGCTGTTTGAACCAATGCAGAATCTCTGAGGCGCTGCGGATAGACAGCCTGTGTGCACGGCCTGTCCCGCTGGCTCGTTGCGGTCTTTATTAGCTCAGGGTTTGTAAGTACAAACCCTGAAACCCGATTATCTCAGGGTTTATAAAGTACAACCCTGAAACCCGGGCGACGAGCAAGCGGGGCAGGAAAGCCTAACGGTTGGCTCGTGGTGCCCACCTAATTCAGAGGTTCACGGCCTAGCTCCCCACGGCCCAGCAGTCTGCTCCATTTTAGTTTTCAGCCGTAAGTTGTCAGTAAAACCATCGCGAAACTGAAAGCCATCAGTATTTTCATGCGCGTACTTTTTATTGGAGACATTGTCGGAGCGCCCGGGCGCGAGATAGTTCGCGAGCGGCTAGCGGATCTTGTTTCGAACCAGCGGATTGACCTGGTGATCGCCAACGGAGAGAACTCTGCTGCGGGATTTGGAATTACGCCGCGCACTGCGGAAGAGTTGTTTGGCTATGGCGTTGAGGTGCTAAGCGGCGGAAATCATAGCTGGGATAAGCGCGAGATTCTGGAATTCATGCCGCATGAGCCGCGATTGCTGCGGCCGGCGAATTTTCCTGAAGGAAGTCCGGGAAGCGGCGTATACGTCGGCATGGCGCGAAATGGAGTGAAGTACGCCGTAATCAACGTGCAAGGACGGGTTTTTCTGGCGTCGAGCGACGACCCTTTCCGCAAAACGGATGAGCTGCTGTCGAAATTACCGGCTGACGTGAGCTTTGTGCTGATAGATATGCACGCGGAAACGACGAGCGAGAAAATTGCTTTTGGATGGTACGTGGATGGGCGCGTGACGGCGGTTGTGGGGACGCACACTCACGTGGCCACGGCCGATGAGCGCGTCTTGCCAGGTGGGACGGCGTATATCACGGACGTTGGGATGACGGGGCCGCACGACGGCGTGATTGGAATGGATCGAGTTGGCATCGTGAAGAAATTTCTGGACGGCATGCCTGCGCGTTTTGAAGTGGCGCAGGGGAACGTCCAGATGAATTGTGTGGTGATTGAGACGGATGACACTGGCCAGCGAAATCAGGCGGGGCGGTTACAGGCGAAAGCGATTGAGCGTCTGCGCTTGAGAATTGATTGAGCACAAGCGGCGAACGGCGCCACAAACTGCGAAGCAACCTCAAAACACTCAAGTTAATCTGAAGAAGCATCGAAAGACGGAAGAAGGGTTGGACCCGGCCTTGAAAGTGATAGCGGTGTTGTGTCTGGTATTGAGCGCGGCGTGCAGCGTCGCGGCTCAGGTGGATGGAGAGCTTGTAGCAAAGCGGCGCGTGTACTCGCCGATTGGTCCTGGACTAAAAGCGGTTCGTCATGGCGCGGACGGAAAGTTCTACGTGCTCGCGTCTCCCAACCCCGGTTTGATTGTGTTCTCCGGCGAAGGCAAGAAGCTACTGGCCATGAAAGAATCGTCGGGTTTGCAACCTGCCGCGCTCGAGGAATTGAGCAAGTCAGGCGAAGTGCTGACGCAATTCGGTGAAGACTGCGACGTGGACGCGGACGGGAACATTTACATCGCGGACCGCGGCGCGAACGCGGTGCAGGTGTATGCAAGAGAAGGCCGGCACCTGAAGACTATTCCTGTGAACGCGCCGGTATCCGTGGCGGCGCTACCCGACGGGGAAGTTGCGGTCGCGACATTTCGCGATCCATCGCTGGTTGTGGTCTTCGATAAGAATGGGCGGCGCGTGCGCGAATTTGGCGATATGGATACGCTCACTGAACGCAGGGAGTTAAACCGGTTCTTGAACATCGGTGAGCTGGCGACGGACGATCACGCTCATCTTTATTACGGCTACAACTATTTCCCAGAACCGACGGTGAAGCAATTTGATCGCTTCGGCTATGCGGGCCAGGAAGTACGGTATACGGCGATTGACGCGATGCCGGAAGCGCAAGCACTGCGCCGGGAGATTGAAAAACAGGAGAAGCGCGGCGATCCGCCGACCTTCAAGCGGATTTTGACGGCAATTGGAGTGGATCGCGAGTCCGGCGAAGTGTGGATGGCGATGGGAGACACACTATTGCGCTTCGACAAGGATGGAAACCGGAGGGCGACATATTTAATTTACACGCCGGACAATGCGCGGCTGGAAGCAAATGTGATTTTGGTTTTGAAAGATCGATTGATCATCGGCGGCGATCCGATCGGAATCTACGAATTTGATCGCCCCTCGAGTCGCTAGACGCAATTTCATTTTCTGATTCGGAATTCTTTTCCACAGGCCGAAAAATCTGCTCATCGATGCACAAACATTTTTCCGGCGGAAGAATATTTAGACAATGTACGTTTTCCTGTGAAAATAAATGCTCAAACGCAAAACGACGAGTGAAGTTGCACAATTTTGGTGCTTGTGGAAAAGCTGTTAGTGTAATGTGTATGGCGTCCGAAGTCTTCGCACACTTTTCGCTTGCCCGCAAAACGCCAATCGGAGACAATCCCGCGCTGTGAAAAAGCGGCGGTAAACGGGCCAACAACATCGGGGACACCGCGCGCTGGGCATCAGGGGCCACAAGCACAAAGTGGGCGCGGGATAACCCGAAAGCCAAAGGAAAGTTCGTCACAAATTTGCTTTCCACAGGTATTCCACACTTGTGGAAATAGTCAGGATACGGATTTTTTGTCTAATGACGACTGCTACGCATACCGTAAAGGAACGAGAAACCTCAGGGATGTGGGATAAGTTTCTAGAACGAGTGAAATCGCGGGTAAGCCTGAACACTTTTACGACTTGGTTCGCACCGACACGCTTGAACCGAGTTGAAGGCGAGACGATTTACGTACAGATTCCCACTGTGGTATTCCGCCAAGTGCTTACACGGACGTACGGCGAGATTATTCGTGCCGTATTTCATGAGTTGGGCATGCCAAGTTTGAAAGTGCAGTACGTTTGCACCGAAGAAGAGGCGGCGCCAGCCCCCGCTGCAATTGCAGCCATAAAGCAGTCGAAGCTGGATTTTGAAAGCAGCGACAATCAACTGCAATCGCGTTACACGTTCGATACGTTTGTGGTCGGAAAGTCGAATGAGTTTGCACACGCTGCTTCGCGTGCGGTTGCCGAACAACCATCGAAGGCATACAACCCGCTTTTCCTTTATGGCGGAGTGGGAATGGGCAAGACCCACTTGATGCATGCGATTGGGCATGTGATCAAGAAGCGAAATCCGGCCGCGCGGCTTTGTTACGTCAGCGCGGAAAAATTCACGATTGAAGTAATCAATTCACTGCGGTTCGACAAAATGATTACTTTCCGCGACCGCTTCCATACGGTGGATGTTCTGCTCGTAGACGACATTCAGTTCATAGCCGGCAAAGAGCGGACGCAGGAAGAGTTCTTCCATACGTTCAACGCGCTCTACGAGCAAGGAAAGCAGATCGTCATCTCGTCCGATTGCCTGCCGAAGGACATCAATTCGATTGAGGAGCGACTACGCTCGCGATTCGAGTGGGGCTTAATTGCGGATATTCAGCCGCCGGACCTCGAAACCAAGATCGCAATCTTGCAGAAAAAGGCCGACAACGAGCGCTTTGGGTTGCCGGATGAGGTCGCCGAATACATTGCGCGCGCTATTAAGTCCAATGTGCGCGAACTGGAAGGCGCGCTAACTCGCTTGATGGCATACGCATCGCTTACCGGAGCGATCATTTCGCTGGCGACGGCTCAGCAGGTGCTGCGCAACATCATTGCTTCACAGGAAAAGCGCGTCACGATTGATCTGATCCAGAAACGCGTGAGCGAGCATTTTAATCTGCGCGAGCAGGATCTGAAGATTCGGAGCAATACTCGCGCGATCGCTTTTCCGCGTCAGGTGGCGATGTACATCGTGAAGCAGCTTACAACTGCTTCGCTGCCGGAAATTGGGCGGCAATTTGGCGGCAAACATCACACTACGGTGCTGCACTCCATCAATAAGATCGAAGAAATGCGCCGGTCCGATAAAGACCTGAATCGCACGATCACGCGCCTGATGGACGCTCTGCAGTAAACCTAAAATCTATCGAAGCTGTGGTGTGGACGAAGAGTATTCCGCGTGCAAATCTCCCGTGCGGACGAAGTAGATGGCTCGACTTCCGCGAATAACTAACCCACCTGCCTGCATAATCTGTTTTAGAAACTCCGGATGATAGGCAATCTGGTTTTGCTAGGACGCTCTAATTGGGGCGGAAAACTCCTGAAGAATTACGGTGCACACTATTAAGCATAATTTTCAGGAAACCAATCGCAAATGCATGATGAAACCGGCGCGCAAAATTCTGTGGAGAACGAGTGAAAAAGCTGCGGAGAGTTTGTGGAGTTGTGTGCATGGAATATACGGTGAAAGTTTCCCTAAACAATTTCAGGCAAGTTTTCCGAGAACTCCACATTTCGATGCGGAAAATATTTTCAGGCATCGCGTTGAGCGCAAAGTGGTTCCGGGGCTTTCCACAGATTCACAGGCATCATCACAACAACAAGGGTCAAATCTGTTTCAAGAACTTTGAAAAGCAACTGCTTTTGATGATTGCTCCTGTTTGTGGATATTCCCTGAACTGAGAACACGTGACACTTCCGAAGAATACTGATTTTCCACAGAAATTTATTAGGCCGCCCGCTTTTCATCAACGTAAAAAGCGAGTAAAGTAGCGGCCAGTATTGTTGTGTTCCCCAAGAAAGGTTCTTGCGAAATGACGGCACCTGGAACCGCACGCGAGGAAAGCCAATCCATGGAATTCAGCGTCACAAAATCAGCGCTGTTGAATGAGCTCACCACTACGCAGGGCGTCGTTGAGCGCAAGACGACGATCCCCATTCTTTCCAATATTTTGGTGGAGGCGAAAGGGAGCCGTCTGACGATTACGGCGACGGATTTAGAGCTCAGCGTTCGTACTTCGTGCGAAGCGAAGGTCAAGAAAGAGGGCGCGGGGACGATTCCGGCGAAGAAGCTGCTGGAGCTTGTGCGGTTGCTGCCGGAAGGCGAGATCAAGTTTAAGCTGCTGGACAATCACTGGGTGGAGATCGTCAGCGACAAGAAAAAATACAAATTAGTAGGTATGGCGAAAGAAAATTTCCCTGCGCTGCCAGCCATGCCACACGTAATGGTGAAAATTCCCGCGACAACATTGGAAAGCCTAATTGGCAAAACAAAGTTCGCGATTTCTATGGAAGAGTCACGATACACACTAAACGGCGGTTTGTTGATTCTGAAGCCGGATACCGTCGCCATGGTTGCGACGGATGGTCACCGCCTGGCGCTTGCGGAAACCGATCAGAAGCTTGCGGGGCTGAACGGCGAAGTGAAAGTGTTGATCCCAAAGAAGGCCATGGACGAAGTCGAAAAGCTAGCGAGTGCGTCCGGCTCCGACGCACAGATGGAATTTGCGAAGGACGAAAGCCACCTCTTTTTTCAGGCAGGCCATCGCTTGCTGATATCGCGGATTCTGACGGGACAATTTCCGAATTATGAAGCTGTGCTTCCGCGCGACAACAACAAGAGTGTCGTGCTCGAACGCGCGGAACTTACGGATGCGGTGCGCCGTGTTTCGCAGCTCGCGGATCAACGGTCGCATGCCGTGAAACTCGCTGTCTCGAAAGAGGGCGTGGAAATTTCGGCGTCGAGTCCGGAATACGGCGAAGCGAAGGAAAATATCGACAAGGAATACAAAGGCGATCCCATTGCGATTGGGTTCAATTCCAGTTACATGCTGGATTTTCTTGCCGCTGCCGCAGATGGCCCGATCAGTATTGAGCTCAAGGACGAGCAATCCGCCGGTCAAATGAGGCCGCTGGCGGATGAATCGCATCGCTACCGCTACATCATCATGCCGATGCGCATCTGAGTAGCATTGCGCACTAGCTTGTTGTCTCGTTTCCTAATTCGTATTTCATTGGTTCATCGATATCTGTGGCTGATTGCGTTTGCCTGCCTCGCCTGTGCCACAAACGGATGTAAAAACAAACAAGCCTCCGCTCGTGCACAAGAGCCACGAGCCGCCGTTGTTCAAACGGCTCCTTCCGCTCCCAATCCAACACAGGGTTCCGCTGCGCCAAATACGTCAACGACGGCAGATTCGCTGGATTGTGATGCCTTGTGCAAGCAGGCAAAGGCGCTTTCAAATAATGACATTCGCAAATCCATGGAGCTCCTGGAAGCGGCCATCGCCAGGGTTCCCGACGATCCGCGTTCTGCTCCATACTATTTACAACTCGGCAGACTCAAGAAAGAGTACGAGAACTATCAGGGATACAACGCGGGAACCCCGGAGTTGAGCGAAAAACAGAAAAAAGAGTTCGTCGAATACGCTAAGGCAAGACCCACGGAATATTTTTTCGACGAGATTGGCGCCGACTATCTCTATTTGGGAACTCAATTCAAAGAACTTGAAAAGAAATTCCCCACGAGTCCGCTTGCGGCGGATGCCGGTTACGAGATTACGAATTTGAGCCAGGGTGGAGAGTGTGAAGGTTTCATCCTTTGCTACGTGGAAGGCGCGTTCGCGCCAGTTCGGGCGTTCCTCCAGCGTTATCCCGACACACCACACACTGCCGAAGCTGTGCAACGCGCCGACGATGCCTTTCGTAAGAATTTATGGGGCGAGCACTGGAAAACGGATCTCGGGGGTATTTCCGACCCAACCAAACCAAGCAGCGACTATTACGATCCGAATGAATTGAAAAAACTCGTCGCGCAATACGAAGAGCTCGCGGAAAAGTTGCCGCCGCGCTTTCGTCCGAGAGTGTGGGAAACGGTGGCTTACTATCGCGGCCGATTTGGTGAAAAGGATCGGGCAAAATCCCTGTATCAGAGAATCTTGAAAGAGAATCCCGAGTACGAAAACAACGCTGAAATTCGCAAGCAGCTCGCGGCATTTCAATAACCATTCAATTCAGATGCAACTGGCCGCGCTTTACTTTCCATCTTTGTGTTTCTTTATTTTTCTTCAGCTAGTATAAGAGGTGAGCCAGCCTGCAGGTTCCAGCCAAATTTCAATTATTGGATCTTGATGAAAAAACGTAAATCCAACGCAATCGTTCCCGCTACCATTTCGCGAAAAATCTATTTCCTTCGTGGACAGCGAGTAATGTTGAGCGCGGACCTCGCCAGACTTTACGGAGTGGAGGTTCGAGCACTGGTGCAAGCCGTCCAGCGAAACATCGAAAGATTTCCCGACGACTTCCTCTTTCAGCTGACGGATGACGAATATACGAATTTGAAATCACAATTTGTGATTTCAAGTTGGGGTGGGGCAAGAAGGGCGAGGCCCTACGCATTCACGGAACAAGGCGTGGCGATGCTATCGAGCGTTCTGCGCGGCTCGCGAGCGGTGCAAGTCAATATCGCCATCATGAGAACGTTTGTGCGGCTGCGGGAGATGCTCGCCACGAACCAGAAATTGCGGCGAAAAATTGAAGATATGGAAAAACGATACGATGCCAAGTTTCAGGTCATTTTCGCAACCATAGAGAGCATGCTTGAAGAGGAAGAAGGGCCCAAACGTAGCATTGGATTCCACGCAAGCTTAACCAAGCCAAAATCGCGAGATTCCTAGGAGTTTTCTCTATAAACAATTGAAAATGCATAAGTTACCCGGAGTTATTTCTCCGGCTAGGCATTGAGAAAAGCACCCGTTTCAAGTACAATTAATCGTTGTCGATTCGCAGTTGTTTCCTCTAAATCGACACGTTCGCCAAGTGAATTTGGGCCTAGTTTTTCGCTTCGCGCCAGAAGCGTTTGGCCAAAATTCGCGTGGAGTTGTTTGAGTCTTCGCCACGTCTCGCTGCGCGAGATGGGATGGAGCAGGAACCCTACGAGTTCCGGAACGGCCCAGCGCGGATCGCTTGTGATCCTGCTCGTTACCGGAATCAAAGGGTAAGGAACGCGCCGCTTTGCGGCTGTCCCTAAAGGACGCACGGAAAAATCCGCACGCACGCCTTTCCTAGCTTCAAGAAAAATCGCGAGGTCAACAACTCGCACTGTAATTCGCAGTTTGTTTTAGCGCGCTGCACGGGCGCAAAGATTTGTTGTGGCCGGGATTCGCACTGAGGGAGAAAAAATGGGCGACAAAGAAGTTGTCGGGAAAACAACCACAGGCCATCAATACGATGCGAAGTCGATTAAGGTGCTCGGCGGACTTGAGGCTGTGCGCCTGCGCCCTGCGATGTATATTGGTTCGACCGGCGAAATGGGATTGCATCACCTTGTCTGGGAAGTCGTGGACAATTCGGTTGATGAGGCGATGGCAGGCTTCGCGGATGAAGTGAACGTCACGGTTCATGAAGATAATTCCGTCACTGTAGTCGACAATGGCCGCGGCATTCCTGTGGACATGCACGCCACGGAAAAACGTCCTGCCGCTGAAGTTGTTTTGACGGTGCTTCACGCAGGCGGTAAGTTCGATAGCGATACGTACAAGGTTTCAGGAGGTTTGCATGGCGTCGGTGTTTCCGTCGTAAACGCGCTTTCCGATTGGCTCGAGCTGGAAATTCAGCGCGACGGTGCTGTGTGGGAGCAGACTTACGAAAAAGGCAAGCCTACCTCGAAACTCAAGCAAACCGGAAAGACGCGCAAGACCGGCACGAAAGTCACCTTTCACCCGGACGCGAGCATTTTTGAAAAGACGGTTTTCAGCTACGACACACTCGCCACTCGCCTGCGCGAATATGCCTTCCTCAACAAAGGCCTAAAAATTACGTTAACCGACGAGCGCGCGGAAAAGAGCGCGGAATTTCGCTTCACGGGTGGCATTGCGGAATTTGTGAAGCACTTGAACCGGGGCAAAGAGACGCTGCACGATTCACCAATCTACATGGAAGGCAAGCGCGGCAACGTGGAAATTGAAATCGCGCTGCAATACAACGACAGCTACGGCGAGAACGTGTTTGCGTTCGCGAACACGATTAATACTGTAGATGGCGGGACGCACCTCTCTGGCTTTCGCTCCGCGCTGACGCGTACGATCAACAATTTCGCTTCCAATGCCGGCATGCTCAAAGAGCAGAAGGATGAAGTGAGCATCACGGGTGATGACGTTCGAGAAGGGCTCGTCGCCGTGGTCAGCGTGCGTTTGCCGCAGCCGCAGTTTGAAGGGCAGACCAAGGGCAAACTCAACAGTGACATCAAGGGCGACGTAGAACAGATCGTGAACGAGCGGCTTGGGGAATGGTTTGACAAGCATTCCACGGTTGCGCGGCGAATTATCGGCAAGTGCATTGACGCTGCGCGCGCGCGCGAAGCAGCCCGTAAGGCGCGTGAGCTCACGCGTCGCAAATCGGCGATGGATTCGAGCGGGTTGCCTGGAAAACTTGCCGACTGCCAGGAGCGCGACCCCAGCCGCTGCGAACTTTTCGTGGTTGAGGGAGAGTCCGCAGGCGGTTCCGCGAAAATGGGCCGCGACCGGAAATATCAGGCGATCCTTCCGCTCAAAGGAAAAATTCTTAACGTCGAAAAAGCGCGCTACGACAAGATGCTGGGCCACGAAGAAATTCGCGCCATCATCACCGCGCTCGGTACCGGCATCGGCAAGGATGACTTCGACGCCGGCAAGTTGCGCTATCACAAAATTATTCTGATGACCGATGCGGACGTGGACGGCAGCCACATTCGCACGCTACTGCTCACGTTCTTTTTCCGGCACATGAAAGAGCTGATTGAGCGCGGCAACATCTACATCGCCCAGCCGCCCCTCTACCGCGTGAAGCGCGGCAAAACAGAAAAATACATTCGTGACGAACGCGATTTTGCGCGCGAGCTGATGAAGCGCGCCACCGAAGATCATGTCGTAAAAGCCAAAGAAGGCGTGAACCTGGAAGGCGCGCGCCTCACTTCTTTCCTGCTGAACGTACAGGAATACGAAGCGGCGGCGGCGAAATTGGGGCGCCGCCTGCGCGAACCGGCGCTGGTCGAGTTGCTCTCCGAAAGCGGTCTCGAAAAGAAGTCCGACTTCGAAGACAAGAAGCCGCTCGAAAAGTTATTGAAGGAAGTGGAGAAA
>DATMMW010000031.1:0-2021 GCA_035569555.1 Candidatus Dormiibacterota bacterium | reverse complement strand
CTGGCGGAACCTCGCACACCGAGCCGTTATTATACGAGTCAGGCCCCCTGTTCATTGAATGTTGGTTCATGAACGGTTACCGTTCTCACCTGCGTTGCAGGCCGGTTATCAGGACTGATGCTAAAGAAAAGCAGAGTAGATCGCAAGTGGCCGGATGGCCTTTTTAAACATTTACAAATTTCTGCCAGCGCAGAAGAAATGTTGTGTCGATCAACAGTGAACGCGTAGAGACGTAGCATTGCTACGTCTCCAGATTGAAAGCATGGATCCAAAGAAAAAGTGCCGCGAGAAAGAATATTTTTTGGTCTAGCCGGCGCGACGTTCGTCTTGCAGGACTTCATCCAGCGCGCCCGCCAACTGTCCGGCACGACGATTGAATTCCCCGGCCAGCAGGTCATATTTCTTTTTGAGGATGTGATATTCGTCGGCGATATTCAGCGCTGCCAGCACGGCGAGGCGCAGGGAATCGATGGTTGACGTTTGCTCGCCCACCGTACGCATCTTGCCGTCAACAAATTCCGCCAGCTTCATGATGTACTCCGCATCCACGCCGCGGAGGTTATAGACCTGATCGTAAATTTCCACTCGGACGGGCGGCGCTGCTGTCGGTTGAGTCACCACGCTGATTCTCCTTCGAAAAAAACTTCTACTGGATTGATTATCGTTCGAATTGGCGCGAAGGCAAAGAAAATTCTTGCAGCCGCTTTCAGGTCAACTCCGCTTAGGTTGCACCACGACCGCCGTACCGTAGGCCAGAACTTCCGTGACGCCCTGCATGATCTCCGTGGCGTCATAACGGACGCCGACCACCGCGTTGGCTCCGAGTTGGCCGGCATGCTGCAGCATCAGGTCCAGAGCTTCGCTGCGTGTCTTCTCGCAAAGGTTGGTCAGGAGCGTGATATTGCCACCGACCAGGGTCTGCAGGCTGGCGCCGATCGTGCCGAAAATGGAACGGGAGCGCACAATAATTCCCCGCACCAAGCCCAGCGTTTGCACCACTTCATAACCATGCAGTTCAAACTGGGTGGTGGTCATGTTGTGCTGGACGAAAGCCATATTAGCTTTCGGTGACCAGAGCATCAATCTGCTTGAGCATCTTCTCCACGCGCCCGCGGACCTCTTCGCGCTCCTTGCGCAGTGCGATCATTTCACCACGCAGGACGTCGAGCTCTTCTTCGCGGGTTTCCAGCTGCTCGCGCACGCGATTGGCATCGCGCTCCGCGGCCGCTTTGCCTTCACGGGCTGACTTCAGCAGCTCAATGGCTTTATAGATTTTTTCTTCCAGCGCGGGAAAATCGTCGCCGTTTCTAGTTTCCGTCTCAGTTTCCATTTCGCGAGCAAGTTTCAATGACATAGGCGCACTACACCTCGGGGGATGACGTTCTTTGCGGAGTATAACGCACTGCGTTGTGGAAAGCGGAATCATTTACCGCACTTCACTCGCAAAATAAGATTGTAGGGGCGATAGTCCGCAAACTAGACTTGTTGATGTTTCCCAAAATCAATTCGCCGGTTGGAGATTGCTATGCCAATGGGGCCAGCACTGGGCGGCTTTGCCTATTTTGCAGGAACGAAGTTTCTGGGCTATTCCGCATTCGCGCATGTGCTGCGCAAGAAATTCAGTGATCGCGGCGACGGCCCAAAACGGACGTTGGCCATTGGCGGAACGCGCACGTTGATTGGAGTAGGCGCCGGGATTTCCTACGGCGCGTTGATGGGACTCGCATGGGAAAAGGTCAGCGCAACACATGAAGTCCTTGGTTGGGTCTTATTTTTCGGTGGAATGCTACCACTCCGATTCGGCGAGTGGTATTTGCTTCTGCGACTGGCTTTCAAGAACAAGGTCCGAGGCCATCCCCAAACCATGCCGAGCCTCGTGCTTGGCACGCTTGTTTCTTATGGCCTGGACGCCATAGGAGTAGCCGCTGCCTTTGTTCTGCCCGGAGGCATGTGGGTTTGTTGAGACTCGCTCGTTACGCAGATCGTCTGTCTAACTCTTCTAGTTGTCCGCCTTCGCCGCT